>NZ_CALRWD010000012.1:0-74591 GCF_943371775.1 Nocardioides psychrotolerans
CGACACGCCGACCAATCCCGCAGCCCGCTGGATCGCGAACCCGCCACAGACCAGCTCGAAGAACTCGTCCTTCGTTTCGTAGGACAACACCTTCGGCATAACAACACTCCAATCACTCTGGGTGTTGCCTCGACCCTATGAGTTCGCGCCGTTGCAGCGTTCTGCCAGATGGGTGGACAGCGTGTTACATGTGGCCGCAGCGAGGATCAGGCAGCCCGGGCGCCCTCGGCGTCCTTCTTGAGGGCGGCGAGCGTCGCGGCCATGCCGGTGCGGAGCTCCTCGGTGAACTTCGGGACCCCGCCGAGGACGTACTTGGTCAGGTTGAGGGACACGCCCGAGATGCCGTCCGGGGTCTCGCGGCGGTGCGTCACGGTGGTGCCGCCGCTCGCGGTGGGGGTGAGCTGGAAGGACCAGATCGTCTTGTTCTCGGCGATCCGGAAGGCGAAGTCCTCGTGCGGCGTGAAGCGCACGACCTTGCCCTTGGTCGGCCAGAAGAGCAGGCCCTTGCGGTTGAGGTTGGAGAACTTCACGCCCTGGGCGACCGCACCCCCCTTGACGGTGGTGCGCACGACCTGGGGGCTGCGCGCGGACATCGCGGCCAGGTCGGTCACGAGCGCCCAGACCTGGGCGGGCGGGGCGTCGATCTCGATGGTCGCCTCGAGCTGGGCGTGCTGGGTGTCTGCCATGCCGGGCAACCTACCGTCGGTATGTCGGCCGCGTCTGTGTGATCGTCGCCACGTGGTTGGCGGTCGCCCCGGTCGGGTCGTGTGCCCCCGGCAGCGCCTGGGGTCGCTCTGCGGCACACGACTCTCGCGAGCGCGGCCACCCGTGCCACCCGTGCCACCAGCCGTCAGCGCGGCCCGTGCGTGTTGAGCCAGAGCACCGGGCCGGGGAGCGCGGAGCCGAGCGAGCGGACGGCGGCGAGGGCCTTGCCGGTGTAGACCGGCTCGAGCTCGAGACCGGCCGCGGCGGCGCGGGCGACCTCGGCGACGGAGGCCGGGGTCGGGTCGCCGTACGTCGCGCCGAGCCAGTCGGGCCTCAGGTCGAAGTCGTCGGGCGACAGGTCGGGCGCCTGCGACATGCCGCGCTCGCGCAGCAGCGTCGAGGTCTGCCCGGCCAGCCGGGACATCGCGGCCGCGTCGAGGGGGAGCATGTCGTTGACGACCGCGCCGAGGACCCGGGTGCGCAGGCCGGCGATCCGGAAGCCGAGGGTCAGGCCCGTGACGGTGCCGCCCGACCCGACGGGCACGACCATCGTGGCCGGCTCGGGCAGGTCGCCCGAGGCGACCTGTGCGGCGATCTCGAGCGCCACGTCGACGTAGCCGAGCGTGCCGAAGGCGTTGGAGCCGCCGGCCGGGAGATACCAAGGCCGGTGCTTGGCGAGGATCCACGGCGCCGCCAGCTTGAGCCGCAGCGTCGAGGGGAAGCGGTAGATCCGCGCGCCCGAGGCCCCCAGGCGGGCGAGCTGGTCGCGCACGTGGTCGTCGACGGGCTGGTCGACCAGGCCGAGCACGGTCCGCAGGCCGTGGTCACGACCGTAGAGCGCACAGGCCAGGCCCCAGTGCGTGCCGATGCCTCCGACGGTGAAGAGCGTCGAGGTCCCGCGCTGCTGGGCCTCGGGGATGATCCACTCCAGCTTGCGGACCTTGTTGCCGCCCCAGGCGCCGTCGCCGAAGGCGGCCTCGTCCTTGAGCCACACCTCGGTGTCGAAGTCGAGCTCGAGCGGGTGCACCGGCGTCGGCGCGGAGCCGAGCGCCACGTGACCCAGTCCCGGACAACGCTCGGCCAGCAGGCTCACGACGAGGGCACCCGCGCGGCCCACCAGGCCAGCAGGGCCTCGCGCGCCTGCTCCTCGCTCATCGGGCCGTCGTCCATCCGGACCTCCAGCAGGTGCTGGTAGGCCTGACCGACCTCGCGCCCGGGCCCGATCCCGAGGATCGCCATGATCTGGTTGCCGTCGAGGTCGGGCCGGATCGAGTCCAGCTCCTCCTGCTCGCGCAGCCGCGCGATGCGCTCCTCCAACCCGTCATACGTACGACGCAGCCGGTCGGCCTTGCGCTGGTTGCGGGTGGTGCAGTCGGCCCGCGTGAGCACGTGCAGCCGCTCGAGCTGGTCGCCGGCGTCGCGCACGTAGCGGCGTACGGCGGAGTCGGTCCACTCGCCGTTGCCGTAGCCGTGGAAGCGCAGGTGCAGCTCGACGAGCTTGCTGACCGCGTCGGTCTCGTCGTTGGAGAACTTCAGCGCCTTCATCCGCTTGCGGGTGATCTTGGCGCCCACGACGTCGTGGTGGTGGAAGGTGACGGTGCCGTCGTCGACGAACGTGCGCGTGCGCGGCTTGCCCACGTCGTGCATCAGGGCCGCGAAGCGCGAGACGAAGTCGGGCTCGCCACCGAGGCGCTCCTCGAGGTCGATGGCCTGCTCGAGCACGGTGAGCGTGTGCTCGTAGACGTCCTTGTGGCGGTGGTGCTCGTCGCGCTCCAGGGCGAGTGCCGGCAGCTCGGGCAGCACCCGCTGCGCCAGCCCTGTCTCCACCAGGAGCGTCAGGCCGAGGCGGGGGTGCGGCGCGCAGACGAGCTTGACCAGCTCGTCGCGCACCCGCTCGGCGGAGATGATCTCGATGCGGTCGGCCATCGCGGTCATCGCGGCCACCACGCCCGGGTCGACGGTGAAGCCGAGCTGGGCGGCGAAGCGCGCGGCGCGCATCATCCGCAGCGGGTCGTCGGAGAAGGAGTCCTCCGGACGACCGGGCGTGCGCAGCACGCGGTGCGCCAGGTCCACCACCCCACCGAACGGGTCCTCGACGACCCGGCCCGGGACCATCACGGCCATCGCGTTGACCGTGAAGTCGCGTCGACCCAGGTCGCCGGCGAGGGAGTCGCCGAAGTCGACGTCGGGCTTGCGGGAGGAGGCGTCGTAGACCTCGGAGCGGTAGGTCGTGACCTCGACCATCCAGTCGCCCTTGCGGCAGCCGATGGTGCCGAAGTCGCGGCCCATGTCCCACGTCGCGTCGCCCCACGCCTTGAGCAGCCGCTCGGTGTCGTCGGGGTGCGCGGAGGTCGCGAAGTCCAGGTCGTGGTGCCGACGGCCGAGCATCGCGTCGCGGACGGGTCCGCCGACCAGGGCGAGCTCGTGGCCCGCGTCGGTGAAGAGGCGTCCCAGGTCGTCGATGACCGGGGCGATCCGGTCCAGCTCCGTCTCGACGGCGCGCTGGACCTCGACGATGCTCAGGGTCTGGAACGGGGCGTCGGGCACGGCCGACGAGTCTAGGGCGTCAAGGCCGATAGGCTCGCGTCGTGGTCCGGTCCCCCTCGTTTCGTCGCGCCCTGGGCGCAGCGATCGGGAGCCTGCCGCTGCTGGCCTGCCCCGCCCTCGGCGTGACCGCGGCCGCCGCGACCCCGATCGCACCGATCCGCACCCTCGAGCCGCTGTCGATCGAGCTGAGCACCCTGTCGCCGTCGGTCGTGCCCCGCGAGGGCCCCATCCGGATCACCGGCACGATCACCAACATCGACATCGAGACCTGGTCGACGATCAACCTCTACCCCTTCGTCGGCGACCAGCCGATGACCACCTCCGACGAGCTCGCCGCGGCCGCGAAGGTCCCCGTCGACCAGGAGGTCGGGGGCCGGATCACCGACTCCGGCCCGTTCGACACCGTCGAGGAGCTCGCTCCGGGCGAGTCCTACTTCTTCAGCCTCACCGTGCCGCGCGACGCCATCTCCCTCGAACGGCGCGGCGTCTACTGGTTCGGCGTGCACGCGCTCGGCGAGGGCCCGGTCCCACGCGACAGGGTGGCCGACGGTCGGGCCCGCACCTTCCTGCCCTACGTGCCCGCCAACGTCGAGGGCACGGTCGAGGCCGGGATCGTCATCCCGCTGCGCCGCTACATCGCCCACGAGGCTGACGGGGCGATCGCCAACACCGACGACTGGACCCGCACCCTGGAGGACGGCGGCCGGATGCGCGGACTGGTCGACCTCGGCACCGCCGCGGGCGACCAGCCGGTGACCTGGCTGATCGACCCCGCGCTCCTCGACGCCGTACGACGACTCGCGGCCGGCAACCCGGCCCGTTCGCTGACCCCCACCCAGCCGGCCGACCCGGACGACCCCGACCTGACGCCCTCGGCCAGTCCCTCGGCGACCGTCGTCCCGGGCGAGACCGACGGACAGCCGAGCGAGGAGCCGAGCGACCTGCTCGACCCCGAGGCCGCGGCTCTCGCCGAGACCGCCACCGCGTGGTTGGCCGACCTCGAGGACGCCGTGGCCGACGACCAGGTGCTGACACTTCCCTACGGCGACCTCGACGTCGCCGCCAGCGCGCAGCACGACCGGGCGCTCTACGACGTCGCGGCGTCCCGCACCAGTGCCCTCTTCGAGGCCTGGGGCGTCAGCACGACCTCGGGGATCGGCTCGCCCAGCGGCTACATGGACGCCGCCGGGATCGACCTGGCCACCCCCGACTCCACCATCCTGGTCACCGACCGGATGTTCGGCGACGACCCGCCCGCCGTCGCCGAGGCGGACGGGCACACGCTGGTCGTGACCTCCACGGGCGCGGCCTCCGGTGGTCCGCTCCCCGGTGAGCGGCTCTCGGCGATCGGGCTGCGCCAGCGCCTCCTCAGCGAGGCGGCCGTCCGGGTCCTGGAGGACGACGACCAGCCGCTGGTCATGGTGCTGCCCGTCCAGTGGAACCCCGACGACGTCAACGTCTTCTTCGACGGTCTCGCACCCGACTGGCTCGACCTCAGCTCGGTCGCCGACGCCGCCGCACGGACGGCGACTCCCGTCGATGCCGCCGAGCTCACCTACCCCGACCGCCAGGCGGACCGCGAGCTCGACGAGCGCTCCTTCGCCGCGGTCGAGGGCCTCATCACCGCGGGCGAGAAGCTCCAGAACCTGCTCACCCGCAACGACCAGGTCGCCTCCGTCGTCACCGACCAGGCCCTCAGCAGCGCGTCGTACGCCGCCCGGGAGGCGCCGCGCTCGGCACGTCAGGCCGTGGTCGCCTCCCGCACCTGGATCGACGCCCGCCTGGGCTCCGTCCAGGTCGACGCTCCCCCCGGGGTGACCCTCTCGGGCGCCAGCGGTACCTTCGCGCCCACCCTCACCAATGCGCTCGACGAGCCCGTCACGGTGGTCGTCACTGCCCGCACCGACGCCGGCATCGTCGTCTCTGACTCCGAGGAGATCCAGCTGGCCGCGGACAGCCAGACCACGATCCTGCTCCGGGCCCGGACCCTGCGGCTGGGGGTCCACAGCGTCACCCTCTACGTCACCGACACCGACGGCCGGCTCCTCGGCTCCTCCGACCAGCTGCCGATCCGCTCCGGCCAGGTCAGCACGATCATCTGGGTCGTCCTCGCCTCCGGCGCCGGCATCCTCTTCCTCGCCATCGGGGTGCGGCTGGTGCGGCGCTTCCGGCGCCGCCACGAGCCCACCGAGGCAGACCCGGGTGGGGCCACGTGAGCGCCTCCGACGAGACGTCCTCGCAGGCGCGGGCGGCGGAGGACCAGAAGGTCCTCGCCTCCAGCGCGGTGATGGCGGCCGGCACCGTGGTGTCCCGGCTGAGCGGCTTCGTGCGCTCGACGCTGCTGGTCGCCGCCCTCGGCGTCTCGCTGCACGCCGACATCTTCACGATCGCCAACACGATCCCCAACATGCTCTACATCCTGCTGGCGGGGGGCGTGTTCAACGCCGTGCTCGTGCCACAGCTGGTGCGGGCGATGAAGAACGACACGGACGGCGGTGAGGCCTACACCAACCGGGTCATCACCCTCGCCGCGCTCTTCCTCGGGGTCGTCACGGTCGTCCTGGTCGTCGCGGCGCCGTTGGTGATGGACCTGGTCCTCAGCGACCAGTACTCCACCGCCGACCTCGCCGAGCAACGTCAGTCGGCCATCGACTTCGCCCGCTACTGCCTGCCCCAGGTCTTCTTCTACGGCATGTTCGTGCTCGTCGGGCAGATCCTCAACTCCCGCGGACGCTTCGGCCCGATGATGTGGGCGCCGATCGCCAACAACGTGCTCTCGGTGGCGGTGCTGGTCGTCTACCTCGTCGTCTACGGCGCCGCCCAGGGGGCGGAGAAGGTCGGACCGTTCAGCGCCGACCAGGAGCTGCTGCTCGGGCTCGGGTCCACGCTCGGCATCGCCGCCCAGCTGGTCATCCTGGTGCCCTACCTGCGCAAGGCCGGCTTCACCTACCGACCCCGCTTCGACTTCCGCAACGCCGGTCTCGGGCACACCCTGCGCCTGGGCGTGTGGACGGTGCTCTTCGTCATCGCCAACCAGGTGGCCTACGTCGTGGTGGTCAACCTCGCGAGCAGCGGCACCGCCTCGGGCGGCGAGGGCACCGGCATCACGATCTACTCCTCGGCCTTCCTGATCATGATGGTGCCGCACTCGATCATCACCGTGTCCCTGGCCACGGCGATCCTGCCGGGACTGTCCGCCCGCGCGGCCGCCCAGGACCTCGCCGGCCTCGCCTCGTCCCTGACCACCACCCTGCGCACCGCGCTCGCCGTGGTCGTCCCGTTCGCGGCGCTGATGCCGGTCATCGCCCTCGACGTCGCCAACGTGGTGTGGGGCCACGGCGCCGGCGCCGACGACTTCCCCCGCTACGTCCCCTCGCTGGCGCTCTTCGGCGGCGGGCTGGTCTTCTTCACCGTCCACTACCTCGTCCTGCGCGGCTTCTACGCCCTGGAGGAGACACGCACGGTCTTCCTGATCCAGGTCGCGGTGGCCACCACCAACATCGTCGCCGCCGTCGTCCTCGTGGGCCGCACCAGCCTCGAGCAGACCTCCCCGGCGCTGGTCCTCGCCTACACCGCGGCGTACGCCGTCGGCTCGGCCGTCTCCTACACCGTCCTGCGCGCTCGTCTCGGCGGCCTCGAGAGCCCGCGCCTGGTGCGCTTCCTCGTGCGGCTGGTCATCGCCGTCGCGCTCTCGACGGCCGTGGCCGGTGCGCTGGCGCTGGGCCTGCGCACGCTCGCCGAGCAGCCCCCGTGGCCGCTGGCCGCGCTCCGGGCGCTCCTGGTGACGGGCGTGGACGTGGTCCTCTTCGTCGTGCTGGCGCGGCTGATGCGCCTGCGCGAGGTGACGTCGGTCATCGACACGGTCACCAGCAGGCTCGGTCGCGCCCGGCGATCGTGAACTGCTCCTACGATGGCTCAGACCGAACGACCAGGACAGCACCGCACACGGACGTGAAGGGACGGTAGTGCCGCACTCGATCCGGCCCGGCGACGTGCTCGCCGACCGCTATCGACTCGTGGATCTGCTCACCGAGAGCGGGGGCGGACGGTTCTGGCGAGCCCACGACCGCGTGCTGGAGCGCCACGTCGCGCTGCACGTCATCGCCGCGGACGATGCGCGGGCACCGGGTCTGCTCGAGGCGGCCCGCCGCTCGGCGATGATCCTCGACCGGCGGATCCTGCGCGTGCTCGACGCCGACACCGATGACGGCCTGGTCTTCGTGGTCAACGAGTGGGGCTCGGGCACGTCCCTGGACATCCTCGTGGCCGGCGGTCCGCTGCTGCCGCGCCGGGCCGCGTGGGTCGCGGGCGAGGTCGCCGACTCGGTGGCGCGCGCCCACGAGGCGGGGGTCACCCACGGGCGTCTGGTCCCCGAGAACGTCATGGTCGACCGCAACGGCGAGATCCGGGTGATCGGCTTCTCCGTCGACGCCGCCATGCACGGGCTGACCGGCTCCCGCGTCGAGAGCGACATCGCCGACCTGGCCGGGCTGCTCTACTGCGGCCTCACCGGCAGGTGGGCCGGGGTCTCGGCCTCGGCGGTCCCCCGCGCCCCGGCCGAGCACGGCGAGGTCCTGCGCCCCCGCCAGGTCCGTGCGGGCGTGCCGCGCAGCCTCGACGCCCTGTGTGACGCGGTCCTGCACGCCTCGGGCGACGGCGTCGCCCGGGCCTCCGCCCGGCACCGCGAGCTGATCGCCCCCACGACGGCCAGCGAGATCAGCCTCTACCTCGCCGACTACGTCGGTGACCCGGTCGGCATCTCCGAGGCTCTGCTCGCCGGTCTCCCGGCCCACCACGAGGAGCAGTTCCTCGTCCTGCCGGCCGTCCCCGACATCCCCGCCCGCGACAGCGCCGAGATCCCCGCGGTCACGCAGGCGGTGCCGCTCACGGGGTCGACGACCGACGCCGACGCCGACCTCGAGGACGACACCGACGGCACCGGCAGCGAGGAGGAGCCCGCACCTCCCGCCGAGCTGGCCACCCAGGCCGGGCTGCCCATCTTCGACGACGACAACGACGACGTGTCGTGGCTGGAGTCGCGCACCACCCCACCACCGCCCCCGCCGCCGTTCGAGGAGCCGCCGGAGCGGCCCCTCTTCGCCCCGGCGCCCGCCAGCGGCGAGCCCGCACGACGACCGCGCCCCGGCGCCGCCACCACCTCGACCGGCAGCGACTTCTGGCCGTGGGAGTCCGCGACCGGGACGGGGCGCACCACCGGGAGCGGCCTCACCCGGGTCGTCGACGACGAGCCGCCGCCCGGGCGCAGCTGGTTGCGCCTGGCCATGCTGATCGCCGCCTGCCTGCTGCTGCTCGTCGCGATGGTGGTCGCCTACAACCTCGGCCGCGGCAAGACCGTCCTCGGCACCGAGCCGGCCCCGGCCGACCCCACGCCCAGCGCGAGCGCGTCGACCACCCCGACCGCCGCCGTGCCCCTCGGTGGCCTGGTCGCCGAGGACCTCGACCCCCAGGGCACCGACGGCGGCGAGAGCCCCGAGGATGCCCCGCTGGTCGTGGACGGCGACCCGGCCACGACCTGGACGACGTCCAGCTACAACGAGCAGTTCGGTCCCGCCGGCCTCAAGACCGGCGTCGGGCTGACCATCGACCTCAACGGCGAGCACACGGTGTCGTCGGTGGCCCTGGACCTGGTCGGCTCCCCGACGTCGGTGTCGCTCTACGTCACCGAGGCGGCCCCCGACGGCGTACGCGACCTCGAGCCCGCCGTGAGCGGCACCGCCGACGGCGAGAGCCTCGACCTCGAGCTGCCCGACGACACGACCGGGCGCTTCCTGGTCGTGTGGCTGACCGCGCTCCCCCTCCAGGACGACGGCCGTTTCCGCGGGTCCGTGGCCGAGGTGACGGTGCGCGGTGAGTGACGACCTGGACCCGAGCGACGTCGAGCTCCTGCGCGCCCACGTCGACGGCGACACCGAGGCCTTCGGCGTCCTCTTCCACCGCCACCGCGACCGGCTCTGGGCGGTCGCACTGCGCACGATGGGCAACCCCGAGGACGCCGCCGACGGGCTCCAGGACGGCATGGTCGCCGCCTACCGCCGCGCCGCCTCCTTCCGTGGCGAGGCCCAGGTCACCACGTGGCTGCACCGCGTCGTCGTCAACGCCTGCCTCGACCGGATCCGCGCCGCCAAGGTGCGCCGGGCCGATCCGCTGCCCGACGACCTCGAGGAGTACGGCGACCGCGGGGCGCTCACCGCGCACACCGAAGCCACCGCGGACCCGGCCGACCTGGCCGTCCGCGACGAGCGGCGCGACCGTGTCCTCGCCGCCCTCGCGGAGCTGCCGGCCGAGCAGCGTGCGGCGCTGGTCCTGGTCGACATGGAGGGCTATCCGGTCGCCGAGGTGGCCGTGATGCTCGACTGCGCCGAGGGGACGGTGAAGTCGCGGTGCTCGCGCGGCCGAGCCCGGCTGGCGGTGGCGCTGGAGCTGCTGGCCCCCGGACGTGAGCAGGACCACGATCCGCCGCGGAACCCCCCGGTCGCCGCTCCCGTCCGATCCACACGCTCGCCGCGGGGACCGCCCCCGGTCGACTGACCCGCCTCCCACCCGTCCCTCCGCCACCAGGAGAATCCGCCCCGTGTCCGACGATCGCGAGCTGAGCCCCGAGCAGCAAGAGCGCGTACGCCGCCTGCTCGCCCAGGCGCGCGTCGACGAGCCGATCCCGGGCGACGTGGCCGGACGGCTGGACCGGGTGCTGGCGCGCCTCGCCGACGCGGAGCCCGACCACGACCCCGCCGAGGTCGTCGCCCTCGCCTCGCGTCGTCGCCGCAAGGTCACGACGCTGCTCGTCGCCGCAGCCGCCGTCGTCGCGGTCGGCGTGGGGGCCAGCCAGCTCTCGCCCGGTCCGTCGGACACCGCCTCGGACAGCACGGCCGCGGGCTCCGCTCCCGAGGCAGCCACCCAGGACGAGCTCCTCGACTCGGGTGCCGCCGGCAGTGCGCTGGCCCCCGCCCCCGCCGAGGCGCCGCCGGCTCCGTTCACCGAGGACGGCAGTGCCGCCTACGACCTCAAGCGCGGCCGACCCGTCCGGATCCGACCCGCGTTCTTCGCCGACGACGTGGCCCGCGTGCGCAGCCGCGTCGCCCTGTCCACCCTGTCCGCGGAGGCCCCCACCGACCGGGAGAGCGGCTCTGCCGACGCGGCGGGATCGGCCATGTGCGAGCCCGCCGACTGGGGCGCGGGCGACCTCTACGTCGTGCAGTACGCCGGCAACCCGGCCGTGCTCGCCTTCCGCCCGGCCGCGGGCGACACCCAGGTCGTCGACCTGCTCCAGTGCGGCACCGCTGACATCCTGCGCTCGGTGACCCTGCCCGGGAGCTGACACCCGCGGGCCCGGCGTGAGCGGGGCGCTGCGCGGGAAGAACGCTCGCCTACGATCGGTTGTAGCAGGTGCGACCCGTGCTGGGTCGCCCCGCACACCACGATCAGTCCCGATCAGCGACGAGAGATGGACGGCATGTCTGAGACCCGCAACGTGATCATCATCGGCTCCGGCCCCTCGGGCTACACCGCCGCGGTCTACGCCGCGCGCGCGAGCCTGAACCCCCTCCTCTTCGAGGGGTCGGTGACCGCCGGCGGTGCCTTGATGAACACCACCGAGGTCGAGAACTTCCCCGGCTTCCGCGACGGGATCATGGGCCCGGCCCTCATGGACGAGATGCGCGCCCAGGCCGAGCGCTTCGGCGCCGAGATGATCCCCGACGACGTCGTGGAGGTCGACCTCACCGGTGACGTCAAGGTGGTCAAGACCGCCACCGACACCTACACGGCGCGCGCGGTGATCCTCGCGACCGGCTCGGGCTACCGCAAGCTCGACCTGCCCAACGAGGAGAAGCTCTCGGGACGCGGCGTCTCCTACTGCGCCACCTGTGACGGGTTCTTCTTCCGCGAGCAGCACATCGCCGTCGTGGGCGGTGGCGACTCTGCGGTCGAAGAGGCCACCTTCCTGACCCGCTTCGGCTCCAAGGTGTCGCTGATCGTGCGCCGCGACGAGCTGCGCGCCTCCAAGATCATGCAGGAGCGCGCGTTCGCCGACCCCAAGCTCGACATCGTGTGGAACTCCGTCGTCGAGAGCGTCAACGGCGAGGACAAGCTGGAGTCGGTCACGCTCAAGGACACGGTCACGGGCGAGACCCGCGACCTGGACGCCACCGGGCTCTTCATCGCGATCGGTCACGACCCGCGCTCCGAGCTGCTCCAGGGCCAGGTCGACCTCGACGAGAACGGTTACGTCCTGGTCCGGCAGCCCTCCACCGTCACCAACCTGCCCGGCGTCTTCGCCGCGGGCGACCTGGTCGACCACCACTACCGCCAGGCCATCACCGCAGCCGGCACCGGCTGCGCGGCCGCGCTCGACGCCGAGCGCTACCTCGGGGAGCGCGACTTCGCTGCTGCGGTCGCCGGACCTGAGGCGATGATGGCCGAGGTCGCCCAGGCCGCTGGCGCCTGAGTCCGCTTCGTCGCGACACGGACCAGCAAGGGAACACCGGGCACCGGCCTGGTGTTGACTAGAGACAGACCTCAGTGTTCACCGAGCCACAGGCTCACTCAGAAGGGAAAATCACCGTGGGCAACATCGCAGCCGTCACCGACGCCGAGTTCGAGGCGCAGGTCCTCAAGTCCGACAAGCCGGTCCTCGTGGACTTCTGGGCCGAGTGGTGCGGCCCGTGCCGCCAGGTCGCCCCCATCCTCGACGAGATCGCGACCAGCCACGGTGACAAGATCACCTTCCTGAAGATGAACGTCGACGAGAACCCCGTCACGCCCTCGTCCTACCGCGTGACCGGCATCCCGACGATCAACGTCTACCAGGGTGGCGAGGTCGTCCGCTCGATCGTCGGCGCCAAGCCCAAGGCGGCGCTGCTCAAGGAGCTCGAGCCCTTCATCGGCTGACCTGCTCCACTCGTTTCACCCCTCACCGCTCCCCCGGCTCGCCGAGGGAGCGGTGACTGCGTTCGGGGGCGGGCGCCGGCGCCGGTCGGACCACGCCGATGAGCCGCTCCACGGCTGCCTCGACCTCGTCGCGCCACGTCAGCGCCGAGCGCAGCTCCATCCGCATCCGTGGCGTGAGGGCGTGCGGCCGGTGGGTCTTGAAGCCCACGCCACCGAGGAAGCCGGCCGGCACCAGGCAGGAGCCCCAGGCCTGCCCGAGCCGCGGGGTCGTCGTCCCGAACGCCTCCACCGCGCGGATGCCTCCGCGACGGATCAGGTCGCCCGCCATGCCCTGCACCAGCAGGCGCCCCAGCCCCCCGCCGGCATGGAGGGGATCGACGTACGCCGTGGTGAGCAGGACCGCGTCCGTCGAGACGGGGGCGGTGGGGAACCCGTCGGCTCCCGGTGCGTAGGCCGCCGGGACGTAGACGACGAAGCCCACCGGTCGGTCGTCGACCAGGACGACGCGGCCGCAGGAGCCCCACTCACGCAGCACCTCGGAGAGCCAGGCCTCCTTCTCGGCCGCCGCGGCCTCCGCGGTCTCGACGCGACCGCGGCGCACGGGATCGAGCTCCCAGAAGAGACAGGTGGGACACGGCCCGGGCAGGTCGGCCAGGTGGTCGACGGTCAGCCGGACGACCTTGCGCGACATCGGGTGCCTCCTCCCGGGTGGGACCGCCGGTCGGCGTGGGTCCCCTCCTGAGAGGATGACACCCGTGCGCCCCATCCGGCAGAGCCGCAAGCTCCACAACGTCCGCTACGACGTCCGCGGACCCATCCTCGTCGAGGCCCAGCGCCTCGAGGCGGAGGGTCACCGGATCCTCAAGCTCAACATCGGCAATCCTGCGCCGTTCGGCTTCGAGGCTCCCGAGGCGATCCTGGCCGACATGATCCACCACCTGCCGGACGCGCAGGGCTACAGCGACTCCCAGGGGATCTACCCCGCCCGCACCGCGGTCTCGCAGTTCTACCAGCAGCAGGGCCTCAAGGACTGCATGGTCGAGGACGTCTTCATCGGCAACGGCGTGTCCGAGCTGATCTCGATGGTGCTGCAGGCCTTCGTCGACGACGGCAACGAGATCCTGGTGCCGGCGCCCGACTACCCGCTGTGGACCGGGGCGGTAACCCTGGCCGGCGGCGTGCCCGTGCACTACCTCTGCGACGAGGACGACGACTGGAACCCCGACCTGGCCGACATCGAGGCCAAGATCACCGAGAACACCCACGCCATCGTCATCATCAACCCCAACAACCCCACCGGTGCCGTCTACAGCCGCGAGGTCGTCGAGGGACTCGTGGACATCGCCCGTCGCCATCAGCTGGTGGTCTTCGCCGACGAGATCTACGAGAAGATCCTCTTCGACGGCGCCGTGCACCACCACGCGGCCAAGGCCGCCGGCGACGACGTGCTGTGCCTGACCTTCAGCGGCCTCTCCAAGGCCTACCGGGTCTGCGGCTACCGCGCCGGCTGGGTGATGATCTCCGGCCCCAAGGAGATCGCCCAGGACTTCCTCGAGGGCCTGACCCTCGTGGCCAACATGCGCATGTGCGCCAACGTGCCCGCCCAGCACGCCATCCAGACCGCGCTCGGGGGCTACCAGTCGATCCAGGAGCTGATCGTGCCGGGAGGCCGGTTCTACGAGCAGAGCATGCTGGCCCACCGGCTCCTCAACGAGATCCCGGGCGTCTCCTCGGTCAAGCCCCAAGGCGCGCTCTACTGCTTCCCGCGCCTCGACCCCGAGGTCTACCGGATCGAGGACGACCAGCAGTTCGTCATCGACCTGCTGCGCGCCAAGAAGCTGCTCGTCACCCACGGCACCGGCTTCAACTGGCCCACGCCCGACCACTTCCGGCTGGTCACGTTGCCCGACGTCGCCGTGCTGGAGGAGGCCATCGGTCGGATCGCCGACTTCCTGGCCACCCGACGCTGACCTGCACCAGACTTCGTCGTACGACGTCCGGCCCGACCGCGCTCAACGAGGAGCCCCCATGCGTGACCTGACCTACCCGCCGATCATCGTGACGGCCAAGACGCTCTTCCGGGTCCTGGGGCAGCGCTTCGTCATGACCGGCACGGAGCACGTCCCCCGCGAGGGGGGTGTGCTGCTGGCCTACAACCACATCGGCTACGTCGACTTCGTCTACGGCGGCCTGGCGACCCAGCCCTCCAAGCGGCTGGTGCGCTTCATGGCCAAGAAGGAGATCTTCGACGACCGCTTCGGTGGGCCGCTGATGCGCTCGCTGCACCACATCGAGGTCGATCGGGGCGAGGGGCTGGCGTCGTTCCGCACCGCGATCGACTACCTCCAGCAGGGCGAGGCAGTCGGGATCTTCCCCGAGGCGACGATCTCGCGCGCCCTGGAGCTCAAGGAGTTCAAGTCCGGCGCCGTGCGCATCGCCGCGGCAGCCGGTGTGCCGCTGGTGCCCGTCATCTTGTGGGGCACCCAGCGGATGATGACCAAGGACCACCCCCGCGACTTCTCCCGCGGCAAGACGATCGCGATCCGGGTCGGTGAGCCGATGCACCCCACGGGCGAGGACCCGGTCGCCGAGACCGCCGAGCTGCACCGCGTCATGTCCCAGATGCTCGACGACACCATCGCGGCCTATCCCGCCGAGGAGCAGCCACCGGGTTCCTGGTGGCTCCCCGCTCGCCACGGCGGCTCCGCGCCCACGCTCGAGGAGGCCGCCCGGCTCGACGCCGAGGAGAAGCGCGAGCGCGCGGCCAAGCGCGCCGCCAAGCGGGCAGCGAAGAGCTCCCAGAAGTCCTGACGCCGCTGGCTCGCCGAGGCGCCGCAGGCTCATGGGCCTGCGGTTGGTGACCAATCCGCAGGTGGATGTTTCGCGTGAAACATCGGCGCGTGCGGTCGCGGTGGCGTCGCTCCGGCTCCGACTGCCGCTCCATCAAGGTATGTCGACGAACCGCCACTCCCCACGGTGAGCACCCCGTGGGAGGTGGCGTCTCGCCGTGGGAGGTGGCGTCCGATGGATCGCCGAGGGCGCTCGACGTTGCTCAACGGCCATTCGTGAGGTCCTGCGCGATACATCGCCGCAGGTCAGAGGGGTGCAGCATTAATGTCGACATGTCGATCCCGCTCTATGTCGACAAAGCCACAAATCGCTAGATGGGCCTGTCGTTGCGGTTGCGCGGGTCCATGATGTCGATGATCCGGCGAAGGTCGTCAAGCGAGGCGAACTCCACGGTGATCTTGCCCTTGCGCTGACCGAGGTCCACCTTGACCCGGGTCTCGAGCCGGTCGGAGAGCCTCTCGGCCAGGTCGGCCAGGCCCGGAGCCGTCGGCCGGTTGCGCTGGCTTCGCTGGGAGGCGCTCTTGAGGTCGCCCACCGCGACGATCTCCTCGAGACCACGCACGCTGATGCCCTCGGCGACGACCCGCTGGGCCAACCGGTCCTGGATGTCGGCATCCTCGACCGCGAGGAGGGACCGGGCGTGACCGGCCGACAGGACTCCGGCGGCGACCCGCCGCTGGACGGCGGGGCTCAGCTTGAGCAGGCGCAGCGTGTTGCTGATCTGGGGCCGCGACCGACCGATCCGGGAGGCGAGCTCCTCGTGGGTGCACGAGAAGTCCTCGAGCAGCTGGGCGTAGGCCGACGCCTCCTCGAGCGGGTTGAGCTGCGAGCGGTGCAGGTTCTCGAGCAGCGCGTCGCGCAGCATGTCGTTGTCGTCGGTCTCGCGCACGATGGCCGGGATCGCCTCGAGGCCCGCCTGCTGCGAGGCGCGCCACCGACGCTCGCCCATGACGAGCTCGTAGGACTCTTCGCCGGTGCGTCGTACGACGATGGGCTGGAGGAGCCCCACCTCGCCGATGGAGTGCACCAGCTCCGCCATGGCCTCCTCGTCGAAGACGCTGCGGGGCTGGACGGCGTTGGGCTGGATCTGCGTGATCGGCAGCTCGGCGAAGTAGGCACCGGCCACCACCGCGGTGCTCGCACCGGGAACCGGCGCCAGGGCCTGTGACGCCAGGGGGACCGCTGGGTCAGCAGCGGCTGTCGCACCCTCCTCGCCGGCGGGTGCCGCCGGCGGCGGCTCCGAGGGTGCGGTCGGGATCAGCGAGCCCAGGCCCCGACCGAGACCTCGACGTTGCGGCGGGCGGTTGCTGTTCACGCACGGACTCCCTTGGTGGCGATCTCGCGGGCAGCTTCGAGATAGCTGAGCGCACCCGGGGACCCGGGGTCGTAGGTCATGACCGTCTGCCCGTAGGACGGGGCCTCGGACACCCGCACCGAGCGGGGGATCGAGGTCTTGAGCACCTGGTCGCCGAAGTGCTCGCGCACCTCCGCGGCCACGCCCGACGCCAGACGGGTGCGGGCGTCGAACATGGTGACCAGGATCGTCGACACCGCCAGGTCCGGGTTGAGGTGCGCCCGCACCATGTCCACGGTCTCGAGCAGCTGGCCCAGGCCCTCGAGCGCGTAGTACTCCGCCTGGATCGGGATCATCATCTCGTCGCCCGCGACGAGCGCGTTGAGGGTCAGCAGGCCCAGGGACGGGGGGCAGTCGATGAGCACGTAGTCGAAGCGGTCGTCACCGACCTTCTCCGCGCTTCCGACCAGCGGATGGCCGTCGATCGCCCGCTTCAGGCGTCCCTCGCGGGCCACCACGCTCACGAGCTCGATCTCGGCGCCAGCGAGGTCGATGGTCGCCGGGACGACCCACAGACCCGGGACGTCGGGACAGGGGGCGACGACGTCGGCGAGGGGGACACCGTCCACGAGCGCGTCGTACGTCGACGGCACGCCGCGTCGGTGCTCGACCGCCAGCGCCGTCGACGCGTTCCCCTGGGGGTCCAGGTCGACCACGAGGACCCGCTGGCCGAGCTGCGCCAGCCCGGCCGCCACGTTGACGGTCGAGGTGGTCTTGCCGACCCCGCCCTTCTGGTTGGCGACCACGAAGACCCGGGTGGTGCTCGGTCGCTGCAACGCCGGGCGTGCGTGCGCCTCCTGACGCGCCAGGATGCTGTGCTGGGCCGCGCGCGCCAGCGGTGTCGCCGGGTCGTCGAAGTGCTCACCCAGCGACGCGACATCACCGGCCGTGCGGACGCCGAAGGCGCTCAGCGGTGAGGGGATCGGTGAGGGCGGCTTCGCTGTTTCACGTGAAACATCGGCGGCCGTGCTGGGAGGGCCAGCCTGTGGAGAACTTGGGTCAACCTGTGGAGAGTCAGGCTCAGACGGGGGGTTCGTGCCGGTGGAAAACTCCTCGGTCACGCGGGTCGCCTCTTCTTACGTCGATTCTGGGAGGGGCGCTTCTTCGGCCCCGCGGGGTGAGAAACGGCAAGCGGCCAAGATACCCGTGTCGGGTCCTGCCACGGAACCCGCACGGCCACCGTGGTGGAGGACAGGAGCCCCTCGCCGAGCACGATGACCTCGGGGACACCGCAGCCACCCTGGACCAGGACGTCGTGCGCGGTCTCGATCTCGTCGGTGATCGACGAGCCCTTCATGGCCACCAGCGCCCCGTCGGCCGCCACCAACGGCATCGACCACCCGAGGAGCCGCTCGAGGGGAGCGACCGCCCGCGACGTCACGACATCGAAACGTCGCTGTCCGTGCAGGACCTCCGCCCTCCCACGGACCACTTCGACGGTGTCGAGACCCAGCTCCACCACGACCTCCTCCAGGAAGGTGGTGCGTCGCAGCAGCGGCTCCACCAAGGTGATGCGCACGTCGGGGCGAGTGATCGCCAGGACCAGCCCCGGGAGGCCCGCTCCTGAGCCGATGTCGCACACCGTGGCGTCCTGGGGGAGCAGCTCGCCCAGGACCGCGCAGTTGAGCAGGTGGCGGTCCCAGAGTCGCGGCGCCTCCCGCGGGCCGATCAGTCCGCGCAGCACGCCCTCGGTTGCGAGGAGCTCGGCGAACCGCTCCGCCAGCGGGAGTCGCTCAGACGGAAACACCCTCCGGGCCACCTCGGGCGCGGAGGGCGTTTCACGTGAAACATCGTCGTTCATGACGCAGGCAGGATCACCACGAAGCGACGCGGCTCCGCGCCCTCCGACTCGGAGGTGAGGCCGGACGACGCCACCGTGTCGTGGACGACCTTGCGCTCGAACGGGCTCATCGGGTCCAACGAGACCTGCTCGCCCGACTCCTTGACCTGCGCGATCAACCGCTCAGCGAGGGCCACCAGCTCCTCACGCTTCTGCGCGCGGTAACCGGAGATGTCCAACATCAGGCGCGAGCGGTCGCCGGTCTCGCGGAAGACGGCGAGGCGCGTCAGCTCCTGCAGCGCCTCCAGGACCTCACCGTCGTGACCGATCAGCTGGCTCAGGTCGGCGCCCACGATCGACACCGCAGCGCGGTCGCCGTCGACATCCATGTCCAGGTCACCGTCGAGGTCAGCGATGTCCAGGAGCTCCTCGAGGTAGTCGGCAGCGATGTCGCCCTCCTGCTCGAGCTGCTTGAGCCGGTCGGCCCGACCCGTCGTCGGCGAGCCCTCCGCGTCAGACGACTCCTCGGTCACCGGCACCTCGGTGTCGGGGGCGTTCTCGGTCTCGACGTCCGCGCTCATCGGCTGTCTCCCTTGTTCTGGTCGTTGGGGCGTCCGGACGGCTTGCCACCGGACTGCTTGCGCTGGGACTTGGTCTGCTTCTTGGGCTGCTGGCGAGCCGCGGGGCGAGGAGCGGCCTCCGGCTCCGGCACGACCTCCTCGACGAGGGGGATGCCCTTCTTGAGCGCCTTGGCCTTGTCGCGCTCCTTCTTCGCCTCCTCGGCCGGCGTGCCGGGCGCCGGGTTGTTGCGGATGACGTAGAACTGCTGGCTCATCGTCCACAGGTTCGACGTGGTCCAGTAGAGGAGGACGCCGATCGGGAAGGCCACGCCACCGAGGCCGAACGCCACGGGCAGGATGTAGAGGAGCATCTTCTGCTGCTGGGCATAAGGGCCGCTCAGCGCGTCCGCCGGCATGTTCTTGCTCATCAGCTGACGCTGCGTGAGGAAGGTCGTCGCCGTCATCATCAGCACCAGGACCAGGGCAACGACCATCACGAGGCCGTTGGCGTCGGGGTTGCCGCCCCAGGTGCGAGCACCCCAGAAGCTGTCGGAGATCGGGATGGCGCCGAAGATCTGCGCCTCACCGAACTTGCGGGCCAGGTCCTCGGTCAGGAAGCCGTGTGCGGTGTTGTTCTTCGCCGCCTGGTCCAGCAGCCGGAAGAGCGCGAAGAAGATCGGCATCTGCAGGAGGATCGGCAGGCACGAGGAGAACGGGTTGGTGCCCGTGTCCTTGTAGAGCTTCATCGTCTCCTGGGCGAGACGCTCCCGGTCGTGGCCGTACTTCTTCTGCAGCTCCTTCACCTTGGGCTGGATCAGCTGCATGTTGCGGCTGGACTTGATCTGCTTGACGAACAGCGGGATCAGGGCCGTGCGGATGACCACGGTAAGGCCGATGATCGACAGCGCCCATGCCAGGCCGCCGGCCGGGTCGAGGAAGGTGCTGAAGAGCTTGTGGAAGCCGATCAGGATCGCCGAGATGATGTAGTAGAGCGGCGTCATGATGAAGCTGCCGATATCGCCGATGAATCCCACGGATCAGGCTCCTTGGTGTGGCGTAGAGGACGAGGTCCCCGCTGCGAGGCGGGGTGGCACGGGGTCGTAGCCGCCGGCCGCCCAGGGATGGCAGCGGCCGAGCCGGCGGACGGCGAGCCAGCTGCCCCGCAGGCTGCCGTGCGCGCGCACGGCGTCGAGGGCGTAGGCCGAGCAGGAGGGGTGGTAGCGGCACACCTGCCCGTAGAGCGGGCTGATCACGGCGCGGTAGAGACGCAGCAGTCCGATCAGGACGTACTTCATCGAGGCGCCTCCAGGACTCGATGGAGACAACGGTCCAGGTCGTCGGCGAGTTCCGCGCTGCCGGAGGCCGCAGCGGCCGGCAGGGCACGCACCACGAGCGCGCCAGAGTCCGGGAGCGACGTAAGTCGGTCCCGGACCAGGTGACGCAGGCGGCGCTTCACACGATTGCGGATGACGGCGTTGCCGACGGCCTTGCTGACGACGAAGCCGACCCTGAGGTCACCCTCCTCGCCGGGGGCGAGGTGCACCACCAGCGTGCGCGACCCCGCACGTCTGCCCGCGCGCGAGGCGGCACGGTAGGACGCCGCGTCGGTCAGCCGATGGGCCGCGGGCAGCACGGGGACAGGAGTCGCGTCAGGCCAGCACGGCCGGAGGACGCAACCCTCAGACGGCCAGGCTCTTGCGGCCCTTGCGGCGGCGCTCCGAGAGGATGGCGCGACCGGCGCGGGTGCGCATGCGCAGGCGGAACCCGTGCACCTTGTGGCGACGACGGTTGTTCGGCTGGTACGTACGCTTGCTCACGAGCTTGTCTCTTTCGGTTGATTCGGGAAGGGTCACGCCGGCAGATCGGGATGCCTGGCCTCGCTCTTGATGAGACAGTTCGGCTGGCACCGCCCACCCACGGAGAGTGACTTTCCCGTGGACATGCGGCACCTGTCGACACCGGGCGACCGGCTAACGGTACGCGTGGGCGTTCCGCAGGGTCAAACCCGTGCACGGTCCGAGGTGCCAGGGCGTGGACACCGGCTGTCCAGGCCTGTGGATGAAG
The DNA here is from genome assembly GCF_943371775.1 of Nocardioides psychrotolerans. Lineage (GTDB taxonomy): Bacteria > Actinomycetota > Actinomycetes > Propionibacteriales > Nocardioidaceae > Nocardioides > Nocardioides psychrotolerans_A. The sequence continues at coordinate 20,768 of NZ_CALRWD010000012.1, forward strand.
GCTTGCCGCTGCTCGTCGCGGCGGGTTAGGTTCGGGGCGCCGAGGTGCCCCCGCAGCCCCGGTTCTCCCCGGTCATCCAGGCCTTGTGACCCCGCTCACACGGTGCGTCAAAGGCCCTCTGACCTGCGAAGACTCGCTCGATCCCACAGTTTCGAGCGTGGTCGGGCCGACTCTCTCCACAGACACGGAGTCGGGTTCACACCCTGTGGACAAACTTGTGGAGACAGCGCCTCACGGGTGAGGTGGGGCACAGCACTCGGGCACACAGCCCGACAGGAAGGCGGCGGGATCCGTGGAGCAGATGATGTCCGACCTCGACCAGGCGTGGCGCCAGGTGGTCAACGACCTCCAGCCCAACCAGCGGGCCTGGCTGCGCGCGAGCAAGCCGGTCACCCTCCACGAGAACACCGCGATCATCGCGGTGCCCAACGACTTCACCCGGGTCCAGCTCGAGGGCCGGTTGCGCGGGCAGCTGGAGGACGCGCTCACCGAGAGCTTCGCCCGCGAGATCCGGATCGCCGTCACCGTCGACGCCAGCCTCGACGAGGGCCAGATGGCACCCGCTCACCACGAAACATCGACTAGTCGAGACATCGACATGTCGACAATTGCCCCGGTCGCGGCTCCGTCGCCGTCCCCGACCTTCGCCCCCGAAGCCACCGAGCAGCCCAAGGGCAGCGCCCTGGAGACACGGCTCAACCCGAAGTACACCTTCGAGACCTTCGTCATCGGCAGCTCCAACCGCTTCCCGCACGCCGCCGCCGTCGCGGTGGCGGAGGCGCCGGGCAAGGCCTACAACCCCCTGCTCGTCTACGGCGACTCCGGGCTGGGCAAGACCCACCTCCTGCACGCCATCGGGCACTACGTGCGGAGCCTCTACACCGGCGCCAAGGTGCGCTACGTGTCGAGCGAGGAGTTCACCAACGAGTTCATCAACGCGATCCGCGACGACCGACAGGACCGCTTCAAGCGGCGCTACCGCGACGTCGACGTGCTGCTGATCGACGACATCCAGTTCCTGGAGGGCAAGACCCAGACCCAGGAGGAGTTCTTCCACACGTTCAACACCCTCCACAACGCCAACAAGCAGATCGTGCTCACCTCCGACCGTGCTCCCAAGCGTCTCGAGGCCCTCGAGGACCGGCTGCGCAACCGCTTCGAGTGGGGCCTGATCACCGACGTCCAGCCCCCCGACCTCGAGACGCGGATCGCCATCCTGCGCAAGAAGGCGGCGATGGACCGGCTGACCGCTCCGCCCGACGTGCTGGAGTTCATCGCCTCCAAGATCCAGACCAACATCCGCGAGCTCGAGGGTGCGCTCATCCGCGTCACGGCCTTCGCCAACCTCAACCGCCAGGAGGTCGACATGACCCTGGCCGAGATCGTCCTCAAGGACCTGATCCCCGAGGGCGGCGAGCCCGAGATCACCGCGCCGCTGATCATCGCCCAGACCGCGGCCTACTTCGGGCTTTCCATCGAGGAGCTCACGGGTCCCAGCCGCGGCCGGCACCTGGTCATGGCACGACAGATCGCGATGTACCTCTGCCGCGAGCTGACCGCCCTGTCCCTGCCCAAGATCGGCGCGCAGTTCGGCAACCGCGACCACACCACGGTCATGTACGCCGACCGCAAGATCAACCAGCTGCTGGCGGAGCGACGCGCCGTCTTCAACCAGGTCAGCGAGCTCACCAACCGGGTGAAGCTCCAGGCGCGCCAGTCCTGACCCCCCGTCGAGGCACCCCGGGTCAGCCGGGACCGAGACGGTCCAGCTCGGTGATCAGCTCGCCGAGCAACCGGTGCAGCTCCGCGCCGTCCGTCGGTGACATCTCCACCCCGGCCAGCAGCCGCGACGGCACCTCCGCCACCTCCTGACGCAGCCGCCAGCCGGCGTCGGTCACCGCCAGCAGCACCCGGCGCTCGTCGGAGGGGTCACGCCGGCGCACCAGGTGGCCCGCCTGCTCCAGGCGCTTCAGCACCGGGGTCAACGTGCCCGAGTCCAGCCTCAGCCGTCGACCCAGCTCCCCGACCGTCATCGGCTCGTCGCCCTCCCACAACGCCAGCATCGAGAGGTACTGCGGGTAGGTCAGCCCCGTCTCGGCCAGGAGAGGGGCGTAGCGGCGGGTCAGGGCGCGGCTCGCGGCGTAGAGCGGGAAACAGAGCTGGGCCTCGAGGTCCAGCTGCGGCAGGTCGGACGGCATGGCGACACTCTAGACGTTGCACGATTCGATTGTGTCCAATATGTTCGTGCCCATGAAGACTCTCTACACCGCCAGTGCCGTCGCCACCGGGGACGGCCGCAACGGTCACGTCCAGTCCACCGACGGTCTCGTCGACACCGATGTCCGCACCCCCACTGAGCTCGGCGGGCCCGGTGGCGCCACCAACCCCGAGCAGCTCTTCGCCGCGGGCTATGCCGCGTGCTTCCACTCCGCGCTCAAGCTCGTCGCCGGCGCTGAGAAGGCCGACACCACCGACTCCGAGGTCGTGGCCGACGTCTCGCTCGGTGCCAACGACTCCGGAGGCTTCGGTCTCGCCGTCCAGCTCGAGGTGACCCTGCCCGCTCTCGACGCCGCCACAGCCCAGGCCCTGGTCGACAAGGCCCACCAGGTGTGCCCCTACTCCAACGCCACCCGCGGCAACATCGAGGTCACCCTCACCGTCGCCTGAGCCTGTGCACAACATGTGGTTCGACGTCCGAACTACACGGGGAGGATCTGTGGATGGACGACGCGGCCCTCCGCACGGCCGAGGCCGGTTCCACACGGCCGTCGAGTTGTCCCGCCGTCCTCCACAGCCCCTGTGCACCACGAATCGCCGCGCTGACCTGGGCTTACCCACCTCATCCACAGTTTCCACCGACGCTATGACGACTACGGACCTCTATCTGGATCGATCCTCCGTGAACATCCTGCTGGGCCCCTGCCTGGGGATGACTCGTGCCGGTCGGGCGGGCGTGGCAGGATGCGCATCCCAAGAACTCCTGTGCTTCCGACGCACCTCGTCGCCCATCCGAAGGATCCACCGTGAAGTTTCGTGTCGACCGCGACGCGCTCGCCGACGCCGTCGCCTGGGCTGCTCGCAGCCTTCCGGTCCGTCCCAGCGCCCCGGTCCTGGCCGGACTCCTCATCGACGCGACCGATGACGGCCTGGTGCTCTCGACGTTCGACTACGAGACGTCGGCGCGCGCCACGCTCAAGGCCGACGTGGCGGACGAGGGTCGGGCGCTGGTCAGCGGTCGCCTCCTCGCCGACATCTGCAAGAGCCTGCCGAGCAAGCCGGTCGAGATGGCCATCGACGGCTCGCGCGTCACGCTGACCTGCGGATCGGCGCGGTTCACGCTGCAGACGATGCCGGTCGAGGACTACCCCACGATCCCGCAGATGCCCACGGCCACCGGCACCGTCCAGAGCGACGTGTTCTCCCACGCCGTCGCCCAGGCCGTGACCGCCGCCGGCCGTGACGACATGCTCCCGGTCCTCACCGGCGTGCGCCTCGAGATCGACGGCTCGACGATCTCCCTCCTGGCCACCGACCGCTTCCGCCTCTCCCACCGTGAGCTCGGCTGGGACCCGATGTCGCCCGACGAGTCCCTCGCCGCGCTCGTCCCCGCCAAGGTCCTCGGCGACACCGCCAAGTCGCTCACCGCCGGCAGCGAGGTCACGATCGCGCTCTCCGCCAGCGGCTCCGGCGAGGGCATCATCGGCTTCGAGGGCAACGCACCCGGCGGCTTGCGCCGCACGACGACGCGGCTCCTGGACGGCGAGTTCCCCAAGGTCCGCAGCCTGTTCCCCGCCGACAAGCTCACCGTCGCCAAGGTCGACAAGGCCGCGCTGATCGAGTCGGTCAAGCGGGTCTCCCTCGTGGCCGAGCGCAACACCGCGGTGCAGCTCGCGTTCAGCGACGGCGTGCTCACGCTCGACGCCGGGTCCGGCGACGAGGCCCAGGCCTCGGAGTCGATCGAGGCGCAGATCGAGGGCGAGGACATCACCACCGGCTTCAACCCGCAGTTCCTCCTCGACGGCCTCCAGGCCATCGACGAGCCGGTCGTCGAGATGGCGTTCACCCAGGCGTCCAAGCCGGTCGTGCTCAGCGGCGCGGTCACCGACGGTGCCGAGGACAGCGGCTTCCGCTACCTCCTCATGCCCCGCCGCCTGCTCTCCTAGGACCCGTCCGCAGCACGCGTCACCCGCGCCCCGTCGTCACGGCCACCCAGTCGCCGCAGCCCCCATCCCCGGAGGACCCGCATGCACATCGGACTCGTCGGACTCGGCAAGATGGGCGGCAACATGCGCACCCGGATGCGCAACGGCGGCGTGACCGTCATCGGCTACGACCGCAACCCCGACGTCTCCGACACCGACAGCCTCGAGGAGCTCGTCGAGCAGCTCCCCTCCCCCAAGGTGGTCTGGGTGATGGTGCCGGCCGGCGCTCCGACCCACGACACGATCACGGCGCTCGCCGACCTGCTCGGCGAGGGCGACCTGGTCGTCGACGGCGGCAACTCGCGCTGGACCGACGACAAGATCCACGCCGACCTGCTGGCCGAGAAGGGCATCGGCTTCGTCGACTGCGGTGTCTCCGGCGGTGTGTGGGGCCTGCAGAATGGCTACGCCCTGATGTGCGGCGGCGCCACTGAGGACGTCGCCAAGGTCCAACCGGCCTTCGACGCGCTGCGTCCCGAGGGTGAGTCCGGCTTCGTGCACGCCGGGCAGCAGCCGGGCGCGGGCCACTTCTCCAAGATGGTCCACAACGGCATCGAGTACGCCGTCATGCAGGCCTATGCCGAGGGCTGGGAGCTCCTCGAGGCGGTCGACGTCGTCGACAACGTCCCGGAGGTCTTCTCCTCGTGGCGCGAGGGCACCGTCATCCGCTCGTGGCTGCTCGACCTGCTCGTCGCGGCGATCGAGGACGACACCCATCTCGACAAGATCCGCGGCTACGCCGACGACTCGGGCGAGGGCCGCTGGACCGTGGAGGCCGCGATCGACAACGCGGTCCCGATGAACGTCATCGCCGCCTCGCTCTTCGCGCGGTTCCAGTCGCGCCAGGACGACAGCCCGGCGATGAAGGCCGTCGCCGCGATGCGCAACCAGTTCGGCGGCCACGCCGTGCACACTCCCCCGCCGCCCGGCGGCGACGCCAACCCCGGCTAGGCACGGAGCCGCGTTGTACGTCTCCCACCTGACGCTGCACAACTTCCGCTCCTACGCGAGCGCCGACGTCCCGCTCGAGGCCGGCGTGACGGCGTTCATCGGTCGCAACGGGCAGGGCAAGACCAACCTCGTCGAGGCGATCGACTACCTCTCGCGGCTCGCCTCGCACCGGGTCGCGACCGACGCACCCCTGGTGAGGGCCGGCTGCGACCAGGCGATCGTGCGCGCCGCGGTCGTCCGCGACGGTCGCACGGCCGTGCTCGAGGTCGAGCTCAACCCCGGCAAGGCCAACCGGGCGCGCGTCAACAAGTCGCCGCTGGCCAAGTCGCGTGACCTGGTCGGGCTGGTGCGCACGGTCGTCTTCTCCCCCGAGGACCTCACCCTGGTCAAGGGCGATCCGTCGGACCGTCGCAAGTTCCTCGACGACCTGCTCTTGCTCCGCACCCCGCGCCTGGCAGGGGTGCGCGCCGACTACGACCGGATCCTGCGTCAGCGCAACTCGCTGCTCAAGACCGCCGGTGCCGCGAGACGCGGCTCCTCGAGCCAGGAGTCGGCACTCTCCACGCTCAGCGCCTGGGACTCCCACCTGGTCCACGCCGGCAGCGAGCTGCTGAGCCAGCGGCTCGCGCTGGTCGAGGCGCTGGCGCCGTACGTCGGCAAGGCCTATGCCACCGTCGCCCGCGGTGCCTCACGGGAGGACGCCCTGATCGACTACCGCCCCTCCTTCGAGCTGGGCGAGCACGACCCCGCCGCGCTGGCCGAGGCGTTCCACGTGGAGCTGGAGCGCCGGCGTGGCGACGAGCTGGACCGCGGCATCTCGCTGGTCGGGCCCCACCGCGACGAGCTGCTCCTCACCCTCGGTGCGGCCCCCGAGGCCGGGGGCCTGCGGCTGCCGGTCAAGGGCTATGCCTCGCACGGTGAGTCCTGGTCGTTCGCGCTCGCGCTGCGGCTGGCGTCCTACGACCTGTTGCGCTCCGACGGCGACGACCCGATCCTGATCCTGGACGACGTCTTCGCCGAGCTCGACACCGAACGACGCGCCCAGCTCGCCGAGCTGGTCGCCGGTGCCGAGCAGGTGCTGGTCACCGCCGCGGTGGCCGACGACGTGCCGGCGGTGCTGGCGGGCGTCCGCTACGCCGTGGCAGGAGGGGAGGTGACGCGTGCCTGACGACGAGGCCGCGGACCCCGCAGACCCCTCAGGGCTCCCCGAGCCGGCAGCACCGGCCGCGCCGCACGCCGACGACGGACTCGACCTGGCCCGCGCACTGACCCGCGCCGCGGCCGGGTCCACCTCACGCGCCAAGCGGCGCCGCCCGTTCACCGGTGAGCGTCGGGCGGTGACCGGCAACCGCGTCAGCGGATCCCACCCCGACGACCGCGACCCGCAGCTGCTCGACTCCACGATGGCGCGACTGATCGGTGAGCGCGGGTGGGAGCTGGACCTGCGCATGCGCGGGGTCTTCGCCCGCTGGGCCGAGCTGGTCGGCGACGAGGTCGCTGCCCACTGCTCGCCGGAGACCTTCACCGACGGCAAGCTCGTCGTCCGCACCGACTCCACCGCCTGGGCGACCCAGCTCACCCTCCTCGCCCCGACCGTCGTACGACGTCTCAACGAGGAGCTCGGCCACGGCACGGTGACCGTGATCGACGTCCAGGGCCCGCACCTGCCGAGCTGGAAGAAGGGCCGGCGCACGACCCGCGACGGACGGGGTCCCCGCGACACCTACGGCTGAGCCCCCGCGGTCCGCTCAGACGATCTGCGGGCCTCGCCGACGTATGGGGACCTGTCGGGGCCCCTGCGAGGGGCTCGGAACGGCCGCTACGGGACGCTCAGGGGCATATTTCATCCACAGATCCCCCATCTGCTGGGTGACACACGGGGAAGACGGCCGTTTAACGGCTATCATGGGCGTTGGTCGCCATGACTGGGTCATCCCAGGTCGAGCGACCTCATGTGTGTCAACTCAACGTGTGAAGAGGTCCTTGCGTGTCCGACGAGAACGCCGCTCCCGACGAGGTCCCGACCGAGGTCGCCCCCGAGGCACCTGCCGACGTCACCGTCGATCCCGACGCACCTCAGTACTCCAACGTCAGCGGCGACTACGACGCCTCGGCGATCCAGGTCCTCGAGGGCCTCGAGGCGGTCCGCAAGCGCCCCGGCATGTACATCGGCTCCACCGGTGAGCGCGGCCTGCACCACCTGATCTGGGAGGTCGTCGACAACTCCGTCGACGAGTCGCTGGCCGGTCACTGCGACCGCATCGTGCTGACCCTGATGGCCGACGGCGGCATCCGCGTCGAGGACAACGGCCGCGGCATCCCCACCGACACCGCGCCCGGCCAGGAGATGCCGGCGCTCACGATGGCGCTGACCATGCTCCACGCGGGCGGCAAGTTCGGCGGCGGCGGCTACAAGGTCTCCGGTGGTCTGCACGGCGTCGGCATCTCGGTCGTCAACGCGCTCTCCACGAAGGTCATCGCCGAGGTCCGCAACCGCGGCCACGAGTGGCGCCAGACCTTCAGCATCGGCGTGCCCGACGGCCCGCTGGAGCAGGTGCGGCCGATGGAGCCCGGTGAGCGCACCGGCACGACCATCACCTACTACGCCTCCCCCGAGATCTTCGAGACGACGAGCTACACGCTCGAGACGATCACCAACCGGATCCGCGAGATGGCCTTCCTCAACAAGGGCCTCGAGATCGTCGTGCGCGACGAGCGCCCCGCGGCCGACGACCTCGTCGACGCCGTCCACGACGGCACGATCGAGGCCGACGTCGACTCCGCCGGCCACGACGCCATGAAGAAGGCGGAGGGCGGCGGGCTCGTCCAGGTCTTCAAGTACGACCGCGGCCTGGTCGACTACGTCGAGCACCTCAACCGCCGCAAGGACAAGGCCAACCCGACGGTCATCTCCTTCGAGGCCGAGACCCCGGCCTCGGTCGAGAACCACATGAGCCTCGAAGTGGCCATGCAGTGGAACACCACCTTCACCGAGTCGGTGCACACCTTCGCCAACACGATCAACACCCACGAGGGCGGCACCCACGAGGAGGGCTTCCGCTCGGCGCTCACCTCCCTGGTCAACCACTGGGGCGAGGAGTGGGGCCTGATCAAGAAGCGCGAGGACCGCGTCTCGGGCGACGACATCCGTGAGGGCCTCACCGCCATCATCTCGATCAAGCTCGGCGAGCCGCAGTTCGAGGGCCAGACCAAGACCAAGCTCGGCAACACCGAGGCCAAGGGCTTCGTGCAGCGCCTGGTCAACGACCAGCTCGGCGCCTGGCTCGAGCAGAATCCCGCCGAGGGCCGCGACATCGTGCGCAAGTCCCAGGCCGCGGCCTCGGCCCGGATCGCGGCCCGCAAGGCGCGCGACCTCGCGCGCTCGCGCAAGGGCCTGCTCGGTGGCGGCGGCCTGCCCGGCAAGCTGTCGGACTGCCAGTCGACCAACCCAGCCGAGTGCGAGGTCTTCATCGTCGAGGGCGACTCGGCCGGTGGCTCGGCCCGTCAGGGACGCGACCCGCGGGTCCAGGCGATCCTGCCGATCCGCGGCAAGATCCTCAACGTCGAGAAGGCCCGCATCGACAAGGTGCTGGCCAACACCGAGGTCCAGGCGATCATCTCCGCGCTCGGCACCGGCATCCACGAGGAGTTCAGCCTCGAGAAGCTGCGCTACCACAAGGTCGTGCTGATGGCCGACGCCGACGTCGACGGCCACCACATCAACACGCTGCTGCTCACCCTGCTGTTCCGCTTCATGAAGCCGCTCATCGAGCACGGCTACGTCTACATGGCCCAGCCCCCGCTCTACCGGCTTCGGTGGAACAAGCCGGCCGAGCACGAGTTCGTCTACTCCGACGCCGAGCGCGACCTGATGATGAAGGACGGTCTCGCCCAGGGCCGCAAGCTCCCCAAGGAGAACGCCGTCCAGCGCTACAAGGGTCTCGGTGAGATGAACGCCGAGGAGCTGTGGGAGACCACGATGAACCCCGAGCAGCGCCTGATGCTCCAGGTGACCCTCGACGACGCCGCCCAGGCCGACGAGATCTTCTCGATCCTCATGGGCGAGGACGTCGAGCAGCGCCGTTCCTTCATCCAGCGCAACGCCAAGGACGTTCGATTCCTCGATATCTAGGTCTCTAGCACCGTTCCTAGATTCGAGTAGAACCGACCAGAGAGACGAAGACACGTGACTGAGACCCCCACCGGCGGCACGACCACTCCCCCCGAGGGCCCCGGCCCCGGCGGACGCATCGAGCCGATCGAGCTGCAGACCTCCATGCAGCGCGCCTACATCGACTACGCGATGGCCGTCATCGTCGGCCGCGCGCTGCCCGACGTACGCGATGGTCTCAAGCCGGTGCACCGCCGCGTGCTCTACGCGATGTACGACGGCGGCTACCGCCCCGACCGCGGCTTCTCCAAGTGCAGCCGTGTCGTCGGTGACGTCATGGGTCAGTACCACCCCCACGGCGACACCGCGATCTACGACACCCTGGTGCGCCTCGCGCAGCCGTGGGTGATGCGGGCGCCGCTGGTCAACGGTCAGGGCAACTTCGGCTCGCCGGGCAACGACTCCGCCGCCGCCATGCGTTACACCGAGTGCCGGATGGCGCCGCTGGCCCTCGAGATGGTCCGCGACATCACCGAGGACACCGTCGACTTCCAGCCCAACTACGACGGTCGCTCGCAGGAGCCGGTCGTCCTCCCGGCCCGCTACCCCAACCTCCTGGTCAACGGCTCGGCCGGCATCGCGGTCGGCATGGCCACCAACATCCCGCCGCACAACCTGCGCGAGATCGCCGCCGGCGCACGCTGGGCCCTCGAGCACCCCGACGCCACCCGCGAGGAGCTGCTCGACGCGCTCCTCGAGCGGGTCAAGGGACCCGACTTCCCCAACGGCGCGATGATCGTGGGCCACGAGGGCATCGAGCAGGCCTACCGCACCGGTCGCGGCTCGATCACCCAGCGCGCGGTCATCGAGGTCGACGAGGACGCCCGCGGGCGCACGATCCTCTCGATCACCGAGCTGCCCTACATGGTCAACCCGGACAACCTCGCGCTCAAGATCGCCGAGCTCGCCGACTCCGGCAAGGTCCAGGGCATCTCCGACGTGCGCGACGACTCCTCGGGCCGCACCGGTCAGCGCCTGGTCGTCGTGCTCAAGCGCGACGCCGTCGCCCGCGTCGTGCTCAACAACCTGCTCAAGCACACGGAGCTGCAGACCAACTTCAGCGCCAACATGCTCGCGCTGGTCGACGGCGTGCCGCGCACGCTGTCGATCGACCAGTTCATCTCCAACTGGGTCGCCCACCAGATCGAGGTCATCCAGCGACGCACCCGCTTCCGCCTCGCGGAGGCCGAGCGCCAGGCCCACGTCCTGCGCGGTCTCGTCAAGGCGCTCGACGCGCTCGACGAGGTCATCGCCCTCATCCGCCGCTCCCCCGAGGTCGAGGACGCGCGCGACGGCCTGATCGAGCTGCTCGACATCGACGAGATCCAGGCGATGGCGATCCTCAACCTGCAGCTGCGCCGTCTGGCCGCGCTGCAGCGGCAGAAGATCATCGACGACCTGGCCGAGATCGAGCGCACCATCGCCGACCTCGAGGACATCCTCGCCAAGGAGGAGCGCCAGCGGCAGATCGTCATCGACGAGCTCGGTGAGATCGTCGACAAGTACGGCGACGACCGGCGCACCCAGATCATCGCGGCCGACGGGGACCTCTCCATGGAGGACCTGATCCCCGACGAGGAGCTGGTCGTCTCGATCACCCGCGGTGGCTACGCCAAGCGGACCCAGCGCCACCAGTACCGCACCCAGAAGCGCGGCGGCAAGGGCGTGCGCGGCGCGACCCTGCGAGGCGACGACGTCGTGGAGCACTTCATCTCCACGACCAACCACCACTGGCTGCTCTTCTTCACCACCGCCGGTCGTGTCTACCGCACCAAGGCCTACAACCTGCCCGAGGCGCAGCGTGACGCCAAGGGTGGCCACGTCGCCGGGCTGCTGAGCTTCCAGCCCGACGAGTCGATCGCGCAGGTGTTGGCGATCCGCGACTACGAGCAGGCGCCCTACCTCGTGCTCGCCACCCGCAACGGACTGGTCAAGAAGACCCGCCTGGGTGACTACAACAGCCCGCGCCAGGCCGGCGTCATCGCGATCAACTTCCGCGAGGACGACGACGAGCTCATCGGTGCCGAGCTGGTCAGCTCCGAGGACGACATCCTGCTGGTCTCCCGCAAGGGCTCCGCGATCCGCTTCCGCGCCGAGGACTCCCAGCTGCGCCCGATGGGGCGAGCCACGTCCGGCGTCTCGGGCATGAAGTTCCGCAACGAGGACGACTCGGTGCTCTCCATGTCGGTGATCCGCGCGGCCCAGGCAGCGGCGGAGGAGTCCGACGACAACGTGCAGTACGTCTTCACGATCACCGACGGTGGCTTCGCCAAGCGCAGCCGCATCAGTGAATACCGCACCACCAACCGCGGCGGGCTCGGGGTGCGCGCGATGGCGCTCGCCAACGAGGACCGAGGCGGCCTGGTGGGAGCCTTCATCGTGGAGGAGGGCGACGAGGTCCTGGCGATCACCCAGGGTGGCCAGGTCGTGCGCAGTCCCATCAACGAGCACTTCCGACCGACCGGTCGCTCGACCCAGGGCGTGAAGTTCGTGTCGCCCAAGTCCGGTGACTCCGTCGTGGTCGTGGCGCGCTCGGTCGAGTCGAAGGTCGACGAGGAGGCCGAGGCCGAGGGTGCCGTCGAGGGGGAGTCGGCTGTCGTCCCGACGGCTTCAGAGTCGTCGGATCAGGCTCCGGATGTCACAATCGATGAGTCCGCCCCGGTGGACACCGACGAATCCGACGACACAGGGGAGACTGACAGCTGATGACGGAGCGTTCCGCCCAGCCGTCCGCCCAGCGTGCGACGACCGCTGCGACCAAGCCCGGCGCCAAGCCGAGCGGGAAGCCGCAGAGCAAGCCGGCAGCCGACCGCGGCGCCGACGAGACCGCCGTACGCCCTCCCCTGACGGAGCGGATCCAGGCCAAGCTCAGCTCGGCGCGTGACGAGCACGTCGCCAACGCCGAGCCCGAGTCGAAGACGAAGGCCAGCAAGGCGGCTGCCGGGGCTAAGCCTCCGCGCCGGGCCCGGCTGCGCCTGACGCGGATCGACCCGTGGTCGGTCATGAAGACCGCCTTCCTGCTCTCCATCGCCTTCGGCATCGTCACGGTCGTGTCGGTGCTGATGGTCTGGTCGGTGCTCGGTGCCGCCGGCGTCTGGGACTCCATCAACCAGACGATCCAGGAGAGCATCGGCGGCCCGGAGACGGCCAACCTCGATGTCGAGAACTACGTCGGCACCTCGCGCGTGCTCGGCTTCACGATGCTCGTGGCCGCCGTCGACGTCATCCTGCTGACCGCGATCGCCACCCTCGGCGCGTTCCTCTACAACATGGCCGCCGCCCTGCTCGGTGGCATCGAGGTCACGCTGTCCGAGGACAACTGACCGCTGACCGATCCCGTTTTGTGGGCGCCGTTCTCGGTGGGGTAATGTTCGCGGCTGGCAGTCGCCATGAGGGCCTATAGCTCAGACGGTTAGAGCGCTTCCCTGATAAGGAAGAGGTCACAGGTTCAAGTCCTGTTAGGCCCACTCACGCGGGATCTCTCATGGCCCGTGGAGCCCCTCCGGGGGCGCCCCGGCCGAGCCGGGGACACCGCACCACAAGGGAGTCAGCATGAAGAAGATCCTCCTGGTCGCGCTCGCCGCCGCCGGCGCCGTCGTGGCCCGCAAGAAGATCTCCGAGGGCAAGGCCGAACAGGCCCTGTGGGCCGAGGCCACCGACCCGGTCGCCAAGGTCTGACTCCCAGCACCACCACCGCCGACCGCGCACGTCGTGGCCGGCACCGCGGGGCCTTGGCGCAATTGGTAGCGCACCTGCTTTGCAAGCAGGGGGTTAGGGGTTCGAGTCCCCTAGGCTCCACCCTCCACGACCACCCGCACGACGCACGGTTCTGAGTGCCGGGACGGGCGTGACGCTCCGGCTGCCCCTGGGCGCGACCTGCGGCGGCTGACCTCGCTCGTCGCGATGGCCGACCGTGACGTCGTACGAGAACGGCGGCGAGAGCACCTATGCCTACGACCTCGAGTCCGGACGCTTCCTGCGGATCAGCGAGGAGGTGTCGTCGTGGACCACCAGCGGCCCCACGCAGGACCGTCAGCTCTTGTGGAACACCCCGGAGAGCCGCGGCAGCGGGATGACCCAGCACCTCGGGGAGCTGCTCGACTGAGGGGATCGGGGGCGTTGACCTGGATTTGAGGGTCGGTTGAGACGACCTTCGGGCGGGTGACCACACGATGAGGCCTCCACTCCCGAAAGGACCTCCCATGTTCACCTTCACCCGCACGCCGGCCGCGCGGATCACCGCGTCCGTCGCCGTGATCGCCACGGCCGGACTCCTCAGCATGTCCCCGGCCACCGCCGGCTCCTCGTCCTCGGACCGGGACGGTGACGGCATGCCCAACCGGTGGGAGCGCGTCCACGGGCTCAAGCCCGGTGTGCCCGACGCGCGTCGCGACCACGACCACGACGGCCTGCGCAACATCGCGGAGTTCCGCCGCCACCTCGACCCCTCCGACGAGGACTCCGACGACGACGGCATGGACGACGGCGACGAGGTCGACGACCACAGCTCGAGCACGATCCCCGACGACCGCGACTCCGACGACGACGGGGTGCGCGACGGCGACGAGGACGGCGACCACGACGGCACCGACAACGAGGACGAGGACGACGCGAGCGAGCCCTGCCTCGCGGACGACGACGACAGCGACGACGACGGTGTCGACGACGAGGACGAGAACGAGCACCACACCTCGTCCCACGACTCCGACTCCGACGACGACGGCGTCCCGGACGGCTCCGAGGACTCCGACGACGACTCGGTCGACGACGAGGACGAGGACGACGACGCCAGCGACGTCTGCGACGACGACGGTGGCGAGGACGACGACGACTCTGACGACGACAGCGGCCACGTCGCTGCCTGATCTTGCGGAGCGACCGGCTCGACCTCGGGGATTCCTCAGGCCGGGCCGGGCAGGATCCCGCGATCGCGCAGTGCCCGTGCGAGCCCGTGCCCGTCAGCCGCGCGGACGGTGATCCCGGCGGACGGGTGGGCCTGGTCCGGGCCGGGAGCCGGCGCCGTGACCTGGGCCAGCTGCTCGGTCAGGCTCAGCTCGCGGATCGCCACGCCGACGACCCGGTCGGGGTGGGCCGCGACCGCCTCGGCGTAGAGCGTCGGGTCGTGCTGCCCGTCGTCACCGACGAGCAGCCACTGCAGCTGCGGCAGCTCCTCCAAGAGCCGGCGCAGGGTGCTGCGCTTGTGGTCTTGCCCCGAGCGGAACCAGCCGTCGCTGGTCGGCCCCCAGTCGGTCATCAGCAGCGGACCGGCCGGATAGCCGTGGCGGTCGAGGAACGCCGTCATCGGTCGCGCGGTGTTCCACGCCCCCGTCGAGAGGTAGACGACGAAGACGTCGGTACTGCCGGCCACCACCTCGTCGTAGAGCTCGGCCATGCCGGGGACGGCCCGGCGCTCGTCCTCACGGACCAGGAACGCGTTGCGGAAGGCCAGCAGCGGCCGCGGGAGCATCGTGACGATCACGGTGTCGTCGAGGTCGCTGAGCAGGCCGAGGGTGGTGTCGGGGCCGACGACGCGCACGGGAGCGTCGACCGGATCGGCGTCGTCCACGCGCAGCGCCACCGTCGTCCAGCCCGGGGCCAGGTCGGCGTCGAGACGCACGTCGACGTAGCCATCCGTCCCGCTGGTGACGGTGTGCGTGCGGCCGGCGACCTCGATCGTCACAGGCACGTCGGCGGCGGACGTGGACACGAAGCGTCGCCAGCCGCGCCCGTCGGTCCGCGCGGCACGCGGCGTGCCGGGGGGCGCCAGCAGCACCCGGGCCAGGACCCGGACCCAGCCGGTCTCTCCTGCCCCGGTCGATCCGTAGCCGGTGAACGGCACCACGCGCGGGGTCCAGCCCCGTGAGCCCAGCTGCTGCTCCACAGCGTCGTGGACGTGACGCTCGAGCCGGGCGGCGCGGTGCGGCTGGCTCATGGTCGACGACCCTAGCGAGGGTCGCGGCCCGACGGGTGGACCACGGTTGCCGCAGGAGTCTGCGGCGACGGCGCGGTGGTGGCAAACTGCTCCGGTGAGGTCATGGGGTGCAGCCGTGCTGCTGACGGCGGCGGTGACGGCGACGTCGCTGACGAGCGGGTGCAGCGCCGACCGCTCCGCACGCACGCTGGCGCCCCCGCTGGAGGAGGTCGTCGACGCCGACCCGCCGACGTACGACCCCGAGCTGGAGGCTGCCTCGGCCGTCCTCGCCCTGGTGCCGGAGGAGGCGACCTCGCTCTCGGTGACCGACTTCGACCAGGTGCGGCTGCTGCTGGGTGCCTCGCTGCTGACCGGCCAGGACCCGGCGCCCGCACGGGAGCGCTTCTGGCGGCGCGCCGCTGCGCAGGCGCCGCTGCTGTCGGAGGGCCTGTTGGCCCCGGTGGACGCCGAGCTGGAGGCCGACTACGGCTTCACCCGCGACGACGTGAGCTGGGAGGCCTCCTTCACCGGCCCGGCGGGCGACGGCTTCGTGCTGGCGCTGCGCGACGACCTCCCGATGGCGGGGGTCCAGCGTGCGGTGGAGGACGGCGTCGGTCCGCTGGCCGGAGCCGATGTCGACGCCGTGCTGCGCCTCGTCACGGTCGGCACGACCGACGACCCCGAGTCCAGCTGGGCGACCTCCGGGGAGATCGTCGCCCTGGTGGGGCCTGCGGCGGCCAACGCGACGTACGTCGAGCGCGACTGCCTCGACTTCGACCAGGCCTTCGGAGCCGATCCCGCCACCCTCGCGGCGGTGCCCGCCGACGACCTGGCGGCCCTCGAGCCGCTCGAGATGTTCTCCGTGACGCTCGGCGGTGAGCTGGCGACGGTGCGGCTGGGGAGCGGTCGCGACGACGCCTTCGAGCGGATGCGGCTGGCCGGCAACCTGCCCGCCACCGAGCCCGAGCTGGGCCTGGGCTTCTCCTCGGGCGTGGCCGACCCGATCGGTGGCCGCATCGGCTACGAGATGCCCGACCCCGCCGTCGCGGGGCGGCTCACCCGCGAGCGGCAGCTGCCCTTCGCGGTCTGCCCGTCCTGACGGTCGTGTGCCGCGGCCAGCGGCAGGGCGCTCTCTCCGGCACACGACCCTGAGGTCGCTCAGCCCTGGAGCGCGGCGAGCTCCGAGGCGTCGTGGGCGCTGAAGACCGTGACCTCTCCTGCGTGCCCGGCGTGGAGCTCGCGCACCCGGTCGGCGTTGGCACGACGGACCTTGTCGGCGTGGGCCAGGACGGTCTGGAAGGCGCGCAGCGCGCGGGGGCAGGTGGGCGGGGTCCGCTTCTCATCGGTGTGGAAGTAGGCGTCGCCGGCGTGCAGGAGCCAGTGACCGTCGGGGCGTCGTACGGCGACACCGCTGTGGCCTCGGCTGTGACCGTGCAGCGGGACGATGAGCACCTCGTCGCCCACCGCGGCCACGGACTCGAGCCCGAACCACGCGTCGCCGCCCTCGCGGTGGCGCACCCAGGTCGGGTCGTGGGACCACTGGCCGGCGACGTAGCGCGCCTTCTCCCGCAGTGTCGGGTGCAGCGCGGCCTCGAGCTCGGTGGTGTGCACGTGCACGCGGGCCCGGGGGAAGTCGCCGATGCCGCCGACGTGGTCGAGGTCGAGGTGGGTGAGCACGATGTCGGTGACGTCGGCCGGGTCGAGGCCCAGCGCCGTGATCCGGGCGGTGGCGGTCTCGGCAGGGTCGAGGACGGGGCGTACGACGGCCCGGAACGGCTGGCCGAGCCGTCGCGGCTGCTGGAGGTCGGTGGTGCCGAAGCCGGTGTCCACGAGCAGCAGCCCCTCGTCGCGCTCGACGAGCAGCACGTGGGCCACCATCGGGGCCGCGGCGAGCGGCGTCATGGTGCCGCAGTTGAGGTGGTGGACCCGCTGGTTCGTCACCCGCTGATGGTGGCAGGTCCCGCGTCGGTCTCGTGGAGCTTCCGGACCGTGGGCGACGTCGGGACGTCGGCTGCGTCGGGACAGGTCCCGAAGAGGCGGTCGGCGGTGCCGGAGGTGGTGACGGTGAACCAGTAGTGCTCGTTCTTGTAGTGGTGCAACCGGTGGTTGCGCCAGACCGCGCGGTAGGCGCGTGATCGCGGACGGTAGTCACTGTGCACGAGGTAGTGGGTCCACTCGTAGCCGAACATGAGCGCGGCTGCGCTCACCAGGAGCGTGAGGGCGCTGCTGAGGGTGGGCATCGCGAGCAGGGCGACCGCGGCACCGGCCGGGACCAGCCAGACGAGCGCCTTCCACGGGATGAAGACCAGCGGGATGTCGCGCGGGTCGGCGTGGTGGGCGCGGTGCTCCCGCGCGAGCAGGGAGTCGATGCGCACGGGACCGACCTGGCGGGGTCGCCAGTGCAGGACGAGGACGTGGATGACCCACTCGATCACGGGGAAGAGCGCGACCAGGGCGACCGGGATCGCGATCTCCCACAGGTCACCGCCGGGGGCGAGGACGCGGGCGACGCTCGCCGCCACGAGGGCGGTGAGGATCATCGGCGGGCTCGGGTGCCGCCAGAAGGCGCGCCAGGCCTGGCCGAGCGAGAGCGTCGTACGACGGGTGGTCGCGGCGGTGTCCGCCGCGAGGCGCTCGGCGGCCAGGGCCTCGATCTCGGGGGTGGTCATCGCTGCTCCTGGTGGTGGGCGAGCGCGTCGAGCGCGCTGCTGAGGCTGGCGGTCGCCGGGCGCAGGACCCGGTCGGCGGCGGCGCGGGCGGTGTCGGGGTCGCCGGCGGAGATCGCCGCGGTGAGCACGCGGTAGGCACCCGCTTGACCGACCTCCTCGGCCATCGCGGGGGCGAGCGCCTCCAGCGCCGGCTCATAGGCGGCGCGCAGGCTGTTGAACATCAGCCGGAAGACCACCGAGTCGGCCGCGTCGACGACGAGGTCCCAGAAGGTCAGCGCGTGCACCTGCCGCTCCACGCCGTCGTCGGTCGCGGCGAGCGCGTCGACGCAGTCGGTGAGCAGCGCCCCGAGGGTCGCGCCGCCACGCTCGGCCGCCAGCGCCGCCACGCTCGGTCCGATCGCGAGTCGTGCCTCGAGGATGCTCCGGGCGACGGCTGCGTCGAGGGAGCCCTTGCGGACCAGGAGCTGGGGGAGCAGGTCGAGCCCGGCGTAGCGCCGGAAGTCGCGCACGGTGGTCGCGCCCCCGTGGCGGACGTCGAGGAGCCGGGTCTGCGCCATCCGCTGGAGCGCCTCGCGCACCGCCGGCCGCGACACCCCGAGCACCTCCGCCAGGCGTCGCTCGCTGGGCAGCGTCTCGCCGGCCCCGATCTCGCCGTCGACCACCTCCGCGAGCACCTGGTCGAAGACCTCGTCGGGCACGGAACGTCTCACCACGGGTTGCAGGGGCATGGGTCGACCGTAGGGCGGACGGTGGTTGTTGGTCAAGTGGTCTGACCAGTTGCCTGGGAGTGAGTGCGGGTGAGCGGTGACCTGTGGGAGATGGCGCGGTCCTCCGACCTCCTACAGCTCACCGCTCGGCCGGCGGCGCAGGCTGGCGGGGCTGAACACCGCCCAGACCCGTCGCCACGGGGACGCGGACTCGCCCAGCGAGGAGCGCGCGGCCCGCACGAGCGACCAGAACGCGTCGGCGTCGGCGGCCTCGGGGGAGTCGGCGGCGTAGATCCTCCGGTCGGCCTCGTGCGCGAGATCGACGAGCGTGTCGCCGGGAGCGGCGCCCCTGGTCGACCCGACGGCCCGCGCCTCGGCCGGCCGGGTCAGCCCCGGCGCGACGGGCACCCCGAGGTCGCGGGCGTGGTCGACCAGCTCCAGCCACGCCCCGGCATAGCGCAGCGTCACGCGTCGCGACGAGAGCCGGCGCCGGCGCCGCACCCCCTTCACGAGAGGTACGACGACGGGCGCGCCCAGGGCGAGCGCGAGGAGGACGAGTCCCCAGGGGACCCCGCCCGACCCTGCATCGTCGGACGACGCGGCAGGAGCCGGAGGCGGATCAGCGGCCGGCTCCTCCTCGATCTCCGGCTGCTGCGGAGGGGCCGGAGGAGGGTCGGGGAAGGCCCGCGGCGGCAGCGTCGCGTTGACGCCGACCCGGCGAGGAGGACGGTCGCCCATGAACATCTCGGTCGGCAACGTGCGCCACGACCCGTCGGCGATCCGCACCTCGACCCAGGCCTGCACGTCGCGACCCCGCACGACCCCGCTGGCCGGCAGCACCGCGCCGACGACGACGCGAGCCGGTGCTCCGAGCCGGTTGGCCATGAGCGCCATGGCGGCGGCGTACTGCTCGTCGTTGCCGACGGTCGGCTCCCCGAGGACGAAGCCGTCACCGAGCCGGGCGGTGCTCTGGCCGGCGGTGTAGGAGGACTGCCAGAAGATCGCACCGTCGCTGTAGCGGCCGACCTTCTTGAGCTGCTCGGCCACCCGGAAGACCCCGTCGATCGGCGACACGGCCCCGAGCGCCCAGGTCTCGATGGCCGGGTCGAGGAAGGCACCGGCCTCCTTCAAGGCCGGGTCCAGGAGGGTCGACGCCGTCATGCGCCGCTTCAGCAGCCCGCCGGTGATCGCGGAGGTGAAGGCGTAGGTGTCGTTCTTCTCCAGCCGGTCGTCCATGATCGCGGTCTGCGTGGCCGGGTCGTAGCGCAGGTGGGTCTGGGCGTCCTCGCGCGCGGCGCCGTAGAACGAGAAGGACTGCACCGCGCCGATGGTCGGGACCCACCGCGAGGTGTAGTCGCCGGTGGGGTCGACCGCGACCCGGATCTCGCGGCCGTCGGCCGGGTTGTCGATGGTGGAGGACAGCCGCAGGAAGCGGTCGTCGTCGCGTGAGGGGTCGCTGTCGTTGGCGGCCTGCCACCGGTTGCCGTCGTAGGCCTCGAGCGCGGCGAAGCGCACCCGCACCCCCGCCGGTGCGCCGCGCAGCGTGAGCAGCTTGCGCTCGTGCACGTTGCCCTCGGGCACCCGCTGCCCGGGCGCCGGCTCGGTGAAGTCACGGAAGGAGTCGAGCGGCGTCGCCTCGCGGCCCGCGTCGTACGCCGGCATCTCGCGGCTCAGCACGAACCTCGCGCCCGGCGTGGGGTCACCGGCCACCGCGGCGGCGGTGAGCGCGGCGGCCAGGACCAGCGCCACGCTGCCGACCATCCGCCAGGCCCGGGCCGGGTCGCGGCCGTGGGCGGCCTCGTCGATGCGCAGGCCGCGCAGTCGCATCCACAGCATCGCGACGACCCCGAAGCCGACGCCCTGGAGCAGCACCGAGACCGGCTCCGGCTGGGCGAGGAGCAGCACCACGGCGAGCACCAGCGTCGGCGGCGCGAGGGGCACCGCTGCCCGGGTGGAGCGCAGCGCCAGGGCGGTGCCGATGCCGGCCGAGAAGAGCGCGAGGAGCACCGGCGCCAGCAGCGCGGCGCCCGAGGAGTCGACGGGCGGGTGGGTGCCGAGCAGCACCGGCCAGGCGTCGGCGCTGGCCCGCACGCCCGACTCGAGGATGCTCAGGTCGGTCAGCCGCAGGTCGCGCTCCACGATGGGTCCGCAGGCGAAGTAGTAGCCAAAGGACAGGACCAGCCCCACGACCTCGACCCCGCCGCGTGCGGCCACCACCGCGGTCGCGACCGCCGACCCCAGGACCGCCGCGACCCCGCCGGTGATCCACCAGCCGTTGCCGCTGAAGGTCGACGACCAGCCGGCCAGCGCGATCATCGTGAGCGTCACGACGAGCAGCACGTCCCAGGCGTGGAAGGGCATCACCTGCGTCGGTGGACGGCGCCGCAGCAGCCTCACAGCCGCACCCCGCGCACATATGCCGCGAGCAGCCCGGGCAGCTCAGGCAGCTGGGTCACCGTCAGCAGCGGCGGGCCGGCGAGCGTGTGCTCGGCCGGCGTGCCCGACCCGTCGGCGCGCAGCGTGAGCAGGCGCACGTCGTCGGGGAAGGCGCGCGCGACCTCGGGCAGGAGCGAGGTGTCGAGATGACCGCCCGACACGACGACGACCTGGCTGGCGTCGGGGGCGACGAGCGCCGCCGTGCGCGCCGCGACGACGAGGTCGCCGCCCAGCGACCACGTGGAGAGGCAGAAGGCGTCGAGCACCTGCTGCGGCGGGCCGGAGACCTGCTGGGGGCCGCAGACCATCGTCAGGTCGGACTCGTCGAGCCCGACGCGCAGCACGAGCGAGGCCGCGACCTGGAGGGCGAGCTCGAGGTCGTCGGAGTGGTCGTAGGCCGCGTGGGTGTCGTCGACGATGACGACGACGTGGCTGCGGCGGGTGTCGTGGTACTGCCGCACGTGCAGCCGCCCGGTCCGCGCCGACGAGCGCCAGTGGACGTGGCGCAGGTCGTCGCCGACGACGTACTCCCGCAGCGCGTGGAACGACAGGTCGCTCATCGAGATCTCGTCGCTGGGCACGCCCTCGAGGTCGCGCACCGAGCCGGGACCGAGCGACTCCACGCTCACCATCCGCGGCCGCACGAAGAGGTCGACCGGTGCGCTCCAGGCGGCGTGGCGCTGGAAGAAGCCGAGCGGGTCCGTGCGACGGGCGCCCGCCGGGCCGACCTGCAGCACGCCGCGCCGGACGGCCGGCACCTCGATCTCCTCCTCCACGCGCACCCCGCGGCGCAGGACCGGGAGCCGCACGTGGGCGCTCTGGGTCGTGGCGTCGGCGCGCTCGGCGTCGAGGGGGATGCTGACGAGGGGGTGCCACATCGGGGCGAGCCGCAGGTTGGTCACGCGTAGCAGCCCGGTGCCGGTCTCGCCGGCCACGGTGTGGGCCGGGCGCAGCTCGAGCTGGGCGCGCACGCGGGTGGGCAGGGCGACCAGGACGAGGGCCACGAGCACCAGCAGCCCGCACATCACCGCGATGAGCCGGAACTCGGCGTAGCCCAGGGTGAGGGCGACCGCCTCGCTGGACAGCCCGAGCAGGATCACCGCTCGCCCGGCGGGGGTGATGCCGCCGAGCGCGCGGCTGACGCGACGACGCACGCGGGTCCGTCGGTTCTCGATCACGGCGCCTCGATCACGGCGTCAGGCGCGGTCGAGGGGCGGCGGGACCGCCGCGAGCAGCTGGCCGATGACCTCGCCGATCGTGACCCCGCTGAACTGGGCCTGCGGGTCGAGGAGCAGCCGGTGGCACAGCACCGGCTCGGCGAGGGTGTTGACGTCCTCCGGCACGACCGCGGTGCGGCCGTCGGCGGCGGCCCAGGTCTTGGCGACCCGCACCAGCGCCAGGCAGCCGCGCGCCGAGAGCCCCAGCCGCACGTGGCGCAGCTCGCGCGACGCCTCGGCGAGCTGGCGGACATAGCGCACCACCGACCGGTCGACGTGCACGTCGGCCGCCAGCGCCGACATCTCCGCGATGCGGGCCGTCGACGCGATCGGCTTCACCAGCTCGGCCCGGTCGCGCACGTGGGAGGCGAGCAGCAGCTCCTCGGTCGACTCGGCGTCGGGGTAGCCCACCGACGTCTTCATCAGGAAGCGGTCGAGCTGCGCCTCGGGCAGCCGGTAGGTGCCGGCCTGCTCGATCGGGTTCTGCGTCGCGATCACCATGAACGGGCGCGGCACGTCGTGGGTCACGCCGTCGACGGTCACGTGCCCCTCCTCCATGACCTCCAGCAGCGCGGCCTGGGTCTTGGGCGAGGCGCGGTTGATCTCGTCGGCCAGCACGATGTCGTGGAAGATCGGCCCGGGGTGGAACTCGAAGGCCCCCTTCGCCTGGTCGTAGACCGTCACCCCCGTCACGTCGGTCGGCAGCAGGTCGGGGGTGAACTGGATGCGCGCGTGGCTGCCCTCGACGGTGTTGGCCAACGACCGGGCGAGCATCGTCTTGCCCGTGCCCGGCAGGTCCTCGAGCAGCAGGTGCCCCTCGCTCACCAGGCAGGTCAGCGCGAGGCGGACCACGTGGTCCTTGCCCAGCAGCGCCTGCCCCATCGACTCGGCCATGTCGGTGAATCCCGCCCGGAACCACGCAGCCTGCTCGGCACTGACCGTCATGCCCCGCAGGGTACGCCGAGAGGCTCCCCCTCGGTGGTCGAGCCATCGGGACACTCCCCCTCGGTGGTCGAGCCCGACGAGCGTCAGCGAGGAGGCGTCGAGACCCGGTGAGCCGGGCAGCGGCGTCGGGGAGGTCGTCGTACGTCGTGGTCTCGACGCCTCCCCGCCAGGGCTCCTCGGGCTCGACCAGCGAGGCGAGGACGGCGGTGGTCGAGCAGCGAGCGGAGCGAGCGGTTGTCGAGACCCGGCGAGTCGGGAGGCTGCCCGGGGTCGTCGTCAGGCGGGGGTCTCGACGTGCGTTCGTCGCTGGCGCTCCTCTCTGCTCGACCAGCGAGGCGAGGACGGCGGTGCTCGACCAGCCGATGATGGACGCGGGCGCCTCCGTACCCTGGAGGGGTGTCCCGCTACCTCACCCTCCGGATGATCGGCGCCCACCTGGTGGCGCTGGCGTGCGTGGGGGTCGCGGGGTCGCTGGGCGTGTGGCAGTACGACGCGTGGCAGGCCAACCGGGCTGCCGAGGCGGTCGACCTGACCGAGCTCGAGCCCCAGCCGATCGCCGACGTGATGGGACCCGACGACCCGTTCCCCGCGACCCTGGTCGGTCAGCCGGTCAGCGTCAGCGGCACCTGGCTGCCGGAGTCGACGGTCTACGTCTCCGGGCGCGAGGTCGACGGCGTCGAGGGCTTCTGGGTCGTCACGCCGCTCGCCGTGGGTGCGGCCGCGGACGACCCGGCGCTGCCCGTCGTGCGCGGCTGGGTCCCCGACCCGGACGACGCGCCCGCACCGCCCAGCGGCACCGCCGAGCTCGTCGCGTGGCTCCAGCCCCCCGAGGGCACCGGCGAGGCCGACACCGACCCGACCGACGACGTGCTGCCGCAGATGCGCACGGCCGACCTGATCCAGCAGGTCGACCAGGACCTCTACGGCGCCTACGGCGTGGTCGACGCCGACGAGCCGTCCACCAACGCCGGAGCCGAGGGCCTCACGACGGCGACGCTCGAGCAGCTGCCGCCCCCGGGGAGGTTCACCGCGCTGCGCAACATCCTCTACGCGCTGGAGTGGTGGGTCTTCGGGGCCTTCGCGGCGTTCATCTGGTGGCGCTTCGTGCGTGAGGAGGACCTCGTGGCGACCGCGGTCGAGGAGGACCAGGCGGAGTCACCCGAGGAGGACCCGGTACGTTCGGAGGCGTGACAGGCGCCCTGACCCGCTACCGCATCATGGCCACGATCGTCGGCGTGCTGCTGATCGTGCTGATCCTCGTCGGCGTGCCGCTGAAGTACCTCCTCGAGGACGGCTCCAGCGCGCAGCAGGCCGGCGAGTTCATCACCGAGTACCTCGGCGTCGCCCACGGCTGGCTCTACATGATCTTCCTGCTCACCGCCTTCGTGCTCTCGCGCAAGGCCGGCTGGGAGCTGGGCTTCACGATCGTGACGCTGCTGTGCGGCACCGTGCCGGTCCTGAGCTTCTGGGCCGAGCACCGCGCGACCCAGCGCACCCGCGCTGAGCACCCCGAGGCGTTCGGTCCCGCCACCACGACCGCGGTCGGCTAGGCCCATGTCCGCCGGGACCACGGCGTTCGTGCTCGGCGGCGGCGGTGTCCTGGGGGCCGTCGAGGTCGGCATGCTCCGGGCACTCTTCGAGCGCGGCATCACCCCCGACCTCGTGCTCGGCACCAGCGTCGGCGCGCTCAACGGTGCGATGGTCGCCCGCGACCCGTCCGAGGCCGTGATCGAGCGGATGCTCGACCTGTGGCGCAGCGCCAACGAGAGCGGCCGCGAGGTCTACGGCGACAAGCCGCTGCGCACCGTGCGTCGCGCGGTCGCGACCGGCACCCACATCTACTCCGCCAAGCCGCTCAAGCAGCGCCTCGTCGAGGAGCTCGGCGACGTCACCTTCGAGGAGCTGCCGGTGCGCTTCCAGGTGTGCGCGGCGAGCATCGAGCGCGCGGCGGAGCACTGGTTCAGCAGCGGCCCGGTGGTGGACGCGGTCGTCGCGAGCGCCGCCGTCCCCGGGATCCTGCCGCCGGCCGAGGTCGACGGCGAGCACTATCTCGATGGCGGCATCGTCAACTCCATCCCGCTGGGGCGGGCCGTGCAGCTCGGCGCCACGCGGGTCTTCGTGCTCCAGGTCGGACGCATCGACCGCCCGTTGACCGTGCCCAAGCGTCCCTGGGAGGTCGCGCGGGTTTCCTTCGAGATCGCCCGTCGGCACCGCTTCACCCGCGAGCTGGCCGAGCTGCCCGACGACGTCGAGTGCCACGTCCTGCCGGCTCGCGGCACCGCCGCGCGTGACGACACCCTCTTCGGCACCCGCGACTTCAGCACCGTCGAGGCCCGCATCGACGCGACCTACGAGGCCTGCCGCGACTACCTCGCCGAGCACGATGCCTGACCGGGTGGCGCGAGCGTGCTGATCCGCGTCGTACGACGGGGGGTCGTCGCCCCGGCCGTCATGCTGCTGGCGGTCCTGATGTGGATCACGCTGCCGCTGTGGCTGATCGGCGCCGCCGCGCTCTCGCCGCTGCTGCCCGGGCGGTGGCGGGCGCTGCGGCTGGCCTGGATCTTCGTCATGTACCTGACCATGGAGGCGCTCGTCCTCTCCGTGCTGCTGGGGCTGTGGCTGGCGAGCGGCTTCGGTCGGCGGATCCGCAGCCCCTACTTCGAGGGCATCCACTACGACCTGGTGCAGGGCGTGATGTGGGTGTTCTTCCGCGAGGCCAAGCGGGTGCTCAAGCTGACGATCGTCACCGACGGGCCCAGCCCGGACGCGCACCCCGGCGTGCCGATCCTGGTGGCCTGCCGGCACGCCGGACCCGGCGACTCCTTCACCCTGATCCACGCGCTGATGCACTGGTATCGCCGCGAGCCCCGCGTCGTCCTCAAGGACACGCTGGCCTGGGACCCCGCGATCGACGTGCTGCTGCGCCGCATCCCGGCGTCGTTCATCTCGCCCAACCCGGCCGCGGGCGACGACCTCGAGAGCCAGATCGCCACCCTCGCCTCGGGCCTCGACGCGGACGACGCGTTCGTGATCTTCCCCGAGGGCGGCAACTTCACCCCGGAGCGACGGCAGCGGGCGATCGACAAGCTGCGCCGGCTTGGACTCGAGCGGATGGCCGAGCGGGCCGAGGCGATGACCAACGTCCTCGCGCCACGACCGGGCGGCTTCCTCGCCGCCCTCGACGCGGCGCCGGAGGCCGACGTCGTGCTGGTCGCCCACACCGGTCTCGACCACCTGCTCACCGTCGGCGACATCTGGCGCGAGCTGCCGATGGACAAGCGGATCGTCATGCGGTGGTGGCAGGTGTCGCGCAGCGAGATCCCCGAGGGCCGGGACGAGCGCATCGAGTGGCTCTTCGGCTGGTGGGAGCACATCGACGCCTGGATCGAGGACTTCGACACCACCCGCAACGACGCCGACCCGCCACCTGGTGGGTGACGGGTCGGCGTACGGACGTGCGGTGGGGCAGGCGATCAGGCCTTGGGGTCCTCGATCTCGACGACCTCGGCGGGCTCGTCGGGCGTGGTGACCGGGTGCGGCGCCTCGGCGGCGTCGGCGAAGGCCTCGTCGGGCGACGAGCCGCCCGTGTCGTCGGCGGTGGCGGCCGGGGCAGCGGCCTGGGCCGCGCTCGGAGCAGGCGGAGGCGTCGGCACGTAGGACGACTGCCAGTTGTTGCTCTCGGCCTTGCCGCCCTGGAGCTTCTTGGCCACGAACGCGACCGCGCCGGCGACGGCGGTGAAGAGGACGATCTTCTTGAGCTTGGAGCCCTTCGTCGGCTCGGGCTCGCCCTTGAGCTGGGCGACCTTGGCGTCGGCCAGCGTCTTGGCCGCGGTGGCCTTCTCGCTCGCGAGCGCCTGGCCCGACGCGATCAGGGGGGCGGCCTTGCTGGTGGCCTTGTCGCGGGCCTCGGCGAGCACGGGGGCCGCCTTCTCCCGGGCCTCGACGGCCTTGGCGCCGGCGATCGCGACACCGGAGGCGATGACGGGCGTGGCCTTCTCGCGGGCGTCGGCGAGGACGGGGGCGGCCTTGTCCTTGGCGTCGATGAGGGCCGGCACGGCGGTGTCCTGCACGAAGTCACGTGCGGACTCGTAGGCGGCCTCGACGTGGGGACGGGCGGCGTCGACGTAGTCGCTCGCCTGGTCCCTCGCCTGGTCGAGCAGCGACTTCTTCTTGCGCAGTCCCATTGCGAGCACTCCTTTGTCAGCGGTACCTCTACCCAACCACGGGGCAGGTGGGTCGACCACCCCCAGGGTGGCCCGGTGGCGGCAGGGGAACGCACCGGCGCTGCCCCCGACGGTCCGGTACCCACCCGGCGGGCCCGTCACACCCGCGACCTTGGCGTGCGTGGGAGGATCGCGGGAGTTCGAATCCTCTCGTAGTCCACGTGAAAGGCAGTCATGGCTGACCAGCAGGCCATCCTCAAGACCAACCGGGGCGACATCACCGTCAACCTGTTCCCCCACCACGCCCCCGCCACCGTCGAGAACTTCGTCGGCCTCGCGACCGGCGAGAAGGCCTACGACGCCGGCAACGGCCGCACGGGCAAGTTCTACGACGGCCTCGGCTTCCACCGTGTCATCGAGGGCTTCATGATCCAGGGCGGCTGCCCCCTCGGCACCGGCACCGGCGGCCCCGGCTACACGTTCAAGGACGAGATCCACCCCGAGCTCGTCTTCGACAAGCCCTACCTGCTCGCGATGGCCAACGCCGGCCCGGGCACCAACGGCTCGCAGTTCTTCATCACCGTCGGCGCCACCCCGTGGCTCAACCGCAAGCACACGATCTTCGGTGAGGTCGCCGACCAGGCCGGCCGCGACGTGGTCGACGCCATCGGCACCACCCCCACCGGTCCCGGCGACCGTCCCCTCGACGCCGTCGTGATCGAGTCCGTCGAGGTCGTGGGTTCCTGAGCGAGCACCCCTCTCCCGTCCCCGGGGTCCCGGAGTCCGCGTGCTACCGGCACCCCGGGCGGGAGTCCTACGTCCACTGCCAGCGCTGCGACAAGGTCATCTGCCCTGACTGCATGCGCTCGGCCTCGGTGGGCTTCCAGTGCCCCGACTGCGTCGCCGAGGGTGCCAAGAGCACCCGCGCCGGCCGCACGGCGTACGGCGGGCTCCGGCCCAGCAACCCCGGCGCCACCACGATCACCCTCATCGGGATCAACGTCTTCGTCTGGGTGCTCATCGTGGCGACCGGGTGGAAGAGCAGCGAGCTGATCCAGCGCCTCGCGCTCAGCCCCCGGGGCACCTGCTTCACCTCCGACGGCAGCGGCTACTTCCCCGGCGCGACCGAGGCGATGTGCCGCACGGCCGCCACCCGCTACGTGCCCGGGGTGGCCGACGGCTCCTACTGGCAGCTGGTCACCAGCATGTTCGCGCACGTCGAGATCTGGCACATCGCGTTCAACATGCTCGCGCTCTACGCCTTCGGCCCCCAGCTCGAGCTGGCGCTGGGCCGCGCGCGCTTCCTCGCGCTCTACCTGCTCTCGGGCCTGTCGGGTTCGGCCTTCGTCTACTGGCTCTCGGCGGACTACAGCGCCACGCTCGGCGCCTCCGGTGCCATCTTCGGCCTGATGGGCGCGCTGCTCGTCGTGGCCTACAAGGTCGGCGGCAACGTGCAGTCGCTGCTGACCTGGATCGGCATCAACGTCCTGATCACCGTCCTGGGCAGCTCGTTCATCTCCTGGCAGGGACACCTCGGCGGCTTCGTCGGCGGAGTCGCCATCACCGCTGCGCTGGTCTACGCGCCGCGCACCCGCCGCACCCAGGTGCAGGTCACCGCCCTGGTGCTCATCGGGCTGGCCATCGCGGTCGCCATCGTCGCCCGCACGCTGGTCCTCACCGCCTGAGCACCCGCCGCACCGACCAGCCCTCCGTCGTACGACGGCACGGCCGGTTGTCCACACCTGTGCACTCACCTGTGGAGAGAACAACACCGGTGTAACTCATCCACACCTGTGGACTTACCTGTGGAGAACTCCGACCGCGGCCTGTGGAGAAGCAGCGACGCCCGGCCCCCACAGGGGACCGGGCGTCGCGGACGTCAGGGGTGGCGCGGGAGCCTCACTCCCAGCGCGTGGCGAACGTGAAGCCGATCGCCATGAAGCCGATGCCGACGAAGAGGTTCTTCTGGCCGAGGTCGTTGAAGACCCAGAAGCTCGACGGGTCGTCGCTGATCACGTAGAACGTGCAGATCCACAGCAGGCCCAGGATGAAGCAGCCGAGCATGCCCACCACGACACCACGGCCGCGACCCATCGGGGTGGAGGGGTGCGCGGAGATCGCCAGGCCGAGGAAGAACGCGCCGAAGCCGATCAGGTAGTTCCAGTCCATGAGGTCGGCCATGAACTCCGGGTCACCGGCGGCGGGGGCCGGGAAGGCGAGCGGGTCGACGCGGACCACGGCGTAGTAGTAGATGATCCAGGCGATGCCCAGGACGGCGAGGAGCAGCGCGATGACCGTGCGCACGGTGGCGACGGGCTTCCTCGGCTCGGCGAACGGATCCTTGGCCTTGAGCTTGGACACGGGTTGGCTCCTCGTAGCAGTGCAGACGTGACGACTCGTCACGGATCGCGGGCTACCTTAGTCGTCATGACGTCCGGTTCCCACGTGAGGCCCGCTGGCGCGGCTCCCGGCGAGCCGCGTTCCGATGGCCTGCGTGCTGAGGGCCTGCGTGGCGAGGGCCTGCGTGCTGA
This sequence comes from Nocardioides psychrotolerans, assembly GCF_943371775.1. Classification (GTDB taxonomy): domain Bacteria; phylum Actinomycetota; class Actinomycetes; order Propionibacteriales; family Nocardioidaceae; genus Nocardioides; species Nocardioides psychrotolerans_A. The sequence continues at coordinate 50,671 of NZ_CALRWD010000012.1, forward strand.
GGGCGAGCACCACGAGGAGTACGCCGAGCAGCTGGCGCGCGCGGACGCCGACGTCGTCCTCGGTCGGACCCCGGCGCACCCCCACTCCTCCCGCCCCCGGGCCAAGCGTGGCGCCTGGCGGATCGGCACCCCGCTGGTGGTGCTGCTCAGCGGCGCGCTGTTCACGATCAGCGCCTACAACTCCGAGGGGACCGACCTGCGCCCGGGTCGCTACACCGACCTCGCGGCCCTGGTGCAGAACGAGGCCGACGACTACGACGACCTCAAGAGCCGTCTCGACGAGCTCACCGCCGAGGTGGGGCTGCTCGCCGCCGACGTCGACGACCGCGCGGTCAACAAGTTCCAGGAGCGCATCGAGGAGCTCGAGGACCCCGCCGGCCTGACCCCGCGCCGCGGACCGGGCATCTCGGTCACGCTCTCGGACGCGTCCGAGGACGTCATCAACTCCACCAGCCGCGACCCCAACCTGCTCGTCGTGCACCAGCAGGACATCCAGGCGGTGGTCAACGCCATGTGGCGCGGCGGAGCGACCGCGGTGACGATCCAGGGCCAGCGCATCGTGACCACGACCGGCATCAAGTGCCACGGCAACGCGGTGCTGCTCCAGGGCGTGCCCTACGCCCAGCCCTACGTCATCGAGGCGGTCGGCGACCCCGAGCAGCTCGAGGACACCGTGCGCAACGACGCCGACGTGGCCTACTACCTCGCCCGCGCCGAGATCCCCGACATCTCGGTCGGCTGGGACTTCGAGGTCGAGGACGACGTCGAGGCGCCGGCGTACGACGGGCTGCTCAGCCGCAGCTATGCCGAGCCGCTGCGCTGAGTCGCTGTCGCACCATCACCGCAGCCCGACCGGACCCACCTACACTCACCCCGTGCCGCCTCGGGAGCCGACCTCACCGGTCGCGACCCTGCGCGCCCACCCGTGGCTGACCAGCGCGGTGGCCGGGGTGGCCGTCGTGCTGGTCGTCGTCACGGCGCTGGGCGGCTGGGCGCGCTCGACGCCCGAGGGCGCGGTCAGCGTCGCTGCGGGCACGCCGGTCGAGGCGACGCCCTTCCGGATCCGGCTCGACGAGGCCGCCGCCACCTTCGTCCACGACGGGCGTGACGCCGAGCCCGGCCTGGCCTTCGTCGTGGTCGAGGGCCGACTCGAGCTGGAGGCACCCGAGTCCGTCGGCTTCACCACGGTGACCGGTGCGATCACCGCCGACCTGACCAGCACCTACGACCAGTTCGGCTCGCCGACCGAGGAGCCCGAGGCGGAGGTCACGGTCACCGCCGACGGCTCGACGCTGCTGGGGATCGGACCGGGGCTGGTCTACGACGTGCAGGTCACCTTCGTCGTCGACGAGGCGTCGGTGCCCGAGCGGCTGACCGTGACCCTGCTGCAGCACGCGCGACGAGCCAGCGCGCTCGACGGTGAGCTGGGCTGGTTCGACGCGACCCCGGTCGCCCGCGTCGCGCTCGACGTCGCCCCGCTGCCCGCCACGCGGCCCGAGCCGGAGGGGTTCTGATGGCGACCCGCTGGCAGCACGTGCTCGGCACCGGGCTGCTCGGCCTCGGCCTGCTGGCCGCTGGCTCGTGGGTGCAGGGCTGGGTGCCCGACGACGAGGACGACCCAGGGGCCGCTCCGCACCTGCGCCGTGGCGCCGTCGGTGACGCCCTCGACCTTCGCACGGCGACGGTCACCGTCGACGAGGTGCTCGGCTCGACCCGGGTCGAGGAGTTCGGCAGCGAGCTGGTCAGCCCGGGCGTGTGGGTGGTGGTCCGCTACACCGTGGTGGCGTCCGAGGAGAACACGGCGATCACCTTCGCCGAGATGCGCGACGACGAGGGCCGGGTGTGGGGGCTCGAGGGACGCAACAGCAACGACTGCGTCGACAGCCCGCCGGGTCTCGCGGCGCACTGCACGGTCTACGTCGAGGTGCCGCCCGACGCGCTGCCGACGCTGCGCGTGCGCCTGGCGCGGCTCTCCAGGGACACCCGCTTCGACGCGGTCGCCGAGGTCGACCTCGGCCTGACCCGGGCCGACGCGGCGACGTTCGCAGCCGCGCCGACCTACGTCGTACCGACCGCGACCCTCGGCGACGAGCCGTCATGAGGTGGCGGTGGCTGCTGGTCCTCCCGGTCGCACTGGCGCTCGTGCTGGTCGCCTCGGCGAGTCGGCTCCAGGTCTTCTGGTGGCCCGAGCAGCTCCACGACGTCACGGCAGGACGCCAGGGTGAGCCGCTGGAGGTGAGCGACGTGTGGGAGGACGGCGACGGGGACGACCGACGCCGCGACCTCACCGTCACGCTCGTCGAGGTCCGGCCCGCCACCGAGGTCGAGGGCTTCGACGGTCCCGAGCCGCTGGCGCCGGTGGCCGGGAGCGCCGTGTGGGAGGTCGTGCTGCGCTTCGAGGTCGAACCGGAGGTCCCGCTCGCGGGGTGCAACGTCTCCCTGGTCGACAGCCGCGGCCGCGAGGCCGAGGCGGGCGGCGCGACGCTGGGCGAGGCCTCGATCCCCGGCGCGGACTGCGAGCCGGAGGGCCGCACGGGTCCGCAGTACGACGGCAGCCGGATCGAGGGGGACCGCCCCCGCCCGCCGTCCTACGACGTCTCCGTCCTGGTCGTCACCGCTGACGACGGCGAGCCCGACCGCGTGCGGCTGTGGTGGGAGGCGCCCGACGTCGCCGAGATCAGCCTGTCGGCGTCGTGACCGACGTCGTGACCTCGTCGCGCTCCTCCTGGAGGCGGCGGGTCAGCAGCCGTGACACCGCGGCGGCGACGAGCACGACGACGACCACGGTGTAGACGGTGCGCGTCGCGATCTCGAGGTAGGGCGAGAAGGCCACCATCGTGTCCGGGTCGCGGGGGCCGATCGCGGCTCGGAGCAGGAGCGCGGTGCCCCACTCCGCGAGCGGGGCCAGGGCCAGCACCAGGCAGAAGGTGAGCACCGGCAGCACGCCGGCGTGCGCCAGCGTCCGCAGCCCCGCGATCAGCTCCTCGAAGCGACGCCCGAGCAGGTCACCGACGCGCGCGGTCGACCACGACCGCTGGCGCGGCCGGAGACGCGAGCCGACCCGTTGCCGCGCACCCTCCCGGGCGCGCACGACGACCCGGTGCTCCTCGATCCGCGCCCGCCGGCTCTCGCGCAGGCCGCCCGCCAGGACCACCGCGCCGACGGTCAACCACGCGACGGGCGTGACGACGATGTCGCTGATCTCCGACACGATGCCCACCACGACGTCCCCCACCGCGCGGACCGGCCCGGTGAGCGGGCCGAGCACCCCGGTGACCCGCTCCCACGCGTCGGCAGCCCGCGACACCACGACCCGGTCACCCACCCAGCCGCCGGCGTCGCGCCAGCGCGAGGTCAGCAGCGCGGCCAGCCAGGTGAGCCAGGTGACCTCGACCAGCGCGGCGAGGAGCGCCCAGGCGGCGTGGCGTCGGGCCAGGTCGAGCTTGTCCAGCACCCCCCGCAGCAGCAGCGCCCCGACCACCAGCCCGAGCTGCCAGCTGGTGACGGTGACGAGCGTGCGGTCGTCGATCGTGCCCGTGGTGAACAGGGCGCCGGAGAGGAACTCGTCGGCATAGCTCTCGTTGATGAACTGGTCACGGTCGGCGTCGAGGTGACCCTGCAGCGCATAGACGGTCAGGAACGGCACCAGCGCGGACGCCAGCACGGTCAGCCGCTCGCGGCGGGCAGCGCGTCGGGTCACGGGGTCGTCGTCCGGGGCCACCAGGGGAGTCAGCGTCCACCGGGAGGTCGACCCGGCGACCCGCAGCATCAGCACCAGGGCGATCACCATCGACAGTGGCGCGAGCGGCACGAGCAGCGAGGCGAGCACCGGGTGCTCCCGCCCGAGCAGGACCGCGGCCCACATCGCGGCGTTGCGGGCGGCCAGGCCCAGCAGGAAGATGCTGATCAGGGCCGGCCAGTGCCGGCCGAGCAGCCGCGCTGCGTCGGCCACCACCAGGGCGGCGTCGACGACGCAGTCGCGCAGCTCCCGGAGCACCGTCACGCGGGCGAGTCTAGGTGCGCAGGACCGGGCGGGCGTCGTACGACGGCGGGGCTGGTCGGACTCCGTGGGCGAGTCGGGCACCCCGGCCCTACGGCTCCGTGCTCCGCAGCGCGCCGAGCACCCCGGCACCCGCGCGACTCGGGATGTCGGTGGGGATCGGGGGCTCGGTGGTGGGGATGTCGGTGGGCGTGGGGGTCGGGGTGGGCGTGGGTGTCGGCTCGACGAAGGTCGAGACGAAGATGATGATCTCGGCGCCCTGGTCGGCGGTGTCACCCGAGCCGGGGAACTGGTCGGTGACCACGCCGGCCGGCTCGGTCGACGCGGCGTCCTCGCGCACGACCGGGGAGAACCCGGCGGCTCGGATCTTCTCCTCGGCCACGTCCTGCATGTCGCCGATGACGCCGGGGATGCGCTCGGGACCGTCGGAGTAGAAGACGGTGACGACGCTGTCGACGGGCACCTCGGAGCCCACGGTCGGCGAGGTCTCGAGCACCTGGTTCTTGTCCTCGTCGGAGTCGCGCTCCTCGACGACGACCTTCAGGCCCGCCGCGCGGATCTGCTCGGCCGCCGCGCCGCGCAGCTGCCCGACGACCGACGGGACGACGACCATCGGCTTGCCCGAGGAGACCAGCAGGTCGATCGAGGTGCCGGGGTCGACGTACTGGTCGCGGTTGGGGTCCTGGCTGATGACGTGGTTCTCGCGGACCGAGTCGTTGTCCTCATAGCTGATGTCGCCGACGGTCAGGCCGGCATCACCGATGGCCTGACGGGCGGCGTCGAGGCTCTCCCCGACGACGCTGGGCACCTGGTTCTGCTCGGGCGGGCTCTCGAACATCGCGGGCAGCACGAAGTAGGCGGCGGCCACGATGAGCCCGAGGATCAGCACCCCGAGCGTCACCAGCAGGCCCGTGCGGCGGCGCGGGTCGTCGTCGGCGGCCACCGGCATCGGCGGACGGGGGGAGGTGGCGGCCTGCGTGGGCATGATCCCCGTGGCGGGGGTCGACGCACCGACGGCACCGGCCAGCGGTGGCACGACCGGCACGACACGCGTGGCCTCGGTGCCGGGGGACACGACGGCCTGGACCGGGCGGCCGGAGAGATAGCGCTCGATGTCGGCGCGCATCTCGGCCGCCGACTGGTAGCGCTCCTCGAGCCGCTTGGCCAGCGACTTCATGACGATGGTGTCGATCTCGGGCGGCAGATCCGTGTCGTGGTCGGACGGCGGGGCGGCCGGCTCGCGGACGTGCTGGTAGGCCACGGCGACCGGGCTGTCGCCGACGAACGGCGGACGGCCGGTGAGCAGCTCGTAGAGCAGGCAGCCGGTGGAGTAGACGTCGGAGCGGGAGTCGACGGTCTCGCCGCGAGCCTGCTCGGGGGAGAGGTATTGAGCGGTGCCGACCACGGCCGCGGTCTGGGTCATGGTCGAGGAGGCGTCGCTGATCGCCCGGGCGATGCCGAAGTCCATGACCTTGACGTCGCCGCTGGGGGTGAGCATCACGTTGCCCGGCTTGATGTCGCGGTGGATGATCCCGGCGCGGTGGCTGTAGTCGAGCGCGGCCAGGACGCCGCTGGTGATCTCGAGTGCCCGCTCGGGCAGGATCTTGCGCCCCTCGCGCAGGATGTCGCGCAGCGTGCGACCGGCGACGTGCTCCATCACGATGTAGGGCTGGGCGACGCCGGAGCCGTCGGTCGAGGGCTCCTCGCCGGTGTCGTAGACCGCCACGATCGACGGGTGGTTGAGCGACGCCGACGACTGCGCCTCGCGCCGGAAGCGGGCCTGGAACGTCGCGTCGCTGGCGAGGTCGGTGCGCAGCCGCTTGACCGCGACCACGCGGCCGAGGCGCTGGTCGGTGCCCTTGCGGACCTCCGCCATGCCACCGCGGCCGAGCAGCTCACCGAGCTCGTAGCGGCCGCCGATGAGGACAGGACCTGAGGTGCTCACTGCGTGGGTGCTCCTTCGGTCGTCGAGCCGGTGGGCTGGGCTGCGGGAGGAGCACTGGCCGTGCTGCCCTGGGCCGCGGAGGGCGACGTGCCGGCCGCCGGCGTGCTCTCGGCGGGCGGGGTCGTCTCCGCCGGGGGCGTCGTCTCGGTCGGCACCTCGGTGGGGACCTCGGTCGGCTCCAGGCTGGGCTCCTCGGACGGCGTCTCCGACGGCGTCTCGCTCGGCTCCTCCGACGGCGTCGGCTCCTCCGAGGGCTCCTCGGACGGCTCCTCCTCGGGCGCGTCGCCCCAGTAGGTCACCTCGACGAGGTCGCCCACCTGCAGCCGACCGGACGGGTCGACCCCGTCCACCAGGCCCGGCGTCTCGTCGCCGCCGTTGTCGAGCTCGACGGTGTCGACGCGCAGGCCGCGCTCGGTGAGCTCGTCCACCACGGTGTCGACGGGCCGGTCGACGTAGTCGCTCTCGTCGATCACCACCCGCTCGCCGTTGGACGAGGTCGGGGTGGTCGGCTCCTCGGTGTCGTCGCCGCCGCGCAGCACCGCGAAGGCGCCGGCCGCCAGCAGGAGCACCAGCAGGACGACCAGGATCGCCACCCACGGGGTGCGGCGGTCCGAGGACGCCGGCGGCGGCACCGGGGTCGAGACCGGGGTCGACACCGTGGCGGGACCGGGGTCGACGGGCGGCACGCCGGCCATGACCTGGGTGCCCTGGGCGTCGAGCGGCACCGGGGCCACCGGTGGCACGACGACCTGGGTCGCGGCGGTGGACGACGGGTCGCGCAGGGCGGCGGCGAAGGCGGCCGCGTCGGGATAGCGCTCGGCGGGTTCCTTCGCGAGGGCCCGTCGTACGACGGCAGCCAGGTCGGCGGGCACGTCGCCGGGGAGCTCGGGCACCGGCTGCTGGAGGTGGGCCAGCGCGGTGGCGATGGGGGACTCCGCCTCGAAGGGGCGCCGGCCGACCAGGCACTCGAAGGCGACGCAGCCCAGGGAGTAGACGTCGGAGGCGGTGGTCGCGGGGTTGCCGCGGGCCTGCTCGGGCGAGAGGTACTGCGGGGTGCCCATGACCTGGCCGGTCTGGGTGATGCCGACGCCGTCGGCGGCGCGGGCGATGCCGAAGTCGGTGATCTTGATCTGCCGGTCGGGCGTGACGAGGAGGTTGGCGGGCTTGATGTCGCGGTGCACGATGCCGGCGGCGTGGGCGACCGCGACCGCGTCGGCGGCCTGGGCGAGCAGGTCGCGAGCGACCTCGGGGTCGAGCGGGCGACCCCCGCTGAGCAGGTCGGAGAGCGGCTTGCCGTCGACGAGCTCCATCACCAGGAAGGGCCGCGGCTGCCCGGAGCCGTCGGCGGCACCGGCCTCGCCGAAGTCGTAGACGCCGGCGACACCGTGGTGGTGCAGCGCGGCGGCGTGACGCGCCTCGGTCTCGAAGCGGGAGCGGAAGGTCGCGTCGTCGGCGAACTCGTGCTTGAGCAGCTTGACCGCGACCTCGCGGCCCAGGGTCGTGTCGGTGGCGCGCCAGACCTCGCCCATCCCGCCGGTGGCGATGCGGGAGTCGAGGCGGTAGCGACGGCCGTCGTCGGCGAAGCGCTCGGGCTGCACGGGACCGGTCTCGTCAGTCATTGATGATCGCCTCCATGACGGCCTTGGCGATGGGTCCGCCGAGCTGGCCACCGGCGATCTCGCCGCGTGGGATGTCGGCGGACTCGATCATCACCGCCACCGCGACCTGCGGGTCGTCGGCCGGGGCGAAGGAGACGAACCACGCGTAGGGCGGCACGTCGTCGATGCCGCTCTGGGCGGTGCCGGTCTTGCCGGCGACGCTGATCCCGGGGATCGCGGCGGGGCTCGCCGTGCCGTTGTCGACGGTGGAGACGAGCAGCTGCGTGAGGTCGGCAGCGGTCGAGGAGGAGATGGCCTGGGACAGGTCGCTGTCCTCGGTCTTCTCGAGGACGTCGTATTCGGCCGACTGGACCTCGTCGACGATGTAGGGGCGCTTGACGATGCCGTTGTTGGCGACGGCGCCGACGACCATCGCCATCTGCAGGGGGGTGGAGCGCACCTCGAACTGGCCGATGCCGGACTGGCCGGTCTCGGGCGGGTTCATGTCCTCGGGGAAGACCGACTCGGCCTGGGGCCGCAGGTCCTCGAGGTAGGTGGAGTTGAAGCCGAAGGCCTCCGCCTGCTTGAGCATCGCCTCGGCCCCGAGCTCGTTGGCGAGCGCGGCGAAGGTGGTGTTGCAGGAGTTCTCCATGGCCTGCGCGAAGGGGATCCGGTCGGTGCCGCAGTCGCGGCCCTCGTTGTCGATGACGCCGCTCTCGGCGGAGGTCTGCGGCAGGCGGTAGGTCGAGCCGCCCGGCACCTCGGAGCTCGCGGAGTAGTTGCCGCTCTCGATGGCGGCCGCGGCCGTGACGATCTTGAACGTCGAGCCCGGCGGCAGCGTCTTGGCGATCGCGCGGTTGACCAGCGGCTCGGCGGGATCCTCGTCGAGCCGCTCGTAGGTCGAGGTGACCTCGTCGAGGTCGTGGGAGGCGAGCTTGTTGGGGTCGTAGGTCGGCAGCGACACCATCGCGAGGATCTTGCCGGTCGCGGGGTCGAGCGCCACGACGGAGCCCTCGACGTTGCCGGGCAGGGCGTCGAGGCCTTCGTAGGCCGCGTCCTGGGCGTCGGGGTCGAGCGTCAGCTGGACGCTGCCGCCCTTGTTGGGGTCGTTGCTCAGCAGGTCGACGAGCTTGGTGACGAACAGGCGCGGGTCCTCGCCGGAGAGCACCTCGTTCTGGGTCTGCTCGATCGCGGTCTGGCTGAAGAAGGAGAAGTAGCCGGTGACGGGGGCGTACTTGAAGGGGATCGGGTAGGTCCGCTGGAACTCGAAGCGGTCGTCGCTCGGGACGCTCTCGGCGATCGGCTCGCGACCGACCAGGATCGCGCCCCGCTCGCGGGAGTAGGCGGCCTCGATGACGCGCCGGTTGCGCGGGTCGTTGTCGAGGGAGTCGGCGCGCCAGAACTGCAGGTAGGTGGCGTTGAGCATCAGGGCCACGAAGAGCAGCAGGCAGAACATCGAGATCGTGCGGATCGGCTTGTTCACAGCTTGATCACCTGGGTGTTCATCTCGTCGGGCTCCTCGTCCTGCCCGGACAGGTCCGGGATCGGTCGTCGGGCCTGGTCGGAGATGCGCAGCAGCAGCGCGATGATCACCCAGTTGGCGACCAGGGAGGAGCCTCCGTAGGACAGGAAGGGCGTGGTCAGACCGGTGAGCGGGATCAGCCGGGTGACCCCGCCGATGACCACGAAGACCTGGAGGGCGACGACGCTCGCCAGGCCGACGGCGACGAGCTTGCCGAAGCCGTCGCGCGAGATCAGGGCGGCGCGCAGCGCGCGCTCGACGATGAGGCCGTAGATCAGCAGGACCGCGATGACGCCGGTCAGGCCGAGCTCCTCGCCGATGGCACCCATGATGAAGTCGGACTCGGCATAGCTGATCCGGGTCGGGTCGCCCTCGCCGAAGCCGCGGCCGATCAGGCCGCCCCACGCCATGCCGAACATGGTCTCGACGATCTGGTCGCTGAAGGGCGGCGTCGCGTTGTTGTAGTACTTGAACGGGTGCAGCCAGATGTCCACGCGGTCCTGGACGTGTCCGAAGGCGCGCCACGCGAAGAGGGCGCCGCTGAGGAACAGTGCCGAGCCGACGACGAGCCACCCGGGCCGCTCGGTGGCGACGTAGAGCATCACCAGGAAGAGGCCGAAGAACAGCAGGCTGGAGCCGAGGTCCTTCTGGAAGACCAGGATGCCGAGGCTGACCAGCCACATGGCGAGGATCGGGCCGAGGTCGCGGCCGCGGGGCAGGTCGACGAAGACGACGCGGCGTCCGGCCAGGGCCAGGGCGTCGCGGTGCAGGACGAGGTAGCCGGCGAATGCCACCACCAGCAGCACCTTGGCGACCTCGCCGGGCTGGAAGCTGAAGGGCCCGACGCCGATCCAGATCTTGGCGCCGTTGATGGTCTTGCCGACCCCGGGGACGAGCGGCAGGAGCAGCAGGAGGATCGCGCTCAGGCCGAAGGTGTAGGTGAAGCGGGTCAGGACCCGGTGGTCGCGCAGGACCACCAGGGCACCGATGAAGAGGAGCACGCCCAGCGTCATCCAGGTGAGCTGCTGGCGCGCGAAGGTGGTGCCGTCGGTGAGGTCGAGGCGGTGGATGACCGCGAGCCCGAGCCCGTTGAGCGCGGCGACCAGCGGCAGCAGCACCGGGTCGGCGTAGGGCGCCACGAAGCGGACCGCGACGTGGGCGGCGACGACCAGCCCGGTCAGCCAGCCGCCGTAGCTGACAATGTCGACCGGCACGCTGCCCTCGACCCCGATGCCGACGGCGGCGTAGGCCCCCACCCCGACCGCGAGCGCGAGGACGAGCAGGAACAGCTCGGCTCCCCGGCGGCGTCGGTGCACGAAGCCCATCAGGGCGGAGGTCTGGGACATCTCAGCCGGCCCCGTCGGTCGGGGACATCTCGGTGGCCAGGCTCTGGACCGTCTCCTGCGCGGCGTCGAGGTCGGCGACCTCGATGCCGTCGCGCACGCGACCGGCGTCGTAGTCGGAGAGGCGCTCGATCTCGACGTCGCTGGTCATGTAGAGCGAGCTGAGCGAGACGCCGGGCAGGTCGGTGTTGATGCCGCGGTAGATGACGACGCTGCCGTCCTGCTCGCCGACGAAGTACTGGTCCTGGGTCCACGACCACGCGGCCGCGACACCGACCCACACCACGCCCACGACGATCGCGAGCACCAGGACCCGCTTGATCCACTGGAAGCGCGCGGGCGGGCGGGGGGCGTAGCGGGCGGTCTCCGGGTCGATCGGGTCGGCGGGGATCGCGTGGACGCCCTCGGGGATCTCGGCCTCGATCGGGTCGAGCTCGCCGGTGTCGCCGGAGCGGTGGCCGCGGAAGAGGCTGCCCTTGGCACCGCGCGGGGTGCGGCGACGCAGCTCGGCCGCCGCGCCCACGAGCAGCGGCTCGAGGCCGGCGATCTCGGGGTCGGCCAGCGCAGCCTCCTCGGTGACGACGTCGGCCACGATGCAGGTGACGTTGTCGGAGCTGCCGGCCTCGAGGCTGGCACGCACCAGCTCCACGGCGGCGAAGTCGGGGCTGCCCATGTTGAGGATGTCGGCGAGCCGACCGTCGTCGAGGACGCCGCAGGCGCCGTCGCTGCAGAGGAACACCCGGTCGCCGTCGACGAGCTCGATCATGAAGAGGTCGGGCTCGGCCTCGTGCATCCCGTCGAGGGCCTTGAGGATGAGGTTGCGGTGCGGGTGGACCCGCGACTCCTCCTCGGTGATGCGGCCCTCGTCGATGAGCGACTGCACGAAGGTGTGGTCCTTGGTGAGCTGGGAGAGCTCACCGTCGCGGAAGAGGTAGGCGCGGCTGTCGCCGACGTGGCCGAGCCCGATGCGCGAGCCGTCGAAGAGCGCGACCGTGGCCGTGGTGCTGGTGCCGTTGAGGGCGGGGTCGGCGTCGACGAGCCGGCCGATGCGCACGTGGGCCTCGTGCAGCGCGTCGGTGACCCGGTCGAGCAGCCCCGAGCCGGTGTCGTCGGCGGGCGGGTCGTCGAGCTCGCGCAGCTGCTGGATCGCAGTGCTCGAGGCGATGTCGCCGCGGGCCGCGCCGCCCACGCCGTCGCAGACGCTCAGCAGCCAGGGGCCGGCGTAGCCGGAGTCCTGGTTGTCCTTGCGGACCCGACCGACGTCGGAGATCGCGGAGTAGTGGAGCCGGAGCGGGGAGCTCACTTGCGCAGCTCCAGGATCGTCTTGCCGATCCTCACCTGGGTGCCGAGGGTGATCGTGGTCGGCTGGGTGATGCGGACGGTCCCGATGTAGGTGCCGTTGGTGGACCCGAGGTCCTCGACGAACCACTGGTCACCGGACGCCGCGATGCGGGCGTGCCGGGTGGAGACGTAGTCGTCCTCGAGCCGGATCGCCGCGTCGCTGCCGCGCCCGATCAGGATCGGGGCGTTGTCGAGCGCTGCGGTCGCGCCCTCGCTGGTGCCGGCCGTCACGACGACCTGGGTCGGTGATCCGCGCCGCTTGGGCGGGGCCTTCTGCTTGGGCTGCTTGGGGGCCTTGCCGTCTCGGCCCGCGGCGCGCGCGGTCTCGGGGACCCGGGCGCCGAACATGTCGGAGCGGATCACCGAGATGGCGGAGAGCACGAAGATCCAGAGGATCGCCAGGTAGGCGATGCGGATGAGGAAGAGGGTCAGCTCAGACATCGGCATCGTCCCTGACCACGCGGACCGTCATCGTCGTGTTGCCCACCTTCACTCGCGAACCGTTGCGCAGCGTGGCTCGCGGGACCTTGCGGTCGTCGACGAGCATGCCGTTGGTCGAGCCGAGGTCCTGGACCTCCACCATCAGGTCGTCGCCGTGGCCGGTGACGAGGAACTCCACGTGGCGCCGGCTGACGCCGGGGTCGTTGATGCGGACGTCGGCCTCCGTGCCGCGACCAATGACCAGCCCGGGCGCGTGCAGGGGGTGCTGCGTGCCGTTGACGTCGAGCAGCGCGTGGGCGCGGCGTACCTGGGTGTGGGAGGCGTTGCCCGTCACCTTGGCCTGGGCCGAGCTGCGGATCCGGAAGCGGCCCGTCGTGAGGTCGTCGGCCGGCTCGAAGCCGAGCTTGACGGGGCCGGTGAAGACGTAGCCCTGGGCGTCGGCGTGCTGCTGGAGCTGGTCGACGAGCTCCTGGGCCATGGCGCCCTCGTAGGTCGCGAGCCGGTCGAGGTCGGTCTGGGAGAGCTCGACATGGAAGTCGTTGGGGACCAGGCGGCGGTCGCGGGAGAGGATCTGGGCGTTGTTGTCACACTCGCGCTGCAGGGCAGCGGCGATCTCCACCGGCTGCACCGCCGAGCGGAAGGCCCGGGCGAACGCACCGGAGATCATCTGCTCGAGCCGTTGCTCGAAGCGTTGCAGTCCTCCCACGTCGCCTCCTTCCGCAGACATGACGACCACCCCGACACCGAGCCGGGGTCCGACGATCGTATCGGGGTGCGGGGTCAGACTCGTGCACCCTCCGGCCCGGTTTGGGACCTGGTCGAGGGCTGGGATAGCCTTACCCGGCTACATGCGCGAGTGGCGGAACGGCAGACGCGCTGGCTTCAGGTGCCAGTGTCCGAAAGGGCGTGGGGGTTCAAATCCCCCCTCGCGCACACATGCAGCAGATGACGAGGGCCGGGCACCGATCAGGTGTCCGGCCCTCGTCGTTGCTCGGGCGGTCCTCTGCTCGGGTGAGCGTCAGCCGCCGAAGACGGCGGTGGGCAGCAGGTCGCCCATGAGCTCGCCGCCCACGGTCCACTCGTCCGTGGCCAGGTCGCCGACCACCACGGCGTCGGCCGGGTCGTAGCTGCAGTCGCCGTCCCCGAGGTCGACCTCGCCCTCGCCGTCCGCGAAGCTCACCGCGACGTAGGCGCCGGTGTCGGAGAGCAGGCACAGCGAGCCGCCGGAGCCGTCCTCGAGCGTGGAGTAGTCGGCGAAGACCAGCGGCGTCGTGTCGTCGAGGCCCGCCGCGGCGTTGGCCTCCTCGGTCGTGGTGGGCTGCACGTCGTCCTGGGTGTTGAGGACCGTGAACAGGTCCGAGACCTGGGTGAGGGCCGTGGCGAAGTGGTCGTCGACGGCCTCGGCCTCGGTGGGCTCCTCGGACGGCGTGTCGGAGGACTCGGTGCTGTCGGGGCTCTCGGTGCTCTCGGAGGCTGCGGTGGTGGGCTCGTCGCTGTCGGAGCCCGAGCAGGCGGTGAGGCTGGCGAGGGCGGCGACGGCCGCGACGCCGAGGGCGATGCGCTTCATGGGGGGACTCCTGGGTTCGTGCGCGAGGTGCGCGGGCGCGAGATGCGCTGGACGGTCTCGAAGGTCCCCGAGAAGCTCCGGGGAGAGCCTGGCACAGCCGGACCCGTTTTCCGGACCGGTCCGGGGGTAGGCCCCGGCGATGAGACTCCCGCCGGCCCGCACCGCACGTCGTACGACGGGGCGGGCGGCAGGAGATGGCGCCGTTCGAGGCGCCCGGTGGGGGGACGCTGGTGCGGGTGTCCACGGCCCCTCGACACCGAGGTGCGACGCGACGTCTGGGCCTTCGCGGCCCGCTTCGGTGCTGCCGAGCCGATCGAGCTGGCGGTGCGCGTGGGGGACACCGCCTACCCCGTCGGGGTGGTGCGGCGCGGCAACGCCCGCAAGGACGCCGCCGTGGAGACGGTGCCGGACGACGTGGTGCTGGCGGTCGACGGCCCCGTCAGCCCGCCTGCGGCCCGGCGGGTCGCCCACACCGCGTCCGTGGACCTCGCGGAGCTTCTGGCTGGAGGCTGAGGCGCTTCGGCGGTGGGACTCAGTCGCGACGTACGCCGCCGTAGATCCCGCGCCGCACGATGAGCGGCTGGAGCACGCTGCGGATCGTCCAGGCGGGGAAGCGGAACGCCTGGCCGGAGGGGACGAAGACCTGGAGCCCGTCGGGCTGGAAACCGAGCACCGAGCCCCAGCGTCGGCCGGGCGCGCTGTAGGCCCTCAGCGGGCGCCCCGCGAGGTGGGCGCGGATGTTGGCGGCGAGGAGCTTGTCGGCCCGGTTGCGCGCCGACGATCGCAGCGGATCGGTGGCGGCGACGTCGCCGAGGGCGAAGACGCCGGGGTGGCCGGGGACCGAGAGGTCGGGGTCGACGCGCACGAAGCCGCGCTCGTCGAGCAGCTCCGGCGGCAGCCAGGACGTGTTGGGGGTGACGCGCCCGATCGCCCAGAGCACCGCGTCGGCGGTGGTCGGCGGCTGGCCGGTGCTCCACGCGACCGGCGCGTCGGTGATCGCGTCGCAGGCGAAACCCTCGGGGACGACCGCGCGGTGGCCGGGGTGCAGCGCGACGCCGAGCCCCTCGAGCCGGCCGGCGACGGTGCGCCAGACCCGGTGGTGGTGCTGGGGGAGCGCCCGCTCGCCGGGGAAGTGCAGCGCGACCTGCTTGTCCGGCCAGGTCAGCGCGAGGTTGGCGGCGCTGCTGACCGCTGCTGCGCCACCGCCGATGACGACCACGGACGCGGCTGCCGCGAGCCTCTCGTGCGCCGCGCGCAGGTCCGCGTCGACGTCGGTCGCGCTCTGGAGGTCGGGCCGGCGCCAGAAGCCGTTGGTGACGCCGGTCGAGATCACCAGGACGTCGTAGGGCTCCGTGCTCGCCGCGCCCGAGGCCGTCGTCAGCCGGACCTCGCGTGCGGCGACGTCGAGGCCGGTCAGGGTGGCGTGGACCCGGCGCACGGGGTCGAGGCGGCGGTAGCGGTCGAAGCCGATCCGGTAGTCGCGCGCCCAGTCGTCGGGGCGGGCGAGCCGCATCCCGAGCTCCTGGCCGCTGACCAGCCCAGGCTTGCTCGAGATGCCGACGACGTCGACCTCGTCGGCGTGGCGGGCCAGGTGGATCGCGGTCAGCAGGCCGGAGTCGCCGAGGCCGGCGACGACCACGCGGGCCCGGTGGTGAGCCCGCGTCACGTCGTACGACGTGGCGGTCGCGGCACGAAGCGCGGGACGCGGTCGATGACGTCCTGGTAGGCCGGGCGCCGCTCGAGGCTGCGCTCCTCCATCATCGGGATGCTCGCGCCCTGGAGCAGCGCGAGCATCGCGAGGGCGCCGACGAAGAGCCACCACGCGTCACCGGGCGACGCGGCGACGCCGAAGAGCGCGAGGGCGAGCCAGAAGGCCCACTCACCGAAGTAGTTGGGGTGGCGCGACCAGGACCAGAGGCCCTGGTCCATGGCCTGGCCGGGTTGGCGGGTGCGGACGAAGCGATACATCTGGAGGTCGGCGACGAAGGTGAGCAGCACGGCCCCGAGCCCGACGACGACCGCGACCGCGTCGAGCCAGCCGACGGCGTTGCCCTGGCGCGTCACGGCGACGTAGGCCGGGAGGCAGCCGAGGAACACCTGGATCGTGGGCACCAGGTGGATGCCGCCCAGGTCGGCGAGCACCTCGGCCTTGCCGGCGCGCTCCCGGAGCAGGGGGTAGCGCCAGTCCTCGTGGTGCAGGCCGGGGAACGCGTAGATCCAGTTGCCGGTCAGCCGGACCGCCCAGACGACGACCACCAGCATCACCAGGGCGGCGCGGGTGTCGTCGGCCTCGGGGCTCTGGCTCCACCACCAGCCGATGAGCAGCGGCGGCGCGACCGACCAGTAGGCGTCGTAGAAGCTGGAGTTGTGGTGCAGGCGGCTGGCGCCGAAGATCACCAGCGTCGCCAGCAGGTCGGCGACCAGGCCGTCCCACAGCAGCGAGCCCGTGCTCGGACCGAGCACGAGCCAGGCTGCGGCGACGGCGAGCGCGGCCGCGTAGGCGATCGCGACGCGGGTCAGGGACGCGGACTTGGTCATGCGCCCACACGCTAGTGACTCGGGACGCTCGTCACAGCCGAATGCTCCCGCCGGGCCGGCGCGACGTGGTGCAACATCGCGCCGACTCGGCGGGGGTGGGGGGCCTGCGGGGTGCGGCTCAGCCGGCGGCGCGCTGCGTCGTACGACGCGCGAGCTCGGCGAGGGCGGCCGGGAAGATCTCCGCGGGAGGAGTGACCAGCCCGGCTCCGACCTGTCCCACGCCCGCGACGCGACCGGCCATGCCGGTGTTGATCTGCGGCAGGATCCCCGTGCGGCACACGGCGCTGACGTCGATGCCGGTCGGGGCCCCGGCGAACTCCAGGACCGGGATCGACCAGCGCGGGTTCTCCGCGAGCGTGATCTCGCGCATCCGCCGGGTGGTCGCGAGCGCGTCGGGCACGCTGCCGCCCACGAGGCGCACGATCGCGGGGGCGGTGGCCATGGCGAAGCCGCCGATGCCGGCGGTCTCGGTGATGGCGGAGTCGCCGATGTCGGGGTTGGCGTCGTCCGGGCCGTAGTCACCGAGGAAGAGTCCCTCGGCGACCTGGGCCGGCCCGGTGAACCAGGTGTCGCCGGTGCCGGCGACCTGGATGCCGAACTCCGTGCCGTTGCGCGCCATCGCGACGACCATGGTGGAGCCCTCGGTGCCGCGAGCGGCGTCGAGCGCGAGCTTGCAGGCGGGCATCGCCAGGTTGAGGAAGAAGTGGTCGTTGCCGCCGACGAAGCGCAGCACCTGGGCCACGTCGGCGGGCGCTGCGCCGGACTCGGCCATCGCGGGGGCGAGGTCGCGCAGCAGCATCAGCGTGCCGGCGCGGTTGCGGTTGTGCGCCTCGTCGCCCATCTGCAGCATCTGGGTGAGGATCCCGGTGACGTCGACGGGCCCGGTCGCGCGCACGGCCTGGGCCAGCAGCGGCCCGAGCACGGCCGACATCCAGCGCAGCCGCTCGAGCACGTCGGGTCCGTAGGCGCCGTAGCGCAGGACCTTGCCCAGCCCCTCGTTGAGCGAGCAGTAGGTGCGGCGCCCGGTGGCGGGGTCCTCGAGGACCCACATCCACATGGAGGGGGACACGACGCCGGCCATGGGCCCGACGGTGCTGTGGTGGTGGCAGGGGTCCAGCGAGACCGACGAGCCCGACTCGAAGAGGGCGGCGGCGTCCTCGGGGTCGCTCACCAGGCCCTCGAGCGCGGCGGCACCCATGAGCGCGCCGCGCAGGGGCCCGGAGGCGGCGTCCCACCTGATCGGCGGTCCGGCGTGGAGGAACTGTCCCTGCTCGAGGCCGAGGACCTCCGAGGCGGGGGCGACGTCGACCAGCACGGCCTGCACGTCGAGCATCGCCGCGACGGCGCGGGCGTTGGCCTCGCGTCGCAGCGGGTCGGTCGCCAGGACCGCGAGGTCGGCGGCGGTGCCGTCCATCGGAGGACGCCAGTCGACGCGGGTCACGCCGACGGCCTGCTCGGCCACGGCGTCGCCGAAGAGGTCGACACCGACGGCGGCGACGCCGCCGGGAGCGGTCGTGGGCAGCGGGGCGGGGATGGGAGCGGTCATCGGGGGCCTCCGGTGAGGGCGACGGCCCGGCGCGTGGCCCGGGCGTTGGACAGGTGGACCTCGGCGCCGGCCTCGGCCAACGTGGCGGCCTGGCGCGAGAGGTGCTGCGGGTCGAGCTCGGTGCCGACGCAGGCGATCACGACGGGCAGGTCGCGACCGGCGGCACGGGCGGTCGCGATCGCGTCGCGCACGGCAGGGGCCAGGGCCCCGGCCGGGTCCGGCTCGGCGCCGTGGCCGAGCACGACGTCCATCAGCAGGCAGGCGGTCGTGGGGTCGGCGGCGGCGCGGGCGAGGTGCTCGAGGCGCAGCGTGGGGTCGATCATCGGGTGGGCGCGACCGGCCGTGAGGCTGTCGTCGCCGAAGTCGACCATCGTGTGGGCATCGGCGCGGAGCGAGCCGTCGAGCGCCAGCTCGGGCGAGAGCGGGATGTTGCTGCGCACGGGGCCGAGTTCGTGCGCGGCCACGAGCATCGCCTCGTCGCACAGGGTGCCGCCGACGAAGAGCCCGCGCAGGAAGCCGCCGGTGCCGGGGGTGCCCGCGCCGGTCGCCCCCCACGTCGGCCAGGTCGGCACGTCGTGGCCGAGCGCGCCCAGCACGGCCTCCGCGGCCTCGGTCAGGTCGGGCTGGCCGTCGCCGAGCAGCGCGAAGTGCACGGGCGTCGCCAGGGTCGCGGCGAGCGCGCGCAGGTCGGCGGCCACCTCGGGGGCGGGTGGCTTGGAGACCACGACCACCAGCTCCACGGCCGGGTCGGCGTCGAGTCGCTGGAGGGCCGTGCGCGTCGAGCGCCCGGCGACCACGCTGCCCAGGTCGCGCCCGCCGACGCCGAGCGCGGCGGCGACGCCCACACCCGCAGCCTCGAGCAGGCACATCAGCTGCTGGCAGCCCGTGCCCGAGGCGGCCACGATGCCGACCGGGCCCGACGCGGTGGTGTTGGCGAAGCCGAGGCCGACGCCGCCGACCACGGCGGTGCCGCAGTCGGGGCCCATGACCAGCAGTCCGCGGGCGGTGGCGAGGTCCTTGAGCGCGACCTCCTGCTCCACGGGCACGTTGTCGCTGAAGATCATCACGTCACGATCGGCGTCCAGCGCGTCGACGGCCTCGACCAGCGCGTGCTGGCCCGGCACGGAGATCAGCGCGAGGTCGGCGCCGCCCTCGGCGAGCGCGCGGCCCGTCGTACGGGCGGGGGCGAGCTCGGCGCTGCCCTCGCGGCGTCGCGTCGAGGCGGCGAGCGCTGCGGCGACGGCCGCGAGCGCGCCCGGCAGGGCGTCCTCGTCGTCCAGCATCAGCGCGACGACCATGTCGTTGGTCGTGGTCGGCGGCAGCTCGAAGCCCATCTGCTCGAGCACCTCGAGGTTGAGGGGGGTGGCCATCGCGACCTGGGCGCGGGAGACGCCGGGGGCGCCGGCGACGTCCTTGCTGACCTGCAGCAGCGTCACCGAGTCGGCGTAGGCGCCGGGACGGACCTCGACGTGCTGGTGCGTGGCTCCGGGGGAGGTGGGGGGCGGGCTGGTCATCGCAGGGTGCTCCTTGTCGCGAGGTGGCGCAGGGCCAGGGCGGTGCCGAGCAGCAGCCCGGCCCCGGAGGTGTGGCCGACGCGGACCAGGGCGGTCGCGGCGGCGGTGGTGCGGGGGTCGTCGTGGTCGTCGGGATCGGCCGTCCCGGGGGGCGCGAGGTGCTGCAGCAGCGCGGCGAACTGCGGCAGCACGTCGCCGCGCGCGGCACAGCCGAGCAGCGTGGCGGAGAGGGCCGTGGTGCGCTCGGGTGCCAGCGTCAGGACAGCGGCGGTCAGCGCGGGGGCGCGCACGGCGGCCGAGACCAGCGTCGCCAGGGCCCCGCAGAGCACGTCGTCGCCGACGGGGGTCAGGCCGGAGCCGCGACCCAGCAGCAGGGCGGCCGCGTCCGGGTCGCCGTCGGCGAGCAGCACGAGGGCCTCGGGGGGCAGCTCGTCGACCACGGCACGCAGCACCGGGGCGGCGGTCGGGTCGACCGGGTCGGGCGAGGCGAGCGCCCGGGCGAGCAGGTGCCGCGCCGTGTCGGGGTCACGACCGGGACGTCGCGGCACACCGGCGTCCACGACCCGAGTCACGACGACCCGGGTGTCGTCGAGGTCGAGGTGGCCACCGCCGACCAGGGCGCGGCGCGCGGAGGTGAGGGACACCGGCAGCACCGGCAGGGTCGTGCGCAGGCCGCACGGCACCGCGGTGGCCGCGGTGGAGAGGACCCCGAGGACGCGGTCGCCGAGGTCGACGTAGACCGCGTCGGCGCCCCGGTGGACGACGGGCACCTCCCGCACCGGACCGCCGAGGCCGGCCACGACCCACGCGGGGCTCGAGGCGACCACGCGGTCGCGGGTGGCGGGCTGCGGGGGAGTCATGCGTCCTCTCGGGCAGTCGCGGGAAGGGTGCCGGGCCTTCGGGTCCGGGATCTCGACGCTAACGCCGGGCCGGGCCTCGAGCCGATGGCAGGTCTTGCCAAGCCTGGCGGCCCAGGGGGCCAACAACTGATAGCGCCAGAGGTCGCCCGTTGGGCTAGCGTGTCGGGCTCGGAGTGTCGTGGACGACACGGGGAGGGGGGTGGCTCGGCGGTGATCAGTCCCGGGTACGGCGTGAGCGTGCGCGATCTCTGCGAGCTCGAGGGCATGCGGGGGGCGATCGTGCTCGCGGGCCGGCGCGGGCTCGACCGCATGGTCAGCGGGGTCAACGTCATGGAGGTCCCCGACATCGTCGACTGGGTCAAGCCCCAGGAGCTCCTGGTGACGACCGGTTTCCCCCTCGCGACCGGTGACGACCAGGGCTCCTCGACCCTGGTCCGGCTGGTGCGCGACCTGCACGGACGTGACGTGGCGGGCCTGGGCATCAAGCTGGGGCGCTACCTCGACAGCATCGACACCGACGTGCTGGCCGTCGCCGACGAGCTGGACTTCCCGATCATCGCGCTGCCGATGGCGCTGGGCTTCGACGACCTGCTGCGCCAGACCTTCAGCCGGCTCAACGAGCTCGCCTCCGGGGTCCTGGAGCGCATCGACGCGCTGCACCGGGCCCTCACCCTGCTCGTGCTGGAGGGCGGCGACCTCGACCAGATCGCCGCCGAGGTGGCCCGGGTGCTCGACGTGGGGATCCTCATCACCTCCACCGACGGCCGCGAGCGGGCCGCCGCGCTGTCGGAGCCGACGCGCGAGGCGTTGGTCGAGGCCGAGCTGTTGGTGCCCGGGGGCCGCTTCCGCGTCGAGCGCGCCAGCACCCGCCCCGCGCCCCTCGGGCGTGGCGAGGTGTGCCTGCAGCCGATCGCCGCCGGGGGCTCCGACCTCGCGCGTCTGGTCTGCGTGAGCCCCGACCGCCCGCTGACACGAGACGACGTGGTGGCGCTGGAGCGCGCGGCGACCGTGGCGGCGCTGCTGGTGACCCGGCAGGAGGCGGTCGCGGCCGTCGAGAACAAGTACCGCGGCGACTTCCTGCGCGACGTCTTCCTGGGCCGCGCCGGCGACCGCACCTACGTCGTGGAGCACGCCGCGAGCCTCGGCTGGGACCTGGAGGGTCCCCTGGTGGTGCTCTCGGCCGAGCTGGACCCCGCGACCTCCGCCGAGCCGCCGGTGACCGGGCGCCTGCGGCGTACGTGGCAGGAGCGCTTCGCGACCGCCTGGCGTCAGGTGTGCGACGGACAGCGGCCCTCGATCGTCACCGTGGACTTCACCGCCGAGGTGGTGGCGCTCCTGCCGGTGCCCGACGGCGAGGTGGATGCCGCGGTCGCGCGGCTGGTCGCAGCGGTGCGCGGTGACCGGGGCGGCGGGCGGCGACCCTTCTCCGTCGGCGTGAGTCGCCTGGTGACGACCCCCGAGCAGCTGCCCGAGGCCTACCTGCAGGCGCGCCGGGCCACCGAGGTCGGCCGCAGGGTGGGCGGCGGTGGTGGGACCACGCGCTTCGACGAGCTCGGGGTGCACCGGCTGATCGCGCTGGTGCCCGACGCGGCCGAGGTGCGCTCCTTCGCTGTCGACGTCCTGCGCGAGCTCGCCCAGGACACCGAGGAGGCCGCCGACCTGCGCACCACGCTGCAGATCCTGCTCGACACCAACCTCAACGTGGCGGAGGCGGCGCGCCAGCAGTTCTTCCACTACAACACGATGCGCTACCGGGTGAGCAAGCTGGAGCGGATCCTGGGGCCCTTCACCACCGACCCGCACCTGCGTCTCGACGTCGCCGTGGCGCTCCAGGTGCTGGCGATGCGGGCCTGACCGGTCCGCCCGCGAGGTCCGCCACGAGGTCCGTCCGCAAGGTCTGCCAGGGCAGGGCCGCCCCGCTTGGCACAAGGTGCCGGTGCTGGCACGTGATCCAGAACACTAGCGTCGGCCGGACCGGCAAGTCCGGACCCGAACCCGAACCCGAGGAGCCCTAGATGTCGATGTTCAAGTGGGAGGTCGTCCACGGCGGCAAGACCCCGCCCCCCGGGGAGGCCGTCGGCCCGATGCAGCGGCTCAGCTGGCCGCGCACCGTCGGGCTGGGCGCCCAGCACGTCGTCGCCATGTTCGGCGCGACCTTCGTCTTCCCGCTGGTCATGGGGCTCGACCCCAACCTGGCGATCCTCTTCTCGGGGCTCTGCACGATCCTGTTCCTGCTGATCGTCAAGAACAAGGTGCCCAGCTACCTCGGCACCAGCGCCTCCTTCGTGGCCGGCGTCGCGGCGATCCGGCTCCAGGGAGGCGACTCCGCCGACGTGACGGGCGCGATCATGGTCGCCGGCCTGGTGCTCGCCGCGGTCGGCGTGCTCGTCCACTTCGCCGGGGCCGGCTGGCTCAAGGCGATCCTGCCGCCCGCCGTCACCGGCGCGGTCGTGATGTTGATCGGGTTCAACCTCGCGCCCGTCGTCGCCGGCATCTACTGGCCCCAGGACCAGTGGATCGCGCTCGCGACCGCGACCTTCATGGTCGCCGCCGCCGTGCTCCTCCCGGGCTTCTTCTCGCGCATCGCGGTCGCCCTCGCGCTGGTCTTCGGCTACCTGCTCTCGTGGTTCTCCGACGCCGTCTTCGGCCCGATCACCTCGGTCCTGGGTGGCGCCACCGAGGCGACGACCCACGACCGCGTCAACTGGAGCAGCGTCGGTGCCGCCGACTGGGTCGGCTTCCCCAGCGGCACGCTCGCCGACGGCGTCTCGGTCGTGCACGGCCCGAGCTTCTCGCTCACCTTCGTGCTGCTCGTGCTGCCCGGCGTCATCGCCCTCATCGCCGAGAACACCGGCCACGTGCGCGCGGTCGGCGAGATGACCGGCGAGGACCTCGACCCCTACATGGGGCGCGCCATCGCCGGTGACGGCCTGGCCACCGCCTTCGCCAGCGCCTTCGGCGGCTCGCCCACCACGACGTACGCCGAGAACATCGGCGTCATGTCGGCCACCCGCATCTACTCCACGGCCGCCTACTACGTCGCGGCCCTGGTCGCGATCCTGCTCGGCCTGAGCCCCAAGTTCGGTGCGATCGTCAACGCGATCCCCGGTGGCGTGCTCGGCGGCATCACCGTGGTGCTCTACGGGATGATCGGGCTCATCGGCGCCAAGATCTGGGTGGACAACGGCGTCGACTTCGGCAACCCCGTCAACCTGGTCGGCCTCTCCGCGGGCATCATCGCCGGCATCGGAGGTGTCACCATGGTGATCACCGACGACTTCGAGCTCGGCGGCATCGCGCTCGGCACGATCCTGGTCATCGCCTACTTCCACATGGTCAAGGGGCGCCGCGAGAGCCTCGGGGCCGGAGAGGTCACCAAGGTCCTGTGAAGCCCGCCCCCTTCGCCTACACCCGGCCCACCACCCTCGAGGAGGCGGTGACGAGCCTGGCCGCCGACCCGCACGCCAAGGTGCTGGCGGGAGGTCAGAGCCTCGTGCCGCTGCTCTCGATGCGCCTCGCGGCGCCCAGCTCGCTGGTCGACCTCAACGGCCTGAGCGACCTGGCCTACGTGCGCACGGACGACGAAGGGGTGCGGGTCGGGGCCTTGGCCCGGCACGCGGCGGTCGAGGCCGACCCGGAGGCCCGCCGGGTGCAGCCGCTGATCTCGCTGGCGTTGCGGATGGTCGCCCACCCGACCATCCGCAAC
>NZ_CALRWD010000013.1:0-72763 GCF_943371775.1 Nocardioides psychrotolerans
TGGCGCGCGACCTGCCGGTGCTGCGGGAGGTCTTCGAGGACACCGTGGCCTTCGCGCACGACCCGGCCTCGATCGCCGCCTCCCTCGCGTCGGTGCTCGATGCTCCCCCGGCGCCGGAGGCCGGCCGGGCGCTAGCCGCGCGCTACACCTGGGACGCGGCGGCGCGGGCGCACCTCGCGTTCTACGGCCGGTGACCGCGCGACCGTGACCAGCACCGCCAGGCTCAGCGCGTAGCAGGGCACGAGGTAGGCCACCACGCCCGCCGGCGGCGCCAGCACGCCCAGCACGGCGAACGTCGCGAGCCACAGCCCGAGGTAGGCAGTGGGGTAGGCACCGAGCAGCCCGGGGGCCCGCGTCCGGGACGAGCGCCAGGCGGCGACCAGCTCGCGCACGAGCACGGCGGTGGCCGCGGCGAGCATCAGCCAGAGCACCCCCTCCACCACGTCGTACGACGGGGCGTCGACGAGGTCGAGGTAGGTGACGGGCAGCTGCCCCGGGATGCTCAGCAGCGGGGTCAGGACCCCGATCCCGACCGCCGGGAGGACGACCGAGCGGGCGGTCGTGCGAGGGCGGCGGCCCAGCAGCAGGAAGCAGGCCAGCGCGAAGGCGGTCGGCATGACGAGCGCGAAGTTGACCGTGCTCGACATCGGCACGTCGCCGAGCAGGATCGCGTTGGTGCGCGTCTCGGTGTCCCAGGCCCACCAGCGGTGGTCGGGGCCGAACTGGTCGAAGATCGAGTAGAACCCCTGGTGCACCGCGCCGACGCACACCGACGCGATCACCGCTCCTCGAACCCGACCGTGGCGCTCGAGCACGCCGAGGCGCTGCACGAGCACCCACGCGAGGTAGACCAGCGCGGGGTAGAGCAGCAGGATGTAGAGCGGCAGCCGGTGGTAGAGCAGCCCGACGGTGAACTCGTTGTGGACGAACACCGCGGAGACGTAGTCGTCGATCCCGAAGACCGCCGGGAAGTAGAGCGGCGGCTCCAGCACGAGGACGTAGGCGACCGCCCCCAGGCACACGCCGAGGTTGGTCGCGTCGCCGGTGTGGCGGCGTACGAGCCAGGCGTGGCGGAAGGCGAGCACCGCGCCGAGCAGGATCAGCAGCTCGATGACGGGCATGGTGGCGTCGGCCAGGCTGCGCGGGTCGCGGAGGTAGACGAACGGCGAGGCGTCCTCGCAGGCGACACCGCCGAGGGAGTCGGCGAGCTCGCGGAAGCGGTCGGTGCACAGGTCGGACACCGGACGAACGCTATAGTCATTCACGCTGAGACGAAACACCTTCATCGACAGGAGTGCTCCCATGTCGCCGTCCTCCCCCGACGCCGCACCGCCCGTCCGGGCGCGTCGGCCCCGGCTCGACCACGAGTCGGTCGTGGTCGCCGCGGAGGGCCTGGTGGACCGCGAGGGCTACGACGCGCTCACCATGACGCTGCTGGCCGCCGAGCTCGAGACCCGGGTCTCCTCGCTCTACAACCACGTCGCCAACCTCGAGGACCTCCGCGCGGAGATCCAGGTCCGCGCCATGCAGCTGCTGGGCAACCAGGTCCGCAGCGCGGCGATGGGCCACGCCGGCCCCGACGGCCTGCGCGTGCTGAGCCACTCGCTGCGCGGCTTCGCCCGGGACTACCCCCACCGCTACGCCGCCATGACCCGCGCTCCGATCGACCGCGACGCGTTCTTCGCCGCGGCCGCCGGCACCATCGAGGCGCTCGCCGTCATGGTGCGCTCGACCGGCCTGCCCGAGGAGCGCATCCTGCTCACCGGCATGGCCGTCTTCTCGGCATTGCACGGCTTCGTCTCGCTCGAGGTCAGCGGCTACTTCGGCGGCGTCGACGACCTCGACACCGTCTTCGCGCAGGTCATCCGCGGCGCCGTCACCGCCGCCGTCCTCGAGGGCAGCGAGCCGGTCGCCGCCACGGGCTGACGCTCCCCCGGCGTACGCCCGAACGTGCATAGGCCGCCCTCGCTTTCATCCACCACGCTCGCGCGACCACGCGCATGGCGCCTATGCCTGTCCGGGCGTACGCCGACCCGGCCGGCCGCAGGGACATCCGCGACGTCTCCCGCTCCGAACACTCGGTGACAGGCACCCGCCTGGAGACGAGGATCCCGATGGTCGGCACCGCAACCCTCCCGATGTGCTCCGCGGTCGCGCACGAGCCCTCCTGCTCCTGTGGCCAACCGCTCGAGACCGGCGCCGATCACTGCCCGCGCTGCGGCATCGCCGTCCACCCCTGACCCGAGCCGGCCGAGGGCTCTTGACCTTCCCCCAGGGTCAGCCCGGAGCGTCGTCGCAACGGTGACCGTCACCGAGGGAAGAGGATGGCCTGATGGACTACCTGACCATCGGCGACTTCGGCCGGGCCAGTGGCCTGACGCCCAAGGCCTTGCGCCTGTACGACGACCTGGGGCTGCTGCCGCCCGCCGACGTGGACCCGTGGACGGGCTACCGCCGCTACCTGCCCGACCAGCTCGTGCAGGCACGGCTGGTCGCGCGGCTGCGTCTCGTCGGCATGCCGCTGGCCCGGATCCGCGACGTCGTCGCGGCGACCGGCCCGCAGCGCAGGACTCAGCTGTCGTCGTACTGGACGCAGGTCGAGGCCGACCACCGCGCCCGACGCGATGTCGTGGCCACCCTCCTCCACGCGCTCGACCACGAGGAGATCGACATGCACCACGACCAGCACCTCACCGCCACGGCGGCCGCCCGGCACGGCCAGGGTGGCCGCACCCACCAGCTCGACGCCGTCCACCTCGGCACGCGGGTCTTCGCCGTGGCCGACGGCTTCGGCCCCGCCGCCGGTCCCAGCACCGCAGCCGTCGCGGCACTCGCACGCCTCGACACCACGTCGCACGACGAGGCGCCGGGCGACGCGCTCGGCGAGACGGTGGCGCGGGCCGCCGCTGCCGTGGCCGAGGCGTCGCGGGACCTCGACGAGGAGGCGGGCACGACCCTGACCGCGGTGTGGCTGGTGGATGGCACGGCCCAGGTCGCCCACGTGGGAGACGGGCGGGCCCACCGGCTGCGTGACGGGGTGCTCCAGCAGCTCACCCGCGACCACACCCTGGTGCAGGCGCTGCTCGAGGAGGGTCGGCTGACCGAGGACGAGGCGCGGTCGCACCCGCACCGGTCGCTGCTCAACCGCGCGCTCAACGACCGGTCCGAGGCCGATCTCCTCACCTGCGACGTCAGGCCCGGCGACCGGCTGGTCCTCACGACCGACGGGGTGCACGGCGTGCTCGAGCGCGCCGACCTGGAGCGACTGCTGTCGTCGCCGGATGCCCCGGAGGCGGTGGCCACCGCGGTGGCGAGCGCCGTCGAGGCGGCCGAGGCCCCAGACAACTACACGGTGGTCGTGATCGACCTCGCTGCCTGAGCAGCGCCGTCGGTGACAGCCGTCACCCATCCGGAGCCGAGGCAGCGCCGAAGACGAGGCGGAGGGGCGTCCACCACGGGGGTGCGGACGCCCCTCCTCACGTCTCGGAGCCGGAGCGGGAGCGGGACAGGCTCAGCGCGGCTCGGTCACCGTCACGTCGAAGGACGCACCGCCGCCGTAGAGCAGCAGGAAGCCCAGGTAGGCCGCGCCCGCCGGGATCGGCGTCGCCTCGTCGAAGAGGGCGAAGCCGCCCGACATGGGCTGGCAGTCCTCGTCGTAGGCGTAGACCAGGAACTCACCGATCGCCACGTCGCCGGTGTAGGTGGCGGCGTGCAGCCCGTCACCCGCGCCCGCGGGCAGCTTGGTCATGAAGGCGTCGACACCGTTGGCGGACGGCAGGTCCGGGCAGGACCAGGAGAGCTCCGTGACACCGGGCTTGTAGGGCTCGAGACCGAGCAGGGAGCCCTGCACCGGGTTGCCGACGTTGACCGAGCCGCTGGAGGTGACCGGCTTGTCCGCCGGCGGCAGCTTCGGCTTGATGCCCGAGGCCTGGCCGAACGCCTGGACCTCCGAGACGATCGCGGTCGAGGCGTTGGTCGGCGCCGAGCCGAAGTTGGCAGCAGCGACCGCCCGGACGAAGCGCGCCTTGACCGGCGTCTTCAGCTGGTAGGTCTGCAGGTCGAGGTCGGCGATCGCCGGCCGCGGGCCCTTGAAGGAGAACGTGGCGACCTTGGCGGTGCGCCACTTCTTGCCGTCCAGCGAGGTCTGGACGAGCACCGTGCGAGCGGCTGCGAAGCGGGGCAGGCCGATCGGCTTCACGACGCTGACCGCGACGGTCTCGATCGTCGAGAGCTTCTTCAGCTTGACGGTGACCGAGCGGTCCGGGCCGTTGTTGTAGGCCTTGTCGGACGCTCCCGTCTGCCACGCAGTCGCCTCGGTGTCGTCGACCATGTTGCTGCCCGGCAGCGCGCCGGTCTGGCTCGTCGTGCGCACGACGGTCGCTCCCGAGGACTGCGAGAGCAGGTTGGGTCGCAGCTGCACGACCTTCGTGACCGCACGGCCCTTCGGGACGTCGACGGTGATCCGCTGGATGCCGTAGCCAGCTCCCTGCAGGGTCAGCGTGTGACGCCCGGCCGCCATCGTGATGGTGCCGAGGCCCTTCCCGTTCGTCGTGACCAGCGGGGTGCCGCGGCCCTCGTAGAGCCCGCCGAGCACGCGCACCTTGCTGGCGGCGCCGCCGGCGGAGGCGTTGACGAGCTTGAGGGTGACCTTGCCGTTGAGCGCCTTCTTCGGGACGTCGAAGCCGGGCTTCGGGTCCGTGTCGGTCTCACCGGTGGTGCGCGCCGAGACGCCCATGCCGCGCTCGGCGAAGGCGCTCCAGATCAGGTCGGTGTAACGGTTCTTGTAGCGCAGCTCCGAGGCCTTGAGGATCGCGTCGCGCATGTCGAGGAACGTCGGCGTCGCCGGCGAGATCGGCATCGCGTCCATGACCAGGTGCTCGGCGATGTCACTGGCCTTGCGGTGGTTGCCGCCGACCGCCTTGAGGATCTTGGTGCGCAGGGTCCACAGCGTCGCGGTCCAGATCTCCCCGTCGGAGTGCACCTCCGGGCCGGACATGTCGTAGCCGTAGTCGCCGTAGGTCGCCGGGCTGGTCGCGTAGTTCCAGTTGCGGATGCCGCGCTGGGGGTCGCCGACGTACGGCGCCGTGACGGCCGTGCGGGTGAGGCCCTCGCGGAAGAGGTGGTTCATCGCGAACCAGTCGCCCCAGCCCTCGCCCATCGCGCCGGACTGGCCGGTGCCGAGCGAGCCGAGGCCACCACCGCCGACGTAGCGGTTGGACAGGCCGTGGGCGTACTCGTGCTCGATGATCGTGGAGTCGAAGTCGCCGTCGCGCGCGGCGCCCTCGAAGGCGTCGTCGGCGAACTCCCAGAGGTACATGTTGGTGAAGCCCGGGATGCCGTCGGGCAGGGTCAGCATGTTGGCGTTGTTGCGGCCGAGCGGCAGCACCGGCTCGGTGAGGTTGAGGGCGCCGGACTGGGCGCCACCCATGATCGGGTCGCCGCCGAGGCCCAGGCCGTCCTCGCCGTTGTTGACCAGCTGGAAGTTGCCGGCCGACTCGGTGAAGCCGAACTCGTAGAACTCGTCGTGGATCCGGTTGTGGTGGTAGAAGAGGTTGACCGCTGCCGCGTTGGCGTCCTGGACGAACGTGCCGGTGCCGCCGTCGCTCTTGCGCCAGGCGTCGGGGAAGGCGAAGTTGAACGCACCGGTCGGCGCGATCGGACGGTTCTCCTGGTCGGCGGCCACGAGCGGGACGGTCCAGGCGATCGCGGTGTTGGCGTTGTTGCCGAAGGTGGTGACCCCGGGCAGGCCGAGCAGGCCGGTCGGGTCCACCCAGCCGCCGGGTGACTGCTTCGTGGGGCCGAAGCTGACGACCTTGGGCTTGCCGCCCTTCTTGGCTCCGGGGTAGTTCTCGTAGATCGTGCCCTCGGCGTGGGCCACCAGCGACTTGCGCAGCAGCGGCCGTCCCGTGGCGGCGTCGACGATGACCGCCCACGCCTCGTCGATGCTCTTCACCACGAGCACGGCGTACGCCGCCCTGCCGCCCTGCGCGGTGGGGAACGCGATCTGGCGGACGCGCACCACGTCGGCCAGCGGCCCGGCCTGGAAGACGTCGTAGCCGCCCTGCTTGCGGCCGAGCGCCTTGGCGACGAAGTCGAGGCCGGGCAGGAGGTCCTTGACCGTGGTGCCCACGGCCTCGGCGAGGCTGAGGTCGAAGTCGCCGAGGAGCGCGGTCTCGCGCACGGGGTCACCGGCATAGCTCACGACGCGGCCGTCGCGGTCGACGAGCACGGTGAGGATGCCGCCGTAGCCCGAGGCGATGCCGCCGAAGGTCTGCGCGAAGCTCAGCACCCGGGCCTGGACGCCGGGGAGCTCGTGGTCGCGCACCAGCGCGAGGCCCTCCATGGCGCTGGCGTCGAGGCCGAAGGCGTCGGCGTTGTCGACCAGCCAGGACTGGGCGATCGCGAGCGGCTCCTGCGCGCTGGGTCCGGTCAGCGCGCCGCCGACCTTGCTGATCGAGCGCGGGGTGCCCGTGACGTTCCACGTCACGGTCGCCCCGAGGCCGGCGAGCGCCGCTCGCTGCGTGCTGCTGGGGGCCACCGGTGCGAGCCCGAGGCGGGAGTCGAACGCCGAGGTGAAGCCGAGCCCCTCACCGAGAGCGGGCAGCAGGGCTGCGGGCTTCCGCACCTGGGCCTTCGCCGACGAGGAGGCGTCGGCGGAGAGCTGGGTGAGCGTCGGGGTGAGGACGAGGGTCGCTGCGATGGCGGCGACGAGCGGCTTCTTCGATCGGTTCACGGGCACCTGTCTTGCGTCGTCGGCCCTCGGGTGTGGCCGTTGTCAGACAAACGAGGGCTGACCGGGTTGGCTACGCGCGGTGACCGACGAGTAACCAACTTCACCAGCAACGCCGAGTCGGCGCGATGTTGCACGCCGCCCGTCCCGTGCCGCTGTCGGCGGCCTGGTCCAGACTGGAGTCGTGCTGCTCCACGACGTCGTCACCACCTCAAGCGCGGTCGCCTCCACGCGCTCGCGCAAGGCCAAGGTCGCCGCGCTCGCCGACCTCCTGACGCGCGCCGACGTCGACGAGATCGAGGTCGTCACGGCCTACGTCGGTGGCACCCTCCTCCAGCGCCGCACCGGGCTCGGCTGGCGCGGTCTCGGCACCCTGCCGGGGCCCGCCGCCGAGCCCACCTTGACCGTCCGCGAGGTCGACGCGTCGTTCGCGGCGCTCGCCGTCCTCGCCGGCCCCGGCTCCCAGTCGGCTCGGGCCGCGGCCGTCGCGACGCTCTTCGCCCGGGCCACCGCCACGGAGCAGGAGTGGCTGCGCGGCGTCGTCACGGGCGCGCTGCGCCAGGGAGCCCTCGAGTCACTGGTGCAGGAGGCGGTCGCGGTCGCCGCCAAGGTCCCCCTCGGCGCCGTACGCCGCGCCGCGATGCTCTCCGGCTCCACGGTCGTCGCCGCCCGCCTGGCCTTCGTCGGCGGCGAGCGCGCGCTGGGCGAGGTCGGACTCGAGGTGCTGCGCCCGGTGCAGCCGATGCTCGCGTCCTCCGCCCCGTCCGTCGCCGAAGCCATGGCCAAGGCCGCCGATGGAGCGCCGGTCTCCATCGACACCAAGCTCGACGGCATCCGCATCCAGGTCCACCGCGCCGGCGACCAGGTGGTGATCACGACCCGCACGCTGGAGGACATCACGGCCCGCCTGCCCGAGGTGGTCGAGGTGGCGCTCGCCCTGCCGGCCGACTCGTTCGTCCTCGACGGGGAGGCGCTGGCGCTCGACGACACCGGGCGTCCACGACCCTTCCAGGAGACCGCCTCGCGCACCGCCCAGGCGAGCCAGGACGGCGGCCTCCACGTCACGCCCTACTTCTTCGACCTGCTGCACCTCGACGGCACCGACCTGCTCGACGAGCCCGCCACCGCGCGCCTGGCCGCGCTCGAGGGGTTGGTGCCGACCCAGCACCTCGCGGCCCGACTGGTCACCGACGACCCCGACGCCGCCGAGGCCTTCGTCCGCGGTGTGCTCGCCGCAGGTCACGAGGGGGTGGTCGTCAAGGACCCGACCGCGCCCTACGACGCCGGCCGTCGGGGCTCGTCGTGGGTCAAGGTCAAGCCGGTCCACACCCTCGACCTCGTCGTGCTCGCCGTCGAGTGGGGCTCGGGGCGCCGCGAGGGCTGGCTCTCCAACATCCACCTCGGTGCGGTCGGCACCGACGGCGACCTGGTCATGCTCGGCAAGACCTTCAAGGGCATGACCGACGCGATGCTCACCTGGCAGACCGAGCGCTTCCTCGAGCTGGAGACACACCGCGACGGCCACGTCGTGCACGTGCGTCCCGAGCAGGTCGTCGAGATCGCCTTCGACGGCGTCCAGCGCTCGACGCGCTACCCCGGCGGCATGGCGCTCCGCTTCGCGCGGGTCGTGCGCTACCGCGACGACAAGACCGCCGCCGACGCCGACACGCTCGACGCGGTGCGAGGGTTCCTGGGCGGCGCGACGACCGCGTGACGAACATGTCACACCTGTGCAACTCGGAGTTGCACTTCTTCTAGGCTGCTCCCATGAGCGCCCGCGCCCCCGAGACCGACGGCCGTCGCAAGGCTGCCACCGTACGCCGGCGGGCGCGCGAGGCAGACATCATCGCGGCCACCCGCGCCCTCTTCGACGAGCGCGGAGTCCGGGACGCGCAGATCGAGGACATCGCGCGGGCGGTCGGCATCAACCGGGCGATCGTCTACCGCCACTTCACCGGCAAGGAGGAGCTCTTCGCCCTCACGCTGGTGGTCTACCTCGACGAGCTCCGCGACGCCCTGGCGACCGCGGCCGAGGCTGCCAGCACTCCCCCGGAGAAGCTGAAGGGGATCGTCGGCGCATTCGTCGACTACGGCCTCGCGCACCCCGCATTCGTCGACTGCGCCCAGGCGCTGATGCGCCAGCCCGGCCCCGAGCTGCTCGACGAGATCAGCGAGAGCGCCCTCTTCCGGCTCGGTCGGGCGATCTCGTCGTGCCTCACCCTGCTGTCGACCGCGGTCGAGGACGGCATCGCCTCGGGCGACTTCTCCCCGCGCAACGACCCGACCCTGCTGGCCAACATGCTCTATGCGAGCGGCCTCGGCGGGCTGCAGATCGCCCGACTGGGGATCCTGGTCAAGGAGTCCGCTCCCGGCATCCCCACCGTCGGAGAGATCTCCCCCGAGCAGGTCCGCTCGCACCTGGTGGCCTCGGCCCTCGCGCTCGTCGCGCGCTGACCGCGAGACCTGGCGCTGCGGCGTACGCCTGTCGCCGGTGACGCGGCACTTCCCACGGCGACACGCCACCCACCACGGGGTGCCCACCGTGGGAAGTGGCGGTTCGTCTGCATACCTTGATGGAGCGGCGCCGCCCGGCCCCGGCCACTCCCCCGACGCACACGAGCCCCCGACCGCCGGTGCGGTCGAGGGCTCGTGAGGAAGCGCGAGGATCAGGGGCGCTCGAGGATCGCGGTGACGCCCTGGCCGCCGGCGGCGCACACCGAGATGACCCCGCGACCGGAGCCCTTCTCGGCGAGCAGCTTGGCGAGGACGTTGATGATCCGTCCACCCGTCGCGGCGAAGGGGTGGCCCGCGGCCAGCGAGGAGCCGTTGACGTTGAGCTTGGAGCGGTCGATCGAGCCCATCGGGGCGTCGAGGCCGAGGCGCTCCTTGCAGAAGACCGGGTCCTCCCACGCCTTGAGGGTCGAGAGGACCTGCGAGGCGAAGGCCTCGTGGATCTCGTAGAAGTCGAAGTCCTGGAGGGTCAGGCCCTCACGCTGGAGCATCCGCGCCATCGCGTAGGCGGGCGCCATCAGGAGACCCTCGCCCCCGTGGACGTAGTCGACCGCGGCCGTCTCGTAGGCGGTGAGGTAGGCGAGCACGGGCAGGCCGTGCGCCTCGGCCCACTCCTCGGAGGCCAGCAGGATGACCGACGCGCCGTCGGTCAGCGGCGTGGAGTTGCCGGCCGTCATGGTCGCGGCCTCGCCTTTGCCGAAGACCGGCTTGAGCTTGGCGAGCTTCTCGACCGAGGAGTCGGGGCGCAGGTTGTTGTCGCGCTCGACGCCACGGAACGGCGTGACCTGGTCGTCGAGGAAGCCGGCGTCGTAGGCCGCACCGAGGTGCTGGTGCGAGAGGGCGGCGAGCTCGTCCTGGTCCTCGCGGGTGATCTGCCACTCCAGCGCGGTCAGCGCGGCGTGGTCACCCATCGAGAGGCGGGTGCGCGGCTCGCCGTTCTGCGGGATCTCGAGGCCGATGTCGCCGGGGCGGATGGCGGCCAGGGCGGCCAGGCGCGACTTGGTGTCACGGGCGGCGTTGACCTTCATCAGCTTCTTGCGCAGCTTGTCGCTGATCGCGACCGGCGCGTCGGAGGTGGTGTCGGTGCCGCCGGCGATGCCGACCTCGATCTGGCCGAGGGCGATCTTGTTGGCGACCTGGATGGCCGCCTGCAGGCCGGTGCCGCACGCCTGCTGGATGTCGGTGGCGGGGGTCTCGGGCGACAGCTTGGACCCGAGCACGGCCTCGCGGGTGAGGTTGAAGTCGCGGGCGTGCTTGAGCACGGCGCCGGCGACGACCTCACCGAGGCGCTCGCCCTCGAGGCCGTAGCGCGTGACCAGGCCGTCGATCGCGGCGGTCAGCATGTCCTGGTTGGACACCCCCGCGTAGACGGTGTTGGAGCGGGCGAAGGGGATCCTGTTGCCGCCGATGACGGCGACCCGGCGGGTACGTTCGATCATGCGCACATCCTGTCCCCAGGACCGCCTGCAGAGAAGCCAATGAGGGGCAGGTCACGAAATGTGGACTCCGAGTTACACCTGGAGTTACATGTTCCCTGCCACGCGCGCGGCTCGACGGCGCACGCACCCACGACACCCGGAGGACTCACCACGCCATGAGCGACCGTTACCAGGGCTTCACCCAGTCCCCCCTCGGCAAGCTGCTCGTCAAGAACCTCGGCCTGCCCGCCCCCATGAAGCTCGACCGGTACGTCGAGGGCGCACCGTTGGTCGACGGGACCGTGCTCGTGGGTGGTCGCGGCCGTCTGGCCGAGTCGCTCCCCGGTCTGCTCGACACCCTCGGCATCGCCTCGACGGAGACCGTCGACGACGACGCCCGCTTCAAGGGCCTGGTCTTCGACGCCACCGGCCTGACCTCGGCCGCCGAGCTCGAGGCGCTGCGTGACTTCTTCACCCCGGTGATGCGCAAGCTCGGCAGCTGTCCGCGCGTCGTCGTGCTCGGCACGCCGCCGGAGCTGGTCGAGGGCTCGGAGCGGGTCGCCCAGCGCGCCCTCGAGGGCTTCACCCGCAGCCTCGGCAAGGAGATCGGTCGCGGGGGCACCGTCCAGGTCGTCTACGTCGCCGAGGGCGCGGAGGCCGCCGCCACCAGCACGCTGGGCTTCCTGCTCTCCCCCAAGTCCGCCTACGTCTCCGGCCAGGTCGTGCGCATCGGCGCCCACGGCACCACGAAGGTTCCCGCGGTCACCGACTGGACCAAGCCGCTCACCGGCAAGGTCGCCCTCGTGACCGGCGCCAGCCGTGGCATCGGCGAGCAGATCGCCCGCGTGCTCCACCGCGACGGCGCGACCGTCGTCGGCGTCGACGTCCCGCAGGCCGCCTCCGAGCTCCAGGCCCTCATGGCCGAGCTCGACGGCGACTGGCTCACCCTCGACATCACCGGCAAGGACGCGCCCCAGCGCATCGCCCACCACCTCAAGGAGAAGCACGGCGGCGTGGACGTCGTCGTGCACAACGCCGGCATCACCCGCGACAAGAAGCTCGCCAACATGGACGAGTCGCGCTGGGCCTCGGTCATCGCGGTCAACCTGACGGCTCCCGAGCTGATCACGCGCGAGCTGCTCGACCAGGGCGTCGTCAACAAGGGCGGCTCCATCGTCGGGGTCGCCAGCATCGCCGGCATCGCCGGCAACGTCGGCCAGACCAACTACGCCGCCTCCAAGGCCGGTGTCATCGGTTTCGTCGACTCCCTCGCCGACGAGCTGAAGGACGGCATCACCATCAACGCCGTGGCTCCCGGCTTCATCATCACCGCCATGACCGCCGCCGTGCCCTTCGCCACCCGCGAGGTCGGCCAGCGGCTCAACGCGATGTCGCAGGGTGGTCTGCCGGTCGACGTCGCCGAGACCATCGCGTGGTACGCCAACCCCGCCTCCAGCGCCGTCAACGGCAACGTCGTCCGCGTCTGCGGCCAGATGATGCTGGGCGCGTGACCGCGATGGAGACCCGCATGCTCGAGGACGCCCCCGGCGGCCTGAGCCTCCTGCTCAAGGCAGCCCTGCCGTCCCTCCCGGTCGTCGGCTCGCTGCCCGGCATCAAGAAGGCCTCGCCGGCCGGCTTCGACGGGCTGTCGTTCTCCCGCCCGGCGACCGAGGTCACCCGGGAGCACGTCGACGCCTACGCCCGCGTGTGCGGCTTCCCGACGAAGGACGTCGCTCCCCTGCCCTACCCGCACATGCTGGCGTTCCCCCTGCACATGGCGATCATGACCGAGCCGGCCTTCCCGGCGCCGGCCATCGGCACGGTGCACCTGGAGAACTCCATCACCGGGCACCGCCCCGTCGCGATCGGGGAGAGCCTGGCGCTGCAGGTCACGGTGGGCGCCTCCGAGCCCCACCCCAAGGGCACGATCTTCCGTTTCGTCAGCGAGGCTCGCGCCGACGGTGAGCTGGTCTGGGAGAGCACCTCGACCTACCTGCGCCGCGGCAAGGGTGACGAGTCCGCCTCCGCCGGCTCGTCGTTCCCCGACGCCGCGCCGACCGGCACCGTCTGGAGCCTGCCGGGTGACCTCGGGCGGACCTACGCCTCGGTGTCGGGCGACCACAACCCGATCCACCTCTACCCGCTGACGGCCAAGGCGCTGGGCTTCCCGCGCCAGATCGCCCACGGCATGTGGAGCAAGGCGCGCTGCATCGCGGCGCTCGAGAACCGGCTGCCCGACGCGGTCCGCGTCGACGTCGCCTTCAAGAAGCCGATCCTGCTCCCGGGCAAGGTCGCCTTCGGCTCCACGCCCACCGACGACGGCTTCGCTTTCTCCCTGACCAACCCCAGGAGCGGCGCGCCCCACCTCGTCGGGGCCACGACCGCTCTCTAGGGCGCGGCCCCGGGCGCGGCGACCGGCTCAGCGACTCCGACCGAAGCTGACCGACGACGTCTTGGCTCGCGCTGCCGTCGGCGCCGGCGCCCGGCGCAGGCTGAAGGTCGCGCTGGTCGGGTCCCAGACCCCGAGGTCGGTGCGCCCGTTGGCGTCCCAGTCCCCCGTCACCGGCAGGTCGTCACCGGAGCCGAAGGCGACCTGTGCCAGCCACGCGAGGCCGTCGTCGTCGACGCGGCGCAGGGTGAACGTCGCGCTCGCGACGTCGTAGACCCCCAGGTCGGTGTCCCCGTCGCCGTCCCAGTCGCCGGTGACCGGGAGGTCGCCGACGTCACCGAGGGGCACGTCGGTCAGCGCTCCGTCGGGAGCGCGCAGCCGGAAGACCCCGTCGACAGCCCGTCGTACGCCGACCTCCCAGCGCCCGTCCCCGTCCCAGTCGCCCGCGACCGGCACGTCGGCGGCGGCACCGAGCACCACCTGCTGGAGACCCGAGGGCATCCTGAGGCTGAAGGTCGCCGTCGCCGGCGACCGGACCCCGGGGTTGAGCCGACCGTCGCCGTCCCAGTCCCCCACGACCGGCTGGTCGGTGGCGGTGCCGAAGCGGAGCACCTTGGGCGTCGTGCCGGGCCGCTGGATCTCGAAGGTCGCCTTCTCCGCGCGGCGGTAGACCACCAGCTCGGCGGTCGTGTCGCCGAGGAAGTCACCGGCGACGGGGACGTCCACGCAGTTCTGCGAGGCCTGCGTGCTGCCCATCACGAAGCGGGCCCCGTGGAACCACGGCTCGGAGAGCGAGCCTCCGGCGCGCTGCTCGTAGTGCAGGTGGGGGCCGCTGCTGTTGCCCGTCGAGCCGACACGACCGAGCAGCGCACCCTGGTCGACGCTCTGGCCCTTGACGACGCTCACCGCCGACAGGTGGGCGTAGTAGGTCTGGGACCCGTCGGCGTGCTCGACCACGACATAGCGCCCGTAGCCGCGGGTCCCGCCCGGCACGGCGGTGGCGACGACGCCCGACGCCGAGGCGACGACGGGCATGCCGTTGTCGTCGGCACGGTTCCAGTCGATGGCGCGCGCGCTGGGGCTGTGGCCCGACCGGGTCGTGCCGGTCCACGACTGGGCGCACGGGAACGGCATCTCGAAGCCGACGACCGGAGCCGCACCATGCCCGGGCGTCGACGTGACGCCGAGCGCCGCGACGGTCAGCGCGCCTGTCGCCAGGGCGGCGCCGAGGCCGGAGCGGCGGTGAGCTCGAGACATCGCGGAGCACCTCGGACGTCGGAGCGACGCTGAGTCACACGCACACCACGGATGCCAGCAGTCACAGAAGTGATCACACGTAACCACGACATCGGCGTGTCTGTCACGAACTACATCGGTGTCATGCTAGGGGGACTGGACCGGCTCCCGCTCCTGGAGCGGTCGGATCAGCCCCTCCTGGGCGACCGTGGCGACCAGGGTGCCGTCCTCGGCGAAGATGCGTCCCAACGACAACCCGCGCCCGCCGCTGGCCGACGGCGACCACTGGTCGTAGAGCCACCACGCGTCGGCGCGGAACGGCTGGTGGAACCAGATGGTGTGGTCGAGGGAGGCCATCTGGGTCCGCGACGGCGAGGCGTCGTGGGCCGTCAGCGACGCCCCCAGGAGGCTGACGTCACTGGCGTAGGTGAAGGCGGCGAGGTGCACCAGCGGGTCGTCGCCGAGCTCGCCGTTGATCCGGATCCACATCCGCGCCTGGGCCGGGTGCTGCGGGTCCGGCGTGAGACCGATCCGCGAGTTGCCGAGGTAGCGCACGTCCAGCGCCGCCCACTCCTTGCCCAGGGCGTCGGCCTCCGCGTTGCCGCGGGCCCGCATGAGGTCGACGAGGTCGAAGCCGTCGGCCGGGCTGCCGACCGTCGGCATCTGGTCCTGGTGCTCGAAGCCCTCCTCGGCCCGCTGGAAGTCGAGGGTCTGGTAGTAGATCGGTCGGCCGTGCTGGCGCGCGACCACGCGCCGGGTCGCGAACGAGCGCCCGTCGCGGATGCGCTCGACGTCGTAGATGATCGGCACCTGGTAGTCGCCGGGCAGCAGGAAGTAGGAGTGCAGGGAGTGCACGACGTAGTCGGGCTCGACCGTGCGGGTGCCGGCGATCAGGGCCTGCGCGGCCACCTGCCCGCCGTAGACCCGGGCTCGGGCGGAGTCGGGCTGGGCGCCGCGGAAGAGGTCGACGTCGATGTCCTCGAGGTCGAGCAGGGCCACGAGCTCCTGCGCCGGAGTGGGGGTCGACTCGCTCATGACGCACCTCCTGACGTCGCGCGGCGGCGCAGCAGCGCCTCCTGAGCGACGGTCGCCCCGAGCGTGCCGTCCTGGGTGTAGACCTTGGCGAGCACCAGACCCCGTCCGCCGGCCGCGGCCGGGGAGACCTGGTCGTAGAGCCACCACTCGTCGGCACGGAACGGCCGGTGGAACCACACCGCGTGGTCCAACGAGGCGATCAGCGTGTCGGGGCTGCCCATGCGCACGCCGTGCGGCGCGAGCGCCGCCCCCATCAGGGTCATGTCGGAGAGGTAGGTGAACGCGGCCACGTGCCAGAACGGGTCGTCGGGCAGGGCCGAGGAGACCCGGAGCCAGAAGCGCTGGCGCGCCGTCTCCTCGCCGTCCTCGGGCAGCCGGCCGTCGGCCGAGCTGCCGACGTAGCGGAAGTCGACGACGTCCCACTCGGAGTCCATCGCCGAGTCGCGTCCCGGATCGGCCGCGCGGCTCGCGGCGCGGGCGTCGATCGCGTCCTCCGGAGCGATCACCTCCGGCATCGGCTCCTGGTGGTCGAAGCCCTCCTCGGCCCGCTGGAAGTTGGCCGTCATGGCATAGATCGGACGGCCGTGCTGACGCGCCAGCACCCGCCGGGTCGCGAAAGACCTGCCGTCACGCAGGTTGTCGACGTCGAAGATCGTCGGGGCCCCCGTGTCGCCGGGCTGGAGGAAGTAGGAGTGCAGCGAGTGCACGGCGTAGGACGGGTCCACCGTGCGGCTGGCGGCCACCAGCGCCTGGGCGGCCGCCTGGCCGCCGAACACCCGCGGCAGGACCGAGGGCATCTGGTGACCACGGAAGAGATTGTCGTCGAGGCGCTCGAGGTCGAGCAGCGCCACGAGCTCGTCGGCGTCGCGAGGCACGGCGCGCTCAGCCCTGCTGCTCGTCGGGGCCCTCGAGGCCCGCCAGGAACTGCTGGAACTGCTGGCCGATCTCCTCGCCCGTGGGCAGCGGCTGGTCCTCGGCGAGCAGGCTGGTGCCGGACTCCTCGGCGCGCTCGAACGCGTCGTACTGGCGCTCGAGGGCCTCGACCACGTCGGCGACCTCCTCGTTGGAGGACAGGTAGCGCGCGACCTCCTCCTCGCGACCCTCGGCCTCGGCGCGGAGGTCGGTGAGGTCCACGGTCAGGCGACCGGCCTTCTCGACGTTCTCGAGCAGCGCCAGCGAGGCCCGCGGGTAGTCGAGCTGGGCGAGGTAGTGCGGGATGTGGGCGACGAAGCCCATGGCGTCGTGGCCCCACTCGCCCAGGCGCACCTCGAGCAGCGCCTGTGCGCTGCTGGGGATGCGCAGCTCGCCGCGCCAGGGGCTGTCACCGGAGATGAGGTCGGCGTTGTTGGCATGGTGGGTGATCGCGATGGGGCGGGTGTGCGGCACGGCCATGGGCACCGAGCCCATGCTCACCACGCGCGTGACGCCGAAGCGCTCGACGACCTCGCGCACCGCGCGGGCGAAGGCCTCCCACCGGTTGTCGGGCTCGGGCCCCTGGAGCAGCAGGTAGGGCGTGTCACCGGAGTCGTGGAGGAGACGGACGACCAGGCGCGGCGCGTCGTAGCCCTCGTAGTGGTCGCGGACGAAGGACATCGCAGGGCGGCGGGCGCGGTAGTCGTGGAACTGGTCGACGTCGAAGGTCGCGACCACCGGGCCGTTGCTCTGCCCCAGGGCGGTCGGGTCGACGCGGCCCTCGGTCAGGGCCACGAGGTGGCGGCTGGCGATCGCGGCCGCGTTGCCCGCGTCGAGGAAGCCGTCGAGGACCACCACCATGGTCAGTGACGAGGTGTCGTCGAGCTCGGGCACCTCGTCGACGATGTGGACGAGCCGGGGTTCGGTGGTCACGGGGGAACGATATGCCCCTGCGGTCACTGTCCCCAGAGGCGGGCGACGTGGCGGACGTCGGTGCCGCAGCAGCCGCCCACGACCTGGAGCTGCGGCAGCTGCGCGCGCAGGCGCTCGAACGAGCTCGCGAGGAGATCCAGGTCCCCCGGGTCGAGGACCTCGCTGGCGTCGAGCTCGGCGTGCGTGAGCGTCGAGGCGTTGGGCCGCAGCCCGACGATCCGGTCGAGCCACGCGCCGTCGCCCAGTCCGGGCTCGACGTGGAGCGGATGCGCACAGTTGACGAGGAACCAGTCAGGGGCTTCGGCCGCGTCGACGATCGCGACCGCGTCGGCGAGGACGCTGCCGTCGGGGAGCCGCCCGTCGGTCTCGACGGTGAAGGAGATCGCGACGGGCAGACCCACCTCACGCGCGGCCCGGACGACACCGATCGCCTCCTCGGCGCCGGTCAGGGTGTAGGCCGTGGCCAGGTCGGCCCCCGCGGAGGCGAACGCCGTGAGCTGGGGCGCGTGGTAGGCGGCCGCCTCGTCGGGATCGATCCGCTCCCCCGCCACGTAGCCGTCACCGCGTGGCCCGATCGTGCCGCTGACGAGGACCGGGCCGTCCACCGGTCGCTCGTCACGCAGCTCGCTGAGCAGCTGGACCGCCTTGCGGTTGGCGAGCTCGAGGGCCCGCCGGTCGTAGCCCACGCGGATCCCCCAGTCGGGGTTGGCCCGCCACGTCGGCGTCTCGAGCAGCAGTCCGGCGCCGGCTCGGCGGGCGATGTCGACGTAGCCCCCGAAGTAGTCACGGAGCAGTGCCCGACCGGACTCGTCCTCGACGAGCGGGAACGCGGCGAAGTCCGGGAGGTCGAGG
This sequence comes from Nocardioides psychrotolerans, assembly GCF_943371775.1. GTDB lineage: Bacteria > Actinomycetota > Actinomycetes > Propionibacteriales > Nocardioidaceae > Nocardioides > Nocardioides psychrotolerans_A. The sequence goes on from NZ_CALRWD010000013.1 coordinate 18,017, forward strand.
CCGTGGTTGAAGATCAGGTCGGTCTCGAGCCCACCGTCCGTGACGAAGTCGTTGCCTCCCAGCAACGCAGGCGTGCCCACCCGCCCACTGTCCTCTCGCTGCCGTCGCTCGGCAAGGCCCTTCTCACCCGACCGGCGTAGCCGTGGCGGCGGCCGCACTGGGACTGGGACTGGGGCTCGGGCTCGGGCTCGGGCTGGGGCTCGGCGTCGGCTCGAGGAACGCCGGGTCGAAGGTCGAGATCAGCAGCTCTGCGCCGGCCCGGGCGAGCTGGCGGGAGTTGAGCCCGATCGCCATCTGCATCCGCTTGCCGGGGTCGGCTCCGGGGACCGTGACGTAGTCGAGCAGCGTCCACAGCATCGAGGGACCGTAGGTCGCGGCGACGTACTCGCAGGCCCACCAGGACAGGCCGTAGTTGGCCGAGGACGCAGCGCCGTTGAAGGTCTCGTCGGCCGGCAGGGCGTCGACCCCGGCCTCGGCCGCGTCGATGGCGTCCTGGGTGATGCGTCGCTCCTCGGGCGCCAGCGGCTGCACGGAGACGTACTCCGCGAGCCCCTCGCTGAGCCACACCGGCGCCTGGTCGTCGCGCTGTCCCAGCGCCACGTGCGTGAGCTCGTGCCGGACCAGCCGGTCGCGCTCGATGCCGTCCCTGCCGAGCATCGTGGGGTTGAGGACGAAGCGGGTGGAGGCGATCTCGGTGCTGGCCGGACCGGCGTCGACCGGGAAGGCCACCCCGTCGATCGCGGTCGGGTCGCCCCCTGGCAGGTCGTCGATGGTGCTGAGGAACGCCGGGTCGGACAACGCGTAGAGGACCACGCTGCGGTCCCAGTCGTAGGGCACCTGGGCCGCGACGTCCGCGATCCCCCGCTCCACCGACGACACGAGCCCAGCTGAGGACCCCAGGCTGGCGTCGTCGAAGATGCCCAGCACCCCCACGCCGCGCACCACGTCGACGGGCCCGAGGTCCCAGGGCTGGGGCTGGGTGTCGTTGAGCTCCTCCCAGGCCGGGTCGGTGACCGAGCTGAGCACGAAGGCACCGGGGTCGCGCAGCGACGGCGAGAAGCGGTAGCGGTCGCGCCTCGTGACGGGGAGGGCGTCGAAGCCCTCGAGCTGGAGGACGACGTCGACGGCCACCCAGTAGTCGTCGCCCTCGCGCAGCAGGCTCCCCCGGTCGACGGCATAGGCCAGCTCCGCGATCGGGAGCTGGGTCAGGTTGTCGAAGTAGGTGCGCTGCTCGTCCAGGAACTCCGGGCGACCCTTGGCGACGCCGCGCTCGAAGACCGCCCGGTCCCCTCGTCGTACGGCGTCGGCGCGGCGGTTCAGCAGCCCCCGGAACTCGGCGAGCAGGTCGGGCGGCACCGGGACCGTGGTCTCGCTCGGCACGACCGCCCCGCTCGGGGAAGCCTGTGGCGCGGCGGCGTCGGGCGTGCCGGAGCACCCGGCCAGCGCCAGGCAACCCACGATCCCGAGGACGAGTGCCTTGATGGAGCCTGCCCTTTCTCGTGCCTCAGAGCTGGTGGTCGACATCGACCACGGACTCGTCGGTGCCCACCGTGTCGAGCGCGGTGATGTCCTCGACGATGCCGCGGGCGATCGCCTGGGGCGTCAGGCCGATCCGCTCGAGGATGGCGGCGCGCTTGGCGTGGTGGAGGAACTCCTGAGGGATGCCGTGCAGACGGAAGGGCGTGGTGACGCCGGCATCGTTGAGCGTCTGCAGCAGCACCGCGCCGCAGCCTCCGATGCGGCCACCGTCCTCGACGCTGACCACGAGCCGGTGCTCGCGGGCGAGCTCGACGATCGCCGGGTCGACCGGCTTCACCCAGCGGGGGTCGACGACGGTGACCCCGATGCCCTGGGCGTCGAGGCGCTCCGCGACCTCGACGGCGACCTCGCACATCGAGCCGACGGCGACGACCAGCACGTCCTTGGCGCCCGAGCGCACCAGCACGTCGGCGTTGCCGGCCTTGGCGTGCGTGGGCATGTCGGCAGGGGGCGGACCCTTGGAGAAGCGCACGACGGTCGGGGCGTCGTCGACGTCGACGGCCTCGTTGAGCAGCTCGCGCAGCCGGGTCGCGTCACGCGGCGCGGCGAGCCGCAGGCCCGGCACGACCTGGAGGATCGACATGTCCCACATGCCGTTGTGGCTGGCGCCGTCGTCGCCGGTGACGCCGGCGCGGTCGAGCACGAAGGTCACGCCGCACTGGTGCAGGGCGACGTCCATGAGGACCTGGTCGAACGCCCGGTTGAGGAACGTCGCGTAAATCGCCACCACGGGGTGCAGGCCACCGATCGCCAGGCCGGCAGCGGACGTCGCGGCGTGCTGCTCGGCGATGCCGACGTCGAAGGTGCGCTCGGGGTAACGGGCCTGGAACTGGTCGAGCCCGACCGGGTGCATCATCGCGGCGGTGATCGCTACGACGTCCTTGCGGCGCGCGCCGAGGTGGACCATCTCGTCGGCGAAGACGTCGGTCCAGATGCGGCCCCGGACCTTCTCCTCGCCGGTCTCGATGTCGAAGGGCTGCGGGGAGTGGAACTGGTCGGCCTCGTGCTGCTCGGCGGCGTCGTAGCCGAAGCCCTTGCGGGTGATCGCGTGCACAATGACCGGGCCACCGAACTTTTTGGCGTGGGCGAGCGCGTGCTCCATGGCGACGCGGTCGTGGCCGTCCACGGGACCGACGTACTTGAGCCCGAGGTCCTCGAAGAGGCCCTGCGGGGCGACGGCGTCCTTGAGGCCCTTCTTCATCGCGTGCAGCGCGTCGTAGGCGGCGGGACCGACACCGGGCACGGCATTGAGGCGCTTCTTGACCATGTCGAGCAGCTGCTCGTAGCGGGGGCTGGTGCGCAGGGAGGTCAGGGCCGTGGCCAGACCGCCGATGGTCGGCGTGTAGGAGCGACCGTTGTCGTTGACGACCACGACGAGCTTGGAGTCGCGGGCGATCGCGATGTTGTTGAGGGCCTCCCAGGCCATGCCCCCGGTGAGGGCGCCGTCGCCGATGACGGCGACCGTGTGCCGGTCCTCGCCCCGGATCGCGTAGGCCTTGGCGATGCCGTCGGCATAGCTCAGCGCGGTGGAGGCGTGGGAGTTCTCGACGATGTCGTGGGGCGACTCGGCCTGGCTGGGGTAGCCCGAGAGGCCACCCTCCTTGCGCAGGCTGACGAAGTCGGCGGCCCGGCCGGTGAGCATCTTGTGGACGTAGGCCTGGTGACCGGTGTCGAAGACGACCCGGTCACGCGGTGAGTCGAAGACCCGGTGGATCGCGAGGGTGAGCTCGACGACTCCGAGGTTGGGACCGAGGTGCCCGCCCACGCGCGAGACCGCCTGCACGAGCTGGTCGCGGATCTCCGCGGCCAGGGTCGTGAGCTGGTCGTCGGAGAGCCCGCGCAGGTCGCGCGGTCCGGCGATCGAGTCGAGGACACCCATGTCGTCGAGTTTACGGGTCCGTCGGCCGTTCACCGATCCGTCAGCGCTCCAGCACGGCGACCGCGCCCTCGTGGAGGCTGCCCATCCACACCCGTCCCTCGTGCTCACGCACCCCGGTGACCATGTGATAGCTCACACCGCTCTCCTGCGGGTCGACGTCGAGATCGTGGACGAGCGTGCCGGCGCTGTCGTAGGCCTGGACGCGGACGGTGTGCTTCGGCTTGGGCTGCAGCGCCTCGGGGATCTTGGTGACCAGCTTGCGCAGCGCCATCGGCGCCGTCTGGAGCCGCTCGACGACGGGGTCCAGCGGGCTGGCGATCGAGACCCAGATGAGCCCGTCGCTGCCCCGGGCGATGTTGTCGGGATAGCCCGGGAGGTTGGAGCACAGGAGGTCGCGCATGCCCTTGCGGTCTCCGCTGATCCAGCGGCGTACGACGGTGCGGCCCGCGGTCTCCGCGACGCACACGAAGTCCTCGTCGGCCGAGAGCGCGACGCCGTTGGCGAAGGCCAGCCCGTCGAGCACGACCTCGATGGTGCCGTCGGTGTCGAGCCTCATCAGCCGACCGGTGCGGGTGTTCTGCACGAAGTCGTCCTTCCACTTCTCGATGCCGAACTTGGTGGAGGAGTCGCTGAACCACACCGTGCCGTCAGCGGCGATGGCGGCGTTGTTGCAGAAGACCATCCTGGTGCCGGCCACGCTGTCGGTGATGGGCTCGATCGCCCCGCTGGCGGTGTCGATGCGCAGCAGGCCGACGTGCGCGTCGCAGACCAGGAGCCGGCCGTCGGGGTCGATCTCGATGCCGAGGGGTCGGCCGCCGGTGTGGGCGACCCGGTCGACCTTCTGCCCGTCGTGGCTGATCCGGAAGATCGCACCGTCCTCGGTGCCCGTGAAGACCGCGCCCTCGTCCCGGCCGCTGGTGCCGACGACGACGTCCTCCGCGCCGGGGCCGGGGACGGGGAACACGCGCAGGGTCGAGGTCATGGGGCCACCTTGGCGTAGATCGAGGACGCGAGGAAGTCTCGCAGCGTCAGGCGCGCCGACGCGGTCAGGTCGAGGGTGGTCGCGACCTGTGGGTCGACGAAGACCATCTGGCGCCCCTCGTGGCACTCGACCTCGGTCAGGTCGGTCCCCGCGGTGTAGAGGCAGAACTCGTCGATGCCGCCGCAGGCCTCGCTCCAGAAGCGGAACTCCCCCACGAGCTCGAGCGTCCCCGGCTCCAGTCGCACCCCGGTCTCCTCCTCGAGCTCGCGGTAGGCCGCCTGCTCGTAGGTCTCCCCGGGCTCGACGCCACCACCCGGGTAGCCCCAGCAGTCGGGATCGATCCGCGGCTGGGAGTCCCGCTCCTGGAGCAGGATCCTGCCCGCCGGGTCGACCAGGGCGACACTCGCGAAGTGGTGCATGTCGCCAACCTAGCCATGCGAGGGTGGCGAGGTGCTCTCGCTCCTGGCCGCTGCGCTCGCCGCCGTCCTGTCCGTCACGGGCTTCGCCCTCGGCAGCGCGACCGACCGGCTGGTGGCCGACAACGCACGCGGGCTGACGACGCTGAGCGTGGCCGGGGTGAGCATCACCGCGGACGGTGCGTGGGTGACCCGCCCGACCGCCGACGTACGACGTCTGGCGGGGACCGCCCGTCGGGAGGGGCTGCGCTCCGAGCTGCTGCTGAGCAACTACAGCAACCGCCAGGGAGGATTCGACGAGCGCGCCGCGCACCGGCTGCTGAGCAGCCCGACCCACGTCGACCGCGTCGCCCGACGGATGGCCGGCTTCGTCCGGGCCCAGGGCTGGAGCGGGGTCAACGTCGACCTCGAGCTGGTGCGACGGGCGGACGCCGCAGGACTGGTGCGGCTGGTGCGGGCGCTCCAGTCCGCCATGCCCGAGGCCCGGACCGTGTCGATCGACGTCAGCGCCTCCACCAGCCTCGCGGCCTACCGCTCACGGGGCTACCGGATGGCGGCGCTGGGTCGCGCCGCCGACACGGTCGTGCTGATGACCTACGACCTGCACGGCCCGACCTGGTCCGGCCCCGGCCCGATCGGCCCGACCGACTGGCAGCGGCGTGCGGTGGAGGCCGCCCTGGAGGCCGTGCCCGCCGACCGGCTCGACCTGGGCGTCGCCGGCTACGGCTACACCTGGCCGCGTGGCCGCTCCGGCGGGACCGTCACGGTGGCCGGCGCCCGCCGCCTGGTCCGCTCCGACGGCGCGACGGCCGTCTGGAAGCCGGGCTACGGAGAGTGGCGCGCCGAGCTCTCCAACGGCACCGTGCTCTGGTGGTCCGACGGGCGCTCCTTCGACCGCCGCGTCGCGCTCGCCGAGGAGCTCGGGCTGCACGGTGTGGCGCTCTGGCGCCTCGGCTCGGCCGACCGGCTTCCTGGGCGGGGCTGATCGGTCCGCTTCCTCAAGGGATGCAGGCGAACTGCTACTCACCGCCCACCCGACCCTCCGACGACCGATCAGCCCTCAGAGCCGCGCGACGTAGCGACGCCCCCGCACCGCGTCCTCCACCAGCCCGACCGCACGCCGGATGCCCATCAGTCGCGCCTGCTCGAGCTGGAGCGTCTGGAGCGCGGCCTCGATGACCTCGTCGCTGGCGACCTCGCGGAACGACGCGCGCGCCTCGCTGAGCCCACGACGGCACGCCGCCTCGTTGGCCTCGACGTGGAGCACCGCGAAGCGTGCGAGCACCACCACGTGACGCCGCAGCCCGACGTAGGTGCGGTAGTCGGCCGGGCAGAGGTCGAGCAGCCAGGCGGCGGCGCTCGCCTCCCAGTCAGGGGCGTCCGGCGGCCGGACCTCGCGCGGCCAGCCCGGGGGTGCGACGAGGGGCTTCATCGCCCCAGTCTAGTCGAACACCTGTTCGATATGACGCATCCGCCGACACCGATCGGCTCAGGCGGTCGGCACCCGGTAGATCGTGATCTCCTCGATCTCCTCGGAGCCCCGCTCGCGGTCGAGCTCGGCGACCTGGACACCCGGCACCAGGTCGTCGACCGTGCCCTCGTCGGAGCGGCTGGCACGGTCCTCGGGGTCGTCTCCCCCGTCGTCGCCCTCCCCGTCGCCGTCCTCGGACTCGGCGTCCTCGATCTCGATCTCGGTGTCCTCGGTGACCAGCCCGGAGATCTCGGCACCCGACTCGGTCAGCACGACCAGCAGGCCCGACGCCGCGTCGAAGGAGGAGATGGCGCCGAGGAGGTCCCCCTCGTCCTCGTCGCTGCGACCGTCCCCGTCACTGTCGTCGACGCAGGAGTCCTCCAGGGAGTCGTCGTCGTCCTCGTTGCTCGTGCCGTCCTCGTCGTCGTCCTCGTCCCCGTCGGGGGTGCCGTCGTCGTCGGAGTCGGCATCACCGACGCGCAGCCCGAAGTCGTTCTCGTCCTCGTCGTCGATCGCGTCGGAGTCACGGTCGTCGTCGTCGAGACGGCAGGCCTCGCTGGCGTCGTCCTCGTCCTCGTTGTCGACCTGGTCGCGATCGGAGTCCTCGTCGCCGTCGCGGGTGCCGTCATCGTCGGTGTCGGGGTCAGTCACGTCCGTCGACGGCGTGCCGTCGGCCACCTCGTCGCCGTCGTCGTGGCCGTCGTCGTCGCTGTCCTCGTCACGGATCCTGGCGCCGAGGCGGTACTCCCGCAGGTTCGTCAGCCGGTCGGCGTCGAAGTCCTGCCGAGCATCTGCCCCACGGTGGGGGTTCATCCCGTGGCTGCGCTCCCAGCGGTCGGGGATCCCGTCGCCGTCGGTGTCGCGGCGCGCGCCAGGCGTGGCGCCGCTCACCCCGGTGAACGCACTCGAGACGAGCAACGTCGTGACGGTCAACGCGGACAGGCTCAGCGAGCACTTCAAGGACAAGGTGGACTCCCTCTGGATTCGGGCTCGACGACCCCCGCGGGGGATGACCGAGGCTACCGAGCCGATCGGCCACCGCAGGCAGGATCGGAGGCATTGTCCGAAGCGGTCCAGTCGTCCTGGCTCGCGAGTGCCGTCACCCGACGAAGCTGAACCGCACCTCACGCTCGGGGTTGTCCAGGTTGAGGTCGACCAGGCACACGCTCTGCCAGGTCCCCAGGGCCAGGCGTCCACCGATCACGGGCACCGTCACCGTCGGGGGCACGATCGCCGGCATGACGTGGGAGCGTCCGTGCCCGGGCGAGCCGTGCCGGTGCCTCCAGCGGTCGTCGGCCGGCAGCAGGTCGCCGAGCGCCGCCAGCAGGTCCGCGTCGGACCCGGCGCCGGTCTCGATGATCGCCAGCCCCGCCGTCGCGTGCGGCACGAAGACGTTGAGCAACCCGTCGCCGCGTCCCTGCACCATCTCCGCGCAGTCCCGCGTGAGGTCGAGGACCACCTCGGCGCTGCCGGTGCGGTAGGTGCGGGTCTGCGAGGTCATCATGCGCTGGTCCCGCCGTCGGGACGCAGGCCTCCGGCACACGACGCCAAGGGCTCCGGGGCGGTCTCCCCCGCGCCGAACTCGCGGATGAACATCTCCAGGCGGGGGTCGTCTGCACCGGTGAGCTCCAGCTGCCGCTCCCAGACGGTGACGACCACAGGGGCCCGCAGGTCCCCGTAGGGCGACAGGATGCCGTTCTGCGGCAGCACCTCGGCCAGCGCGTCCACCTCGTCCTGGTCGAGGCCGGGCTCGTAGGTGATCCACACGGTGCCGTGCTCGAGGTCGTGCACGACGTTGGCCTCCGGGACCGGTGCGTCGTAGACGCCGCAGTCGAGCCAGGCCGGGTTGTGCGGGCCACCGACCGCCGGCGACTGCTCGTAGATGATCTCGCCGTCGTCGTGGGTCGTCGGCAGGTCCTCGAAGACCTCGACCGCGTCGAGCGTCCTGTCGACCGCGACCCGCTCGTCCTCGCGGCTCGCGCTCACCGCGAGCGGCACCAGCACGGCCAGCGCGATCACCAGCACCGCGCCCACGACGCCGAGCACGATCGCGACCTTCTTGCCCTGGCCGGGCGGTGGCGTCGGCGACCAGCCCGGCGGTGGACCCTGCGGCGGCGGGCCCAGCGGGACGCCGTACGGCGAGGCCGCGGGCGGCGGGCCGGCAGGCGGCGGGCCGGCGACGGGTGGCGCCCATCCCGGCGGTGGGCCCTGGGGCGGACCGGGAGGCGGCGGAAGCTGCTCGGACATCAGTCCTCCAGTGCGCGCTCGAGGCGCTCGACCTTCGCGGTCATCTGGTCGGTCCAGCCGGGGCGGATGTCGGCCTTGAGGACGAGCCCGACGCGGGGCGAGACCTCGGCCACGACGTCGACGGCACGCTTGACGACCGCCATCACCTCGTCCCACTCCCCCTCGATGTTGGTGAACATCGCGTTGGTCTCGTGGGGCAGCCCGGACTCCCTGACCACGCGGACGGCCGCCGCGACGGCCTCCGAGACACCTCCGGTCTCGTCCCCGGACGTCGGGCTGATGCTGAAGGCGACGATCATGGCGCCACCGTAGCCAAGTGCCCTGAGCCCCGTGCGTGCGGCAGCCACGGCGAGCCGCACGACGACTCTCACCCGCGGACGACCGACGGCTCCTCGACGAGTGCCGGCAGGTCACGGCGCAACCGGGCGAGGGCGTCTCGCGCCTGGGACTTCACGGTGCCGACGGCGATGCCGAGCGCCTCCGCCGTCTGCGCCTCGGTCAGGTCCTCGAAGTAGCGCAGGACCACGACGGCCCGCTGCCGGGGAGGCAGCGCCCGCAGCGCCCGGCGCAGGTCCTCGCGGTCCTCGGCACCGCTCTCCCGGGCGGCGCTCTCGGGCACCTCGTCGGTCGTCACCTCACGCCAGCGTCGACGTCTCCAGCGCGACACGCTCTCCCGCACGAGCACCTGCCGGACGTAGGGCTCGGGTCGGTCCCGGATCCGACGCCAGTGCGGCACCACCTTCACCAGCGCCGTCTGCAGCAGGTCCTCGGCGTCCTCGACCTGCCCGGTCAGGAGGTAGGCCGTGCGCAGCAGCGCCGCGCGCCGGGCCACGACGAACTCCTCGAAGTCCTGCTCGTCAGACGCGGGCACGGCGCCTCCACCACAGCAGGGCCACGCCCACGACCAGGAGGGCCAGCGAGACGACGACGAGCCGCACCCAGGGCGCCACGACCGACGGCGGCTCGGGAGCGTCGAACGTCGGAGCGGTGAGCGCGTCCGCCGCGACCACCGTGCTCGGCGACCAGGTGACCGAGGGCAGCAGCACCAGCCGCTCGGTCTCCCCGGTCGTCACGTCGATGGACACGTAGGCGCCGGGCCGGTAGGTGAGACCCACCACGTGCTGCTCGTCGCGCCAGCCCAGCAGCTCCGCCACGCCCTCTCCCGGGACGACCTGCGTCGGGACCGGGACCTCCGAGCCGAGCACACCGGCGCGGACGACCTTCGGCACCCCGGAGGTGACCGTCCCCCGCCCGTCGAGGTCGGCGAGCACGGCCACGCGCCGACCCGTCGGGTCCACGACCGAGGCGCCCTCGGTGGCCACGTCGAGGCGCCACCGCTCGGCGCTGCCGTCCGACGGCTCGACGACCTCCACCGCGCGCTCGCGAGACCTCACCAGACGGGCGCCGGCGTGCGTGGCGGCGGAGAGGTCGGCATCGACGAGCTCCGGGTGCTCGGTGACGACGTCGCTCGTGACGTCCCAGAGGACGGGGGGCGCTCCTGTCGACGAGGCCGTCCCTGCACCGCGTGGGGCGCCCTCGGTGAACTGCCCGTAGTCGGCCCACAGCCGGTCGCCGGCGAAGACCAGGCCCCCCACGTCGAGCCCGTGCTCCGTCGGCACCTCGTGGCGGAGCACGTCGCCGGTGACGGTGTCGAGGACGGCGATCCCGACCACGGGATCACCGCCGAAGTAGTTGGCCTCGCCCTCCGGCTCCCCCGCCACCCAGTAGCCCACGAAGCGACCGTCGGTCGAGAGGGCGAGCTGGTCCTCCTCGCCGAGGCTGCGCGGCGCGACGTCCGGCAGGTCCAGGAACGCGTAGTCGCCGGCCGCACCCACGCCGACCAGCGCGTTGCTCGCCGTCCCGCGCCAGGTCTTGCGCTCCGCGCCGAAGACCGCGACGAGCGGGCCGACCGGTCCCACGTCGTCGGTGCCGGGCAGGTAGGGGCTCGGCGTGAAGAGCCGGTCGGGCAGCCGCAGGGACGCGGATGCGTCGGCCGGCGCGACGTCGTACGACGCACTCGGCAGCACCCAGGTCCCGACCGACCCCAGCGCCAGCAGCAGGACGACCACGAGGGCACCCGTCTCGAGACGACGACGTCGTGCGTAGCGCCGTCCCTGCTGCCACAGCCCCGACGCACCGGACGTGTCCCCGGTGCCGTGCGGTGCGTCGTCGGCCAGGTCTGCCAGCCGGTCCGCGAGCGTGCTCATGGTGCCTCCCGAGTAGTCGTCACCGAGGAGTACGACACGTGACCCGTGGAAGGAGGGGTCGAGCCAAAGACTATTTCACGAGCGCGCCGGAGAGGCTCTCAGTAGGTCGCGAGGCCTGCGCGGAACGCCTCGAAGGCCGCCGGGCTGGAGTCGATGCGCCAGTCGGCCTCCTTGAGGTGGCTGAACCACGTGAAGCCGGTGAGGCCCTCGGGCCTGGTCGCCAGCGTCGCGAACATGTCGCGGATCCAGGCGGCCTTGTCGCCGCCGACCTCGGGCGCGCCGACCTCGCCGATGATGATCGGCTTGCTGGTGAAGGAACGCACCTCGCCGTAGCCGTCGTCGAAGACGTCCAGGAAGCTCTGCCAGGTGGTGCCCGGCAGCAGCCCGCCCCAGTTGTAGCCGTCGAGGGCGACGGTGCTCACCTGGGCGTCCCCGGGATAGAGCGACGCCAGCGGCGTGCTGCCCGGGTAGGGCACGTTGGGCGACCACGACCAGGCGACGTTCGCGGCCTTCTGCTTCGTGAAGATGCCGCGGACCCGCTTCCATGCCGCGACGTAGTCGGCGGCGGTGTTGCCGTTGACGCCGGCGGCCCAGGGATACCAGGTGCCGTTCATCTCGTGGGCGAAGCGCAGCGTCACCGGCTTGCCGTAGGCCCGTGCCTGCTTGGCCCAGGCCGTGACGTAGCCGTCGTGCAGACCCGCGGCGATCGCCTTGAGGGAGTACGTCGGCTGGTCGGTGCCCCGGGCCGGGTCCCACGGCTCCCAGGTGATCACGGGCGTGGCGCCGAAGGCGGCGACGGCGGCCGCCTGCTGGGTCGGGAAGCCGGTGCCCCGCGACCAGGCGTCGTACCACATCACCTGCGTGGGGCGGCGCCCCAGCCGCGCGGAGAGGTCCTCCAGCGACGCCATGTTGCCGGGCGCGTCGGGCAGGCTGACCGCGAAGGTCAGGGCAGGCAGGGTGGCGGCGCGCGGGACCAGCGGCCGGGCGGAGGCCTGCCCGTGGACAGCGGCGAGACCCGTCGCCAGCGCGACCACGAGGGCGCGCGTCAGCCAGGTCAGGAGGAGGGGCACCGGACCAGACTGAGGGATCTGCGCGCGACGGACGAGGAGGACGACCGATCGGGCGCCACTGGTCTAGCCGAAAGGACGACGCGAGCACCCCCGGTCGGGGATGCTCGCGTCGTCGGGCGCTGCGGGTGGATCAGGCCTTGCGCAGGTTGCGCAGGACGTACTGCATGATCCCGCCGTTGCGGTAGTAGTTGGCCTCGCCCGGGGTGTCGATGCGGACGACCGCGTCGAACTCGACGCCGTCGGCCTTGACCTTGACGGTCTTGGGCGTGCGGCCCTCGTTGAGCTCGGTGACGCCCGTGATGGTGAACGTCTCCTCACCCGTGAGGCCGAGCGACTCGGCGTTCTGGCCCGCGGGGTACTGCAGCGGGAGGACGCCCATGCCGATCAGGTTGGAGCGGTGGATCCGCTCGTAGGACTCGGCGATGACGGCCTTGACGCCGAGCAGGGCGGTGCCCTTGGCGGCCCAGTCGCGCGACGAGCCGGAGCCGTACTCCTTGCCCGACAGGACGACCAGCGGCGTGCCGGCGGCGACGTAGTGCTCCGAGGCCTCGAACACCGAGGTGACCTCGCCACCGGCGGTGAAGTCGCGCGTGACGCCGCCCTCGGTGCCCGGAGCCAGCTGGTTGCGCAGCCGGATGTTGGCGAACGTGCCGCGGATCATGACCTCGTGGTTGCCGCGGCGCGAGCCGTAGGAGTTGAAGTCACGCTGCCCCACGCCGTGCTCGGCGAGGTAGTGACCCGCAGGCGAGTCCTTCTTGATGGCACCGGCCGGGCTGATGTGGTCGGTGGTGACCGAGTCGCCGAGCTTGAGGAGCACGCGGGCGCCCTCGATGTCGGTGACCGCCTCCGGCTCGTCGGGCATGCCGTCGAAGTAGGGAGGCTTGCGGACGTAGGTGGACTCGGGGTCCCACGCGAAGGTCTTGCCCTCGGGGGTGGGCAGCGCCTGCCACTGGGCGTCGCCCGCGAAGACGTCCTCGTAGCCCTTGTCGAACATCTCCGAGGTGATCGCGCTCGCGATGACCTCCTCGACCTCGCTCGGCGTGGGCCAGATGTCCTTGAGGAAGACGTCGTTGCCGTCCTGGTCCTGGCCCAGCGCGTCGTTGAAGAGGTCGAGGTCCATCGACCCGGCCAGCGCGTAGGCGACGACCAGCGGCGGGGACGCGAGGTAGTTCATCTTGATGTCGGGGTTGATCCGACCCTCGAAGTTGCGGTTGCCCGACAGCACCGAGACGACCGCGAGGTCGGCCTCGTTGACCGCGGCGGAGACCTCGGGGATGAGGGGGCCGGAGTTGCCGATGCAGGTGGTGCAGCCGTAGCCGACGAGGTTGAAGCCGAGCTTGTCGAGGTAGGGCGTGAGGCCGGACTTCTCGTAGTAGTCCGAGACGACCTTGGAGCCGGGCGCCAGCGTGGTCTTGACCCACGGCTTGCGCTGCAGGCCCTTCTCCACGGCCTTCTTGGCCAGCAGGCCGGCACCGATCATCACCGAGGGGTTGGAGGTGTTGGTGCACGACGTGATCGCCGCGATCGTCACCGCCCCGTGGCCGATGGTGTGCTTGGCGCCGTCGAGGTCGATCTCGGCGGTGGCGTCGGGGTTGTCGGTGTAGTCCTTGAGCGCCTCGACGAACGCGGGGCCGGCGTTGGTGACCTCGACCCGGTCCTGCGGGCGCTTGGGGCCGGCCAGCGACGGCACGACGGTGGCCATGTCGAGCTCGAGCTTCTCGGAGAAGCGCGGCTCGGCCTCGGGGTCGTGCCAGAGGCCCTGCTCCTTGGAGTAGGACTCCACGAGCGCGAGCTGCTCCTCGGAGCGGCCGGTGAGGCGGAGGTAGTCGATGGTCTGCTGGTCGATAGGGAAGACCGCGATCGTCGAGCCGAACTCCGGGCTCATGTTGCCGATGGTCGCGCGGTTGGCGAGCGGCAGGACCGAGACACCGGGGCCGTAGAACTCGACGAACTTGCCGACGACGCCGTGCTTGCGCAGCATCTCGGTGATCGTGAGGACCAGGTCGGTGGCGGTCGCGCCCTCGGGCAGGTCGCCGCTCAGCTTGAAGCCCACGACGCGCGGGATCAGCATGGAGACCGGCTGGCCGAGCATCGCGGCCTCGGCCTCGATGCCGCCGACGCCCCAACCGACGACACCGATGCCGTTGACCATGGTGGTGTGGGAGTCGGTGCCGACGCAGGTGTCGGGGTAGGCCTGCAGCTCACCGTCCACCTCGCGGGTGAAGATGGTGCGGGCGAGGTGCTCGATGTTGACCTGGTGCACGATGCCGGTGCCCGGGGGGACGACCTTGAAGTCGTCGAAGGCACCCTGGCCCCACCGCAGGAACTGGTAACGCTCGCGGTTGCGCTCGTACTCGATCTCGACGTTGCGCTCGAAGGCGCCGGCGGTGCCGAACACGTCGGCGATGACGGAGTGGTCGATGACCATCTCGGCCGGCGCCAACGGGTTGATCTTGGCGGGGTCGCCGCCGAGGTCGGCCATCGCCTCACGCATGGTGGCGAGGTCGACGACGCACGGGACTCCGGTGAAGTCCTGCATCAGCACCCGCGCGGGCGTGAACTGGATCTCCTTGTCGGGCTCCGCGTCCGCGTCCCACCCGGCGAGCGCCTTGATGTCGTCGGCCGTGATGTCCGCGCCGTCCTCGGTGCGGAGGAGGTTCTCCAGCAGCACCTTGAGGGAGAACGGCAGGCTCTCGACGTCCAGGCCCTCCCCGGTGACCGCGTCGAGGCGGAAGATCTCGTAGGACTTCCCGTCCACGTCCAGCGTGCTCTTGGCGCCGAAGCTGTCCTGACTGGCCATCAAGCCGTCTCCTCGTTGAGTCCTGTGGGTTGCTCCGCCCATCTTGCCCACGTGACGGTGGGCCGGGGTAGTAAGGCATGCCTTACTCGCAACTCAGTTTGTCTTGACATCAAGATACATGATGTCGAGTCATTCCTCAACGGCGCGCCGGGCCGTACGCCGAGTCGGCGCGATGGTGCAGCCCGTACGCCGAGTCGGCGAGGGGTGGACCCTCAGCGACGCGTCAACAGCGCGACGCACTCCACGTGGTGGGTCATCGGGAAGAGGTCGAAGGCGCGCAGCTGGGTGAGCTCGTAGCCGTGCTCGGCGAAGATCGCCACGTCGCGGGCCAGCGCGGCCGGGTCGCAGGCGACGTAGGCGACGGCCCGAGGGGCGCGGTCGACGACCTGCTCGACGACCGCCCGCTTGGCGCCCTCGCGGGTCGGGTCGAGGACGACGAGGTCGAAGGGCTCGTCGTACTCGTGCGCGAGGACCCGGTCGACGAGGCCGGCCGTGGTCTTGATGCCCGGCGCGTTGGCGCGCGACTGCTGCGAGGCGGTCGGGTCGGACTCGATGGCGACGACGCGGCCGGTCTCCCCCACCGCGTCGAGCAGGAACCGCGCGAAGAGCCCCACGCCGGCGTAGAGGTCGAGGGCGCGCTCGCCCGGCTGCGGCTGGAGCATGTCCATCACGGTCTCGACCAGCACCGCCGGCGCGCCCGGGTGGACCTGCCAGAAGCCGTCGTCCTCGACGATGAACGCGTGGGGACCGACGACGTGGTCACTGGGCTCGCGCGCCTCCAGGAGGCACTCGTCGATCTCCACGACCTCGTGGGAGCGGTGCTTGCGCATCCCCCGCTTGCCGTCGGGCAGCTCGACGTAGCGCTGGCGCGTGCGCCAGTGGAGCCCTCCGACGTCGCCGGGCACGGCCTCGACCTTGACCTCGACATCGAGCTTGGCGAGGCGCTTGAGCTGCTCGCGCACCACGTCGGCCTTGAGCGCACGCTGGCGCTTGAGCGTCACGTGCTGGAAGTCGCAGCCGCCGCACAGTCCGGGACCCGCGACCGGGCACGGGGCGGGGACGCGGTCGGGCGAGGCGTCGAGGACCTCGACGGCGTCACCCCGCCAGAAGCGGTCGCCCTCCGTGCCCTCGGTGATCTCGACGACGACCCGCTCACCGGGCAGCGCGTGGCGGGTGAAGACCACCCGCGAGACCGGCTCGGGCAGCCGGACGATGCAGTGGCCGCCGTGGGCGACGGGGCCCACCTCGGCCTCGAAGCGCTGGCCGACCATGCTGGCGCCGCGGCTCTGCTTCTCCCGGGTCTGACCGTGGCGGGGGCGGCGGCTGGACTGGCGTGTCATGGAAGGTCCTCTATCGGGGGATCTGGCGGTCGGAGCGGTCGTCGACGTTGCCACGACGCAGGTCACCGGGACGCACCCGGGTGTCCTCGCGCAGCTCGCGCTCGCGGGCGATCTCGGAGGACCGCAGCTGGTAGGGCACCGAGGTGACCATGACGCCGGGGGTGAACAGCAGCCGGCCCTTGAGTCGCAGCGCGGTCTGGTTGTGGAGCAGCTGCTCCCACCAGCGGCCGACGACGTACTCCGGGATGTAGACCGCGACGACCCCGCGCGGGTTGGCCTTGCGGATCTCGGTGGCGTACTCGACGATCGGCCGGATGAGCTCGCGGTAGGGCGAGTGGAGGACCTTGAGCGGCACGTCCATGCGGCGCTCGTCCCACTCCTCCAGCAGCCGGTTGGTCGCCTCGGAGTCCGTGGCGACGTAGACGCCCTCGAGCACGTTGGGGCGGGTGGCCTTGGCGAAGGCGAGCGCCCGCAGGGTCGGCTTGTGCAGCTTGGAGACCAGGACGATCGCGTGCACCCGGGTGGGCATGACCTTGTCCTCGTCGTCGGCGGCGAGCTCCTCGGCGACCTTGTCGTAGTGGATCTTGATGCCCTTCATCACGGCGTAGAAGAAGAGCATCGCCAGGATCGTGATCCAGGCACCCTCGAGGAACTTGGTGACCAGGACGATCACCAGCACCACCGCGGTGAACGTGAGGCCGATCGCGTTGATGGCCCGCGAGCGGATCATCCGCGCCCGCTTGGCCGGATCGGTCTCGCTGGCCAGGTGCCGGGTCCAGTGCCGGATCATCCCGAGCTGGCTGAGGTTGAAGGAGACGAAGACGCCCACGATGTAGAGCTGGATGAGGCGCGTGACCTGGGCGTCGAAGGCCAGGATCAAGATGATCGCCATGACGGCGAGGAAGACGATGCCGTTGCTGTAGGCCAACCGGTCGCCGCGCGAGCCCAGCGCACGCGGGGCGAAGCCGTCCTTGGCGAGGATCGAGCCCAGCACCGGGAAGCCGTTGAAGGCGGTGTTGGCGGCGAGCACCAGGATGATCCCGGTGACCGTGACCACGAGGTAGAACCCCGGCGGGAAGTTGTTGAAGACCGCGTCGGCGATCTGGGCGATCACCGTGTGCTGGTCGTAGCCCTCGGGGAGCGGCTCGCCGTTGCGGGTCAGCCGGTCGAGGTCGTGCGGGTCGACGTAGCGGATGCCCATCTGCTTGGCCAGGACGATGACGCTGACCATCATCGTGATCGCGATGACGCCGAGCAGCAGCAGCGTGGTGGCGGCGTTCTTGCTCTTGGGCCGCTGGAAGGCCGGCACCCCGTTGGAGATGGCCTCGACCCCGGTCAGGGCCGCACAGCCGGACGAGAACGCCCGGGCCAGCAGGAAGAGCAGCGCGAACGTCGTCAGCGGGCCGTCGAGCCCCGGCTCGGGCGTGATGGAGAGCCCCGCGCTCTCGACGTCGGGCAGCGTGCCAAGCGCGAGCTGGGCCAGGCCGTAGAGGCACATGCCGAGGATGGCGACCATGAAGAGGTACGTCGGCACCGCGAAGAACGTGCCGGACTCCCGGATGCCGCGCAGGTTCATCGCCATCAGCACGACGACCAGGACGGAGCCGAAGACGGCCTCGTGGCCGCTCAGCGCGGGGATGGCCGAGGCGGCGTACTGAGCCCCCGAGGAGATGGAGACCGCGACCGTGAGGACGTAGTCGACCAGCAGCGCGCTGGCGACCGTGGTGCCGGCGTTGACGCCGAGGTTGACCGTGGCCACCTCGTAGTCGCCGCCACCGCTGGGGTAGGCGTGCACGGTCTGCCGGTAGGACGCGATGACGGCGGCCATGACGAGGGCCACCGCGATGGCGATCTTCCACGACCAGACGTACTGCGCCGCGCCGGCGAGCGAGAGCATGATGAAGACCTCGTCGGGGGCGTAGGCCACCGAGGAGAGCGCGTCGCTCGCGAAGACGGGGAGCGCGATCCGCTTGGGAAGAAGGGTCTCCCCCAGCTGGGAGCTCCGCAGCTTGCGTCCCAGGAGTATTCGTTTCGAGACGTCGCCGACACCCACAGGCCGCAACAGTACGGCACGGATCAGCTACGAGTACGGTGACGTCGTGCACGTCGTGATCATGGGTTGTGGCCGGGTCGGTTCGACCCTCGCCCGCAGCCTCGAGGACCGCAACCACACCGTGGCCGTCATTGACAGCGAGCCCGACGCGTTCCGACGCCTCGGGCCCGGATTCAACGGCGACAAGGTGACCGGCTACGGCTTCGACCAGCAGGTCCTCGAGAAGGCCGGCATCCGCCGCGCCGACGCGTTTGCCGCCGTCTCCAGCGGCGACAACTCCAACATCATCGCCGCGCGGGTCGCGCGCGAGACGTTCGGGATCCAGCAGGTCGTCGCCCGCATCTACGACCCCGGCCGCGCCGAGGTCTACCAGCGCCTCGGCATCACCACGGTCGCGACGGTCAAGTGGACGGCCGACCAGGTGCTGCGCCGGATCCTGCCGGTGGGTGCCGAACCCGACTTCCGCGACCCGTCGGGCACCATCCGGCTCGACCAGGTCCCCGTCCAGGAGCCCTGGATCGGTCACCGCACGATCGCGTTCCAGGAGCAGTCCCGGAGCCGGATCGCCTGGATCGACCGCCTCGGCGAGGGCATGCTGCCCACGCGCGAGTCAGTCATCCAGGAGGGCGACCTGCTCCACCTGGTGATGCGCGAGGAGAACGCCGCTCACGCCTACCAGGTCATCGAACGCGGACCCGAGGAGTCGTAAGAGATGCGAGTTGCGATCGCCGGAGCCGGCGCTGTGGGACGTTCCATCGCGCGTGAGCTGATCCAGAACGGTCACGAGGTCCTCCTCATCGACAAGAACCCCGGCTCCATCCACCCCGAGCGGGTGCCGGACGCGGAGTGGCTGCTGGCCGACTCCTGCGAGCTCTCGTCGCTCGAGGAGGCCCGTCTCGACAAGTGCGACGTGGTCATCGCGGCGACGGGTGACGACAAGGCCAACCTGGTCACCTCCTTGCTCGCCAAGACCGAGTTCGGCGTGCCGCGCACGGTCGGTCGGGTCAACCACCCCAACAACGAGTGGCTCTTCACCGAGGCGTGGGGCGTCGACGTCAACGTCTCGACCCCGCGCATCATGTCGGCGCTCGTGGAGGAAGCCGTGACGGTCGGCGACCTGGTGCGGCTCTTCACCTTCCGCCAGGGCAACGCCAACCTCGTGGAGATGACGCTGCCGGTCGACTCGCCCTACGTCGGCAAGCCCAGCGGCCTGATCCCGCTGCCCGACAACTGCGCGCTGGTCACGATCCTGCGCGACGGCCAGGTCTACGTGCCCGACCCGGAGCAGCCGGTCGAGGCCGGTGACGAGCTGCTGTTCGTCGTGCCCGACGTCGGCGAGGACGAGCTCGAGCGCCTGCTGGCGCCGGGCACGCACGGGTGAGACCCACGGACTCGTCGTGGTCCTTCGGCGACGCCGGGGCCTCGTGGGCTCCCCCGCCGGCGTCGACCTAAGCTACGTCGGGGACTGACCGGGCTCGAGTCGCGTCGACGCCACCGGGGTGGCGTTGCGCGAGAGCAGCCAGACCATCGCGGCGAGTGCGGCCAGCTGGAGGGGCCAGCCCAACCCGACCTTCATGACGCCGAGGGCCGCGATGGCCGTGTCGGCGTCCATCGCACCGGACCGACCGGCGAACCACACCGGCGCCTGGGCGGCCACGCGCAGCGCGCAGGGCAGGGCGAGCAGCCAGGTGAGCTTGGTGCACAGCCGCACGACCTGACGATCGGCGTGCCAGGCGGTGGGGTCACCGGTGACGCTGCCGACCATGAAGCCCACCAGCGGCCAGCCGATCAGGCAGGTGAAGCCCAGGAGCACGGTGTAGCCGGAGTTGTAGATCAGCCCGGGCAGGAAGTAGGCCAGCGCCTGCTCGTCCTCGCTGCCGCCGCGACTCGCGGCGATCCGCACGAAGAGCCAGCCGATGCCGATGCCGAAGATCGCGTTGAGCACGAACTGCGTGGTCGAGCGCTGGACCAGCCGCACCACGAGCATCGCCACGGCCGCAGCGATGCTGATGACCAGGGCCAGGACCAGCTCACGGGTGGTCAGCCACATGACCGTGAACATGAGGGTCGGGACCGCCGCCTCGACCATCCCGCGCCGGCCTCCCAGCGCCTTGGACAGCTGGGTGCGCACGACCTCCTCGACCGTCGCGACCGACGGCTGGGGCTGCTCGGTCACGGCATGAGCTCGTAGCGCGGGTTGTAGATGATCCGCACCCCGTCGTGGGCGCCGATGCGGCCCTGGACCTGGATGGAGCGTCCCGGCGAGATGCCGGAGATGCGACGACGACCGAGCCAGACGACGGTGATGACCCCGGTGCCGTCGTAGAGCTCCGCCTCGAGGGCCGGCACCCCGCCGCGCGGCCGGAGCGTCACCGTACGCAGCGTGCCGCGCAGCCGGACGATCTCACGGTCGGGGGCATCGACGATGCAGTCGACGCCGACGCCGCCGCTGTAGGTCTTGCGCAGGTCGCGGGCGTGGGCGTCGTCGTTGTTGGCCCACTTGCTGATCGTGCGGCGCAGCTTGCTCATCGTCGGCCCCGGGTCGTCAGGCGGTCGGAGGCTCGACGCGGCGGGCGTTCTCGGGCATGACCACCGGCAGGGCCTCGCCGACGGGCATCGCGTGCGCACCCCGGCGTACGGCGACCTTGGCGATCGTCTCCTCCCAGGCGGCCGACGACTCGGGGTCGATGGCCGGGCGACCCAGCAGGGTCGCACGCAGCAGCCAGCGGGAGCCGTTGACGCCGATGATCCGCGAGGGCTGGGCACCCTTGGTGCCGTCGGGCTGCTGGATCACGATGTGGCAGAGCAGCTCGGTGCCGAAGCGGCCCTCGCGCTCGGTGGCCGTGCCGCCGCGCGACTCCATGTCGGCGGCGATCTGCGGGCGGACGTCAGCCCAGAGGTCGCCGTTGCGGGGCGCGGAGAAGGCACGGAGCTCGACGGCACCGTCGGCGCCGGCCAGCACGACCGACTGCACGTTGCCCGAGGCCTCGTCGACCTGGAGGCGCAGCTCGCGGCCGGGCTCAGGGGTGAGGACGAGGGAGCCCAGGTCGACGCGGTCGATCCCGTCGTCGGTCAGCTCCTCGGCGTCGAAGGGACCCGCCGGCACGCTCACCTCGTCGGTCACGTCCTCCACCGCCTCGGTGGTGGTGTCGACGTCGGACTTGCGGCGGAACTTCACGAACTGTCTCCTCGAGGTGTGGGGCGGCCGAAGCCACCAGTAGAACCGTAACCCCCGTCTCCTCGCACACTGGCGGGGAGTTCCCCGACCTCCGTGAAGGCGGCCCGCTCGAAGCGTTGGATCACCAGCTGCGCGATCCGGTCGCCGCGTCGCAGCTCGATCGCCTCGGTGCGGTCGTGGTTGATGAGCAGCACCTTGATCTCGCCGCGGTAGCCCGCGTCGACGGTGCCCGGGGTGTTGACGATCGAGAGGCCGTGGCGGGCCGCGAGGCCCGACCGCGGGTGCACCAGCGCCACGAAGCCGTCGGGCAGCGCGATCGCGATCCCGGTCGGCACCAGAGCCCGCTCCCCCGGCCGGAGCGTCACGTCCACGGTCGTGAGCAGGTCGGCTCCGGCGTCGCCGGGGTGGGCGTACGACGGCAGCGGGAGGTCGGCGTCGAGCCGGACGACCTCCACGGCCACGGTCGCGGGCACGGTCGGTGGCGCGGGGACGAGCGGGTCGGGCGTGAGCACGCTGGGACCTTAGTGGAGACTTGTCCCGTGAGCAGCACCGCCGAGACCACCTCCTACAGCGAGCGCCTCGGCGTTCCCCTGCGCTGGTGGGTCCAGGGCACGATGCTGGTCGCCAGCCTCTGGCTGGCCCTCGTCGTCGCCGTGCCCGGACTGCTCTCCTGGGTGATCACGGCCGCGGCGATGCTGCTGCTCTCAGCCGCGCTGATCTCCTTCGGCTCCGCCCAGATCGCCGTGCGCGACGGGGTCCTGCGCGCCGGCCGCGCCTCGATCGACGCCCGCCACCTCGGTGTCGCGGTGGCCCTGGACGCCGAGGCCACCCGCCGCACGGCGGGGCGCGACGCGGACGTCCGCGCCTTCCTCCTGCTGCGTCCCTACCTCAAGCGCTCGGTCAAGATCGCGCTGCACGACCCGGCCGACCCCACGCCCTACTGGCTCCTGAGCACCCGGCACCCCGAGCGCCTGGTGGCTGCCCTCGACGCCCTCACCCGCACCTCACCCCGACGGCGTGACACGACGTCTGGCTAGGGTTGGGGCATGGCTTCCGACAGCTCCAAGATCTGGTCCGTCTTCTCGCTCGCCGCCGCGCTCGGCGCGGCCGCGGTCGCCAAGAAGGGCCTCAACACCTCCTGGAAGGCGGCGACGGGCAAGAACCCGCCCGCCAACCCGGCCGACCCCGACGTGGAGATCTGGGAGGCCGTGGCCTGGGCGACCGTGAGCGGCACGCTCATCGCCGTCGCGAGGATGCTGGCCACCCGCAAGGCAGCGCACTACTACGCGCGGTCGACGGGGCATCTGCCGCCGGGCCTGGAGAAGGACGGCCAGGACGCGAGCAAGCCCACGCCGGTCTCCTAGCGTCTCAGGCTCCAGGAGGGCGGACCCTCAGTCGCAGTCGCGGCAGATCATCTTCTTGGGGTCGGCCAGCTGGCTGCGGTGGTGGACCAGGAAGCAGCTCATGCAGGTGAACTCGTCCTCCTGCTTCGGCTTCACCTCCACGGCCAGTTCCTCGTGCGACAGGTCCGCCCCGGGGAGCTCGAAGGCCTCGGCGGCTTCCGCCTCGTCCTCGTCGACCTTGCCGGAGTTCTTGTCGTGGCGACGGGCCTTGAGCTCCTCGATGCTCTCCTCTGACTGCTCTTCCTCGTTCTTGCGCGGTGCGTCGTAGTCAGTAGCCATGCGTCGCTCACTCCCTTCGGCTGTGTGTGGCGGGCCAGATTGTGCACCATCGCCCCGACCCCGCCAAGGCCGATCGGGCGATAGGTCCGGGGAACGTCCGGTGAACTGCTGCTATTCCCCGCGCTCCGCGATGGTGACAGGCGCGGCAAAGCCTGCGTCGATGACGGCGGCGTGCAGCTCCTCGAAGCCGTGAGCCGGGCCACAGACGAGCAGCGTCATGCCACCTACGCCCGTGCCCAGCCGCGTGGTCGCACCCGCGGTCCGGGCGATGAGTCCACCGGCCGCGTGGTCCCACAGGTTGACACCCTCCTCGACGTAGCCGTCGAGCGAGCCGTCCGCGACCAGGCACAGGTCGAGGGCGCAGGAGCCGAGCCGGCGCAGGTCGCGGATGTGCGGCAGCAGCCGGCTCGCCGCCTGCGCCTGGAGCACCCGGACCTCGCGGTCGTAGGAGAAGCCGGTGGCGATGAGCCGGTGCGACAGCGGCGCCTCACCGCGTACGCCGATGGGTCGCCCGTCGCGCAGGGCGACCAGGTGGCCGTCCTGGCTCCGGGCGACGTACTCGGTGCCGGTGACGACGTTGAGCACGACCCCGGCCACGGCCTCGCCGTCGACCTCCGCGGCGATCGAGACGGCGTAGTTGGGCAGGCCGTAGAGGAAGTTGACGGTGCCGTCGATCGGGTCGATGACCCAGCGGACACCGGTGGTGCCTTCCTCGTCGTTGCCCTCCTCGCCGAGGAAGGCGTCGTCGGGCCGGCGGGCGCGGATCGTGTCGCGGATCAGCGTCTCGGCGGCACGGTCGGCCTCGGTGACGATGTCGACGTCGCTGGTCTTGGTCGCCGCGACGCTGACGCCGTCGGCCTTGCGGCCACGGATCAGGTCGGCGGCCAGTCGGGCGGCCTCGAGGGCCAGGTCGGCGAACTCGTCGGTCATCTCCGCGCCGATCAGGCGTCGCCGCAGAGGGCGGGCCGGTCGGCGCGCGGGTTGGCGCAGCAGCCGACCGGGCAGCGGTCCCACCGCGCGTCGAGGCGGCCGATGCTGGTGCGCACCACGTCCTCGCCGCGCTCGGCGGTCGCCCGCTCCAGCAGCAGGTCGCGGACCATCGCCACGAAGCGCGGGTCGGTGTCGGGGGTGGCGGCACGTCGCGCGGGCAGCCCCAGCTCCTCGGCGGTCGCGAGCGCCTCGGTGTCGAGGTCGTAGATGACCTCCATGTGGTCGGAGATGAAGCCGCTGGGGATCATCACCACGGCCGGCGCACCGGCCTCCTTGAGGGAGGTGAGGTGGTCGTTGACGTCCGGCTCGAGCCACGGGATGTGCGGGGCTCCCGAGCGCGAGCAGTAGACCAGCTCCCAGGGGTGCTCGACGCCGGTCTCGAGGGACACCTGGCGGGCGATCTCCTCGGCGGCGCTGAGGTGCTGGTCGACGTAGGCCCCGCCCTCGGGGCCGCTGGTCTCGTTCATCGAGAGCGGGATCGAGTGCGTGACGAAGGCCAGGTGGGCACCGGCCCGGACGTCCTCGGGCAGCTCGGCCAGCGAGGCCAGCGTCGCGTCGACGATCGGCTCGATGAAACCCGGGTGGTTGAAGTAGTGGCGCAGCTTGTCCAGCTGAGGGGCGCCCTCGAGGCCGTCGACCGCGTCGTAGAGGTTCTCGCGGTACTGCCGGCAGCTCGACCACGACGAGTAGGTGCTCGTCACGAAGCAGGCCGCGCGGGTGACGCCGTCGGCGGCCATCTGGGCCAGCGTGTCCTTGAGGTAGGGGTCCCAGTTGCGGTTGCCCCAGTAGACCGGGAGGTCGATGCCCCCGGCGGCCAGGTCGGCCTCGATGCGCTTCAGGAGGTCGCGGTTGAGGTCGTTGATCGGCGACTTCCCACCGAAGAGGTAGTAGTGCTCGCCGACCTGCTCGAGCCGCTCGCGCGGGATGCCGCGACCCCGGGTGACGTTCTCGAGGAAGGGCACGACGTCCTCGGGTGCCTCCGGGCCTCCGAAGGAGACCAGGAGCAGCGCGTCGTAGGGGGCGGCGTCGGGGGCGGCCACGGGGGCCGACGAGTCAGGATTGGGCACTCCCCCATCGTATGGACCTACCCTCAACCTCCCATGCTCGCCACCTATCGTCGGATCCTCGCCCGCCCCGGCACCGCCCTCTTCAGCGCGACCGGTCTCGTGGCGCGCCTGCCGATCTCCATGGTCGGGCTCGGGATCGTGCTCCTCGTCGAGGACGCGTCCGGCTCCTACGGCGTCGCTGGCGCCGTGTCGGCCGCGCACCTGCTGGCCAACGCGTTCTTCGCGATCCTCCAGGGTCGCCTCATCGACCGCGTCGGTCAGTCGCGGGTGCTGCCGGTCGTGATCACCGTCTGGGGCGTCGCCCTGTCCCTGCTGATGTGGTCGGTCGAGTCCGACTGGCCGATCCTGGCGACCTACGCCCTGGCGGCGCTCGCCGGCGCCTCGCTCCCGTCGGTGGGCACCTGCGTGCGGGCCCGCTGGTCGCACGCGACACGCGACCCCGACGAGCTCCAGACGGCCTTCGCGCTCGAGGCCGTGGCCGACGAGGCCGTGTTCATCACCGGCCCGATCCTCGTGACCGTGCTGGCGACCGCCGTGCACCCGGTCGCCGGACTCACCACCGCCCTGGTGACAGGCGTGCTGGGCACCTACGCCTTCGCAGCCCAGCGCCGCACGGAGCCGCCGACCCACCGGCGCCCCGAGCCGGGCGTCGACCGCCCGCGCATCCCCTGGGGCACGCTCGTGCCCCTGACCGTCGTCTCGACGGCGCTGGGTCTCCTCTTCGGAGCGGCCGAGGTGGCGACGGTCGCCTTCGCCGAGGAGCGCGGCGCCAAGGCCTACGCCGGCGTGCTGCTGGCCCTGTGGGCC
Organism: Nocardioides psychrotolerans; assembly: GCF_943371775.1. Lineage (GTDB taxonomy): Bacteria > Actinomycetota > Actinomycetes > Propionibacteriales > Nocardioidaceae > Nocardioides > Nocardioides psychrotolerans_A. The sequence continues at coordinate 43,745 of NZ_CALRWD010000013.1, forward strand.
GCGGGCTCGCTCATCGCCGGTGTCCTCACCGGGGCTGTGACCTGGCGTCGGGGGCCGGAGGTCCGGCTGCGCTGGGGCTCGCGGGCCATGACGGTGGCGATGGTGCCGCTCTTCTTCATCGACTCGATGGTGCTGATGGGTGCGGTCCTCTTCGTGGCCGGCTTCGCCATCGCCCCGACCCTGATCGCCACCATGTCGCTCTCGGAGAAGGTGCTGCCGCCGTCCCGGCTCACCGAGGGGATGGCTTTCCTCCAGACCGGCCTGGTCGCCGGGGTCGCACCGGGCGCAGCCCTGGCCGGCGTCGTGATCGACACCCAGGGGGCGTCGGCCGCCTACCTCGTCCCCGTCGCAGGCGGTCTGCTCGCACTCCTGGCAGCGCAGACGATCCGGGCTACCGTGGTCCCCGTGGCGGTGACACGTGACTGAGTGGGTGAACTGGTCGGGCCTCGCGAGCGCGCGCCCGCAACGGGTGGCGGAGCCCGTCGACACCGCCGCGGTGGTGGCCGAGGTGCACCGCGCGCGCACCGAGGGCACGACGGTCAAGATGGTCGGCACCGGCCACAGCTTCACCGCGATCTCGGCGCCCGAGCACACGATGCTCCGGCCCCAGTCGCTGAGCGGGGTGGTGGCGGTCGACCGCGACGCGATGACCGTCACGGCCCTGGCCGGGACCCAGCTCAAGGTGCTCAACGCCACCCTCGAGGGCCTGGGGCTGAGCCTGCACAACATGGGTGACATCGCCGAGCAGACGCTGGCCGGTGCGATCTCGACCGGCACCCACGGCACCGGCGGCGTCGTGGCGAGCCTGGCGGCCCAGGTCGTGGGGCTCGAGCTGGTGACCGGCACCGGCGAGGTGCTGCGGGCGAGCGCCGAGGAGAACCCCGACGTCCTCGAGCACGCCCGCCTCGGCCTGGGCGCCCTGGGCGTCCTCACCGAGATCACGTTCCGCGTCGAGCCGCTCTTCCTCCTCGAGGCCACCGAGCAGCCGATGCGCTGGGACGAGGCCCTGGGGTCCTTCGACCAGATGGTGGCCGAGAGCCACCACGTCGACCTCTACTGGTTCCCCCACTCCGACCGGATGCTGACCAAGCGCAACGACCGCCTCGCCGACGACCTCGGCTCGGCCCGACCGCTCTCGCGCACCCGCGCCTGGGTCGACGACGAGCTGTTGTCCAACAAGGCCTTCGGGCTGGTCACGGCCGCTGCCAACCACGCGCCCCGCGTGATCCCCCGGATGAACCGGATGAACGCCCGGATGCTCGGCGCCCGCACCTACAGCGACGTGGCCCACCGGGTCTTCACCACCGAGCGCAACGTGGTCTTCAAGGAGATGGAGTACGCCGTGCCGCGCGACGCCGGCCTGTCGGCGCTGCGCGAGGCTCGGGCCGCCCTCGACGCCTCCGACCTGACCGTCAGCTTCCCCGTCGAGATCCGGGTCGCGCCCGCCGACGACGTCCCGCTCTCGACCGCCAGCGGACGCGAGTCGCTCTACCTCGCCTTCCACACGCACCGCCGCGCCGACCACACGGCGTACTTCTCCCTGATGGAGCAGGTGATGCGCGCCCATGGCGGCCGCCCCCACTGGGGCAAGGTCCACACCCGCCAGGCCGACGGGCTCGCGCCGCTCTACCCCCGCTTCGACGACTTCCTCGCGATGCGCGACCGGCTCGACCCCGACCGGGTCTTCTCCAACGGCTACCTGCGACGGGTGCTCGGATCCTGATCGCTGCCGCGACCCGACGAACCTTTCGTCCGACCCACCTCGTCTGGTGGGCATGAGGATGACGAAGGAGCAGCGATGACCCGACGAGACGAGTTCGCCGAGTTCGTGACCGGGCGCTCGGGCGCCCTGCACCGCGCGGCCTACCTGATGGTCGGCGACCGGGCGCTCGCCCAGGACCTGGTCCAGGAGGCGCTGGTCAAGACCTACGCCGCGTGGCCCCGGCTGCGCGACAAGGGCAACGCCGAGGCCTACTGCCGCAAGGCCATCACGACCACCGCCATCTCGTGGTTCCGCCGCAAGAGCTGGAGCCACGAGCGCCCCTCCGAGTCCCTGCCGTCCGGTGCCGACGGCGGCCACGCGGACTCGGTGACCCAGAGCCAGTGGCTGTGGGAGGGCCTGCAGCAGCTCCCGCCGCGGCAACGCGCCGCGATCGTGCTGCGCTACTACGAGGACCTCACCGAGGTCCAGACCGCGGAGGCGATGGGCTGTGCCGTCGGCACGGTCAAGAGCCAGGTGTCAGCCGGCATCGCCAAGCTCCGCGAGCACCTCGGCGACGACGCCGACCTCCTCCCCCTGACCGACCTGGTGGTGAACCGATGACCGAGAAGCTCCGAGACCTGCTCCACGACCGCGCTGCCGACGTGGACTTCCCGACCCCCGACCTCGACGTGCTGGTGCGTGCCGGCGACCGACGCGTACGCCGCCGGCGCGGTGCCGTCCTCGGCGGCTCGCTCGCGGCGCTGGCCGTCGCTGCCGCGCTCGTCGCGCCCGTGCTCACCGACGACGGCTCCCCCGACGCGGCGTCGGGCCGCGACGCCGTGACCCTGCCGCTCGACATCGTGTCCTGGGCCGACGGCTCGGTGCTGCACGCCGGTCCCGCCGAGCTCGATCTCGGCGTGACGATCCGGGCCTTCGTGCAGACCACGGTCGGCTACGTCGTCGTCGACGCCGACGGGCGCGTGCTCTCCCTCGTCGACGGCGAGACCACCGAGGTCGGCTCCATCGAGTCCGGACGCCCCCGCCTGGTGGGCGACCACGACAGCGCCCTGGTGGGCTGGGTGGACAGCAGCGGCGAGCGTCCGACGTTCGTGGTCCTCGACCAGGCGGCCGACAAGGTCGCGCTCGAGGACTCCTCCGCCACGGAGGCCGGCATGGGCGACCTCGCCGACGAGAGCGACCCGGCCTACTTCTACGCGATCGACGGCGAGACGGCCTACTGGCGCGACCAGCGCGGCGCCGTGGCGGTCTCCGTCGTCACCGGGGAGGTCGACGTCATCGATGCCGATGCCCGCAACGGCTTCGACCTGATCGATGTCCAGGATGGCGTTCTCGCGTTCTACGGCGCCCAGGGCGTGGAGGTGGGAGAGACCCGTGCGTCGGCTCGTCCTCTGCGCGACGTCCTGGACGGCAACGTCCTGGAGAGCAACGGCGTCCTGTCGCCGCTGGCCACGATGTTTGCCCCCGACAGCGAGCAGGTGAGGGTCGTGGGCCGCAACGGCACCCCGCTGGCCCCCAGCCTGCCGACGTCCTACTTCTTCTCGACGGTCTACGAGTGGGCCGACGACGAGACGGTGCGGGTCATCGCGCTCGAGGCCGACGACCCGAGCGCGGACCTCTTCTCCTGCTCGATCCTCACCTCCGGCTGCACGCTGCTCATCGACGGCGCCGGCGCCGAGGGCGAGCTCCAGCTGCCCACCGGCGAGACCCTCGGCGGCTGAGGGCGTCGAGACCCCGCTAACAGCCCGCGGCCGGCTCAGACGCTGGCGGGCCCGGTGGGCATCGGGGCCTGCCAGCCGCGCCACATGGCCAGCAGCCGCCAGGTCAGGCAGACGGCGGCCCCGGTGACGGCGACGACGACCACCGGAAGGTCGGCGCGGGTGCCGAGCACGGCCACGGTGGCACCGGCGAGGGCCGGGGTCGCATAGAGCTCACCCCGGAAGACCACCGGGACGCGACCGGCCAGCAGGTCGCGCAGCATGCCGCCGCCGATCCCGGTGAGCATGCCCATCAGCGCCGCCGGGAGCGGCCCGAGACCGTAGTCGAGCGCCTTGGTCGCACCCGCCACGCAGAAGAGCGAGAGACCGAAGGCGTCGAAGACGTTGACCATGCGCTCCATGCGCCCGAGCAGCGGGTGGAAGACGAAGGTGAGCAGCCCGGCCGCCGCGGGGACGAGCAGGTAGCGCCAGTCGGCCAGCGCCGTGGGCGGCGTGGCGTCGATGAGGACGTCGCGCAGGAAGCCGCCGCCGAGCCCCGTCGTGCCGGCCAGGACGAGGACGCCGAAGACGTCGAGGTCCTTGCGCACGGCCACCAGCGCACCGGAGATGGCGAAGACGAAGATCCCGACCAGATCCAGGACGACCAGGGTGCTCGGCACCTGGGAAGAGTAGTGCCCCCGGCACTCGGATCCGCAGGCGGAGATTCGCAGGTGGGCACGCCGCCCGGTGACCGGGCGGCACCCCTCCGCTGGCGTAGGCTCGACCAGACCGCAGCACCCACCTCACACCGCAGGACTCAGGAAGCAGACCGATGGCGCACCTCACGCTCGCAGGAGTGAGCGACGACGGCCAGCGCCTGCTCCTGGTCAGCGATGCGGGCGTGGAGCACACCCTCGACATCGACCGCCGTCTGCGGGCCGCACTCCGCGGCGACAGCTCTCGCCTCGGCCAGTTGGAGATTCAGATGGACTCATCCCTCCGTCCCCGCGACATCCAGGCCCGCATCCGGGCCGGCGAGTCGCCCGAAGCGGTCGCCCAGGCCGCGCAGACCAGCATCGAGAAGATCATGGTCTACGCCGGCCCGGTCCTCGCCGAGCGTGAGCACATCGCCGACCGGGCGCAGCGCTCCACCGTCCGTCGTACGACGGGTGAGCCGGCGGGCGGTGCCCGGACCCTCGGGGACGCCGTCGAGGCGCACCTGCGCTCACTCAACGTGGACCCGTCGACGGTCACCTGGGACGCCTGGCGGCGCGAGGACGGCCGCTGGTCGCTGCGCGGCGGCTTCGAGTCGATCAAGCGCAAGGGCACCGCCGAGCTCACCTTCGACGCGCCGGGCAACTTCGTGCTGCTCGACAACGAGGACGCGCGCTGGCTGGTAGGCGAGGCCGTGGCATCCGCCCCCGAGCCGCGCGACGACCTCCGCTCGGCGCGCACCCGCCGTCTCTCCTCGGTCCCGGCCGACGAGCTGCCCCTGGGCGACGACGTCATCGAGATGGTCAGCCACGACGTGGAGCCGGCGGCTGAGCCCGCCGACCTCGGGAGGGACCTCGGGGGCGACATGCCGCTCGAGGCGTTCCTCGACGACTCCCCCGCCTCCGACGACCCGGAGGCCCGCGAGGAGGCCGCCGAGGCAGCCGAGGCCGAGGCGCCCGTCGAGGAGCCCGTCGAGGAGCCTGCCGCCGAGACGGACCCGGCCGAGAACGAGCCGCCAGCCCGCCGGCCCGCCAAGAAGCGCGGCCGGGCGTCGGTGCCGAGCTGGGACGAGATCATGTTCGGCGGCGGCGACCAGTAGGCCGTCCGCGGTGACCCCTGCCACCGGGGGTTGCCCCCGAGTAGTCTCCGGTCATGTCGTACTTCGTGACCGGCGCCACAGGATTCATCGGCCGCCACCTCGTCCAGGAGCTCGTCGACCACCGCGAGGGCGACGTGTTCGTGCTGGTGAGGGCCGGCTCGATGGCCCGCATGGAGGCGCTGATCATGCGCTGGGGCTCCTCCCGGGTGGTGCCGGTCGTCGGTGACCTCGGCCAGCCCGGCCTCGGGGTCGACGAGGCCTGGGTGTCCGAGCACGCAGGCTCGATCGAGCACTTCTTCCACCTCGCGGCGATCTACGACATGACGGCCGACGACGCGACCAACGAGGCGATGAACGTCGGCGGCACCCGCAACGCCGTCGCGCTGGCCGACGCGCTGCAGGTGGGCTGCTTCCACCAGGTCTCCTCCGTGGCGGCGGCCGGTGAGTTCCAGGGCCGCTTCGACGAGACCATGTTCGACGAGGGCCAGCACCTGCCCTCGCCCTACCACCGCACGAAGTTCGAGTCCGAGCGCATCGTGCGCGAGGAGGCGAGCGTGCCGTGGCGCGTCTACCGCCCGGCGATCGTGGTCGGCGACAGCCAGACCGGCGCCATGGACAAGGTCGACGGCCCCTACTACTTCTTCCCGCTGATGAAGCTCATGCGCGACACCCTGCCCTCCTGGCTGCCGCTGGTCGGGATGGACCTCGGCGACACCAACGTCGTGCCCGTCGACTACGTCGCCAAGGCGATGGACCACCTCGCCCACCTGCCCGGTCGCGACGGTGAGGCCTTCCACCTGGTCAACCCCGAGCCGCAGCCGACCGTCGACATGGTCAACGCCTTCTGCAAGGCCGCCGGCGCACCGACGTTCGCCATGCCGCTGGACCGCTCGGTCACCCAGGGCGGGCCGATGGCGCTGCTCCCCCGCCGCCTGCGCCCGTCCTCGGTGCTCAACGGCCTGGTGAAGAACCCGGCCGTGCAGCTGCTCCTCGACCAGACCGTCGGTCGCTTCGGCATCCCCGCCGAGGTGCTGGCCCACACCGGCTTCACGGCCGTCTTCGACTCCCGCCGCACCGAGAAGGCGCTGGCCGGGTCGGGCATCGCGGTGCCCGACCTCGAGTCCTACTCGCGCACCCTGTGGAACTACTGGGAGGAGCACCTCGACGAGTCGACCGGGCGCGACCCCAAGATCCGCGCTGCGTTGGGCGGCAAGCACGTCGTCATCACTGGCGCCTCCTCCGGCATCGGCCAGGTCGTGGCGCTCAAGGTCGCGCAGGCCGGCGGCATCCCCGTCCTCGTCGCCCGCGGCAAGGACAAGCTCGAGGACACCAAGGCCACGATCGAGATGCGCGGCGGCACCGCCCACGTCTATCCCTGCGACCTGTCCGACCTCGAGGCGATCGACCGGTTGTGCGAGCAGATCGTGGCCGAGCTGCCGTCGGTCGACTTCGTCATCAACAACGCCGGCCGCTCGATCCGCCGCTCGCTGAAGCTCTCGCACGACCGCTTCCACGACTTCGAGCGCACCATGCAGCTCAACTACTTCGGCGCGATCCGGCTGATCATGGGCCTGGTGCCGGCCATGCGGTCGCAGCACCGCGGCCACGTGGTCAACATCAGCTCCATCGGGGTGCAGACCAACCCGCCGCGTTTCTCGGCGTACGTCGCCTCCAAGGCGGCGCTCGACTCCTGGAGCAACGTCGTGTCGTCGGAGCTCGTGGGCGACGGGGTGACGTTCACCAACATCCACATGCCGCTGGTGCGGACGCCGATGATCGCGCCGACCAAGCTCTACGACAAGTTCCCCACGATCTCACCGGCGCAGGCCGCCGACCTCGTGGTGACCGCCATGGTCGACCGTCCCCACGAGATCAACACGATGCTCGGCAACGCCGGCGCGATCGCGCACACGGTGGCGCCCAAGCTGGCCTTCCGGGTGCTCAACATGGCCTACCACGTCTTCCCCGACTCGGCGGCCGCCAAGGGCGCCGACGCCACCGGCGGCACGCGCGAGTCGGAGCAGATCATGCTGGCCAAGGTGTTCAAGGGCATCCACTGGTGACGCCGTCGCTCTCGGTCCTCCGGCTCAGCTGACGGGCGGGTACTGCGACCCCTTCAGCAACCGGGCCAGGTGGGCGGCGTTAGCCGCGAGGGTGCGGGTGGTGAGCGCGGTCTTCTCGGGGCGCTCGTCGAGGTCGTGGTAGTCGGTGCCCTGCATCGCCTCGCCGACCCAGTAGGTCACCCCGTTGGCGGGGATGGTGAAGCCGACGTCGCTCAGCGACTGGAAGAGCTCGGCCGAGGTGTGGTGGGCGCCGTCCTCGTTGCCGACGGCCGCGACCCCGGCCACCTTGCCGAAGGTGGACATCCGGCCCTCGTCGTCGGTCTCGCTGATCTCGGCGTCGAGCCGCTCGCAGACCATCTTGCTGACCGACCCGGGCTGCCCCATCCAGATCGGGGTGGCGAGCACGAGGATGTCGGCGGCGAGCATCTTGTCGCGGATGGCGGGCCAGCCGTCACCGTCCCCCTCGTCGGTGGACACGCCGAAGCGCACGTCGTGGTCGACGACGCGGACGATCTCGCTCACGACGTCGTGCTCGGCCAGCGCGGCCACGAGCTCGGTGGCCAGCAGCTCCGAGCTGGACGGGGCCGGTGACTTCTTGAGGGTGCAGTTGAGGATCAGGGCGTTGAGTGTCGACATGCCCTACCGGTACCCGCCTGGGAGCCGGCTCAGCCGGCTCAGCCGGTGGCGACCGGACGCGTCGGGTCGGTGATCCAGCCGCTCCAGCTGTCGGGGTAGAGCGCCGCTCGCACCCCGGCCACCTCGAGCGCCAGCAGGTCGTGGGTGGCGGTCACGCCCGAGCCGCAGTAGGCCGCCACGTCGGCGCCCGGAACGGCCCCGACGTCGGCATAGATCACCCGGAGCTCCTCGGGCGAGCGGAAACGGCCGTCGGCGGTCAGGTTGCGCGAGGTCGGCACGTTGACCGCGCCGGGGACGTGGCCGGCGACGGGGTCGACCGGCTCGGTCTCCCCGCGGTAGCGCTCGGCGGCTCGAGCGTCGACGAGCACCGCGACGTCGAGGACCCCGTCGGCGTCCACCATCGGCATGCCCTGCTCGCCGGAGCAGGCGAAGTCACCGGGGCGGGGGGCGACCGGCCCGCTCTCGAGCGCACCGCCCTCCTCTCGCCAGGCCGCCAGCCCGCCGTCGAGGACCCGCACGTCCGGGTGCCCGTGGAAGCGCAGCAGCCACCAGGCCCGGCCGGCCGCGTGGGCCGCCCAGTCGTCGTAGACCACGACCGGCCGGTCCAGGTGCACCCCCGCGCGCCGCATGGCCTCGCCGAAGACCTCCGGCTCGGGCAGCGGGTGCCGCCCGCCCTCGCCGGCCGGGGCAGCCAGGTCGGTGTCGAGGTCGACGTAGACCGCACCCGGGAGGTGGGCCTCGGCGTGCTCCGCCGCACCGGTGGCGCTGCCCATCCGGTAGCGCACGTCGAGCAGGGTCACGGGCTGCCGCGCGGCCAGGAGCTCGCTCAGCTCCTGCGCGGAGATCAGGGGGCTGGTCACGCGGTCATTGTGCCGCGCGGTGGTGGGCCATGCCCGTGGCCGCCGGGTCCCAGGGGTTGCGGATTGGTCACCAACCGCATGTTTCTCGCCGTTCGAGCCGCGGTTGGTGACCAATCCGCAGGCGTCAGCCGACCGGGCGGCCGACCTCCTGGACCGTGCTGGAGCCGGCGAGCGAGCGGAACGAACGGGTCCAGGTGACCGGGGCGCGACGGTCGGAGCGCGAGCCGATGACGAACCAGTCGCACTGGACACGCTCGGCGGTGACGTCGAGGACGCAAAAGCCGTGGTCGTCGAAATTGAGGTACTTGATGTGCTGGTTGGCCGCGAGGATCGCCGCCTCGGCCGCCAGGTTGGGTGCCGAGCGGGGCGGCGTGCCGAGCACGTCCTTGAGGTTGTCGGAGGTGACCGACGTGCAGACGAACTCCACGGCCACCGAGCCGGTCAGCGGATAGCTCCCGGCGTCGACGGGCACGTCCATCGCCCACGCGCTGTGGATGTCGCCGGTGAGGAAGACCGTGTCGGAGACCTCGGCCTGCTGGAGGTGGTCGATGACCGTGCGCCGGTCGGCGGTGTAGCCGTCCCACTGGTCGGGGTTGGCGTAGATGCCGTCCTGTGGCAGCAGCGGCGAGAGCGTGTTGATGGCCGTGACCACGTCGCGCGGCAGCGCCGCGACCTTGAGCGGGGCGAACATCACCGAGGTGCCGACGAGCTTCCACTGTGCGCGTCGGTCGTCGAGACCGTCGGTGAGCCAGTCGAGCTGGGCCCGGCCGGTGAGGGTGCGGTCGGGGTCGTCGACCGCCGCGTCGGTGCCGGTCATGGTCACCTGCTGGTCACGGTAGGTGCGCAGGTCGAGCATGCTGAGCTCGGCGAGCCGCCCGAAGCGGATCCGGCGGTAGAGGCGGGTGCCGTCACCCAGGGCCGCCGTGCCGTCGAGGCGCGCGGGCATCCACTCGTCGTACGCCCGGTGCGCGCGAGCCCGACGCCGGGCATAGCTGCCCTCGCCGTCGGGTCCGCCGCCGGGAGTGTGGTTCTCCGCTCCGTCGCGGTAGGCGTCGTTGGTGACCTCGTGGTCGTCCCAGGTGACGATCCAGGGGAGCTTCGCGTGGGCGTCCTGGAGGTCGGGGTCGGTCTTGTACTGCGCGTGGCGCTGGCGGTAGTCGGCCAGCGAGACGATCTCGTGGTCGGGCACGTGGGCCCGCAGCTTCTTCGTCCCCGACTCGTAGAGGTAGTCGCCGAGGTGCACCACCGCGTGCAGGTCGTCACGCGCCGCGAGCCCGCGGTAGGCGGCGAAGAAGCCCTCCGGCAGGTTGGAGCAGGAAGCGAAGCCGAGGCGCAGGTTGCCGGGGTCGCTGTCGGCGGCCGGGGCCGTGCGGGTGCGTCCGACCCGACTGCGCACGTCGCCGTCGGGGGTGCTGAGGACGAAGCGGTAGTGGTACCAGGTGGCCGGCTCCAACCCCGTGACGTCGACCTTGACCGTGTGGTCCCGGCCGGGACCGGTGCGGGCGGCCCCTCGTCGTACGACGCGGCGGAACCGAGCGTCCCGGGCCACCTCCCAGCGCACCGCGACCTGCGGGCCCTTGCCCGACCCGGGCTTGATGGCCGGGGTCGGTGTCACGCGGGTCCAGATCACGACAGCCTGGGGCAGCGGGTCGCCCGAGGCGACGCCGTGGGCGAAGACCCGGCGGGTGGCGGCCGTGGGAGCGGCGGCCGGCGCTGCTGCTGGTGCGGCCGTGGCGCGGGCGGTGAGGGCGACGGCGGAGGCGCCGGCCCCCGTGGCGAGGACGGTACGACGAGTGGTCACGCAGGGCGCAACGAGACCGGCCGAGCCGGGGTCACGGCGCTCGTGCCGGTGTCGACGAGTGTTCACCTGCCGGTGGCCCAGCCGTCCCTGACCCGCGGGACGGTCAGCCGAACGGCAGCGGCTCCGGGGCGAGGCTGACGGCCTTGGCCCGCGCTGCGGTGAGCTTGCGCCGGTGGTGCTGGCGGCAGAGCACCTCGTAGGCGACCTCGGCGGGTGGGCCGTCCTGCGCCTCGACGTCGCCGACGACGATGACCTCCCCCTCGGTGACCATGACGCCGTCCTCGGTGCGGGCGTTGTGGGTGGCCCGCTTGCCGCACCAGCACAGCGCCTCGACCTGGAGGACCTCGGTGCGGTCGGCGAGCTCGACCAGCCGCTGCGATCCCACGAAGAGCTGGGTGCGGAAGTCGGTGAGGATGCCGAAGCAGAAGACGTCGATCTGGAGCTCGTCGACGACCTTGGCCAGGGCGTCGACCTGGTCGCGGGAGTAGAACTGCACCTCGTCGCAGATCAGGTAGTCGATGCGACCACCCTGCGTCAGCGAGTCGACCACGAAGCGCCAGAAGTCGAAGTCGGGTGTCACCTCGATGGCGTCGTGGGTCAGTCCCAGGCGCGAGGAGATGTGCGCCGCACCGGCGCGGTCGTTGCAGGTGAAGATTCGCCCGGAGCGGCCACGGGCGGCGTGGTTGTGGTTGGTCTGCAGCGCGAGGGTCGACTTGCCAGCGTCCATCGTCCCGGTCCAGAAGGTCAGCTCAGCCACCGGCGGATCCTCTCACCTCGCCGGCAGGTGCAAGGGACATCCCTCTTGTGGGACGTGAGTCACGTCACTACGTTCGCCCCTGTGATCCGACTCGGAGGGCCTACCGCCCTGTCTCCCCGCCTCTGCCTGGCCCTGCTCGGCGCGCTCGTCGTCGCGCTCCTCGCGGTCCCGGTGACCTCCAGCCCCGCACGGGCCGACGGCCCGGGCGTCGGTGCGCCCTGGGTGGTGAGCCTCGGCGACTCCTACATCAGCGGCGAGGCCGGTCGCTGGGCCGGCAGCTCCAACGCCTCCTCGAGCCGGGCAGACGCGCTCGGCCCCACGGCGTACTTCGACAACGCCTCGGGGACCGCCGAGCAGATCGACCGCTGCCACCGCAGCCGGTCCGCGGAGGTCTACATCGGTGGCGGGGTGAGCGGCCTCAACCTGGCCTGCTCCGGTGCCACCACGGCGACGAGCGGAGGCAACGGCGACACCTTCAAGCCCGGGCTGGACTTCTACGACAACGGGGCCGGGCAGGTGGGCCAGGCCAAGGCGCTGCAGCAGTTCGCCTCGACGCACAACGTGAAGATGGTCTCGGTCTCCATCGGCGGCAACGACTTCAACTTCGCCTCGATCGTGCAGTCCTGCGTCGTGAACTTCCTCTACTCCCCCACGTGGGCCAAGGACTACTGCAAGGACGACAGTTCGGTCGTCAGCAACTTCACCGCCGCCAACGTCTCGGCTGTGAAGGCCCGCATCTCGGGTTCCTTCCGCAACGTGCAGGCCGCCATGCGCAACGCCGGCTACGCCGACACCTCGTGGACCCTCCTGGTCCAGACCTACCCCTCGCCCCTCCCGCGCGGCAGCGGCATCCGCTACTCGCAGAGCGGCTACAGCCGCCAGAGCACCGGCGGCTGCGGCTTCTGGAACGCCGACGCCGACTGGGCCAACGACTACGCGCTGCCCACCATCAACTCGACCGTGACCGGCGCCGTCGCCGCCTCCGGCCTGCCCAACGCCAAGGTCCTGGACCTGTCGTCGGCCTTCAACGGTCGCCGGCTGTGCGAGAGCACCGTGGGGCTCTACGAGGAGAAGGGCATCGCGAGCTGGCAGTCGGCCGGTGCGGTCGACCAGACCGAGTGGGTCAACCAGATCCGCACGGTCTCGACCTGCTGCGGCTCCTCGAGCCCCTACTACATCCAGGAGTCGCTGCACCCCAACTACTGGGCCCAGCTCGCCACCCGCTCCTGCGTCCGCCAGGCCTACAACGGCGGCGCCGTCCGCGGCGGACGCTGCTCGATCTCCGGCACCGGGCTGGTCAACGGCGAGCCCCGCATGACCCTGCAGTAGGCCGAGTCGGCGCGATGTTGCACCGCGGGCCGCTTCATCAAGGTATGCCGGTGACACGCCACTCCCCACGACGTGCACCCCATGGGGAGTGGCGTGTCGCCATGGGAAGTGCCTGACCAGCCCGCCGCTCGACCGTGGGAGATGGAGGTTCGTCGACATACCTTGATGAACCGGCCGCCAAGTGGCCGCCGCGCGCCGCTCAGTCCACGACCAGCGGGATCAGCATCTCGTCCTCGGTGAGCGAGCCGTGCAGCCCGACGAGACCGGCCTCGTAGGGGAAGTCGCGGGTGGAGAGGATCGCGTGGTCGGAGCGGCAGGCGACGACGACGTCACCCAGCCGCGGCATGACCAGCGAGGAGACCGGCCCGAACCAGCCACGACCGATCGCCGCCGAGCGCGTCATCACCTCGGCCCGCTCCCCCAGCACCGCCGACCAGGTCGCGACGACGTCGTCGACGGCACCGCCGGAGCAGTAGAGGTGACGGAAGCGTGCCTCACCGCCGATGAGCGCCACGCCGTCGCGCAGCTCGTGGTGCTCGTCGACGTCGATGCGCCGGTCGACCGGCGAGTCGACCATGCCGTGGTCGGCGATGACGACCAGCCGCACGTGCGACGGCAGCGTCTCGCGCAGCTGCTCGGCCTCGGCGTCGATCATCGACAGCTGCATCAGCCACTGGCTCGACGCGACGCCCCACTGGTGACCGGTCCGGTCGAGGTCGCCGTCGTAGAGGTAGGTCAGCGACGGCGACACCGCCGACGACGCCACCGCTGCAGCGATCCGCTCGCCCACCAGGTCGGCGCCGACGTAGTCGCCGCCACGGTGCGCGGCCCGGGTCAGGCCGCTGCGCTCGAACTCGCGCTTGTTGACGACCGTGACCGGCACCCCGGCCGACTGGAGCCGCCCGAAGGCGGTCTGGTGCGGCTGCCACTCCAGCGGGTCGACGTCCTGGTCCCAGAAGAGCGCGTTGAGCAGCTGGCCGGTGCCGGGGACGCGGGAGGTGAAGCCGACCATGCCGTGCGCGCCGGGAGGCAGCCCGGTGCCGAGCGAGGTGAGGCTGGTGGCGGTCGTCGACGGCACCCCGCAGGTCGCGGGCAGCTGGTCGGCGAGCAGCTCCGAGAGGTAGGGCGCAGCGTGGGCGTAGCGCTTCAAGAGGTTGGCACCGAGCCCGTCGATCAGGAACACGACGTACGACGACGCGTCGGGCAGCACCAGGCCGGTCGGCTCCGCGGCTCCCGGGACGCCGAGCGCAGCGGCGACCGCCGGGACGACGTCACCGAGCGAGCGCTGGCCGTAGGCCGGCTCGAGGAAGTGCGGTCCCCCCGAGGACGGGTGGCTCACCCGGAGTGGGTCCGCGCCGAGAGCGACTCGGCGAAGGACAGCAGCCCGGCGACCGCGTCGAGGCCGTCGGCCGCGGCCGAGACCCGCAACGAGAAGTCGTCGGAGGCCATGACGCCGGTGTAGCCGTGGTCGGCGTCGCACTCGGGGTCGCTGCAGCCGGCTGGCTCGAGGTCGAGGCGGCTGACACCGCCCCAGCCGATCGTCATGACGGCCTCGGCCGGCGGCGTGGGGCCGCCGGTCGGGTTGGCGGTCATGCGCGTCACCACGACCGACTTGACCGCCGAGAGCCGCACGGCCTCGGTGGAGGTCGACGTGTAGGGCTCGGGCAGCAGGTCGTCGCCGGCGTGCTCGTCGGTGTGCGCCAGGACCAGCCGCGAGGGCGTGAGCACGATGACGCTCTGGTGGCGGCGCACCTCGTCGCGCTCGAAGGTGGGCTCGTGGTGGACGAAGAACGAGACGACCTGCTCGCCGGCGATCGCGGAGACCACCCCGTCGGCCACGACCTCGGGGTAGTAGCCGGTGCGGTCGATGGCCTCCCTGAGCTCCAGGATCCGGTCGCGGTCGTCGGTGCGGGTGCTGCGCATGGGCGTCAGTCTGTCACGAGGCCTCAGCCCGGGATCGTGTCCCCGAGCAGGTCGGGCATCCGGCGCACGAAGAGGTCCGAGCGCAGCTCGGCGACCTGCTCCACCCGGGCCTCGGCGGTGAGGACCGTGCAGCCGTCGGGACCGGCCAGGACGAGGCCCAGCTCCAGCGAGCTGATCTGGGGCAGGTCGTTCTGCAGCTGGGCGACACGGCTGATCAGGCGCTCGATCTCGGCCACGTCGACGACGTCGGCGCCGCGGTAGCCGAAGAGCATCGGCGAGCTCTTCACCTCGCGCACCATGGCGGCCGCGTCGCGGGCGCCCAGCGGCGGGATCCGGTAGGACTTGTCGGCCAGCAGCTCGATGATCGGCCCGGAGATCCCGAAGGAGACGACCGGCCCGAAGAGCGGATCCTCGAGGCTCCGGATCGCGACGGGCACGCCCGGGGGCGAGTTCTTCTGGACCACGAAGCCGGCGGCGACCGGGTCGCCGACGAGCTGGGTCAGGGACTCCCACGCATCACGCATGGTCGAGCTCGAGTCGATGTTGCGCCACACGTGCGCCAGGTCGGGCCGCTCGCGCAGCGGGTGGGAGGTCGCCTTGAGCACGACGTCCCAGCCGAGCTCGCGACCCGCCGCCTGGGCCTGCCGCAGGGTGGTGACCGGGAGGGCCGACCACAGCTTGATGCCGTAGGAGCCGAGCAGCTCGCCCACCTGGTCGCGCGTGAGGCTGCTGCCCTGCGGGTGCTCGGAGAGGACGGAGTTGACCAGCTGGCGCGCTGAGCCGAGGTCGACCTCGGCCGGGTCGGGCGCCGGGCCGTCGGGCGTGCGCAACCACACGGCGTACTCGACGACGCGCGCCAGCGCGCGCACGGCGGCCTCGACAGCGGGGTAGGACGGCACGGAGCCGCGCCCGGCCGTCGAGCCGGCCACGTCGGGCACCCGCAGCAGCTCGGGGACACCCTCGGCGCCGAGGAACGACGACACGAGCGGCTTGTCGGACTGCTCACCGACCGCGGCGAGCACGTTGGCGACGTCCTCGCCGGAGACGTTGAGCGGGGGGATGTAGACGGCGATGACCGAGTCGATCTCGGGGTCGTCGATGGCAGCGTCGAGCGCGTCCTCGAAGTCCTCGGCCGTGGCCTCCGCGCCGAGCGCCACCGACTTGTTGACGACCAGCCCGACCGCGACGGCGGCGTCGGCGGCGAGCAGCCCGAGGGCGTCGGAGTTGCCGACGATCGCCACGCGGCGACCCCGCGGCAGCGGCTGGTGGGCCAGCAGCTGCGCGACGTCGAACATCTCCTCGAGGGTGTCGACCTGGATCACCCCGGCCTGGCGGAACATCGCGTCGACGGCCTGCGGCGGCGCGGCGATCCGGCGTACGGCGTGGCCCATGGGCACGCCCTGGGTCGTGCGACCGGAGCGCACGGCGATGATCGGCTTGCGCAGCGAGACCCGGCGCGCGATGCGGGAGAACTTGCGGGGGTTACCGATCGACTCCAGGTAGAGCAGGACGACCTCGGTGGACGCGTCCTCCTCCCAGTACTGGAGGAGGTCGTTGCCGGAGACGTCGGCGCGGTTGCCGGCGCTGACGAACGTGGACAGGCCCAGTCCCCGGTTGGCGACCTTCTCGAGGATCGCGGAGCCCAGGGCACCGGACTGGCAGAAGAAGCCGGCGCGACCGCGGGCGGGCATCACCGAGGACAGCGAGGCGTTGATGGAGACCGCGGGATCGGTGTTGATGATGCCGAGGCAGTTGGGGCCGATCAGGCGCAGGCCGTAGGAGCGCGAGAGCCCCACGAGGCGGCGCTGGCGCTTGCGGCCCTCCTCGCCGGTCTCGGCGAAGCCCGAGGAGATGACGACCAGGCCGTGCACGCCCTTGGCTGCGCAGTCGAGGACGACGTCCTCGACCTTGTCGGCCGGCACGGCCACGATCGCCACGTCGACGTCGTCGGGGATGTCGCCGACGGTCTTGTAGGCCGGCATCCCGGACACCGCGTCGGCGCTCGGGTTGACGACGTAGACGCGGCCGGTGAAGTCACCGGTCACGAGGTGACGCACGAGCGCCTGGCCGATCGTGTCCTGGCGGCGGCTGGCGCCGATGATCGCCACCGAGCGCGGGTTGAAGAACCGCTCGATGGAGGCCGACTCGGCGCGGTGCTCGCGCCCGCGCATCACGCCGATGGCGGTGTCGGTCGGGTCGATGGGGAACTCGAGGACCAGCACGCCCTCGTCGTACTCGCTGGCGATGGAGTAGCCCGCGTCGCGGAAGGTCTGGATCATCCGGTGGTTGTCGGGCAGGACCTCGGCGGTGAACTTCTCGACGCCGCGCTCGCGGCCGGCCTGCGCGAGGTGCTCGAGGAGCAGCTGGGCGATGCCGCGACCGTGGTGCTGGTCCTCGACGAGGAAGGCCACCTCGGCCTCACCGGGCTTGACCACGTCGAAGCGACCCACCGCGATCATGTGGCCCTGGAGCAGCAGCACGAAGGCGACGCGGTCCTGGTGGTCGACCTGGGTGAAGCGGGCCACGTCGCGCTCGGAGAGCTTGGGCATGGGGCTGAAGAACCGGTAGTACTTCGACTGGTCGCTCACCCGTGCGTAGAACTCGACGAGCAGCTCGGCGTCGTTGGGGGCGATCGGCCGGATGTGGGCCGTGCGCCCGTCGCGCAGGAGGACGTCGGCCTCCCAGTGCCGCGGCGCGGTGGGGGGCTCGTCGGGCTGGGGGGAAGCCTCGGCGGTCACGCTCTGCAATCTATCCCGTCCGACCTGGGCGGCGTGCCACCGTCGGGTGAACAGGCGCCGCAGGGAAGAATGCGGGCATGGCAAGGCGTAGGACCGACCAACCCCTCCCCGACGACTTCGAGGAGCACATCATCGACACCGATGTCGGTGACGAGATGCGCTCGTCGTTCCTGGAGTACGCCTACTCCGTCATCTACTCCCGGGCGCTGCCCGACGCCCGCGACGGCCTCAAGCCGGTCCAGCGCCGCATCCTCTACACGATGAACGACATGGGCCTGCGGCCCGACCGCGGGCACGTGAAGAGCGCCCGGGTGGTCGGCGAGGTCATGGGTCGGCTGCACCCGCACGGCGACGGCGCGATCTACGACGCCCTGGTGCGGATGACCCAGCCCTTCTCCCTGCGGCTCCCGACCGTCGACGGCCACGGCAACTTCGGCTCGCCCGACGACTCCCCCGCCGCCATGCGCTACACCGAGTGCCGCATGGCGCCCTCGGCGGTGGCGATGACGGCCTCGATCGACGAGGACACCGTCGACTTCAAGCCCAACTACGACAGCCGCGAGCTCGAGCCGTCGGTGCTGCCGGCCGCCATCCCCCACCTGGTCGTCAACGGCACCACCGGCATCGCGGTCGGCATGGCCACCAACTGCGCCCCCCACAACCTGGTCGAGGTCGTGCAGGCGCTGCGTCACCTGATCAGCCACCCGAAAGCCACCGTCGACGACCTGATGCGCTTCATCCCCGGCCCCGACCTGCCCACCGGCGGCAAGATCGTCGGCCTCGACGGCATCCGCGACGCCTACGAGACCGGGCGCGGCAGCTTCAAGATGCGCGCCACCGCCCGGGTCGAGACGATCGGGCGCCGCAAGGCGATCGTGGTCACCGAGCTGCCCTACACCGTCGGCACCGAGAAGGTCGTCGAGCGCATCAAGGTCCTGGTCCAGGGCAAGAAGCTCCAGGGCATCGCCGACGTCAAGAACCTCCAGGACCTCGACAACCCGCTGCGCCTGGTCATCGAGGTTAAGAACGGCTTCGTGCCCGAGGCCATCCTCGAGGAGCTCTACCGCCTCACGCCGATGGAGGACTCCTTCGGCATCAACGCCGTCGCCCTCGTCGACGGTCAGCCGCGCACCCTCGGGCTGCGCGAGATGCTCCAGGTCTTCCTCGACCACCGCTACGACGTCGTGCGCCGGCGCTCGCAGTTCCGTCGCACCAAGAAGGCCGAGCGCCTGCACCTCGTCGAGGGCCTGCTGATCGCCCTGCTCGACATCGACGAGGTCATCCAGGTGATCCGCACCAGCGACGACACCGCCGCCGCGCGCCAGCGGTTGATGGAGGTCTTCGACCTGTCGCTGGCCCAGACCGACTACATCCTCGAGATGCAGCTGCGCCGCCTCACCCGTTTCAGCCGCATCGAGCTGGAGAAGGAGCAGCAGGAGCTGCGTCGCGAGATCGAGGAGCTCGACGCCATCCTCGGCGACGACAAGCTGCTGCGGAAGGTCGTCGGGGACGAGCTCACCGACGTCGCCAAGACCTACGGCACCCCTCGTCGTACGGTCCTGCTCGGCGCAGCCGCGCCGATCGCCGCCGCGGCGTCCATCGAGATGACCGACGACCCGTGCTTCGCGATGCTCTCCTCCAGCGGGCTCCTGGCCCGCACCCGCACCGACGAGCCCTTCGGGATCGGCGGCGACCGCACCAACCACGACGTCGTCGTGTCCGCGGTCCGCACGACCGCCCGCGGCGAGATCGGCGTCCTCACCTCCGCGGGCCGGCTGCTGCGCGTCGACATGCTCGAGATCACCGCGGTGCTGCCGCCCTCGGCCAACGACCCCAACCTCAACGGCGGGCTCCAGGTCAGCGAGGTCCTGACCCTCGAGAAGGACGAGAGACCCCTGGCGCTGTGCACGCTCACCGCCGACGGTCCCGGTCTCGCGCTCGGCACCCGTGCCGGCACCGTCAAGCGGGTCAACCCCGAGGTCCTCAACCGCGACGAGTGGGAGGTGATCAGGCTCGACGACGGCGACCAGGTCGTCGGTGCCGTCCAGCTCACCACCGGTGACGAGACCCTGTGCTTCATCACCACCGACGCCCAGCTGCTCCACTTCGGCGCCGACGGCGTGCGGCCCCAGGGTCGCTCCGGTGGTGGCATGAACGGCATCCGGGTCACCGCCGGCGAGTCCGTCGCGTGGTTCGGCGTCGTCGACCCCGAGGGCTCGGTCGTCGTCACCGCCTCGGGCTCCTCGACCGCCCTGCCCGGCACGGAGCCGGGCGCGGTCAAGGTGACCCCCTTCAGCGAGTACCCGCCCAAGGGGCGCGCCACCGGAGGCGTCCGCTGCCACCGCTTCCTCAAGGGCGAGGACGCGCTGGTCTTCGCCTGGGCCGGCAGCGCCCCCGCCCGGGCGGCCGCCGCCAGCGGAGCCCCGATCGACCTGCCGGAGGCCAACGGACGACGGGACGGCTCGGGAGTCCCCGGCTCGCAGGCGATCGTGGCCTGCGCCGGCCCGGTGGCCGCGAGGTTCGGTGGGCCCGACGAGGGGCCCGACGAGGGGCCTGACGTGCCGCTGACCCTGCCCATCGATATGGAAGGCTGACCGCATGCGCGCCCGCCTCGCTCCTCTCGCCCTCACCGCCGCCCTGCTCGTCGCCGCCTCGGGCTGCAGCGGCGGCGACGAGTCCTCCGCGGCGTCGGCCCAGACGCCCCAGGAGGTCCTGGCCCTGGCCAAGACCACCCTCGACGAGACCAGCGGTCTCCAGCTCACCTTGTCGACCGACGACCTGCCCGACGGCGTCACCGGCATCCTCGAGGCCTCCGGCGTCGGCACCAGTGCCCCGGCCTTCGAGGGCTCGATCACGGTCTCGCTCTCCGGCCAGGCCTTCGAGGTGCCGGTCGTCGCGGTCGACGGCCTCGTCTACGCGCAGCTGCCGCTGACCTCCGGCTACCAGGAGGTCGACCCCGGCGAGTACGGCGCCCCCGACCCGGCCGGTCTGGTGAGTCCCGACCAGGGGTTCTCCTCGCTGCTGCCCGAGACCACGGGCATCGAGGAGGGCGACTCGGTCCGCGGCGGTGCCAACAACGACGAGATCCTCACCTCCTACACCGGGACCGTGGCCGGCTCGGTCGTCGAGAACATCATCCCGGGCGCCTCGGGCGACTTCGACGCCACCTACACGATCACCGAGGACGGCGAGCTGCGCGAGGCCGTGCTCACCGGCCAGTTCTACGCCGGCGAGGACTCCATGACCTACACGGTCGGCTTCGACGACTACGGCACCCAGAAGGACATCACCGCTCCGTGAGCGGTGGAGCCCCGGTGGGCGCGCTGAGGTCGTCGCCGCGGCTGCTGCTGGGCCTGGCCTCGGTCGCAGTGGCGTTCGCCGCCGCCGACACCTACGTCGTCGTCCTGGCGCTGCCCGAGATGCTCGGGGGCGTCGGTGAGTCCACCGAGGAGCTCCAGCGCGCCGCCCCGATCATCTCGGGCTTCCTGCTGGGCTACGTCGCGATGCTGCCCCTGATCGGACGCATCGCCGATCTGCGCGGCCGCGTCCCGGTCCTCGTCGCCGCTCTCGTGGTGTTCGCGCTCGGATCACTGGTGACGAGCCTGGCCTACGACCTGCCCACGATGGTGTCGGGGCGCTTCCTCCAGGGCGTCGGCGGGGGCGGGCTCGTGCCCGCCACGCTGGCCCTCGTCGCCGACCTCTACCCCGCCGACCGCCGCGGCATCCCGCTCGGGATCGTCTCCGCGGTCCAGGAGCTCGGCAGCGTCATCGGTCCCCTCTTCGGGGCCGTCGTGCTCGCCGTCGCCGACTGGCGGGCCATCTTCCTGATCAACGTGGCGGTCGGGCTGGTGCTGGCCGCGGCGATCTCGACCCTGCGGTTTGGTCACCAACCGCAAGGATCCGACCCTCCCGGACGCGGATTGGTCACCAACCGCGGGCGTCGCGACGTCCTGGGCGGCCTCCTGCTGCTGGTGGCGCTCGTTGCAGGTGGTCTGGTGTTCGTGCGGCCGCCCTTCCTGCTCCAGGACATCACGTGGGGCCAGGTCTTCATCCCGTTCGCCGGTGACGGCCGCTGGCTGACCCCGGTCGGGGCGCTCAGCATGGTCGCGGGCCTGCTCTTCGTCGTGCGCTGCTTCACCGCCCGGCGACCGGTCGTCGACGGCAGGGGCTGGGTCCGCAGCATGCGCGACGCCGACCTCGTCGGCGCCCTGTTCCTCGCGGTGGCCCTGGGCGGGGTGATCCTGGCCTTCGCCACCGCCGACCCCAAGATCCAGCTGTTCGCCGACCAGGGCTACTACTACCTCGCCGGGTCGGCGATCGCGGCGCTGGCCCTCGTCATCCACCTGCGCCGCGCCGAGGCGCCGCTGATCCCGGCCGGGGCACTGCGCGCCACGCCGGCCTGGGGCGCCATCGTCGTGAGCTTCTTCGTCGGCGCCGCCCTGATCGCCGCCCTCATCGACATCCCCCTCTTCGCCCGCACGACGATCTACCGCGACTCGCAGCTCAGCGCGGCCCTGGTGCTGGTCCGCTTCCTGATCGCGCTGCCGGTCGGGGCGGTCGTGGGTGGCTACCTCACCCGCCGCGTCGGCGCCGGCGTCATCACGGCCGCCGGCATGCTCATGGCTGCCGTGGGCTTCGTCCTGATGGCCCAGTGGGACATCACCAGCCTCGAGCACCTGCACTCCGACCTGACGCTGGTCCTGTGCGGCTTCGGCTTCGGCCTCGCGCTCGCCCCCGTCAACGCCGCGATCCTGGTCAGCACCGACGACGCGGTGCACGGCCTCGCGAGCGCCATGGTCGTCGTCGCGCGGATGGTGGGGATGCTGATCGGCATCTCGGCGCTGACCGCGATCGGCCTGCGCCGCTACTACTCCTACCTCGAGGACAACCCGCTGCCCTCCGCCAAGGAGGTCTGTGACGGCAAGAGCCGCTGCACGGAGTTCAGCGACCTGCTGGCCGGCGCCGGGATCCCTCAGGAGCACGCGGTCTTCGCCGGCGCCGCCGTCTGTGCCGTCCTGGCCGCCGTCGCCGCCCTCGTGCTCTTCCGCGGGGCAGCCACACGCAGCGTGGACGCCGCCCGGCTGCTGCGCTCCGCAGGGTGACCAACACCACCGTCCAGCCCACCGGCACCCCTCCCCGAGCGGCCGGCATCTCGGCTATGTTCGCGCTCGTGACCGACTTCGAGGACCTGCTGGCAGCCAACCGCGACTTCGCCGCCGACTTCACCCTCAGCGGCTTCGACGGCGTCGCCCATGCCGGGGTCGCGATCGTGACCTGCATGGACTCGCGCATCGACCCGCTCGGCATGGTGGGCCTCAAGCCCGGCGACGCCAAGATCTTCCGCAACCCCGGGGGCCGCGTGACGCCCCAGGCGCTCGAGGCCCTGGTGCTCGCCACCCACCTCCTCGGCGTGAAGCGGATCCTCGTGGTCCCCCACACCCGGTGCGCCATGGCGTCCAACACCGAGGACGAGCTGCGCCACAAGATCTCGGAATCTGCCGGCCAGGACGCGTCGTGGCAGTCCTTCGGGGTCGTCACCGACCAGCGAGCCGCCCTCGCCGACGACCTCGCCAAGATCCACGCGCATCCGCTGATCCCGGACACCACCGCGGTCGCCGGCTTCGTCTACGACGTCGACACGGGCCTGCTCGAGCAGCTCGCCTGACCCTGACCTCGCCTCAGCCGGCGTAGCGCTGCGCGTGCCCGCGCACCATCAGCCCGTTGAGGGACGAGAAACGCAGGGCATCGAGATCGATCGCCGGACCCATCAGTGACATCACCGCGGGGTCGCTCGCGAGCAGGCCCTCCGCACTCGCGTAGTGGTGGTGCCCGCCGAGCAGGTGCCCGATCTCGTGCGCCATCACCTTGCCGGTGCCCTCGCTGGTCGTGGGGATGGTGACGCGGCCGATCTCCCCCACCGCGAAGGCCGTGCGCGCCCTGCGGACGCCGCCGATGCAGTCGGCCTGCCCGATCAGCTGTCCGCCGGTCGGCCCGGTGCTGGTGATGTCCTTGCTGGTCATCGTGTAGACGACGTCGACCCCCGCCGGCCGCTTCCCGCCATAGACGGCCTTGGACTGCTCGATCAGCCGTTGCACGTCGACCCCGGTGAGGTCCACGACGTCGTACGACGCCGCGACCGCGATGCCGAGCGGGCGGTAGGCCCGGCGCATCGAGGCCACGCCCTGCTCGGCGTGGTCGCGGGTGACCCCGTCGAGCAGGACCCGCACGTCGAGCCGCACCGGCACGCTGGTCACCGCGACCGCGTGCGGGCTGAGCTGGGTGCACGTAGCGAGCCCACCGTCGATGTCGGGGACCACGACCGGGTCGGCGCCCGAGGGCGACGAGCCGACGAGCAGGGCGCCCGCGCAGGCCACGCCCAAGGCGAGCAGGAGGGAGTGCAGTCGACGCCGCATCGCGTTGTCCTTCGCTAGAGCCCGAGATCTTCCACCGGCTCAACGGTGCGCAGGCGCCACGGTTACGACGCCGCAACTCACCTCACGCGTCGAGCGACTCCACGTCGACCTCGTAGGCACCCTGCACGATGAACTCCTTGCGCGGCGCGACGTCGGAGCCCATGAGCAGCTCGAAGACCTGGGAGGCGACGTCGGCGTCGTCGACGGTGATGCGGCGCAGCGTGCGGTGTCGGGGGTCCATGGTCGTCTCGGCCAGCTGCGAGGCGTCCATCTCGCCCAGCCCCTTGTAGCGCTGGACCGGGTCCTTCCACTTGGTGTTCTTCTTCTTCAGCTCGGCGAGCTTGCGCTGCAGCTCGTCGTCGGAATAGGTGTAGACGTACTTGTCCTGGCCCTTCTTGGGCGCCGAGATCTCGATGCGGTGCAGCGGCGGGACGGCGGAGTAGACCCGCCCCTCGGCGATCAGCTCGGGCATGTACTTGAAGAAGAGCGTCGCCAGCAGGCACCGGATGTGGGCGCCGTCGGAGTCGGCGTCGGCCATGAAGATGATCCGGCCGTAGCGGCGCGCCTCGAGCTCGAAGGTGCGCCCGGACCCGGCCCCGACCACCTGGATGATCGAGGCGCACTCGGCGTTCTTGAGCATGTCGCCCACCGAGGCCTTCTGCACGTTGAGGATCTTGCCGCGGATCGGCAGCAGCGCCTGGAACTCCGAGTTGCGTGCCAGCTTGGCGGTGCCGAGCGCGGAGTCGCCCTCGACGATGAAGAGCTCGGTGCGGTCGTTGTCGTTGGCGCGGCAGTCGGCCAGCTTGGCGGGCAGCGCCGAGGACTCCAGGGCGTTCTTGCGACGCTGGGTCTCCTTGTGCTGACGCGCGGCCAGGCGGGTCTTGGAGGCCCCCACCACCTTCTCCATGAGCAGCTTGGCCTGCGCCTTCTCGTGCCGCTTCGTGGAGGTGAGGAACTCCTTGAGCTCCGCCGCCACCACCTTGCGTACGACGGAGCGCGCGGCCGGGGTGCCCAGGATCTCCTTGGTCTGGCCCTCGAACTGCGGCTCGGCCAGGCGCACGGTGACGACCGCGGTCAGGCCCTCGAGCACGTCGTCCTTGATCACGTCGTCGTCGTTGACCTTCAGCGCCTTGGTCGCCCGCATGGCGTCGTTGAAGGTCTTGGTCAGCGCCGCCTCGAAGCCGCTGACGTGGGTGCCGCCCTTGGGGGTCGCGATGACGTTGACGAAGCTCTTGACCTCGGTGTCGTAGCCCATGCCCCAGCGCGCCGCGATGTCGACGTGGAGCTCGCGCTCGACGTCCTGCGGGGTCATGTGACCCTGCGCGTCGAGCATCGGCACGGTCTCGGTGAAGGTGTCGCTGCCCTGCAGCCGCAGCACGTCGGTGACCGGCTCGTCGTGGGCGAGGAAGTCGACGAACTCCGCGATGCCGCCGTCGTGGCGGAACTTCTCCTCGACCGGGTCGGGACCGCGCAGGTCACGGATGACCAGCTCCAGCCCGGGCACGATGAAGGACGTCTGCCGGGCCCGGCCCAGGAGGCCCTCGAGCTCGAAGCGCGCGTCCTTGGTGAAGATCTGCCGGTCCGGCCAGAAGCGGATCAGCGTGCCCGTCCTGCCCTTGGCGACCCGCTTGCCCTTGCGGGTCAGCCCGGACTGCGGCGCGAAGCCGGCGCGCGGTCCCTCCCCGTCGAAGACGCCGGGGACCCCGCGCTGGAAGCTCAGGCCCTGCTGGCTGGGGCTGCGGTCGACGTCGATGTCCATGCGCGAGGAGAGCGCGTTGACGACCGAGAGGCCCACGCCGTGCAGGCCACCGGTGGCGACGTAGGACCCGCCACCGAACTTGCCACCCGCGTGCAGCTTGGTCGCCACGACCTCGACGCCCGGGAGCCCGGTCTTGGGCTCCTTGTCGGTCGGGATGCCGCGACCGTCGTCGTGCACCTCGACCGAGTCGTCGGCGTGCAGCGTCACCTCCACGCGGTGCGCCTCACCGGCGAGCGCCTCGTCGACGCCGTTGTCGATGATCTCCCACAGGCAGTGCATGAGCCCGCGGGTGTCGGTCGAGCCGATGTACATCCCGGGTCGCTTGCGGACCGCCTCCAGGCCCTCGAGCACGAGGAGGTGGGCTGCGTTGTAGGTGTTGTCGGCGATCGTGGGGCTCCTGCGTCGGTGCGTGGGTGGGGCGGTGTGCAGGCTCCGAATCTACCGGCGACACGCCGTACGCCGGTGAAGGCACGCTCGCAGGAGCCGCCCTACGGTGAGGACACCACCGCAGCACCTGCTCCACCCGCCGAGGACGTCACGAAGTGGACACGATCTCGGCGACTTTCCTTCGATCGGCCGCCCGGGAGCCGATAGGAGGTCAGACTCACAGCTACAGGCAACACCAGCTCCCCACCGGTCTGGACAGATGACCGTCCGCGGCATGATCTCCGGCAGGGAGGGAAGAACTCCCCGTGAACAGATCGACGTGGTCTACGACACGTGGGGCGGGGGCACCATCCGGAATGTTGGGCCCCCTCGCTACGTTGACTAGGACACCACCCAAGAAATGAGGCCGACGTGACAACTGTTGTTGCCCCTAGTGCTCCTCTGACCGCTGAGGACCGCTGCGACCGTTGCGGTGCGCAGGCCTACCTGCGTGTCCAGCTCCAAGCAGGCGCCGAGCTCCTGTTCTGTGCCCACCACGCGCGTGAGCACGGCGACAAGCTCAAGGAGGTCGCCGTCAAGGTGATCGACGAGACGCACAAGCTCACCAACACGTCGGCAACGTAGCCGGACGCGAGCGCTGACCACGCCACCCACCGACATCTCGATGGCCCCCGACGCGAGTCCGGGGCCATCGGTCATTTCCGGGCAGCGCGTGACAAGGTGTGCGCCGTGAGCCTCACCGAAGTCCTCGTCGCCGTGGCCCTCGCGGTCGGCCTGGCCGGCATCCTGGTGCCCCTGCTGCCGGGCTCCGCGCTGATCTTCGCCGCGATCCTCGTCTGGGCCCTCACCGTCGGCAGCGCGGGCGGCTGGGCGGTGCTCGCGCTCGCGACGGTGCTGCTGCTGGTCGGCACGGTCGTGAAGTACGCCGTCCCCGGCAAGCGCCTCAAGGACGCCGGGATCCCCGCCTCGACCCAGTGGATCGGGGCTGCGGTGGGGATCGTCGGCTTCTTCCTCGTCCCGGTCGTCGGCATCGTCCTCGGCTTCGTGCTCGGCGTCTACCTCGCCGAGCACCGCCGTGTGGGCTCCGCCCAGGCCTGGCCCTCGACCAAGCACGCCCTGCGGGCGGTGGGGTTGAGCATCCTCATCGAGCTCACCGCGGGGCTGCTGGCGACGCTCGCCTGGGTCGTCGGCGTCGTCGCCACCTGAGCGGGACCCTGACGATGGCGATCCTCTTCTCCCTGCTGGCGGCGGCCAGCTACGGGCTCTCCGACTTCGTCGGCGGCCTGGTCTCCCAGCGGGTGACGCCCTGGGCGATCGCCCTGGTCTCCCAGGTCGGGGGCGCCGCCCTCTTCCTCGTCGGCTCCCTCATCGTCGACGGCACCGTCACGGCCGACACGTGGCGCTGGTCGGCCCTGGCCGGGCTCGGCAACGGCATCGGCACGGCATTCCTCTACCGCGGGCTCTCGACCGGGCGGATGGGCGTCGTGGCGCCGGTCTCCGGGGTGGGCGCCGCGCTGGTCTCGGTCGTCGCCGGTCTCCTGCTCGGCGAGCGTCCCGGCGCGGTGGTCTGGCTGGGCATCGTCGCGGCGATCCCGGCGATCTGGCTGGTGGCGCGGGTGCCGACCGGGGCCGACGGGCCGACCAGGAGCGGGCTGGGTGACGCCGTCCTCGCCGGGCTCGGCTTCGGCACCCTCTTCGCGGCGCTGGCCCAGGTGCCGGAGTCCGCGGGGCTGCTCCCCCTGGCGGTCAACCAGCTGATCGGTGCCGTGGTCGTCGTGGGCGTCGCCCAGGCGCTGCGCGAGGCCTGGCTCCCCCGACGTCCCGTGGCCCTGGTCGGGCTGCTGTGCGGGGGCCTCGGCGCCACGGGGACCGGCCTGTTCCTCCTGGCCACGCGCGAGGGACTTCTCACCGTGTCGGCGGTCATCACCTCGCTCTACCCGGCGTTCACCGTGGTGCTCGCCGCGGGCCTCCTGCGCGAGCAGGTGCACCGGGCCCAGGCCGCCGGTCTGGGCCTCTGCGCGGTCGCCGTCGTGCTGGTCGCCGTCGGCTGAGCCGGCCCGGAGACCGCCTCAGCCCGCGGCGACGTACGACGTGAACGAGCGCGGGTTGCCCAGCCAGTCGGTGACCGGGTGGGAGCCGTCGTAGAGGTCGACCATCTTGACCGCGACGCGCACCTTGGCGGGGTCGCCGAGACATTCGCGCGAGACGCGCACGATCGCGACGTCGTCAGCCCACTTGAGGCGCAGGCTCGCCGGGCAGCTGAGCCGGTCGCCCGACTGGGCCCAGCCCGACGTCTTGGTCACCTGGTAGTCGGTGCCCTCCTGCAGGCCGGTGTCGAAGCGGAGCTCCGGGCCCTTGCGACCGGGCCGGCTGTCGAAGAAGACCGTCATCCCCGACGGTCCGGCGTCGGAGGTCCGCACCAGGTCGGTGAAGCGGACCTTGGTGATCACCTGCTCGGGGCCGTGGTTGACCGTGACGCGCCGGATGTCGGTCAGCGAGGCGGTCGCGTCCGCCGGGTCCGTGGCGCTCGTGGACTCGGCCGAGGCGGGCGCCGCGACACCGGCCAGCCCGACGGTCAGGGCCACGGCAGCAGCGGCCGTGAAGGGTCGGGCGAGGGGCCGGGCAAGGGGTCGGGCGAGGGATCGGGCAAGGCGGGGGGTGTGCGACATCGTCAGCTCCAGGGGTGAGGGTGCTCGTGCCCAGGTAGATGCGAGCGAGCCCCGGAAGGTTGCACCGGGTGCCCGGTCGATCTCCACGATGCACCCTCACGAGCGGAAATGACAGTGGCCCGGACCCGCGACTGCGGACCCGGACCACCGGTGTGAAACGTCCAAGACGAACAGCATCGGACCTGGACGTCCTGGCTCCACTGGGACCACCTGCGACTGGTGAGCTTCACCCGTGATTCAGCGTGATCCTGCTGGGAAGGCCTCCACCAGGCTAAAAAACGCCTCCCCAGATCTCAAGTCGGCCGCGACAGCGACAGGGCGAAGTCACCCGCCGGGTCGGTCCACCAGTGGGTCAGCTCCAACCCGGCAGCCGCGAGCTCGGCCGTCACACCCTCGCGACGGAACTTCGCGGAGATCTCGGTGCGGATCTCCTCCCCACGCGCCAGCTCGACCT
>NZ_CALRWD010000014.1:0-71787 GCF_943371775.1 Nocardioides psychrotolerans
CGTCCGCTGCGCCACGACGCGTGCACGACCACGCCGGCGAGCACGGCGCCGACGGTGCCGAGGGTGAGGTCGCCGAGGGTGTCGGTGTAGGCGCCGGCGCGCTCGACGGAGGTGCTGAGGAAGGCGTAGTACTCCGCGACCTCCCAGACGAGGGCAGCCGTGGCGCCGAAGGCGAGGGAGCGCTCCAGGGTCGCGCCGAGGCTCGAGCTCCAGTGCATCGTCAGGAGGATGACGGCGGCGGCGAGCAGGCCGGTGTTCATGAAGTGCATCCAGTCGTCGAACCACACGATGGTGTCGTAGAGATCCATCCGGTTGCCCAGGATGTCGGTGAAGCAGGTGATGGTGACCAACAGGTCGGCGGCCCAGGGGAACGACGTGCGCTCGCGCCACAGCGTGAACCACACGGCCGGGATGGTGAACGCCAGCAGGGGGTAGGCGATGGCTCGGATCCCCGCGCCCTTGCCCTCCATGTTCCCGACCTCGGGGTTGATCAGCGCCACCACCAGCAGGAGCAGCAGCCCGCCCTTGGCCGACACGTTGAGCGTGCGCACCACCTGAGGGGTCGGGTAGCGCAGTGCCGGTGCCAGGTCGGTCATGGGGATGCACGCTATCCGCGGGCTCCGGTCACCCCGGGACCGGCCCTCGTCGGTGGCCTCTGGGATGCTTGCCCGTCGCACGAGGGACGCGGCTGGACGCGAGAGGAGCAGCGCAGTGAGCGAGATCGCCGGTGAGCTGGCACGGGTGAGGGGCGCCTTCGCGCAGCCGACCCTGACCCTGCTCCACCAGCGGCAGGCGCCCGTCGTGATCACGATCTTCCGCGCGGCCTTCGGGCGCAACAACAAGCCGATCCCGACGGCGCGGCTGCACGCGCAGGTCGAGGAGCACCTCGCGGTGGTCAGGCGCTCCGGTGAGGCGGAGGTTCCCGCGGGCAGCGGCAAGGACCTCTGCCAGCGCTGGATGCGTGGCCAGTGGTTGGTCCGCTCGCTCGACGAGGCCGGTCACGAGGTCTACACGCTGACCTCCCACGCCCAGCAGGCGCTCGAGCTGGTGAAGAACCTCGCGCGCGACCGCGCCACCCTGAGCGAGCACCGGATCGCGACCATCCTCGGGACGGTCCGGCGGTTCAACTCCGAGGCCAACCCCGACCGCACCGCGCGGGTCACGATCCTCAATGCCGAGATCGCCCGGCTCCAGGCCGAGCGCGACCGGCTGGTCGACGGTGCCGAGATGGTGAGCGCCACCGAGGACTACATGCACGAGGGGTTCACCGAGCTGCTCTCGTTGATCTCCGCGCTGCCCAGCGACTTCGCCCGGGTGGAGGAGCGGTTCGCCGTGATCAGGGCCGAGATCCTGGCGGCGTTCCGGGCCGAGGACCGGCCCGCCGGCGAGGTGATCGACGACTACTTGTCCCGCGCCGACGCGCTCATGCACGCGACCCACGAGGGTCGGGCCTTCGAGGGCGCCTTCGCGCTGCTGCGCGACGACGCCCTGGTCACGCAGCTGCGCGAGGACCTCACCGCGCTGCTCGAGCACCCGATCGCCGACGGCATCCTCAGCGACGCCGACCGCGCCGAGCTGCGGGGGACCGTCCGGCTGGTGCGCGACGGCCTCGACCGGGTGCTCGCCCAGCGCTCGCGGGTCACCGCCACCCTCAAGGACTACATCGTGTCCCACGACGTGGCCCGCGACCGCGAGCTCGAGCAGACGCTGCGCCAGGTGGAGTCCGAGCTCATGACCTGGATGGCGACCACCGGCCCGCGCGCGGTGCTCGACGTGCCGCTGCTGCCCGCGCGTGCCGGGGTCGAGCACCTCCGGGAGCGGTTCTACGACCCGGCCGACGACGTCCTCCCGGAGCGCATCACCACCGCCGACCCGGGCGACGGGCCGGCGGTCTCCCTGGCGGCCGTCATGGCACAGGGCGGCCCGCAGCTGACCTCGCTGCGGCAGCGGCTCGACGCCGCCCTTGCCTCGTTGCTCCCGGCCGGCTCGCTCGGGGAGGTCTTCGACGGCTTCGAGCCGGCCCTGCGTCGGCCGGTCGAGATCTTCGGGCTGCTGCACCTGGCGGCCGACCGTGAGTGGGAGGCCGAGGATGCCGTCGAGGAGTTCGCCGCCGTCCGCCCCGACGGGTCGCGGCGCACCTTCGCCGTGCCACGTCTGCCCCTGCCCGATCCCGACCGACCCGAGAGCGAGACCCGAGCATGAGCGTCGACACCGACCTGGACCTCGACCCCGCGATCCTCGACGAGGGGTCGGTCTCGCTCTTCGAGGGCGACGAGGGCGGGCTGGAGCACGCCCAGCGCCACGCCCTGGTGACCCTGCTCAAGCAGCGCTTCATCAGCGCGCGCACGCACCCACGGGACTGGCAGGTGCTCGTCGAGCACGAGCGGGTGCTGCGCTCACGGCTCAACGACCTCTTCCTCGAGCTCGCCGTCGACCGCGCCCGCGAGGTGGCGTGGAAGCGTCAGGCGACCTCCGAGACCGGCAGCCGCTTCCCGACCCTCCTCTACGACGCGGCCTGGTCGCGCGAGGAGACGCTCGTGCTGGTGCACCTGCGCGACCGGCTCCGTGCCGGCCTCGCGGGCGGCGACGCGCACGTGTTCATCGACCGCGACGACATCGTCGACTACGTCGCGACCTTCCGACCGGTGCACGCGACCGACGAGGCGGGCGACGAGAAGCGGGCCCGCAACGCGGTGATCAGCATCGCCAAGGCGGGGCTGCTGATCGCCACCGCGGCCGAGGACCGGTTCGAGATCAGCGAGGCGGTGGAGCCGCTGCTGCCGCTCGACCTGCTCCACGAGCTGCTCGAGGCGCTCCAGCGAGCCACCAGCGCGGAGGCCCCGGCCAGCCCGGAGGAGCAGGCCGAGCTCTTCGACGAGGAAGCCGAGCCCGTGGGCGACGCAGGGGAGGAGTGACGATGTCCATCGACGAGACCGAGCGCATCGACGAGGCCGAGGGCGATGCCACCGACGGGCTCTTCGAGCAGCACACGGTGGAGACCCCCGCCGACGACACCGTGCAGTGGCGGGCCACGCTGCTGCAGCTGGTCAACTGGGGCGGCTTCAGCGGGCTCACCACGGTCCCGCTGCGCGGCGACGCGACGATGATCTCGGGTGCCTCCGGCGTCGGCAAGAGCACGGTCCTCGACGCCTACACCGCCCTGATGATGTCCTCGGACACCAAGTTCAACGGCGCGTCCAACGACGCCGTGGCGGGGCGTGCTCGGGGGGTGGGCCAGCGCAACCTGCTGTCCTACCTGCGCGGTGCGGTCGACGTGATCGACGACCCACGCACGGGCCGACCCGTGGAGAAGCTCCTGCGCGGCAAGGGCACCGACACCTGGGGCGCGGTGGCGATGACGTTCGTCAACGACCAGGGTGGCCGCTTCACCGCGCTGCGCACCTACTACGTGCCCCGGCGCGCCACCCGCTCCGGCGAGGTGCAGATGCAGCTCGCCACGCACGAGGGCACCCTCACGCTCGACAGCCTCGAGGTCGCCGTACCCGAGCGCTTCCACGCCACGACCCTCAAGAAGCTCTTCCCGGGCATCCGGGTGCACCGCACCTACGCCGACTACTCCGCCGTCCTCCACGCGCGGCTGGGCATCGGCGCCAACGGCGACGGCGCCAAGGCGCTGCGGCTGCTCGCCCGCATCCAGGCCGGCAACCAGGTGCGCAGCGTCGACGAGCTCTACAAGGACATGGTCCTGGAGCGGCCCGTCACCTATGCGGCGGCCGACCGGGCGATCGAGCACTTCGACGACCTCGACGCCGCCTACGCCGCCATGCGCACCGAGGAGCAGAAGCTCGACCTGCTCGAGCCGATCGCCGGGCTCCACGAGCGCAAGGGCATCGCCGAGCGTCGCCTCGCCGAGCTCGACTCCTACGGCGTGACGCTGCCCGGTGACACGCCGCTGCGCCTGTGGCTGCTGCGCACCCACCTCGGGCTGATCGAGACCGCCGTCGGCACCAACCGCCACGAGCGTGCGACGACCGCCGACGAGCTGGCGGCCACCGCCGCGGCGGAGCAGACCCTCCAGGCGGACGTGGAGGCGGCCAAGGAGGCCCACCACGCGGCCGGGGGCTCGACGCTCCAGTCGCTCGCACTGTCGCTGGAGCAGGAGCAGGTGATCCGCGAGGGACGCCTCTCACGGCGCACGGTCCTGCAGGAGCGGCTGCTGCCGCTGATCGCGGCCACCGACGCCGGGTCGCCGGACCTCGAGGCGGCGCTGGAGTCGAGCGAGGCCTTCAGCGTGCTCCAGCTGCACGCCCGGCAGTGGCTGGCCGGCTGGGAGCGCCAGCAGGAGAGCACCAAACGCGAGCGCGACGCCACGCGCGACCGTCGCTACCCGATCAGCCAGCGCCAGGCCGAGCTCCGCCGCGAGCGCGCCTCGTTGGAGAGCCGGGCCGGCCGCGTGCCCGCGCGGATGCACGAGCTGAGGGCCGAGGTGGCGCAGGCGAGCGGCCTGAGCATCGAGGAGCTGCCCTTCGTGGCCGAGCTGCTCGACGTGGCTCCCGACGAGTCCCGGTGGCGCGACGCGATCGAGACCGTGCTCGGCGGCAGCGCGCGGATGCTGCTCGTCCCGCTCGACCGGCTCGCCGACTTCTCCGCGGCCATCGACGGACTGCGCCTGCGGGGGCGGTTGACCTTCGAGGGCGTGCCGCTCGACCTTCCCGACCTCGGTCCGGCCGACCCCGAGCGCGTCGCCGGCAAGCTGGTCTTCCAGGACTCGCCGTTCTCCGGGTGGGTCCAGGCACACGTCGCCGAGCCCGGCCGCAACGCGCTGTGCGTGGAGTCGGCCGACGGCCTGGCCGGACCCGGCTTCCGCGTCACGATGGCCGGCCAGACCCGCAGCGGTCGACGCGGCGCCCACGGTCGCAACGACAGCCGCAGCATCATCGGCTTCTCCAACGGCGACGCCCTGGCCGAGCTCGACGCCGAGCTCGCGTCGCTGGAGCGCGAGCTCGCGGACCTCGACGCCGAGGTCTCCGAGCTCGACCGGCAGTCCAGCGTGCTCGAGCAGCGCCGCACCTCCTACGACGCCGTCGCCACCGCGCGTTTCGACGACCTGGACGTGGAGGGCAGCGAGCGACGCATCGCCGACCTCGAGGCCCGTCGTGCCGAGATCCTCGCCTCCGACGACCAGCTCCAGGCGCTGGAGGCACAGATCGAGACCCTGGCCGCCCGTCTGGAGGAGACGCGACGGACGCGCTTCGGCCTGGAGCAGCGCCAGCGCGAGCTCAACGACGCGCACGGCCGCCTGGTCGACGACGAGGACCACGTCAAGGACCGGCTCGAGGCGCTGGACGCCGACGGTGCCGTGGTGCTGACCGAGCAGCAGGAGGCGGCGCTGGCCGCGGACTTCGCTGCCGCGGCCGCTCCGACGGACCCGGCCGACCTCGAGCGGTTCACCGAGACGTCGCACCGCCTGGCTGAGCGGCTGCGCGGTGCGGTCGCGGTCGCGGAGGCCGAGATCAAGCGCGTCGAGGAGGACCTCGCCGCGATCTTCCGGGTCTACAAGTTCCAGTGGGACTCGCCCAACCTGGGGGCCACCGCGGACTCCTACGCCGACTACGCCCGCATCCTCGAGGAGATCCGCGGCAAGGGCCTGGCGCACCGGCGGGCCGAGTGGCGTCGCCGGCTGACCGAGTGGAGCGGGCAGGACCTGGTGCCGCTGGTCGGTGCCATGGCCGCGTCGATCGAGGAGATCGAGGACCGGCTCGAGCCGATCAACGCGATCCTGCGCCGACTCGAGTTCGGCGGGGCCGGCGACCGGCTCCGGATCCGGCTGCGCCGACTGGCTCCGGCGCACGTGCAGGTCTTCATGAAGGACCTCCGAGCGCTCTCGGCAGGCTCCACGTCGGAGCTGGGGGAGGCGGAGCTGGAGCAGCGCTTCACCGCGCTGAGCCGCTTCATGGAGCAGCTCCGCAAGCCAGCGCAGTCCGGCGAGACGGCCGGGGCACCCACCGACCGCGACCGGCTCCTCGACGTACGACGGCACGTGGAGATCAGCGCCGAGCGCTACGACTCGCTCACCGGCGAGCTGCGGGCGACCTACCGCACGCTGGGGGAGAAGAGCGGTGGCGAGAGCCAGGAGCTCGTGGCCTTCATCGTGGGCTCCGCGCTGCGCTTCCGGCTCGGTGACGAGATGCGCTCGCGGCCGCGCTTCGCGCCGGTCTTCCTCGACGAGGGCTTCGTCAAGGCCGACTCCGAGTTCGCCGGTCGCGCCGTCCAGGCGTGGCGTGGCCTCGGCTTCCAGCTGATCATCGGCGTCCCGCTCGACAAGGTCACCGGCCTCGAGCCGCACATGGACGAGCTGCTCGCGATCACCAAGAGCAGCACCACCCATCAGTCGTGGATCATGTCGATCACCGATGCCGAGCGGGTGCCGGCGCCGTGATTGGAGACCGGTCCGCACGATGCCCTAGGTTCCGACCGTGAGTGCACAGGCCCCTTCCACCGTCATCCTCGTCCGCGCCGCACGGTTCGTGCCCAACCCCGCGACCGCGGCCGACAACGCCTTCCAGCGCGACGTCCCCGCGGGGCAGTCCGAGGCGGCCACGTCGACCAGGGCGGTCGCCGAGATGGACGCCGTCGCGCAGGCGCTGCGCGACGCGGGGGTGACCGTGCACGTCTTCGACGACCACGACCACACCCGGCCCGACAGCGTCTTCCCCAACAACTGGCTCTCGACCCATGCGGGCGGCAAGATCGCGGTCTACCCGATGTATGCCTCCAACCGGCGCCACGAGCGCCGTGCCGACGTGCTGGAGCTGCTCAAGTCGCACTACCGCGTGCAGACCATCGTCGACTACTCCGGCCTCGAGCCCGACGGGATCTTCCTCGAGGGCACCGGCGCGATGGTGCTCGACCACGTCTCGCGCGTCGCCTACACCGCGCGCAGCCACCGGGCCGACACCCATGTCCTCGAGCGCTTCTGCACCGACTTCGGCTACGAGCCGATGGCCTTCGAGGCGGTCGACTCCGCGGGCGTGCCGGTCTACCACACCAACGTGATCGCCTG
The DNA here is from genome assembly GCF_943371775.1 of Nocardioides psychrotolerans. Classification (GTDB taxonomy): domain Bacteria; phylum Actinomycetota; class Actinomycetes; order Propionibacteriales; family Nocardioidaceae; genus Nocardioides; species Nocardioides psychrotolerans_A. The sequence goes on from NZ_CALRWD010000014.1 coordinate 7,025, forward strand.
CATCGGCACGAAGGTGGCCATGTTCGCCCTCGAGATGATCCCCGACGAGCAGCGTCGCGCCGAGGTGCGCGAGCGGCTCGCGGTGACCGGTCGCAAGATCGTGGAGCTCACCGAGCAGCAGATCCGCGACTTCGCCGGCAACGCCGTCGAGCTGCAGGGGCGCCGGCCCGACGGCCAGACCCGCTCCATCATGGCGATGTCGGCGCGCGCGCGGGCCAGCCTCACGCCCGACCAGCTGGCGACGATCGAGGAGTCCTGCGAGATCGTCGCCGTCGACATCCCCACCATCGAGCTGGCCGGTGGGTCGGTGCGCTGCATGATCGCCGGCGTCCACCTCGACCGACGTCCCACCGCCGACCTCGACCTCACCCCGGCCGTCGCCGCGATCGACCAGGATCCCCACAGCGCCGACGGCCAGGACCTGGCACGCTAGGGGCGCGGGCTGAGCCCTCGTGCTCTGGTCGGGGGGTGCTGCTTCGGGGACAGTCGTCGCCATGGACACCACTCCCGCACGACACCCCAAGCCCACGGCGACGAGCACCCAGGGTGCTGACGGCCCCCGCGTCCGGCCAGGCGCTTCCGTGCCCGGGCCCCGACCGTGGGTGTCCCTGGCTTTCGCGGTCCTGTCCGCAGGCACCTTCGCCGGAGCGGGCGTGGTGGTGGTGCGAGCCAACGAGTACGCGTGGGACCTCGAGGCGCGCTACGTCCTGAGCCCCAACGAGGACCAGTCCCTGTACGGCGTCGCCTTCGTGCTCTACGCCGCCGTCCTGCTGCTGCCTGCGCTCGTGCACGTCGGTTCACTGGTGGTCCATGCCTTCCGGATCGCCCGCCCGGCGCGCAGCGACCGGTCCGCGAGCGTGCTGCCGATCGCCTGGGTGGCCTACGGCGTCGGCGTCCTGGGCTACGCGGCTGTCACTGCTCTGGGGGTCTCCATGTGTCTGGGTCTCGGCCGTGCCCCCGCTGGCCTCCAGGCAGCGGCGGTGATCGCCAACCTCGCTCCGCTGGCGCTGGTCGCAGCCCCGGGTGCGCTTCCGTTCCTCCTGCGCAAGCGGGCCGTCTCCTAGGCGAGCCCCCCACCAGCAACGCGGCCTCGCTCAGGGTCGCTTGGCCACCGTCAACAAGACCGCAGAGTCTTCGACGGCTTCCAGGGAGTGCCGGGCATCGGGGATGGGCATCAGGTCGCCGGCGGCCCCGTCCACTCGACGATCTCCGGCGACGAGGGTGACGCGACCGCAAACGACCTGCAGAGTCGCCTCGCCAGGACTCTCGTGCTCGTCGAGGCGGGTCCCGGCGCGCAGAGCGATGAGGGTCTGGCGCAGGACGTGGGCGTGACCGCCGTACAGCGTGTGTGCGCTCCGTCCGCTGGACGCTGTCCGAGCGATCTCGAGGTGCTGTGACGCGAGCGCTGTCAGGGATTCATGTTCCATCGTGTTCATCTCCGGGTTCGGGTGTGCGCGGGTCGAGCAGGAAGCTCGGTGACTCCGTCCGGGAGCGTTCGACCACGTCCCAGCCGTCGACGCCGAGGGTGACGACGGAGACGGGGAAGACGCCGAGCTCCTCGCGTTCGATGTGGGTGGCGAGGTCGTCGAGGAGTCGGGTGACGGCCTCGCTGAAGTCGTCGGCCTCCGGGTCGAGACCGGTCAGGGAGCCGTCCAGGTGTCGGTGCTCGCCCTCGAGGTCGCCGAGCTCGTCGAGGAACTCTGCCTTGTGACGCAGAGCGGTGAACAGCCCCGCTTCCTCCCGTCCGGTGTGGCGGGTGAGGTGACCGACCAGACGGGTGAGGAGGGCGAGTGTCCGGTCCCGGTCCCCGTGGTCGAGTGCCTTCCGGATCTCGTAGGCCTCGCCGGCCAACGCTGTGTGCTCCTCCATGAGCTCGCCGATCGGTTCGACGCCTCGGCAGCCGCAGTACTCACACATGTCAGCCGACCCGATCCCATCCACGGCGGGGTCGGTGGCTGCCGAGCCGGTCGTCGTCGCGGCTGCGGTAGACGATGTAGGGCCGGGTGAGGTAGCCCAGCGGGGCGCTGAAGACGTGCACGAGTCGGGTGAACGGCCAGAGCGCGAACAGGCCGAACGCGACGAGCGCGTGGAGCTGGAAGCCGATCGGGGCGTCCGCCATCAGCTGTGGGTCCGGGTTGAACGCGAGGAACGAGCGGAACCAGACCGACACGCCTTCGCGGTAGTTGTACTCACCGCTGATGGTGAGGATCGAGCCGGCGATGGTGTTCCACATCCCCAGCACGATCACGATCCCGAGGAAGGCGTACATGACCTTGTCCATGCGCGTCGTGGCCGAGAAGACCGGGCCGACGGTGCGGCGACGGTAGACGAGGATCGCGAGGCCCACCACGGTCATGACGCCGGCGAGCAGCCCGCCCGCGACGGCGACCACGTGGTAGGTGTGCTCGCTGATGCCGAGGGCATCTGTCCAGGACTCGGGGATGAGCAGGCCGATGACATGGCCGCCGATGACGCCGAGCATCCCGAAGTGGAACAACGGGCTGCCGATGCGCAGCAACCGGTTCTCGTAGAGCTGCGAGGAGCGGGTCGTCCAGCCGAACTTGTCGTAGCGGTAGCGCCACAGGTGGCCGACGACGAAGGTGGTCAGGCACAGGTAGGGGACGACGACGAAGAGGAACTCGTTCATGCGCGTGCTCCTGGAAAGGACGGCATCGGAAGCAGCGTGGACCCGGAGCCGGCGGCGGTGGCTGCTCCGGGGCTGAACTGGGGCGCGGCAAAGGGTGCGAGCCCGACCTCTTCCTCGGGCGGGCCTTCGGCCGCGAGACGTCGTACGGCGTCGCGCTCGTCGCCGCGGAGCGGCGGGAGGGTGGCGGTGACCGCGTCGAGCAGGGGCGCCCACGGAGAGCTCATGTCACGCAGCGAGAGCCGCAGCAGCTCGAGCCCAGCGCGATGGTCGAGCATCAGGTCGCGCCCGAGTGCCTGGTCGCCGGTGGCGGCGAACTCGAGGACGACGCAGAGGTGGTCGGGGAGCTCGGCGTCGTCGAGCTCGAAGCCGGCGGAGAGGTAGGTCTGCTTGAAGCGCAGCAGTGCCATCCCGCGCTTGCGGGTGTCGCCGTGAGCGAAGTAGGTCAGGAACAGGTTGCAGCGTCGTCGGGTGTCGAAGGTCTCGACGTAGTCGGCCTGCAGCTCCGGCAGCGGCGTGGACCCGAGGTGAGCGAGGAACGTCCGGATCGAGCCCCCGATGTCGGCCGGGAGGCCGCGCGAGGCCGAGTGGAGCAGGTCCGTCCGGGCGACCAGGGCCTCGTCGGGGTAGTCGAGCAGCAACGAGACCGACTGCCACACGATCGTCAGCTGCTCCGGCGGCAGGGTCGGCTTCGGACGCCGGCCGCTCACGAGTCGTCCTTCTTCTGCGGGAACAGCCCAGGTGGTGATCCTTTGCCGTCCCAGTTGAGCAGGTTGACGCGAGAGCCCTTGTTCTCGGGTCCGGCGAGGGAGTCGGAGGTCTGGCGGTCCTGGAGCATCTGGAAGTTCTCGACGGCGATCGGGGTCGGTGCGCCGGATCCTTCGCCGAAGAGGTCGTTCTGGCCGCCGCCGTACTCCGAGACCGAGCACTCCGTGGACAGCTCTTCCAGGGAGTGCGCCTGCTCGGCGTGGGCCGGCGGGATCACGTAGCGGTCCTCGTACTTCGCGATCGCGAGGAGGCGGTACATGTCGTACATCTCCTCCTCGGTCATCCCGACAGCGGCCGGGATGGAGCCGTCGGGGTCGCGGCCCATGTTGATGTCGCGCATGTAGCAGCGCATCGCGGCGAGCTTCTTGAGGACGGCGTCCACGGGTGCGACGTCGCCGGCTGTGAAGAGCTCGGCGAGGTACTCGACCGGGATCCGCAGGGCGTCGATCGCGGCGAAGAGGTTGCCCTTGTCCTCGGCGTCCTCACCGGTCTCCGCGACGACGTCCACGACGGGCGACAGGGGCGGGATGTACCAGACCATCGGCATGGTGCGGTACTCCGGGTGCAGCGGCAGCGCGACCTTGTAGGTGTTGATGAGCGCGTAGATCGGGGACCGTTGGGCGGCATCGATCCAGTCGCGGGCGATGCCGGCCTTCTCCGCCTCCCGGATCACCTCGGGGTCATGGGGGTCGAGGAAGACGTCGCGCTGGGCCTCGTAGAGACCCTGGTCGTCGGTGGTGGAGGCGGCCTCGAGGACCTTGTCGGCGTCGTAGAGCATCAGGCCGATGTAGCGCAGCCGGCCGACGCAGGTCTCGGCGCACACCGTCGGCAGCCCGACCTCGATGCGCGGGAAGCAGAAGGTGCACTTCTCCGCCTTGCCGGTGCGGTGGTTGAAGTAGATCTTCTTGTAGGGGCACCCCGAGACGCACATGCGCCAGCCGCGGCACTTGTCCTGGTCGACCAGGACGATGCCGTCCTCCTCGCGCTTGTAGATCGCGCCGCTCGGGCAGGACGCAGCGCACGAGGGGTTGAGGCAGTGCTCGCAGATCCGCGGCAGGTAGAACATGAAGGTCTGCTCGAACTCGAACTTCACCTTGTCGGCGATCTTCGCGAGCATCGGGTCACGGTGGGCGTTGGCGGTCGAGCCGCCGAGGTCGTCGTCCCAGTTGGCCGACCACTCGATCTTCATGTTCTTGCCACTGATCAGCGACTTCGGCCGGGCGACCGGCGTGTGCTCCTGGGCGGGCGCGTCGGTGAGCGTGGCGTAGTCGTAGGTCCACGGCTCGTAGTACTCGCCGATCGACGGCAGCTTGGGGTTGGAGAAGATCGTGAAGAGCTTCTTGAAGCGCCCACCGGCCTTGAGCTTGAGCCGACCGCGCTTGTTGAGCTCCCAGCCGCCCTGCCACTTCTCCTGGTCCTCGTAGGTGCGGGGATAGCCCAGGCCGGGCCGGGTCTCGACGTTGTTGAACCAGATGTACTCGGTGCCCGAGCGGTTGGTCCACGCCTGCTTGCAGGTCACCGAGCAGGTGTGGCACCCGATGCACTTGTCGAGGTTCATCACCATCGCCATCTGTGCCATGACCTTCATCAGTACGTCACGTCCTGGCTGCGCTTGCGGATGATGGTGACCTCGTCGCGTTGGTTGCCGGTGGGTCCCAGGTAGTTGAAGGCGAAGCTCAGCTGGGCGTAGCCGCCGATCAGGTGTGACGGCTTCACGAGCAGCCGGGTGAGGGAGTTGTGGATGCCGCCCCGTTTGCCGGAGGTCTCGGCGATCGGGACGTCGATCAGGCGGTCCTGGGCGTGGTACATGTACACGGTCCCTTCGGGCATCCGGTGCGACACGATGGCGCGGGCCACGACGACGCCGTTGCGGTTGACCGCCTCGATCCAGTCGTTGTCGACGATCCCGACCTTGGCGGCGTCGCGGTCGCTCATCCAGATGTTCTGGCCACCGCGCGAGAGCGACAGCATGAACAGGTTGTCCTGGTACTCCGAGTGGATGGACCACTTGTTGTGCGGGGTCAGGTAGCGGACGGTGAGGCCCTCGACCTGTCCGGCCGACCCGTCGGAGACGGTGCCGAGTGCGGGCTCGGCGAAGAGGGCTGCCATGTTGAGCGGTGGTCGGTAGACCGGCAGGCCCTCGCCGAGCTCGGTCATCCAGTCGTGGTCGAGGTAGAAGTGCATCCGGCCGGTCAGGGTGTGCCAGGGCTTCTTGCGCTCGACGTTGATCGTGAACGGCGAGTAGCGGCGTCCGCCGGTCTCGGAGCCTGACCATTCCGGTGAGGTGATCACCGGGACGGGCGGGCCCTGGGTGTCGGCGAAGGTGATCTGCTTGCCCTCGTGCTCCTCGGCGAGGTCGGCGAGGCGGACCCCGGTGCGCTTCTCGAGGGTCTTGAAGCCCTGGGTGGCGAGGTGTCCGTTGGTGGTCCCGGACATCGCCAGGATCGCCTCGCAGACGTTGATGTCCTTCTTGAGCGAGGGCCGGCCGTCGGCGACCCCGCCGCGGACGGCGCCGTTCTTGGCGCGGAGGTAGTCGACCTGCTTGCTGAGCTCGAACGTGACGCCCTTGGTCGTCGCGCCGAGCGTGTCGACGAGGGGCCCGAGGGCGTTCATCTTCTCGGCGACCGCGCCGTAGTCGCGCTCGACCTCGACGAGCTTGGGCATCGTCACGCCGGGGATCGGCTCGCACTCGCCCTTCTTCCAGTCACGGACGATGCCGTGCGGGTTGGCCATCGCGTCCGGGGTGTCGTGGGTGAGTGGCACGGCGACGACGTCGGTGCGGACGCCGAGGTGGACGGCGGCGAGCTCGCTGAACCTCTCGGCGATCGTCTGCCACGCGTCCCAGTCGGTGCGTGTCTGCCACGGAGGCGCGATGGCGGGGTTGAAGGAGTGCACGAAGGGGTGCATGTCGGTGGTGTTGAGGTCGTGCTTCTCGTACCAGGTCGCGGCCGGGAGGACGACGTCGGAGAAGATCGTGGTGCTGGTCTGACGGAAGTCGATCGTCATCAGCAGGTCGAGCTTGCCCTCGGGTGCCGTCTCTCGCCACGTCACGTCGACCGGACGCTGACCTTCTGGTGTCTCGGTCGCCCGGACCGAGGAGTCGGTGCCCAGCAGGTGCTTGAGGAAGTACTCGTTGCCCTTGCCCGAGGAACCGAGCAGGTTGGCCCGCCAGATGGAGAGGATCCGCGGGTAGTTGCCTGGCGCGTCGGGGTCCTCGCCGGCGAAGTCGAGGTCGCCGGACTTGAGCTGGTCGACGACGTACTCGCCGACCGGCTGGCCGGCGGCGGCAGCGTCGGCGCTGAGGTCGAGCGGATTGCGGTCGAAGGTGGGGTACGACGGCATCCAGCCCATGCGGGCGCTCTGGGCGATGACGTCGGCGGTGGACTTCCCGGCGAGCTGGCCCTTGCCGGTGGTCGCCGAGAGCGTGTCGGCGCCGAACTGGTCGTAGCGGAACTGGTCGGTGTGCAGGTACCAGAACGCGGTCTGGATCATGTTGCGTGGAGGCCGGTTCCAGTCGAGCGCGTTGGCAATCTGGGTGTAGCCGGTGATCGGGCGGACCTTCTCCTGGCCCACGTAGTGGGCCCAGCCACCCCCGTTGACGCCCTGGCAGCCGGTCAGGTTGGTGAGGGTCAGGAACGCGCGGTAGATCGTGTCGGAGTGGAACCAGTGGTTGGTGCCCGCGCCCATCACGATCATCGAGCGGCCCTTGGACTCCTCGGCGTTGGCGGCGAACTCGCGTCCGATGCGGGCTGCGGTCGCGGCGGGGACACCGGTGATGGCTTCCTGCCAGGCCGGGGTGTACGGCGAGCTCGCGTCGTCGTAGCCGGTCGGCCACTGGCCGGGCAGGCTCTGCCCGTTGACGGAACGGCCGACGCCGTACTGCGCCATGAGGAGGTCGAAGACCGTGGTGACCAGGTGGCCGTCGACCCGGCGTGCCGGGACGCCACGCGGCAGGTCGGCAGCGGCGCCGTCGGGGGTGTCGAAGCGCGGCATCCGCACGACGACGGACTCGGTGGCGGTCTCGAGCAGGGACAGGACGGGGTCCACCTCGCCCAGGTCGAGGTTCCACCTGCCGACCCCGGCCTCGCCGTAGCGGTGACCCAGCGATCCGTTCGGCACGACGGGCTGCCCGCTCTGCGAGTCGATGAGCACGGTCTTGAACGCGGCGTTCTCCTCGTCGGCGTGGTCGACGAGGTCGGCGGCGGTGAGGAACTTGCCGGCGGTGTACTCACCCTCACCGGCCTCCTCGAGGCGGACCAGGTGGGGCAGGTCGGTGTAGGTCTTCACGTACTCGGTGAAGTACGGCGTCTGCCGGTCGACGAAGAACTCCTGGAGCACGACGTGACCCATCGCCATGGCGAGGGCTGCGTCGGTGCCGGGCTTCGCGGGCAGCCACTCGTCGGCGAACTTCACGTTGTCGGCGTAGTCGGGAGCGACCGCGATCACCTTCTGGCCGCGGTAGCGGGCCTCGGTCATCCAGTGCGCGTCCGGTGTGCGGGTGACCGGAAGGTTGGAGCCCCACATGATCAGGTAGCCGGCGTTCCACCAGTCGCCCGACTCCGGGACGTCGGTCTGGTCGCCGAACACCTGGGGTGAGGCGACCGGCAGGTCGGCGTACCAGTCGTAGAAGCTCAGCATCGAGCCGCCGATGAGATTCACGAACCGGGCACCGGACGCGTGCGACACCATCGACATCGCGGGGATGGGGGAGAAGCCGGCGACCCGATCGGGCCCGTAGTTCTTGATCGTGTAGACGTGCGCGGCGGCCACGATCTCGGCGGCCTCGTCCCACGTGGCGCGGACCAGACCGCCCTTGCCCCGGGCCGACTTGTAGGCCTTGGCGCGCATCGGGTTCTCGACGATGTGCTCCCAGGCGAGGACGGGGTCGCCGTCGTGCTGGACCTTGGCCTCGCGGAACATCTGGAGCAGGACGCCACGCACGTAGGGGTAGCGCACCCGGGTCGGTGAGTAGGTGTACCAGGAGAACGCCGCGCCGCGAGGGCAGCCGCGTGGTTCGTACTCGGGGGAGTCCGGACCCACCGAGGGGTAGTCGGTCTGCTGGGTCTCCCAGGTGATGATCCCGTCCTTGACGTAGACCTTCCACGAGCACGAGCCGGTGCAGTTGACGCCGTGGGTCGAGCGCACCACCTTGTCGTGGCTCCAACGGTCCCGGTAGAAGTCGTCCGCGTCCCGCCCTCCCTTCTGCGAGAGCGTCCGCAGGTCCGCGGACACCGTCCCCCGGGTGAAGAACCTCCTGCTGCGGACCAGCGCGTCGCTCAGGGCGCCGTCCATGCCGATGTCGGTCGTGGGGCTCTTCGGTGGTGGGGTCAACGGGTTTCCTGTCCTGGGGCGGCGGTGCGTCGGACGACGGTGACGGTGAGGAGCAGGGCGAGGGCGGCGGTGCCGCAGAGCATCCAGAGCCCGAGGGCGTAGGACTCGGTGCGGCCGTAGACGAAGCCCATGATCAGCGGCGGCACGAAGCCGCCCAGCCCCCCGGCGGCGCCGACGATGCCGGTGACGCCGCCGACCCGCGAGGGGTCGGTGACCTTGGCGATGAGGGCGAAGGTCGCTCCGCTGCCGGAGCCCAGCGCGGCCGCCATGGCGAGGAAGGCGATCGTCCCGAGGCCGTGCAGCGGTGGGGTCCCGGCAGAGATGCCCGCACCCACCACGACGATCCCGAAGCCGGTGGCGAGCACGGGGATCGCGCCGAGCTTGTCGGCGAGCCACCCACCCACGGGTCGCATGATGACCGCGACCAGCACGAAGCCGGCCATCCGGTTGGCTGCGTCGGCCGGGGTGAGCCCGTGAGCGGTCTTGAGGTAGGCGGGCAGGTAGACCGAGAACGCGACGTACCCGCCGAACGCGACGGCGTAGAGGAGGCATGCCTGCCAGGTGATCGAGAGCCGGGAGTTGGCCGCGATCCGTGACGTCAGGGAGGTCGTGGGCACCGCGCGACCCGGTGCGTCGCGCATGATCAGCCAGGCCGCCAGCGCGTAGCAGGCCAGCACCGCGGCGGTGATCAGGAACGGCGCCCTGGCGCCCAGCTGATCGGTCAGCCTGACGGTGGTGAGCGCGCTGATCGCGGTGCCCCCCATCCCGGCGCCGAAGATGCCGATCGCCAGACCGCGCTTCTCCGGGGGGAACCACGCGTTGACGAAGGGCACGCCGACGGCGAACGACGTCCCGGCGATACCGAGGAAGAACCCGCCGACGAGGAGCAGGTTGTAGGAGTCCAGCGCGACGAAGGCGATGAAGAGGACCGGCAGGATCGTGACGCCCGAGACGATCGGGAACATCACGCGCCCGCCGTGCTTGTCGGTCAGCCCGCCGACGAGGATGCGGCCGAGCGAGCCGACCACGACCGGGACGGCGACCAGCAGCGCGACGTCGGACTCGCTGAGCGTGCCGATGCTGCCGGTGGCACGGAACAGCGGACCGAGCGGGCTGATCAGCGCCCACGCCCAGAAGTTCACCGCGAAGCCGATGGTCGCCATGGCCAGCATCAGCCAGGGAGATCTGGCCACCGTGTGGTCGCCCCGCGCGGCCGGCGGGGCGGTCGGCGTGGTGATCTTCATCCGAGACTCATGCGGCCCACCATGGACCTCTTCGGTCGGTTTGCCAATGGACGTGCCCACGTCAGACGTCCTTCCGGGTCAGGTGGGTCATGTCAGATCTCCTCACCGGCCGCCATGATGGCGGCTCCGCGTGGAATTAAGTACAGTCAAAACCGTGGAAAATGAAGAGGGTCGAAAGTCCCTCGCTTCCCAGGCAGCCCCCAGACGCCTCGGTCCTCGCGGTGGTTCTCCGGATCGTCGACTGTCGGCGTCGACCGAGCGACTCCTCACCAGCCTGCGGGCCCAGGACCGGCCGGTCACCCTGGCCTCCTTGGCCGCGACCACGTCACTGCACCCCAACACCGTGCGCGAGCACCTCGACACGCTCGTGCGCGCCGGGCTGGCCGGCCGCACCCGCGAGCAACCGCACGGACGAGGCCGACCTGCGTGGGCCTACGAGGCGACGACAGCTGTCTCCGAGGCATCCGAGTACGCCGCACTAGCCGTCGTCCTGTCCTCCACCATCGCTCGCACCAGCCCCCAGCCGAGCGTGGACGCCGAGCGCGCGGGGGAGGACTGGGGACGCACCCTGGCCCGTGACCGGGGTGCCGCACCGACGACCCCCGAGCTGGCTCGCGACCGTGCCCTGGAGCTGCTCGACGACCTGGGCTTCGAGCCCCGTCAGGACCCGTCGGTCCCGTCAACGGTCCGCCTGACCCGCTGCCCGCTGCTCGAGGCCGCCCGCAGCAACCCACTCATCGTGTGCAACGTCCACCTCGGCATGCTGCGCGGAGTCCTGGGCGAGCACGGCGCAGATCCCGCTGGGAGCGCCTTGATGCCGTTCGCCGAGCCCGGTGCCTGCCTGCTGGTGGTCCCGCCGGTCGAGGAGCCCTGAGGGCTCAGAAGCTCACCGCGAAGGCCGCGGCGACTGCCACCGCCACGAAGCAGGCCAGCTCGACGAGCCCGATCCGGCCGGGGCGCCATCCGCTCCAGTCCCGTTTGAAGGCCCGCAGTGCCAACAGGATGAACGGCACGACGAGAGCGACGCCACCAGGCAGCCCCCACGCTCCTGCCAGACCGACGCCGGCGACGAGAGAGGCCACGGCGAAGGCGCGCGACGCCCGGGCGTACGACGCGTTGCGTCGCTCCCGCAGCAGGGACTTCACGTGCAGGGTCGAGCCGACCAGGACGAGCCCGCAGAGCGCGGTCAGCAACCACACCTGTGACGGGACGGTGGTGTGCGGCTCCGCCGACAGCCAGGTGAGGGGGACCAGCGCCACGACCTCGAGGATCAGGACCGCGTCGTTGACCAGGTCCCGCTCATGGTTGCGTCGCGCGAAGGCCAGGTTCACCGCGAACAGCCCGGCGTATCCCAGACCCACTACGAGCAACCACGGCCGCATCGCAACCAGCACCGCCGCCGGCACGGCCGCCGCCAGCATCCAGGTCGCCAGGGGTCGGCGGAAGCGATCGCCTCGGCGAGCCCGCACCAGGCTCAGGGCGAAGTACGAGGCGGGGTAGCAGGTGAACGCCGCCCAGGTGAGCAGCGCCGTGGTCCAGGACGCCGGAGTCACCAGCGTCCCGAGGACGAGCGGGAGCCCCACGAACGCCCAAGCCCCGTGCTGCGGCGGAACCAAGGAGGTCCGTGGCACCCGCGGACGCGCGGTGGGGGCAGCCCAGCCCACGGAGGAGGGGGTCGACACGCGTTCATCGTGAGCACACTGGATCCGCGTGCACAGAGTCGAACGTCCTCAGCTCGAGCGTCTCGGGCTTCATGGCCCGACGAAGACCCCGCTGCGAAGGTGAGCGACATGGCACTCCCGGGCCCGGTTCTCCAGCAGACCGTCGCCGACGTGATGATCACCGACCCGAAGACGCTGGGCGTCGGAGTCAGCCTCGCCGATGCGCAGCGAGCTTTCGCCGACGACCGTGTCCACATGCTCCTGCTGACCCGTGACGGAATCCTGCCAGGGACCCCGGGGCGTGAGGATCTCCCGCCGGGTCTGGACCCACAAGGGCCGCGATCGCTCTCGCCTCACGCGCATCTCCTCGGACTGCTGTGCCTCAAGGGGAGTCGCCAAGGATCCTGCACCGGTTCTGACATCGTGGCGCGCAAGAGCGGCTGCGCGACCGGGGCCGCCCACCTCTCGTCGTCGTTCGCTCCGCGCGGGCCACTGCTGGGGGAGGCGCGGTCGCAAGCACCGTGCATCGACTCGCGGTCGGCGACAATCGCGGTGACGAGCCTTGAGCCTGCCGTTCGGAGACGGCAGCGCAGGAGTGACAGGTCCTGAGAAGTCTCGAGTCGTCCACGCCGGAGCCTGAGATGCGACGAAGGCCCCGGGCAAGCCCGGGGCCTTCGTCGTAGAGCGGTGAATTCGAGCTCTATGTGCACACGTGACTAGATGTCGTAGTAGTGACTGACTGACCCATGCTGACCTGCGCAAACGTCGATGATGTTGCCTCACTTGTATCACGCTTGTAACGAGTTGCCGCACTTTCTCGCGCGCGACCGCAGCGGCGCGATTGTTCTTGGCGGTCGCAGGATGGAGATGGACCGAGCCGCCGACCCTTTCGCCGGGTTGACGGCTAGGGCATCGTGAGGCGATGGACGTGGAGCTGCTGGTGGTGTCGGACTGCCCTCACGAGCTCGGAGCCTTCGAGATGGTGAGGGCGGTGGCGGACGAGCTGTGCCTCGCGGTCTCGGTGATTACGACAGTCATCGAGACGGATGAGCAAGCTCGGTTGCGCGGCTTCACCGGCTCGCCCACGATCCTTGTCAGCGGTCATGATCTCTTTCCGGAGGCGGGCGCTCACGTGGGGATGGCTTGCCGGGTCTACGCAACGCCTGCGGGCTTGTCAAGGCTGCCCTCGATCGAGGCGCTGCGAAAAGCACTAGGGGACGCCGCCGCTTCCTGACGGGCTCGACAGCGCCCAGGACGAGCGAGGATCGTCCTGGGCGCGGCCGGTGCTACGGGCAGGGGGTGTGCTGGGCTCAGGCCGGGGCGACGGCCTCGTGGCGTCGGGTGAGCCACGTGACGGCGGGGTAGCCGGTGAGAAGGCCGAGGACGATGCCGACTTGCATGAGGAACCAGAACGAGCCCTGGTCGACGGGTGGCATGTACTCGTTGAAGTGGAGGAGAAGCATCCAGCCGCCCATGCCGATGTCGAACGCCAGCACCGTCAGCACTGCTGCCATGGCAGCGGCTCCGGCGGACGAGGCGCGAGACGTGCCGCGGCCGCTCGCGGTCCGCTCGTAGACGAACAGCAAGGCCATGGCGAGCAGGCCGATGACGATGATCATGACCCACAGGTCGATGCCGGCGATGGTCAGGCCGGAGGCGATCACAACCGGGACCCCGATGAGGTGCGCGACCGCAGACGCGCCTCCGCCGGGCAGTCCGGCGACCGCAACCGGCTGGGCAGTGGCAGCGGTCCGGGAAGCGTCGGAAATCTGTGCGGTTCGTCCGTGACGGGCGTAGAGGGGCAGTGCGAACGGGCCGAGGTAGAGAGCTGAGGTGACCCAGACGATCTCGGCTGCGACGGTGCCGTGGCGGTGTCGTCGGGCGTAGACGTCGTAGGCGATCGCGGCGGCGCTGAGCAGGGCCAGCGTGATGAAGGTCCAGGCGATGGGGGTGAGCCACTCGGGCACTCGGTTGGTCATGTCCATGAGAGGTGTGTCCTTGATGTCGTGTGGGTGGCGTCGTCGCGATGCGGGCGGACGCAGGGGTGGGACGGGTCCGGTTGGTCAGGCGTAGCTCGACCGACGGACTCGGGTGGGAGAGGGCTCAGGCTGGTGCTGAGCGACCTGTCACACCCTCCACACGCACAGGGACATCGGCGAGAGGACGAGCCAGCCGGACCACCTGCTGCGCTCGCGTTTCACGATGAGGGGACCGGTTGTCCTGGTGAGCAACCCGAGGAACGTGTTGCGTCGACGTGTCATTAGGAGCCCGAGCAGCGTCAGGGGGGCTGCCGCTGCGGCGAGGGCGCAGGTGGCTCGTGCGGCGCCGGAGGCGCAGGCGGCGTCGCACATGCCCGCCATCGGTTCGACCGGCAGCGCTGTCACCTGGCCAACCTCGGCGACCGTCGGAGTCATGACCATCGAGCCCATGGAGGCAGCCCCTGAGGCGGTCCCCGTGGGGCCGTTGCTACCGGTGACGAGAGCTGCGCACATCAGGGCGAGCCCGAGCGTCACGCCGACCAAAAGGGCGTGCCGCGCCCAGCGCGTACTGCTGCGGGCACCGGGCTCGGACACCAGGTGATGTTAGGCGAGGCATCCAAGGGGCCGACAAGGGCTGCTGTGGGTGCTCAGATCCGGGCTGTTCGCAGCCGCAGCGCGTTCGTGATGACGCTGACTGAGGACAGCGCCATGGCGGCGGCGGCGATGATCGGGGACAGCAGCAGTCCGAACGTGGGGTAAAGGACGCCGGCAGCGACGGGGATGCCGGCGACGTTGTAGATGAACGCGAAGACCAGGTTCTGGCGAATGTTGGACATCGTGGCCTGGGAGAGGCGGCGGGCGCTGACGATGCCGGTGAGGTCGCCGCGGAGCAGGGTGACCCCGGCGCTCTCCATGGCGACGTCGGTGCCAGAGCTCATCGCGAGTCCGACGTCGGCGGCGGCGAGCGCTGGGGCGTCGTTGACGCCGTCGCCGGCCATCGCGACCACGCGACCTTCGGCCCTGAGCTGGGTGACGATGTCGCTCTTGTGGTCGGGCAGGACCTCGGCCTCGACCCGGTCGATGTGCAGGCTCCGTGCGACAGCCTCGGCAGTGACCCGGTTGTCGCCGGTGAGCATGACGACCTCGATGCCCTCGGCGCGCAGGGCCTCCAGTGCGGCGGGGGTGGTCTCCTTGACCGGGTCTGCGATGGCGAAGATGCCGGCGACCTGCTCGTCGATGCCGATGAAGATCGCAGTCGCGCCGTCGGCTCGGAGCTCGTCGGCACGGGCGGTCAGGTCAGCTGTTGCGAGGTCGTGGGTGCCGAGGAAGGTGGCGCTCCCCAGCAGGACACGGCGGCCCTCGACGACGCCGACGACGCCCTTGCCCACGGGGGAGTCGAAGTCGCTGACCGCCGGGATGCTCATCCCCTGCGCCTCGGCGGCGCGGACCACGGCCTGGGCCAGGGGGTGCTCGGAGGCGCGTTCGATACCGGCGGCAAGGCGCAGCAGCTCGTCGCGGTCGAACCCGTCGAGGGCGACGACCTGGGTGACGGAGGGGCGGCCCTCGGTCAGGGTGCCGGTCTTGTCGACGACGAGGGTGTCGACCTTTTCCATCAGCTCGAGTGCTTCGGCGTTCTTGATGAGGACGCCGAGCCCGGCACCTCGGCCGACGCCGACCATGATCGAGACCGGCGTGGCGAGCCCCAGGGCGCAGGGGCAGGCGATGATGAGTACGGCGACCGCGACGATCAGGGCGTGTGCCAGGCGGGGCTCGGGGCCTACGAGGCCCCAGACGATGGCGGCGATCACGGCGACTCCGAGCACGACGGGGACGAACCAGCCGGAGACGCGGTCGGCCATCCGCTGGATCGGGGCGCGGGAGCGTTGCGCGTCGGCGACCATCTGCACGATCCGCGCGAGCATGGTGTCGCGGCCGACCTTCTCGGCACGCATGATCAGTGCGCCGGTCTGGTTGAGGGTGCCGCCGATGACCGCGTCGCCCTGGGTCTTCGAGACCGGCATCGACTCGCCCGTCACCAGCGACTCGTCGAGGGAGGAGCGGCCGTCCTCGACGACTCCGTCGACCGGGACCTTCTCGCCGGGACGCACCCGCAGTCGATCTCCGATCTGGACGAGGTCGAGGGTGACGTCCTCCTCGGTTCCGTCGTCAGCGATGCGGTGGGCTGTCTTGGGGGTCAGGTCGAGCAGGGCCTTGATCGCGCCGGAGGTCTGCTCGCGAGCGCGGAGCTCGAGCACCTGGCCCAGCAGGACCAGAACGGTGATGACAGCGGCCGCCTCGAAGTAGACGTCGACGGTCCCTCCCATGTCGCGGAAGGAATCGGGGAAGGTTCCCGGCGCCAGGGTCGCCACGACGGAGAACACCCAGGCGACGCCGGTGCCCATCGCGATCAGGGTGAACATGTTGAGCTGTCTGGTGCGCACCGAGGTCCACCCCCGGGTGAAGAAGGGCCACCCGGCCCACAGGACCACCGGGGTGGCCAGCACGAGCTGGATCCAGGTCGCGGTCGTGGCGGAGACGAACTCGAACGCGGACGGCACGAAGTGCATGCCCATCTCGAGGACGACCACAGGTACGGCGAGAAGCAGGCCGATCCAGAAGCGGCGCGTCATGTCTGCCAGCTCCGGGCCGGGACCTCTGTCCGCGGTCACGGTGACGGGCTCGAGCGCCATCCCACAGATCGGGCACGCCCCGGGACCCGGCTGACGGATCTCGGGGTGCATCGGACACGTGTACTCCCCGGCAGGGTGCGCGGCGCCGCTGGTGCCAGCACCGCCAGCAGTGCCTGTCTGGGAGGGCGTGTGCGCGTGGTGGGTGTGACTGCTCATGAACCCAACATACCCCTATGGGGTATCTAGTCAAGAGGAATTGGTCCCGTACGCCCGGGACTACCGTCGGCTGGAAGACGCTGGATGGGGGCTCTAGACTGTTGGTGATGAGCCGCCGTGGTGCCACCTCGCCCAGGCGTGTCACCGGGCCTCCCGGGACACGTCTCCTGGTCGTGCTCGCGGCGTTAGCGGGCCTGTTCGCGATGCACGGCATGTCCGAGCACGGTGTCGCACACCACGACTCCTCGGCCATGCCCGAGTCAGCCATGTCAGCCATGTCGGACGACGTGATGGCGATGAACCTGGGGGCCGCAGAGGTAGCCGCGGATGTTGCGGTCGACACCGTGGCGGGTCCGGGTGCCGCCGTCGCGGCGGCCGGAGACCTGGTCGGCAGCGGGGCTGACATGGCGATGATGCTGTGCCTGGCTGTCCTTGCCGGGTTGGTCCTTCTGTTGACCAGGGCTCGAGGGCTGTGGAGCGGGCTCGTCATGCGTCCCGCCGTCGCTGGCGCTGACGTGCGCATGACCCACACCGCTCGAGACCCTGTCCCGCCAGACTTGCACGCCCTGTCCATCCAGAGGTGCTGAGGGGCGCATCCACCGGTCACGTCGCACGGCGTGGCCGGGTGGACCGACCCAGCCCTTCAGCAACCCTTCGCGCCACCCCACCGACGTGTGCGGCGGCGACCACTTCTGGAAGAGAGACACCACTGTGTTCACCCTTGCCACACCCCGCAAGCTCGCCGTCGCCCTTGCGGCCACGGCCACGCTGTCCCTGTCCCTGACCGCATGCGGCGGCGATGACCCGGTCGATGACCCGAGTGCCGTCCAGACCGCCGAGAACGGCGACGTCTTCAACGGCGCCGACGTGGCCTTCGCGACCGACATGATCCCGCACCACACGCAGGCGATCGAGATGGTCGACCTCACCGAGGGTCGCACCCTGGACCCCGAGGTCCAGCAGCTCGCCGACGCGATCCGTAACGCCCAGGCCCCCGAGATCGAGACCATGTCGGGATGGCTGACCTCCTGGGGTGAGGATGTTCCCGAGTCCTCGGACGGCGGGCACGACATGTCCGACATGGGCGGGGACTCCGACTCGGACATGGGCTCGATGAGCGGCATGATGAGCGACGAAGACATGGAGGGCCTTGCGAACGCTTCGGACACCGAGTTCCAGGACATGTGGCTCTCGATGATGGTCGAGCACCACACCGGCGCCGTTGAGATGGCCCAGGCTGAGCAGGCCGATGGCGAGTTCGCTGACGCCATCGCTCTCGCCGAGCAGATCGAGTCCTCGCAGACCGAGGAGATCGCGACCATGGAAGACCTCCTCGCCTCCTGACGCGACTCCCTGACCAGGGCATCAAGGTGCCGGGACCGCCACGGTGGTCCCGGCACTCGGTCCAGGTGTCAGGGAATGCTCCCTGATCTCGTTCGCAGACCGACCTTCACGAGGTATTCGCCCTATGTCCAGCTCGAAGACCAGCACCAGCACATCACCACCGCCCGATCCACTGTCTTCGTCGGGACGGATGTCCTCACCGCGCAGCGCGCTGGTCATCGCGACGCTTGGTGCCGCACTTGTCGCTGGCTTGCTGTTCGCGGTCACCCGCGGCGACGAGCACACCGCACCCCAAGCGGCCGGCGGTGTCGAGGTAGGTCACATCCACGGCATCGGCGTCGACCCCGCCGACGGGCAGCTCTACATCGGGGCCCACCTCGGCACGTTCAGCGTCACCCCCGAGGGGACTGTCGAACCTGTCGGTGCCGTACGCAACGACACCATGGCCTTCACGGTCACCGGACCCGGACGGTTCCTGGCCTCCGGGCACCCCGAGCTCGGCACCGACCAGCCCGTCCACCTCGGCCTCATCGAGTCCCGTGACGCCGCCACCACCTGGGAGCCAGTGTCGCTCGCGGGTGGCGCCGACTTCCACGCCCTCGACGTCGCCACCGACGGCCGCACCTGGGGCATCGACTCAGCACGAGGGCTGCTGCTGACCTCCACCGACAACCGCTCGTGGGACACCGTCGCGAACGACCAGTTCATCGACCTCGCCGCCGACCCCACCGCGCAGGACGTCACCCTGGCCACCACCGGAACCGGTCAGCTCCGCTTCTACGACCCGGCCGGGACATCAACAGCGGTGCCCGGCAGCCCCACGCTTACCTTCATCGACTGGGCCGCACCCGACCTCCTCGTCGGCCTCGGTCCCGACGGGACCGTGTACACCTCCACCGGCACCGCATCTGTGTGGCAACCAGCAGGACGGGTCCCGGGCCAACCGAGCGCCCTCGAGGTCACCACCACCGGCTGGTACGCCGCCAGCGACCAAGGGCTCTTCTCCTCCACCACCTCCGGGACCTCATGGGAGCCCGTCTTCACCTACGGCACCGCGCCATGAGCGGCGCCCACCGCCGAGAACGAACCGGCACAAGGCGCCGGGCAGCAGCAGCCATCGGGCTCGTCACGGCGGCCGCTGTCGTTGCCATCGCCAACGATCCAGCAGGCCGCCAGGACGTCCCCGCGGCTCCCGTCGTGGACGTCGCCGCCACACCAGAACTACCCGCCTCCGCGACCACAGGCGCTGATGCTCGAGACGCCACCAGGAAGCCGACCGGCCCGACTTTTGATCCCCGCCTCGCAGAACCAGCTCCGCGACCTGAGACCAAGGCATCATCGTCCAGGGGTGGGCCGCCCGAGACACCTGTGCGGTCGTCGGCAACGTCGACCCGCCCAGCACCGGAGGCGCTGCGCCTGCCCGAGGACGGGTCAGGTGAGTTCCTCGTGGCCCCCGGTCAGACCCCTGCCGCCGGCGTCGGCACCCTGACGACCTACACGGTCGAGGTCGAAGCCGAAGTTCCCGTCGAGGTCCAGGGCGCCGCCGGCGTCGTCGACCAGGTTCTCGCCGACCCGCGCGGGTGGACTGCGACGGGTGCGCACGCCCTGGCCCGTGTCGCGGTCGGCAGCGACATCAGGGTCCTCGTGGCCACCCCGGAGACCACTGACGCCCTGTGTGCACCGCTGGACACCGGTGGCCGGCTCTCGTGTCGCAACGGTGACCTCGTCGTCCTCAACGCCTGGCGTTGGCTCAACGGCGCCCCCGCCTACGCCGGCAACCTGCGCGACTACCGCCGCTATCTCATCAGCCACGAGGTCGGACACGCACTCGGCAACCCTCACGTCGCGTGTCCCGGTCCTGGACGCCTCGCGCCGGTGATGATGCAGCAGACCAAGGGCCTCGGTGAGTGCGTGGCCAACCCTTGGCCGAGTCCCTGATCAAGAAATGGATCCGGCTCGATGCGCTCAGTGCGCCCTTAGTGGCCGGAGTGCTCACTGTGGTCGGGTGTGTCCGCCGGTGGTGGGGTCCCGCTGCTGGTGTCGCCGGAGATGGCGGGGCCGATGACGAAGGCCGACAAGGAGAACATTGCGACCAGGACGGCCAGTGCGACGGCAGGCGCCTTCCACGTGTCGAACCTGGCGTAGAGACGACGCAGCAGCGGTATTGAGAAGATAGCCCCAGCGCACCGAAGAGCAGGTTGCCACCGACGCCCGTGACCAGGGCGGCGCCGAAGATGAGCCCGGCATGGTGCAGCACGTGCGGCAGCAGCCCGAGCAGGGCCCCTAGGACGGCCGAGATCGTGCGCCACGTGCTCTTCAGGAGGCTCATCTCCGCGCTATGGCCGATCGATGCGTTCGTGAGATCCGTCGAGGTCCGCAGGGCGGCTCGGGGGGGAGCCCTGCTGACCTTGCCGACTGCTGTCCTGCTGGCTCTGGCCGCCGCTCATCCCGCGCATCATGAAGAACATCATCAGCGGGCACGCGAGCACGATCAGTAGGAAGGGCGACATCCCTGCCCAGAGTGCGATGGCGGCTCCGCCGACGACCGCGACCACGTAGAGGGGGTACTTGCTGCTGTTGTCCATCAGATCCTCCAACACTGTCCGGACGGGAACTCCCGCCCGTGACCAGACTTGCAGTGCGAGCACCCCCTGCTCAGGGGCGAAGGTCACCACGACCCGGGCAGGGGGCACCAGCGTCAGAGCGTGTAGGAGAGGACGGTCATCATCCCCAGCTCGGCGTGGTAGGCGTTGTGGCAGTGCGTCATCCACTGCCCCGGGTTGTCGGCCTGCAGCTCGACCGTGACCGTCTGCATCGGCAGGACGTTGACCGTGTCCTTACGGACGCCTGTGCCCGCGCTGCCGGCGAGGGCGAACGTGTGGCCATGGACGTGCATCGGGTGGAACATCATCGACCTGTTGCTCATCGTGATGCGCACCCGCTCGCCGTAGCTGATGTCGAGCGGCTGTCGGTCGGCAAAAGCTGCGCCGTTGATCAGCCAGCGCCGACCTCCGTCAGCCATCCCCAAGGTCACCGCCAGCTCACGGTCGACGTCCTTGGTCGTCAGCGTGGACGCGGCGGTGGGCACGAGGTCGCCGTAGGACAGAAGCCGCCCAGTGAGCTCAGCGGGTCGCGCCCCGGGGGTGGGAGCTGCGCCCGGTGCCGAGCGCAGCACGGCCATGGCAGCCGGGTCCGGTTTTCCTTCGGGTGCGGCGACGACGGGGAAGACGCCGTCACCGACCTCGACCACGACGTCGTAGCGCTCACCCATCCCCAGGATGAGCGTGTCGATCTCGAGTGGCTCTACGCCGAAGCCGTCGGTGTGGGTCACGGTCATCCGGTGCCCGCCGACAGCGAACCTGTAGGCGGTGTCACCGCTGGCGTTGATGAGGCGGAAGCGGATCCGGCGGCCCGGCGCCGAGGTGATCGTGACCGGGTCCAGGGGCAGGCGTCCGTTGATCAGGTGGGCCGGGTAGGCGACGTCGCCGGTGTCCGTGCCGAGTGGCGCGTCCGAGGAGACGCCCCCCATGCCATCCATGCCATCCATGCCGCCCATGCCGCCCGTGCCGGCCATGGAGCCCATCCCGTCGCGGGCGAAGTCGGCGAGGATCTTCTTCGGTGTCGGCCCCCAGCCATCGGTCCAGTCGTCGAGGACCAGGACGACCTCGTCGTCGTAGTCGCCGGGTTCGTCGGGGTCCTCCACGATGAGGGCGGCCTGCATGCCGTAGTCGAGCTGGATCCCGGCATGCGGGTGGAACCAGTAGGTGCCGGGGTCGGGGACCACGAAGCTGTAGTCGAACGCCTCCTCAGGGGCGACGGCAGGCATGGTCAGGTCCGGGACCCCGTCCATGTCGTTGCGCAGCGCGAGACCGTGCCAGTGCACCGTGGTCGGCTCGGGAAGCTGGTTCACCAGACGGACCTGCAACAGGTCACCGGCGCCGACCCTGATCTCTGGACCCGGAACTGATCCGTCATAGGCCCATGTCGACACGACACGTCCACCGAGATCCACGTCGGCAGGAGCCGCAGTGATGGTGCGCTGGACCACCCTTCCGGAGGTGGAACGCGCCGCCTCGACCCTCGCTACCGCCGCCGACCCAGGACCGACCACGGTCCGGGACGGCTGGTCGAAGAGCCGGATCCCGGCATAGCTGCCGCCGACCGCAACCGCAGCGACTCCACCGAGCTGGAACACCTGTCGTCGGCTCAGCGACCTCGGCCCCGCGCTGTCGGCGTTCCTCACAACCGCGATTGACCGTGCAAGGTGGCCAACCTGCTCTCGAACTCGGTCTCGTCGATCTCACCACGAGCAAAACGCTCAGCCAGCACCTGCTGGGCCGTGCGGTGCGCCGAGACCATCCCGCCAGCGGAGCGGTCCTGTCGGCTCGGCTGCCGCAGCACGAACACGAACGCCGCGATGATCGCCCCCCAGAACACCAACATCCCGAGGACCATCAGCACATATCCGGCCCCACTGTCCGCCCAACCGCCGTCGCCGCTCCAATACATCATCGCCGTCTCCCTCTGCTTGTTTGCCGACACCATCGAGTTGGCGCCTCCTCCCAGCCTTGCCCCCGACGCGCGAGCTCGACAGGGTCTTTCGTCTTGACGTCCAGGGACTCCAGACACGCGCCGGACGAGCGCGCCTGCTCGCAGGTGCCCTCCTCCCCGTCGTGCTCCTGCTCTCCTCGTGCCAGAGCGCTGACGCCTCACGCATTTGCCGAGTCCTCAACCGGACCAAAGTGCCGGGCGAGGCGACCTTGTTCGACGGTGTGCACATGAGAAAGCAACTCAGGCCTCTGCGCGGGCACTAGGGGGCAACGTTGAGAATGCGAAGACCCCGAGCAAAGGTCTCGGGGTCTTCGGCTCGGACTGCTGAGTTCGAGTTCGATGCCCACCAGTGACTAGATGTCGTACTACCCACTTACTGCCCCATGCTGACCTGCGCAACGGTCGAGGATGTTCGACTTTCTGTACCACCGTTCTACGGCACCCGCCGGCCTGACTTGCTGACGACTGAGGCGATGTATGCGGTGCATGTCCACAGAAGTCGCCCCTGCGAGAGCACACCGCCATGCCGTCAGGACGCTTTCCGTGGCGACGACCAACAATCTGGCGCGAGTGCTTCGCGGGCGGAGTCAGGCCCGACCGTGGTCGTCTTGCAGGCGGACTATGTCGTCCTCGCCCAGGTACGTCCCGAGCTGGATCTCGATGACTTCGAGGATCGTGTCCTGCCGGTTGCCTAGGCGGTGGACTGCACCCCGAGGTACGAACACGTGAGCCCCTTGACGCGCAATGCTTTGCATCTCGCCGACCAGGCACGTTGCCGTTCCGGTCACCACCAACCAGTGCTCGGAGCGGTGCCGGTGTGTCTGCAACGAGAGCCGCGAACGAGGAAGAACCGTCAGCCGCTTGACCTGGTAACCATCATTTCGGTCGAGAATCTCCCAATGACCCCACGGACGTTCCTGGCGCGCGCCCGTCAGGTTCTGGCGCGGCGTTGACGTGGTCGCGCTCATGGCGTCGCCCTTTCGTGTGATGAGCTGAGGAACCCTCTAGCGGCGATGTCCCACCTGGCAGGCACTGATGTGATGTCCGAGTAGGCACGCCGGGGGCCGTCGGCGGAGATGGGTGGGTCTATCGCTTCGACGAGGCGCCGAAGGTGGTACACCCGGTAGTCACCCTCAAGCCTCACCAATTGGTACAGCCGATCAAAGACCAGTTGGGCGCGGCTCGTGTCAACTCCCCAGGTGGCGAGTGTGGTGCCGTTCACGACCGCCCATGTCGGCGGCTCCGGTCCGGTGAGGACGTCGGTGAACTGGGACAGGTCTGGGTCAAGCACCCTCACAGGAAGACTCCAAAGGTGGGGGTAGGGGCTGGTCAGGCCTGCCGACTCGAGGATGGCGGGGTTGCCGAAGGCGACGACGCCCGTGTCTCCGGGCTGCTGGCGGGCCGCCAGATAGCGCGCGACCGCGACGTCGTCGGGGACAGGGTCCTCGCCAAGTGCCGCACTGGCGGTCAGGATCAAAGCCGCTGCCGTGGCGTAGGCGAGGGCTGCTGCTGCCCACTTCGCGCGGGCCGGGCGGTGGGCGGTCACCGCGACGGTGGTGAGCACAAAGCCGGGGAGGAGCTGGAGGAGGTAGTGGAGCCAGTAGCTGCCGCCGAACCCGATGGCGACTGCCTCCCAGGACAGGAGTGTGGCGGCCAGGACACGGAGGTCCGGGCGAGCGTGGTCGCTGGCAGTGTGCATCGGGGGTCGCAGTAGCCTGCGGCCGGGGAGGAAGGCCAGCGCCACGAGCACGAGCGCGCCGCTCGCGAGGAGTGAGGTCGCGAGGGTGATCGCCCGGGCAGGTGTCGCCGAGTTTGCTTGGGTTGCGATGACCGCGGCCGCGTCGAAACGGAACACCACGACCGCGTCCCACAGCTCCAGCGGTCCGGTGCCGCGCAACGCGGCCCACGCAAGAGTCGCGGCAAGAACCGCGCCGGCGCTTAGCGCGAACGCCGCCGCTGCCCCGTGGGCATCGCGCCTCCGGCGACGAACGATCAACCAGATGATTGCCGCCGCTGCGACGACGAACCCGCCGAGCATGTTCTGCTTCACCAGCGGGGCGGCCATGGCTGTGCCACCGGTGAGCGCCCACCACGACCACCGGAGTCGGGTCGGAACGCCGGGCGAGGAGGTGGCGCGAAGGGCACACAACAGCGAGAGCACGCTGGCGAGCACGAACGGGACGGCGAGAAGCTCGCCGTTGACGTCGGTGGCTCCGAACAGGGGGGTGGTCGTGAAGACCGCGGCAGTTGCGGCGACCAGTGCCGGGGCATGACGGACCTCAGGAACCGCGACGCGGCCTATCTGTCCGGCAAGGAGGACGGACGTGATGACGGCGAGGAGTCCGAGGAGATGCAGTGCGTTTGCCCCGCCACCGACGTCGGCCAGCTCGAAGAGTCCGATCAGCAGCGGCGGCCGGTCGACCCAGTAGTCGCCGTACAAGGAGGTGCCGGGTGACCACTGTGAGGCGACGAGCAGGAAGCCACTCTCGTCCGAGCCGAGGGGACGGGCAAAGTTGGGCAGCCAGACCAGGGCGCCCACCGCAGCGATCACAACCACTGTTGCGGGGTGTTCGCAGCGGCTGACACAGCTGCGCAACCAAGGGCCGCGGCCGGCTTGCGGAGGGGGTTGCAGCGGCGGGGGTTGCGGTTCGACCAGGATCGAGGTCACACCCGAGCCGCCGGCAACTCTTCGAGAGTCGGGTCGGGCTCGATGGTCCGGTGGCGGTCCGGCATCGGTGAAGACGAAGCGGCGGTAGGACCAGTAGCGGAACGCGGTTCCGAGACCGAGCCCGATGACGTTCGCCGAGATGTTGTCAGCCAGTCTGCTCGTGAGCCCCAGTACGTCGTGGCTGACGACGAGCGCAGCGAGGGAGATGGCGAGCCCGATGACATTGAAAGCGACGAAGAGGGCAACTTGGCGGCCTCGGTGCGCGCTGTTCCGGCCACGCCAGGTCAGCAGGTAGTTGCCGAGGTAGGTGACGACCATGGCCGCCGCGACGGCGAGGACCTTGGACACGGTCGGGTGATAGTCAGCCAGGGCCGTTTGGCCGCGCAACACGTTGAACGTGACCACATCCACGACGTAGCCAGCTCCCCCGACCAACAGGAAGGTCGGGACCTCCAGGCTCGGTGCTAGCCGTCGTGGCCATGTGGTCCCGGCCTCAGACTGCACGGCTCGCTCCTGCCGTGCGATGGCTGTGCGTCCGGCTCGAGATTTCGCGGACCCGCCACTGCACCACCCGCACGAGTGCCTCCAATGCGACCGTCCCGGTCATCTTGGAAGCGCCGGCGCGGCGCTCGGTGAAGGTGATGGGCAGCTCGACGACCCGCGCACCGCCTCGCTCTGCCCGCCAGGTGCACTCGATCTGGAAGCAGTAGCCGCTGGAGTCGGTCGTGAGTACGCCGAAGTCGCTCAGGGAGCTGGCGCGCCAGGCTCGGAAGCCGGCGGTGGCGTCGTGGGTGCGCAGGCCTAGGACCGTGCGGACGTAGCGGTTGGCACTGCTGGACAGCAGTCGGCGCCGCGCTGACCAGTTCTCGGTCCGGCCGCCGGCGACGTACCGAGAGCCGATGATCAGGTCGTGCTCGTCGAGGGCGACGACCATCGCAGGGATCCGGTCAACCGGATGCGATCCGTCGGCGTCTACTTGCACAACCGTGTCGTACCCATGGGCCAGCGCCCAACCGAAGCCGGCACGGTAGGCCGCCCCGAGACCGTCCTTGGATGCTCGCGACAGCAGGTGCACCCGGCTCCCGAAGGCCGGATGCTTGCGCACGAGCGCTCCGGTGCCGTCGGGGCTGCTGTCGTCGACGACCAGGACCCGGGCACCCAGGTCGGTGGTCGCGGCCAGCACCTCCTCGAGGAAGCGCTCGATCGTCTCGGCCTCGTTGTAGGTGGGCACCACCACCAGGCAGCGGGGGCCGGGCGGGACGGTGCGAGCTCCCGAGGCGGTCGTCATGTCCCCACGGTGCGGGATGGATGCTGTGGGGACGCTGTGAGCCTGTGGACTCGCGTTCCTGTGAGCGGTGGCGGCGCCGCTGTGACGCTGTGTTGACATCAGGGACTTCCCCACGAGGGGAAGGACCGACGCCAGGACCAGGCCAAGCGTCAACAGCTCGATGTGGTCCACAACGAACGGGATACCGCCCAAGTAGTAACCGGCACTGATCATCGTGGCCGTCCAACCCGCGGCGCCGAGCAAGTTCATAGACAAGAAGACGCCGTAGCGCATCTTCCCCACACCAGCGACCACAGGGACGAATGTCCTGGCGATGGGGACGAACCGAGCGAGCACCACGGCTCGAGGACCGTGCCGCTCCACCAAGTCTGCAGCGCGCCGGGAGTGCGCCGGTGTGAACAGTCGCGACTGCGGCTTCCGGAACACCCGGTCGCCGGCATGCCACCCGATGAGGTAGCCGACTTGGTCCCCAGCGGCTGCAGCCAGGAACCCCCCTCCGACAACCGCCCAGATGGGGACGTGGATGACGCCCGATGCTGTCAGGACACCGGTCATGAACAGCAACGAGTCGCCAGGCAGGAAGAACCCCACCAGCAGGCCAGTCTCGACGAAGACCAGTGCCATCACGGCGAGCAGGCCCAAGCTGCCCATGGTCTGAACGTCGGGAACCAAGGCCACCATCATGGGGTGACCGCGGTCCAGAAACGTGGTCGATGGGCTGTTCGATCGGTGATCTGCACCGCTGCACGAGCCTGTCTATTGAGTGATGTCGACACCCCGATGGCGTCACTGCCGACGAAGCAACTTCAACGGTTCGCCATTTCTTGGGCCAGTGCCAAGTGGCCCAGGATGGGCGGGTCGTTGTGCCCCACTGGCTCTGGGGGCCGGCGCGCCGAGCGGCGAGAGTTGCCCGGTGGAGGGGGAGAGAGCCAGTCAGTCGGCGGTCTCAGGGCCTCCGGCGTCCTTGGTGATGGTGGCGGTCTGGGTCGCGGTGTCGGTGGCGCTGACCTCGACGGTGACATCGAGGGCGTTGACGTCGGTGTAGTAGAGGCTGAACTCGTTGACGGGGAAGTGGTCGGCCTCTCCGGTGTTGTCGAAGTGGGCTGCGCGCTGGGCGCCGGGTGCGATCGTGAATGACGAGGGGAGCTCGGCGTAGTAGCTCTCGGTGTCCCCGGTCTTGGGGTCGGCGAAGGTGTAATAGACCTCGAAGGCGGTGAGGTCGGCGGTTCCGGTGTTGGTCAGGGCGATCTCGAGATGATCGGTCGCAGCGTTGCCCGCCTGGTCCACGTTGTTCTCGACGAGCACGGAGTCGATCGTGAGCGCGTTCGTGGTGGAGGTGTTGGAGATCGGGTTGCTGGTGACCGGAAGGATGGGTGAGCCCGGTGCGGGTGCCGTGGAGGATGCGGCACTCGAGGAGCCGCTGGCCGTGGTGCCCGCGGGGGTAGGGGTGCTCGAGCTGCTGCAGCCTGCGATCGCCGCGGTGGCGAGGCCGAAGGCCAGGGCGGCGCCGATGGCGCGTCGGCGTCCGTGGGGGCGGGGTGTGCGTCGGCCCTGCGTGGGGATGGTGGTCATGAGGTTCCTCCTGTTGATGGGGTGTGCTTGTAGGTGCGTCGGAGTCCGAGGAAGAGGGCTACCGTGGCGCTGAGCAGCCAGATGATGTCGGTGCGGGTCTCGCGGAGGAGCTGTCCGAGGGTGAAGGGGCGATAGCGGTCCTTCACGTCGGTCATCGCGAAGGCGAAGCGCTCGAAGTGCTTGGCGAACGAGGTGTCCTCGATGAGGGTGCGGGTCTTCTCGTAGCCGGTGAAGTGCGCCATGACGCTGGTCTCGCCGTCGCGGTCCAGGGTGAGGGCCTGGAACAGACCGCCCGGGAGCTGGTTGTCGGCGTCGAGGGTGTCTCCGATCTGGGGCAGCACGAGCACGACGAGGAGCCAGATGCCCAGGGCGACCACGAGTCCGTTGGCCGACGAGCGGGCGCGTGCGGTGGCGATGGCTCCGAGGCAGTAGAACGCACCGAGGTAGAGCAGGGCGGCGAGGTAGGCGAGCAGGAGCTGGAACCCCTCGGAGGGGCTGATCCAGTCGTGCGCGATGAGCCCGATGCTGAGGACGCCGACGAGTGCGGTCGCGGTGACCAGGGTGGCGAAGACGGCCAGTGCTCCGAGGAAGCTCCCCAGGGCCCGATCCCCGGCGGTGACGGGACGCGACTGCAGCAGGGCCAGGGTGCGGTTGGCGCGTTCGCGGGAGATCGACAGGTAGCCCAAGGCGATGGCGATGACGGCACCGATGATCTCGAGGTACTCCAGTCCGCCGCGCAGCAGCGACAGGGGGGCCAGCGGCGATGGCGCGATGCGGTCCAGGCCGCTGGCCTGGGCTGCTGCCCGGTAGGCGTCGTAGTCGGCGAGCTTGCTGGCGTAGCCGGCTGTGGCGATGTAGACCGAGGCGGCCGTGACGATGACGAGGATCACGAGCAGGACGACGAGGATCCTGCTCCGGAGTGCTGCTCGGTACTCGTGGCGGGCGAGGCTCAGGACGTGGCGGGCGTTACTCATGGCTGGCGCTCCTGGAGAAGTCGTGGGTGCGGACCAGGGCGAAGGCGGCCACGAGGAGGATGGCTGCGAAGCCCAGCAGGGGCAGGATCCGCAGCAGGGTGTCGGTGAGGGCCTCGTGTGGTGTGGTGTCGAGGATGACTCCTGACGCCGCCTTGTACTGCTCGACCACGGACAGCGGTTGTGCCTTGGCGGTGGCCTGGAAGAAGGCCTGGGACAGGCCGATCGGTTCGATGATGGGGTTGAGCGACTGCGTGGGACGGAGCCCGGAGGTGAACTGGGGGACGGCGAAGGTGATGACGAGCCAGGCGCCCATCCCGGTGAGCAGTGCCAGGGAACGCGACGTCGTCAGGAGCACGGTGATCATGCCGATGAGGGCGAAGGGGACCAGGTAGGCCCATGACAACGCGTAGAAGAGGGTGAGTCGGCCGAGCTCTCCTGCGGAGATGCCGTGGTTGACCAGGAGGAGCGCTGCCAGGCTCACGAGGAGGCTGGCCACGAGGAGACCCGCCAGCACGGCGGCGAGGCTGAGGATCTTGCCGGCGGTGTACTGGGCGCGCGACATGCTCCTGGCGAAGAGCAACCGGCCGAGACCTGCGCTCTCCTCGTCGGCGATGGTGAGGTGTCCCAGGATGACGGCGAACAGGGCGCCGACGAGCGGAATGTAGACCACCATGTTGGAGAGCAGCGAGAGGTGCGGCTTCAGGAGGAACGGGTTGGGCGGTGCCGGTGCTCCGGTGGCGGCGAGCTGGCGAGTGGCCTCGTCGAAGACCCGGATGATGGTGCGCTGGCTGGACCAGCCCAACGCCCCGGCCAGCGCCGTGGACAGGAGCATCGCCCCCAGCAGCACGAGCAGCACTCGCTGGCGTCTCAGCGCCAGCACCTGGTGGGAGAAGATGGTGGCGATCACGGCGCGCCGCCCATGGTGGCGTAGATGTCCTCGAGGGATGTCTCGTCGGGGAAGCGCCGGGTGGTGGCCTCGATCGTGTCCTTGTAGATCAGCTCGCCGTGGTTGAGCACACCGATGGTCGTGCACACCTTGGCCACCTCGCTCAGGAGGTGGGTGTTCATGAAGATCGTCATGCCGAGCTCTTGGTTGAGCTGCAGGATCGTCTCGCGCAGTTGGCGCACGCCGAGGGGGTCCAGGCCCGCGGTCGGCTCGTCGAGCAGGAGCACACTGGGTCGGTGGACGATCGCCTGGGCGATCCCGATGCGCTGGCGCATCCCCGTGGAGAACGTCGCCAGGCGGCGGTCTGCCAGGTCGCTGCAGCCCAGGAAGTCCAGGGTCTCCTTGGCGGCTTGACGGGGATTCTTCACGTCGGAGAGGGTCGCGAGGAACTCGAGGTTCTCCAGGGCGGTGAGGTGGCCGTACATGCGTACCTCGGCGGGCAGGTAGCCGATGGAGCGGGTGACGGCTCGCCGTGCGGTGACGACGTCGTGGCCGCAGACCTGTGCGGTGCCGGCGGTGGGCGTGAGCAGTGTGGTGAGGATGTTGATGGCGGTCGTCTTGCCGGCGCCGTTGTGTCCCAGGAACCCGAAGACCTCTCCGTGCTCGATGCGGAGATCGAGCTTCTTGAGGACCGGGTCCTTGTCGTAGGTGTGGCTGAGCTGATCCAGCTCGATGGCCGCGTCGTCCATGTCTTCCTCCTCGTGAGGTGTTTCCACGACGCTAGGAGGAGGCGGGCCAGTGCCAGGGTGGTGCTAGGCCAGGGGAGGGTAAGAACTGATCGCGGCTCGCCGCAGGACGATGTCGATGCGGGTGGTCGGTCCGGTGGTGTGGACCACGAGCCGGCCACGCATCGCCTCGACGTAGCGGGTGGCGAGCGGTAGCCCGTGACCGTGGGAGGGGTCAGTGGTCGTGCTCGTGGTCCCGGAGGCGTCGCGGGCGCTGGGGGAGAACGGTGGCCCTTCGTCGTGGACGGAGACGGTCACGTGAGGTCCGGCCGCCGTCACGACGATGCGGACGGCGCCGCGGCCGTGTCGTCGGGCGTTGTCGAGCAGCACGTCGAGGACGTGCTTGAGCATGGACTCGTTGGCCCAGGCCGGGGGGAGCGGCTCGGTCGCCTCCAGGGAGATCGTGCGTCCCTCGGCCTCAAGACGGGGGCTCCAGGTGGTGCGGGCCTCGAGCAGCAACGGCTCCAGGTCAAGTGCTGTCCCGGCCACCTCGGGTGTCCGGGCGATGCTGAGCAGCTCGGTGATCGTGGTCTCGAGACGGTCGAGGTCGGTGAGGACCTCGTGGAGGACCGTGGTGGCATCGCCGCGAGGGAACTGGAGCTCGGTCTCGATGGCTGCCCTCATCCCGGCGACCGGTGTACGGAGCTGGTGGGAGGAGTCTGCGCTGAAGGAGCGCTCACGCGCGATGAGGTCTTCCAGGGTCCTTCCTGCGCTGGTCAATGCGGTGGCGGCTTCGTCGATCTCAGGGATGCTGGTGCGGGGGAGACTCACCGCGTAATTGCCGCGCCCGAGGTCGACGGCAGCATCGCGCAACGCGCGCACGGGACGTGCGAGCCGGGAGGACAACAGCGCCCCGATGACGGAGCCGACGACCATGACGGCGAGGGCGATGGCGACGAGCAGGCCCACGAGATGCAGCGCGCGCTGGTCGCTGGCATCGGTGGGTTGCTCGGCGCGGATGATCCCGATGACCTGCTCGTCGGCTGCGACCGGGACGGCAACGACCCTCAGCCCAGGAAGCTCCATGTCGACGACCTGGTTGGACAGCGCACGTCGCACGGCCGGCTCGACGAAAGCGGGTCCGGAGCCGGTCACGAGTGCCCCATCGGGACCGTAGAGGCCGAGGCGGACCTGGTCGGTGGTCGCAGGGAGCTCGACGGGGTCGTCGCCGGCCGTGAAGTCGGCGGGGACCTCGCGTGCGGCCAGTACCGCCTGCCGCTCCACCCTCAAGGCCGCGTCCTCGCCGACCAGCTGTCGAACCACCAGCCCCAAGGGGATCGCGAAGAGAACGATGGCGATGGCCGTGACCGAGAGGATCGCGGTGAGGATGCGCCGCCTCATGCGCTCTCGAACCGGTAGCCGACCCCACGCAAGGTGGCGATGCGACTGGGGGCTCCGTCGCGGTCGAGCTTGCGACGCAGCGCGGCGATGTGGAAGTCGAGCGTCTTGGTGGACCCGAACCAGTGCTCGTCCCAGACGTCGCTCATGAGCGTCTCCCGGGTCACGACCGACCCGGTGTCAGCCACGAGGCGGGCCAGGAGGTCGAACTCCTTGGCCCTGAGCTCGAGCTCCTCCTCGCCCCGCCAGGCGCGTCGCGCCTCCGGGTCGACCCGCAGGTCGCCACAGACGGTCGTGGCCTGCGACCGCTCCCCGTGCCGGCGGAGCTGAGCCCTGATCCGGGCGAGGAGCTCGGCGAGCCTGAAGGGCTTGGTGATGTAGTCGACGGCGCCGGCGTCGAGCCCCAGGACGACGTCGAGCTCCTCGTCGCGCGCTGTGAGCACGAGAATGTCGACCGTGGGATGGCGGGCGTGGATCTCGCGGCACACGTCCAGGCCGTCCATGTCAGGCAGGCCCAGGTCGAGCAGAACCAGGTCCGGCGGGTCTGCCTGGCACGCTCGCAGCCCCTCCTCGCCCGACCGCTCCCAGCGCGCGCGGTAGCCGCTGCCACCCAGGGCGCGCTCCAGGGAGGCGCCGATGCGCTGGTCGTCCTCGATCACCAGGATCGAGGGCGAGGAGAGGGGATCTGGGCTCACGGCAGCGCTTCGTTCTCGGTGTCGAGGGTGCGGGGCACGGTCAGGAGGAAGCATGGCCCTCCCGAGCGGGCCTCGCCGCAGATGAGGTCACCGCCGTGCGCGCGGGCGATGTGCCGGGCGATGGGGAGGCCGAGGCCGGTCCCGCCGCTGTCGCGGGCCCGAGAGGAGTCCAGGCGGACGAAGCGCTCGAAGATCCGTTCGCGGTCTGCCAGCCGCACCCCGGATCCGTCATCGACCACCTCGATGCGCGCCACGTCCCCGCGAGTGCTCAGCGTGAGCTCCACCCGCGAGGACGCGTGCCGCTGCGCGTTGTCGGTGAGGTTGCGCAGCGCCCGGGCGAGGTGGTGCTCATCTGCCCGGACCCGCACGGGAGGGGCGGAGACGACCACCTCGAGCCGCCCGTCGCGTCGGAGCCTGCTGGCCTCGGCCAGCACCAGGTCGTCGAGGTCGACGTCCTGCACGCGCAAGGCCAGTCCGTGCTCGTCGGAGCGTGCCAGGAGCAGGAGGTCAGCGACGAGCCGGTCGACGCGGTCGAGCTCGGCGAGCACCTCGGCCGACGTCGTGGTCCAGTCGGCCGAGTCGGGGTGGAGGGCCTGGATCTCGTGCGCCGCTCGGATGGTGGCCAGGGGGCTCCGTAGCTCGTGGGAGGCGTCGCCGACGAATCGCCGCTGCGTGTCCGCTGCGTTCTGGAGCCGGTCGAGCATGGAGTTCATCGTCCGGGCCAGTCGCGTGATCTCGTCCCCACCGGGCGGGACCGGGACCCGCGCGGCGAGGGTGGCGGTGCCGTCGATCGTGGCCACCTGGCGCCGCATCGCCTCGACCGGGGCGAGGGCCCGACCCGTGAGCCAGTACATCGTCAGTGCCACTGCCAGGAGGACGAGCGGAGACCCGAAGGCGAGCAGCCGTCCGACGATGGCCGTCGACTCCTGGACCGTCTCGAGGCTCTGGGCCGCCAGGACGACCATTGGTCCGTCGGGGCCGTCGACGCCTTCGGCGACGACGACGAAGTCTTCTCCCTCTCCGATGGGAAGTCGGGCGCTCGTGAGGGTGACGACGTCGCCAGGCTCAGGGAAGAGCGCTACCACCGGGGGTTCTCCCGTGACCGAGCTGCTGGCTGCCACCACCGTCCGATCGACGTTGACGACCTGCACCAGGGACTGGTCACCACCGCCGCCGACGAGGTCGACCTGGGTGCCTTCGAGCCCCACCTGGGCTGCTATGTCGCTGGCCTGCTGGCGTGCGACGTCGCTCAGCGACGACTCGAGCTGGTGACGTTGCAGGAGCACGAAGGCCAGGGAGGCCGCGGCGAGGACCAGGGCGACGACCACCGTCGCGGCAGCAGAGGTCCGAAGCCGCAGGCCACCTGGCCGACGGCCGAGCAGGGTGCGGGGTCGCAGAGCCTCACCCACCGTTGCTCTCCAGCCGGTAGCCGACGCCTCGCACGGTCGCGATGGCCCGACGCCCGAAGGGCTGGTCGATCTTGCGACGGAGGTAGCCGACGTAGACCTCCACGACGTTGTCGTCACCGTCGTAGTTGAGGTCCCACACGCTCTCGAGGATCTCGGTCTTGGACACCACGTCCCCGCGGTGGCGCATCAGGTAGTGCAGCAGCCCGAACTCACGCGGCGTGAGCGACACCTCGGCTCCGCCCCGTCGTACGACGCGGGTGCCGGGGTCCAGAGTCAGGTCGCCCGCCTCAAGCTGCGCCGGGCGCTCGGGCGCCCCGCGTCGCACCAGGGCCCGCAGACGGGCGACCAGGACCACGAAGGAGAACGGCTTGGTCAGGAAGTCGTCAGCGCCGAGGTCGAACGCGTCGACCTGGTCGAGGTCGCCGTCCTTGGCGGTCAGCATCAGGATCGGCGTCCAGTTCTTCGCCTCGCGCAGGCGACGGCACACGTCGTAGCCATTGAGCCGAGGAAGCATGATGTCGAGGACGATGACGTCGTAGGGCGTCGTCTCCGCCTCCTCCAGGCCGCTCATCCCGTCGTGGGAAACGTCCACGACGAAGCCTTCCGCGACGAGGCCGCGGCGGATGGTCTCGGCCAGGCGGACCTCGTCCTCGACCAGCAGTACGCGCATCTGTGCCCCCTCCTCGCCCGTGTCGTGGAGGCCATGCTCCTCGCTGTCGGCTGAGAGCGCACTGTGAACGAGCCATCGTCGCCATCGACTGTGGGGACTCTCAGGTGGGCTCAGCGTCCTCACAGCCACACCTCGGCATCGTTGCTGTTGTCAGTCCGCAGGGTGCGGTCGACGAAGGGAGCAGATCATGCGCAACATCCGACGCAACATGGCCCTCATCGCCTCCACGGCCGTCATCGCCAGTGTGGGCATCGGTGGGGTGATGGCTGCCCAGGCCAACGACTCCACCAGCCCGGACCAGTCGACGGTGCAGACCCCCGGCAACGCCGAGGAGACCTCGGACGGTCCCGACCAGGGCCCCGACGCCAACCCGAACGAGCCGGGTCACCAGGACGCCGACGAGAGCGGTGAGGTGGACGAGGCCGACGGCGCTGAGGAGGCCGATGGCGCCGAGGAGGCGTCGGACGGTGCTGACCAGGGCCCCGACGCGAACCCGAACGAGCCGGGTCACCAGGACGCCGACGAGAGCGGCGAGGCCAACTAGCCCGTCCTAGACGCGGCGCCGACTCCCCCGGGGAAGCGTCGTGCGCCAGTGGGGTCACCGTCCGCGGTGACCCCACTGTGCTGCGTCCACGGCCCGAGGGGTTCTCAGCCTCCTGGCAGTGCTCGTTCCTCACGTCGGGCCTCGCGCGCCGGGATGCTCTCTTGTGCAGTCAGGTGACGTGCAGGAAGGGCGACCTAGCGTCCCGCAGCATGCGTACTCGAGTGTTTCCGGCACCGAAGGTGCCCCAGGTGTTCCTGCTCTTCTGGGTCGTCAAGCTCCTCACGACAGGGATCGGTGAGACCGGGGCGGACTTCCTCGGCACGCTCAGCATCCCGTTGGCCGCAGCCGGATAGCCGGCTGCGCGCCGGTACTCAGCGTCCTCACAGCGTCGGTCCGTCAGCTTGGGACGCACACCTACGAGTGCACATGGCCACCACGGCCACGACATGGGGGAGCACGATGAAACGCCAGAGCACGACCAGACGAGCGATCGCGTTACTGGCCGCGGCGGCCGCGGCATGCACAGCAGTCACGGCGTGCAGTGCTGCTGATGACCCCGGCGCGGCGCCACCTGGTGCGACGGCTGCGCCGGATCCCCTCACCCCCACGAAGGTCCTCGTCATCGTGGAGGAGAACCACACCTACGACCAGATGCGCGAGGGCATGCCTTACCTGGCGGCTCTGTCGGAGCGCTACGGCTATGCCACGAGCTGGTCGGCCATCACCCATCCCAGCGAGCCCAACTACCTCGCGATGTTTGGCGGCTCGACGTTCGGGATCCTCGACGATCAGGCTCCCGAGGCCAACGTCGGTGACGTCGGTGACGCGCGGTCGGTCTTCGATCAGGCCCTGGCTGCGGGCAAGACGGCGCGGACCTATGCCGAGTCGATGCCGCAGAGCTGCCACGTCTATGACGACCCCGACAAGGCGGTCGGGGTGCCGAAGTACGCCGTGCGGCACAACCCCTGGGTCTACTTCACGTCTGGACGTGAGGACTGCCTGCAGCATGACGTCAGCACGGAGACGTTCGCGGCGGACGCGAGCGCGGACGACCTGCCCAACGTCGGCCTCCTGGTCCCCAACCTCGACAACGACGCCCATGACGGTTCGCTGGCGACAGCGGATGCGTGGCTCGAGGCAACGCTCCAGCCCGTCCTGTCGAGCGACGATTTCCTCAGCGGACGACTGGTGGTCGTGGTGACGGCCGACGAGGACGATCGGTCCGCGGACAACACGGTGCTCACCTCGGTGCTGACACCCGTGCTGGACGGCGTGGTCGTCGGCACGCCCCTCACCCATTACTCCTTGACCCGCTTCATCGCCGACGTCCTCGGCGTCGAGCCGCTGGGCGAGGGCTCGGACGCTCCCGACATGACAGCTGCGTTCGGCCTGTGAGCGAGCTTCGTGACCGGTCGTTCGCTGCGGCGCATCGTCGGACCCTGGTGCTCGTTGCTCTGGTGTGTGCCGGCGTGGTGGTGGCCTTGGCGGGGCTCGTGGTGGCGCAGTGGTCGCCGCTCCTCCGCCTCGACCACGCCATCGGCAGACCGGCTGAGGCCTTCACCCTCCAGCACGGGGGCCTCACCCGGGGGCTCCTGTGGGTGGAGAGCGCCTTCGGCACCCTCGGCACCGCCGTGTACGTCGCTGTTCTGGTCGTGACGGCCTGGCGACGGGGGGATGGGCGACTCGCGAGGTGGCTGGTGCTGGTGACGGTCACGACGGCTACCAGCACGACAGCACTCAAGGTGCTGGTGCATCGAGACCGCCCGGTCTGGGTCGATCCGGTGCAGACCCTGACCACGTTCTCCTACCCGTCAGGACACGCCTCGGCCATCGTGGCCGGCGCGGCAGCCGTGATCGCGGTGGTGCTCTCCTTCCAGGTGTCGCGAGCGGCACGACGTGGGTGCGTGGTCGGTGCCTTCCTCCTGGTCCTGCTGGTGGGAGCGGATCGGGTGATGCTCGGCGTGCACAACCTCTCGGACGTTGCGGGCGGCTATGCGCTCGGTCTGTTCTGCGTCGCGGCGACCACGTTGCTCTACCCGCCGTCGCTCTTCCGGCGGGGCCCTGCAGTCAGGTCGTGTGCAGGTTGTTCGTCGCAGAGTGCTCTGCATGACGACAACACTCCCTGCCGGCAGCACCGGCCGACGCATGCTCAACAAGGTCCCTGAGGTCACCGTCTTCTTCTGGGTCATCAAGATCCTCTGCACGACGGTGGGGGAGAGCTTCGCCGACTACGTCAACGAGACGCTCGGCTTCGGGCTCACCAACACCACGGTCCTGTTCTCGGTGGGTCTGGCGGTCGTGCTGGCGCTGCAGTTCCGGGCCCGCCGCTACATCCCCGGCATCTACTGGCTCGCGGTGGTCCTCATCAGCGTGGTCGGCACGCTGCTCACCGACAACCTGACCGACGCCCACGGTGTCGCCCTGTGGGTCAGCTCCACGGTCTTCGCCGTGCTGCTCGCCGGCGTGTTCGCCGCCTGGTATGCCCGAGAGCGCACGCTGTCGATCCACTCGATCAACACGACGCCCCGCGAGGCCTGGTACTGGTTGGTCGTCCTGGTCACCTTCGCCCTCGGCACCGCCGTCGGGGACTGGACCTTGGAGCTCACCGGATGGTCTGCGGGTGCCTCGATCCTGCTCCCCGCGAGCCTGATCCTCGCCGTGCTGGCAGCCTGGCGCTTCGGGATGGGCCCGGTCCTCTCGTTCTGGCTCGCCTACATCCTGACCCGCCCGCTGGGCGCCAACATCGGCGACTTCCTGGCGCTGCCCAACGGCGACGGCGGGCTCGGCCTGGGCACGCTGGTCACGAGCCTGGTCTTCCTCGGCACCATCCTCGCCACGGTCGTCTACCTCACCGTGACCCGCATCGACCGCACCGAGCTCGCGGCCCCGCCCACGCCCGAGGAACAGGCCGTACGGAGCTGAACTGACGTCACACCGAGAGGAAAGTCCAAGGCCCCGGAGCGATCACACGCGCTCCGGGGCCCTGGCGCGTCCTCGGCGACGCCGGATCAGGGACCTGCAGTCGCGAAGCAGTCAGGTGCCTGGCAGGTGCCCGCTCCTACGGTGCCACCATGATCGCCTTCCTGACACCGCTGCTCTACGGGCTGGGCCCGGCAGCCTTGCTGCTCGCCATGGTCATCGTCTTCGCCGAGACGGGCCTGCTCGTCGGGTTCTTCCTCCCGGGCGACTCGCTCCTCTTCACCGTCGGCATCCTGGTCGCCACGGGCGTGATCCACCTGCCCCTGG
Source organism: Nocardioides psychrotolerans (assembly GCF_943371775.1). Lineage (GTDB taxonomy): Bacteria > Actinomycetota > Actinomycetes > Propionibacteriales > Nocardioidaceae > Nocardioides > Nocardioides psychrotolerans_A. The sequence goes on from NZ_CALRWD010000014.1 coordinate 45,468, forward strand.
TGCTGGTCGCAGCCGGCCTGTTCGGAGCGGCAGCGGCCGGCGACCAGGTGGGCTACCTCCTGGGGCGCCGGTTCGGCCCACGAGTCTTCAGTCGCACCGAGTCGCGGCTGTTCTCCCGCTCGCACGCGCAGCGCGCCGAGACCTTCTTCGCCAAGCACGGCTCGAAGGCCGTCATCCTGGCTCGCTTCGTCCCCGTCGTGCGCACCTTCACCCCGGTCGTCGCCGGAGTGGCGCGGATGCCGCGACGCACCTTCACAGTCTTCAACCTCGCGGGAGCGGCCCTCTGGGCGGTCGGACTCCTCGTCGCCGGCTACTTCCTCGGAGGCGTGCCGATCGTGGCTGCGCACGTCGAGCTGTTCACGATCGGGATGGTGGCGCTCTCGCTGGTCCCCGCAGCAGCCGCAGTCGTGCGACACCGGATCGCCGCGCGGCACAAGGCCGACGGGGATGGCGTTCCTGTCGAGCCCCTCGAGGTGCTGAGATGAATGTGCGGCGAGCACTCGCGGCCGCGGCCACCGGGCTCGTTCTGTCGGCCACCGCGGTCCTTGCAGGCGGTCCGGCCGCGGCCACGGAGGTCGCTGCCTGGCGACCTTCGGCACTGTCAGGGCGGCCAGCCCTTGTCCGCGGTCCCGGACCCGACGTAGCCGTCAACAGGCGTGCGGAGAGTCCTGCCGAACTACGGGCTCTCCGTCGCTCTTTGGGTCTTCCTGTTAGTACGGCTACCGGTCTGGCGGAGTGGGCGCCAGCGACAGCTACAGCCATCGACGGACGCGGCGGGTGTAGCGCCCTCGCTGCCAGGTTGACGTTGGAGTACAGCGGCGCTGTCCCTGGGCACGAGGTTGCCAGGGTCGTGCACCGCGTCGCGCATGAGCTGCACCGCGATCATGTTCCTGCCTCCCGTCTGTTGGACGTCGTGGAAGCAACCTGTCGACGTGAGCTGACCGACCAGCTGGCCCGCGGAACATCAGCGCACCCCAGGTCCTAGCCGAACGGTGGCCGATCCCGGTGGCTAGGTCCCACGATCGCCGGGGCCCTCTCCTGCGAACAGGGGCGGTCGAGGTGACCCCATGGGCGCCAGCTCAACGGTGCAGGACCACGTCGAATCGTCGCTGTGGTGCTGGTGTCGTGGGTCTCCGGCCTCGCACCGCACGGCCTGCGTGATCCACGCGCTGCAAGCCGATGGCACCGATTCCGGGCGATCAAGGACCGCGCCGCGCCCGGACACGGGGTGCCCATGTCACTACAGTGCCCGTGCTCTTCGCTGTTGTCGCCGTCATGATCGGCAAGCACGGCTATCCGTCTTCTGGCATCGGTCCGCGCACGATCCGCCGGGGGCGTCTCTCACCTCAGGGACGGACCTCCAAGACCTCGGTCTTCGCTCGAGGCTCGCCGTGGAGGTCCGAGATTGTGCCCCGCACTGACTCTGAGCTGATGAATTCTGTCCCCAACCGTTCGCTTGTAGCCGATGGCCGGTTCGACGAACGGCCGGTCTGCGATGCGCCGCACACGGTCCGTTCGGCGAAAGGAACGGCGGGCAGAAGGACAGGAGCCCGTAGCTGGGCCAGGTCACCGGTGCCGCGCTGAGGCCGGCGCATTCCTCGGGTGAGGCCGAGCTGCTGTCCACGGAGCCACGCCGGAGATCCACCACCATCCCTCTCCGACTGCACCATGTATGCTTCTATGCGCATACAAGAAGGTTAGGTTGGGGGGATCGGTGACAAGCCCAGATGTTGAGTCGGTCGACGTGGCTGTGGAGGTGTTTCGCATGCTCTCCGATGGCACCCGGGTGAGGTTGCTGTGGCACATGGTCGACGGCGAGGTGTCGGTCCAGGCCCTGGCCCAAGCGGTTAGCAAGCCTCAGGCGGCGACGAGTCAGCACCTCGCAAAGCTGCGGCTCGCCAGGCTGGTGACCACGCGTCGAGAAGGCACGACGATCTACTACCAGCTGGCCAACGACCATGCCCGCCAGCTCGTCACCGACGCCCTGCAGCATGCCGAGCACCTGGGGCCCGGGGTGCCCGCGCACCACCAACGCCCCGAGGTCGCGCCATGACCCCGCACCACGCACACTCCGGCCACGAGGACCACACGCCGGACCACGGGCATGGGCACGGCCACGGGCACAACTCGGGTGGCCTGCTCAGGAGGGCTCGCGCCGTTGTAGGCGGGCACTCGCATGATCATGCGGACTCGCTCGATGATGCGTTGACGGCGAGCACAGATGGCATCCGCGCGGTCAAGATCAGCCTGGCGCTTCTCCTGGTGACAGCAGTCGCTCAAGCAGCTGTGGTCGCGGTGACAGGGTCGGTGGCGCTCTTGGCGGACACGATCCACAACTTCTCCGACGCGTTCACCGCTGTCCCGTTGTGGGTGGCGTTCGTGGTCGGACGTAGGCCTGCAACGCGGGCCTACACGTACGGGTACGGGCGCGCTGAGGATCTCGCGGGGGTGTTCATCGTGCTGATGATCGCGGCCTCGGCGGTTGTCGCGGGCGTCGAGTCGGCTCGGCGCCTCTTCGACCCCGAGCCGTTGACGCATCCGTGGCTGGTGATGGTGGCAGGTCTGGTGGGTTTTGCCGGCAACGAGCTGGTCGCCGGCTACCGGATGCGCGTGGGGCGCCGCATCGGGTCGGCAGCGTTGGTCGCGGATGGGCACCACGCGCGCACGGACGGGTTCACCTCGCTGGCGGTCGTGGTCGGTGCGCTCGGAAGCCTGCTGGGGGTGCCGTTGGCGGACCCCGTGGTCGGTCTTCTCATCACCGTCGCGATCTTGGTGGTGCTGCGCAGCGCCGCACGTGACGTGTACCGGCGTCTCATGGATGCGGTGGACCCGCACCTCACGGCTAGCGCCGAACATGCGCTCCTCGCGGTTCCCGGAGTGTGGGGTGTCGAGGACCTGCGGGTGCGTTGGGTCGGGCACCGGATGCGAGGCGAGGCCAGCATCCTCACTGACCCGTCGCTGCGTCTCGCTCAGGCGCACCAGCTGGCGCACGCTGCCGAGGCGGCGGTGTTGGCGGCCGTGGCGAAGATGGACACCGTCACCGTCCACGTCAGCCCCGCCACCCAAGAGAGCGGCAGCAGCGCCCACCACCCCCTCGAGGAGGGTCGTCCTTCCTGATGTCCGTCACCGCGACGTCACCTGTCACCGCCAGGGTCATGGCCGGTCTTGCCCTGATCGTGGCCGTGGTCGTCCCAGCACCCGCATACGCCCACGGCATCAGTGGCGATGCTGCCGAGACCTCGACGCTCGGGTTCATCGGTATCGGCGTCCAGCACATGCTTCTCGGCTGGGACCACCTCGCGTTCGTGGCGGGGGTGCTGCTGTTGGCCCAGTCGTTCCGGCTCGCGGTCAAGCTCATCAGCCTCTTCGTGCTGGGTCACTCCACCACCCTCATCGCGGCGACGATCGCGGGGTGGCGCGTCGATGCCGACGCAGTGGACGCCGTCATCGCGCTCTCGGTCGCGTTCGTTGGCTGCGTCGGCATCATCGGACGGCCCACTCGCTGGGGCTGGTTCGCGACCGCTGTCACGGTGTTCGGGCTCATCCACGGCCTCGGCCTCGCCACCCGCTTCGACGCACTGGACCTCCCCGAGGACGGCAAGCTCGCCAACGTCATCTTCTTCAACATCGGCATCGAGATCGGGCAGGCCACCGCGATCTTCGCGATGCTCGTCCTCGGGACCCTCGCCGCTTCCTACCTCCGCCCGCTCCCGACCCCTGCGCGCGACGAAGGTCCCCTGATCGAAGCAGCCCCGACGACGACAGACACCCAGGACGCCCTGCTGACGCACGAGGAGACGCCCAGCCGCCGGGCACCCGTGGATGCGGCGGTGGACGAAGTGGACGACGAGGAGGCCGAGCCGCGCACCCGCGAGGTCCTGGCCCGCCAGCTGCTGTGCGCAGGACTGTTCCTCGTGGGCGCCGTCGCAGCAGGCCAGCTGGCCCTGGACGCCGTCACCGCCGAGGCCCCCGCGGAGCAGGCGACGCTCGCGGACGGCACCTCGTGCCTCATCGAGGAGAGGACCGACGTCATCCCGGGCACCGGCGGGCACCCACCGGCATCGTTCTACGGCCCGGACGACATCGTGCCGGTCGACGACTTCGGGCATGCACTGGGCGACGGGTACGTCGTCGTCTGGTACGACCCCGACCTGGACACCACGTCCCTGGAAGCCCTTGAAGCGCTCGTGGCCTCCCCGGAGGGGCGAGGACTGCTGGTGGGGGCCGCAACCCCGTCGGTCGTCGCCGGCCTGGACACGGACCCGCTGGCGGGTGGTGCTGTCGTGCGCGCCGTCCAGATCCGCGAGGCCATGACGTGTGAGCAGCTCGAGCTCGAGAGCCTCTCAGCTTTCTCGACCAACTGGCTCTCCCGCATCTGACCAACGCTCCTGTCCCCACCCAGGTGCGCCGCCGCGCCACTGTTCATGCTCACGGAACCCCACCACCGAGCCTCTCGTGGACTCACCCATCTCGACCGTCTTGCTACGGACACCCACCGCTGAGGGCCGAACGGCCTCAGCCCATGTTGCCGGATCCCAGGCGGCCTCGATGAGTGCCGGGGGTAAGAACGACGAGGTTTGGGTCAAACGCACTGAGCCTGTGTGATCGGCTTGTTGGCTAGTCCCCAAGAGTCGCGGGCACGCGGCAACCCTGAGGTCAGCGGTGGCTCCGGGGTGAGCGCGATCGCGACGATCGGTGTTGACGAACACGTACCGGCGGTAGGACAGGAACTGGACGATGGTGCCGACTCCCACGCCGATCACGTTGGCCGAGATGTTGTCCGCGGTCCGGGAGGTCAGGCCGAGCAGGTCATGGGACAGGATGAGGCAGAGCGCCGAGACCCCGAAGCCGACGGTGTTGAACAGGATGAACAGCGTCACCTCGCGTCGTCTCGTCGCGCGTCCGGTGCCGCGCCAGGTGAGCAGGCTGTTGCCGAGGTAGGTCACGGCGGTGGCGACCAGGACAGCGGCGGCACGTGCCGCGACGGGGTGGTGTCCGGCCAGGGGTCCGGAGTCGAGGAGCGCGTTGAAGGTCAGCACGTCGACGACGTAGCCGGCGCCGCCGACGGCCAGGAAGGTCCCGAACTCGCGTGGGTCGATGCGGCGGAGTAGCTCAGGCAGCAGCATGGTCGTTCCTCGAGGTGGGACGTTCCTGGGCGACGGGTGCGTCGGCACGCGGCCGGGTGAGCTCGGCCCAGCGCCACGCGAGGACCTCGGCGAGCGCTTCGGCCGCGATGGCGCCGGACATCTTGGAGGAGCCGCGTGTCCGGTCGACGAAGGTGATCGGCACCTCGGCGATCCGCAGACCGGCGCGGTGGGCCTTCCAGGTGTTCTCGATCTGGAAGCAGTAGCCGTTGGAGGTGCTGTTCAGGACGTCGATCGCGTGGAGCGCTTCGGCCCGGAACGCCTTGAAGCCGGCCGTGGTGTCGTGCACGGGCACTGCGAGGACCAACCTGACGTAGAGGTTGCCGAGTCGGGAGATCAGGCGACGGGACCGGGCCCAGTTCTGCACCGATCCTTGGGGGACGTATCGCGATCCGACCGCGATGTCCGCGTCGTCGAGCGCGGCGACGAGGGCGCTGATCCGCTCGGGTGGGTGGGAGAGGTCGGCGTCCATCTGGACGACGACGTCGTAGCCGCGGTCGAGTGCCCAGGCGAACCCCGCCCGGTAGGCCGCACCGAGTCCCTGCTTCTCCTCCCCGCTCATCAGGAACACGCGAGGGTCACGAGCGGTGTGCTCGCGGATGCGCTCTGCCGTCCCGTCGGGGCTCTGGTCGTCGACGAAGAGCACATCAGCCTCGGGTGAGGCGCCCCTCACGCGGGTGAGGAGCTCGGTGATGTTGTCGGCCTCGTCGTAGGTCGGGATCACGATCACGACGCGTGGTGCGGGCATGGCTTCTCCTGGGCGGTCACGGTGTGGGCTCTGTTGATGGGGGACTGGTGGGGGTGATCTGGTGGAAGACGCGGTAGCCGTCGATGTCGCCGACGTAGCGGTAGCGGAGGCCCAGCTCGACCTGGGCTGTCGTGGGGTCGATGCCCCAGCCGGCCAGGCTGTCTCCGGTGGTGATGACCCAGTCGGGACGTGAGGCGCCGGCGAGGACGGCGGTGAGGGCCTTCAGGTCGGGGTCGCGGACCCTGACGGGCAGGCTCCAGAGCTCGGGATAGGGGCTGGCCATCCCACTGGCGCGCAGGATGTCGGGGTGTCCGTAGGCGACGACTGCGGTGTCGCCGGGCTGCTGGTGGGTCGAGAGCCACGAGACGAGGGGGTCGGCATGGTAGGCCCCGGAGGTCCGGGCCGCCACGGCGACCGTCGCGACCAGGGCCGCTGCCACGACGTAGCTGAGGGCCGCCAGCAGGTCCCCAGGGACGACGACTGAGGATCGCGGTGCCGGCTGCCGCCCCGGCACCGGGTCGGGGGTGGCGGACGGCGCGGCACAGATCGCGGCCACGGCGAGGACGAGTCCGGGGATCAGGAGGATCAGGTAGTGCAGCCAGTAGCTGCCGCCGGCGAGCACCGCGATGCACTCCCAGGTGAGCAGGACGAGCGCGGGGACGCGTAGATCGACGCCGCTGCGCTCGTGACGCCGACGCAGCCGGACGATCAGGAGTCCGATGATGACCGGGGCGCCCGTCACGGCCAGGGACAGCAGGAGGCGGTCCAGGCGGATCGAGGTCGCGTCGCTGGCGGATCCGCTGATGACCGCCGAGGCGTGGAGGCGGAAGGTGACCACTGCCTCCCAGAGCCCGGCGAGTGACGTCCCGCGGCTCGCCGCGAACCCGAGGGCGAGGGCGGCGCCCAGCAGCGCGCCTGCCGCCGGGACCGCGATGTCGCTGAGGGCGGCCCGGGGGCCTCGACGGTAGGCGGTCCGTGCGGCCAGGAGAGCGATCAGGAGGAGGGCGTCCACCTCGTTCTGCTTCACCAGAACGGCGGCGGCCGCAGCGATTCCTGCAGTGAGGAGCAACTGCGACCGGGCCCAGGGCGAGGTGGCTGTCTGGGCGCGGAGCAGCCGTTCGATGCTGAGGAGGATCGCGGGGAGCGCGATGAGCTCGCCGTTGACCTCCAGGGCGTCGACCAGCGGGCTGACGAGGAGGGTTGCGGTCAGGAGGGCGGTCAGCGCAGGCGCCCAGCGGGTGCCGCGACCTCCTGCGACAGCGTGTGCGCCGATCCGACCGGCGAGCAGCACCGAGATCGCCACCAAGCCGGCCCCGAGCACGCGCAGGGCGACGGTGCCCCCGAGGTGGTCGGCGAGGCCGAAGAACCCGATGAGCAGCGGCGGGCGATCGACCCAGTAGTCGCCGTAGAGCGATGTGCCCGGACCCCACTGGGAACCCACGAGCAGGAGGCCGCCCTCATCGGGCCCCAGGGGTAGGCCCGCGAAGGGCAACCGGACCAGGAAGGCCGAGAGTGCGAGCCCCAGCACACCGCCGGCCGGCGACCAGACCTGCGCGAGGAGATGCCGTCGTGGCCACGGTGAGCGCACGCCAGGAGCGGGCGCTCGTGGTGCCACGGTCGTCGTCATGGACCCAGCGTGTGGCGGTGCGCCTGCCACCCACCTGACCGGAGCCAGCCAGCCCCGGGGAGGGTGCCGGTCAGGCGAGAGGGAGTCGGAGCGCGAAACGGGTGGGTGGTCCCGCATCAGTGAGCTCGAGATCGCCACCGACGCTGCGTGCCACGCGGCGACTGATGCTCAGCCCCAGTCCGGCGCCGGACCCTCCGGTCGAGCTCACGCCCGGCTCGAAGATCTCCTCGCAGTCGCCTCCGCTGACACCGGGTCCGTCGTCCTCCACGACGACGTCGATCATCCCCGTGGTGCTGGCGGCCACGGTGACGGTGACGCGGCTGTCAGCGAAGCGCAGGGCGTTGGCCAGCACGGGGGCCAGGGCGCGGACTGCGACCGAGTGCGGGGCGGCGACCTGAAGGTCGACGACGTCGACCTCGACCTCGACCTCGACCTCGACGTCGACGCCCTGGCCGTCGGCGGCCAGGGTGCTCGTGACGTCGTCGACGACCGCTGCGATCGAGCACGTCGCTGCCTGGCGCAAGGTGTCGGCGTTGCGGGCCACGTCCAGCAGGGTGGTGATGGTGGCGGCCATGCGGTGGCTCGCAGCGGAGATCTCCTCGAGGCTCTCGTGGGCGTGGGGTGGCAGGCCTCCTTGGAGGAGGGCGAGGTCGGCCGCGCCCTGGACCGCCGTCAGCGGGGTGCGCAGCTCGTGCGCGAGGTCGGCGGTGAGTCGTTGCTCGGTGTGGATCGCAGCCGACACCTTGTCGAGGAGGGTGTCCAGGGTGGCGGCGAGGGCGGTGATCTCGTTGGTGGGTGCTCCGAGCTCGAAGCGCCGCGAGAGGTCGTGCTCGCTCCAGTCCGTCGCTGTCCGGGCCAGGACGCTGACCGGTCTCAGGGCACGTGTGGTGACCCAGGCCGCGATCGCGGCGGCGGCGGCGGTGGCGAGAGCGCCGGTGATCAGGCTGACGATCAGGGCGTAGCGCTCTGCGGCCTCGTAGGGGCCCAGGCGCTCGGACAGGACGACGACGCCCTGGTCGCCGGCGTCGCTGAGGAAGGGCAGCGCGAGGACGCGGGCGGTGTCTCCGGCGGTGCGGTAGGTCGTGGTGTCGGTCGTGCTCAGCTCGTCATAGATGTCCGCGAGTGGCGAGGAGGCGACCCCCGCGACGGAGGCTCCCTGGGCGTCGTAGACCACGACGCCGGTGTCGAGCTCGGCCGAGGTCACCGCGAGGCCTTGGCTGTCGGCGTCGCTGACGGTGCTGACCACCGCATCGGCGCGATCCTCGAGCACGGTGTCCACATTGGTCCTGCTGAGGTCGGCGAGGATCAGCTGGAGCACGATGGTGAGCGCGATCATCGCGAAGGCCGTCACGCACGCGGTCAGGATGACGATCTGGCCGCGGAACGAGCTGGTCATGCCGGTGCGGGAGCGCTTCACGTCAGGCGGAACCCGACACCGCGGACGGTCTCGATCGTGACGGGCGAGCCGATGGTGTCGAGCTTGGCCCGGATGCGCCGGACGAAGGAGTCGATGGTGTTCTCGTTGACCACGGCACCGTCTGGCCAGGCTGCCGCGACGACGGCGCGGCGTCTCACGACCTCTCCCGGTCGGGAGGTCAGGGCTGCGAGCATGCGGTACTCGGTCGGGGTCAACAGGATCTCGCCCTGCCCGGAACGGACCCCGTGCCGAGCCGGGTCGAGCACGAGGCCCGAGACCTCGGTGGTGAGGGCCAGGCGTCCGCGCTTCGCGAGCGCCTCCACGCGGGCGATGAGCTCCTTGACGTCGAACGGCTTGGGAAGGTAGTCGTCGCCGCCGGCGCTGAAGCCCGAGAGCTTGTCGTGCACGGCGCCCAGTGCGGTGAGGAACAGCACGGGCGCCGACTGGCCGGCTGAGCGCAGGGCCTGGGTGACGTCTCGACCGTCGGAGTCGGGAAGCCCGATGTCCATGACGAGGACGTCCACGGCGCTCTCGGGTCCGAACTGGCGCAGGGCCTCGCCACCGTCGTGCGCCGCCAGGACCTCGTGGCCCGCGAAACCCATCGCCTGGGTGACCAGACGCCGGATGGCGGGGTCGTCCTCACAGATGCCGACCAACATGGCGTTCACCCCTTCCCTCCGAGTCTCTCAGCATGGCGGGCCAGAGGGGACGTAGATCGCATGATCGACGTTCCCACGCTTCACCTGCACCTCACCTGACCGGTCGACACGGAGCCCACCGGTCCAGCGACGACGAAGGCGTTCAGGTTGTCGGCACCTTCCACCGCGCACCATCGGGTCACGCACCAGCTCTCGCCATCCTCTGACCGGAGAAGCCATGTCCACCATCACCACCGCCACCCGGTGCCCCAGCACCCCACAGGCAGGTCCCCGGCGTAGCCGGACCTTCTCGGAGCGCTCCCTGCTGATCGCGGTGGTCACCGGTGCCGTCGCCACCACCGTCCTGTGGTGGCACGACGCCACGGGGATGGCCGGCATCGGGGACTGGCTCACCGCTGCCGGGCGACTGACCGGGCTCTACGGCGGCTACACCGTCGCGGTGGTGCTCCTCCTGATGAGCCGCGCCCCCTGGATCGAGCACGGACTCGGCTCGGACCGTCTGGCCCGGTGGCACGCCATGGGTGGGAGGTACCTGATCAGCCTGCTGAGCGCGCACGCGCTGCTCCTCACCTGGGGCTACGCGCTCACCTCGCAGACCGGCTTCCTGGCCCAGACGAAGGTGATGATCTTCGTCATCCCCGACGTCCTGCTGGCCACGATCGGCTTCGCCTTGCTCCTGCTCGTCGGGCTCGTCTCGGCACGCAAGGTGCGCGAGCGCGTGTCGTATGAGACCTGGTACCTGCTGCACCTGCTCACCTACGCCGCCGTGGGCCTCAGCTTCCTGCACGTCCTCTCGGCCGGTGCCGACTTCCAGACGGGCTGGGCGAAGGCTGCCTGGATCACGCTGTACGCCGCGGTCGCCGCTGCTCTGCTGTGGTACCGCTGGCTGGTCCCTGTCCGTGACGCCCTGCGTCACCAGTTGCGCGTCGCCGCCGTGGTCCAGGAGGGCCCCGACGTCGTCTCGATCGTGGTGTCCGGGACCGACCTGGACCGGCTCGGAGCCCAACCCGGTCAGTTCTTCCGCTGGCGCTTCCTTACGGCCCGCGGATGGTGGCAGTCACACCCCTTCTCCCTCTCGGCCCTGCCGACCACGGGCCAGATGCGGATCACCGTCAAGGACCTCGGTGACCACAGCCGCGACCTGCAGGGGCTCCGACCCGGCGTGCGCGTCATCGCCGAAGGCCCCTACGGCGCCTTCACGCCCGCGCGCCGCCGCGGTCACGGGGTCCTCCTGCTCGCCGGCGGCATCGGCATCACGCCGCTGCGCACCATGCTCGAGCACCTCGGCCCCGAGACCGGCCCCGTCACGCTCGTCTACCGCGCCAACCAGCCCGAGGAGCTCATCTTCGCCGCCGAGCTCGAGGAGCTCGCACGAGCAGCCCACGTGGAGGTGCACTACGCCCTCGGCCTGCCCGGGGGCGACGGCGACGTCCTCGTGGGTCGCCGACTGGGCGACCTCGTGACCGGACTCGCCGCACGCGACGCCTTCGTCTGCGGGCCCCCGCGCTTCATGGAGGCCGCACGCGACAGCCTGTTGCGCTGCGAGCTCCCGGCACGCCACATCCACTCCGAGCAGTTCACCTTCTAGAGGGAGCGTCACCGATGAACAGACCAGCACTCGCGACCGCAGGCACCGTCCTCGGGGTCCTGCTCCTCCTGGGCGGCAAGGCCGCCACCTCACCCACCCCGTTCGCGCTCCAGGGCTCGAGCTCGCTGTCGGCCACCGCAGCCGGCACGAGCACCGGGCCCGTCATCAACACCCGCTACGGACCCGTCCAGGTCGAGGTGGTGGTCGCGGGTGGGCGCATCACCGACGTGAAGGCGCTCCAGCTTCCCACGGGCGGGCAGTCCGGACAGATCGCCGACTACTCGCAGCCCCTGCTTCGGCGTGAGGCGATCGCGGCCCAGAGCGCAGGCATCCACGCGGTGTCGGGCGCGACGTACACGAGCCAGGGCTACGCCAGCTCGCTGCAGTCGGCCCTCGACCAGCTCGCTGCGTCGAGCAAGACCCAGGCATCGTCGGTCGCACCCACCTCGGCGGAGGCGAAGGCATGAGCGCACGTGCAGGAGCGGACCGCAACGAGCTCGACTACGTCCTGGGGCAGCGTCGCATCGTGTCCGTGATGGGCACCGTCTTCACCGTGGACGTCCGCGACCTCGACCCTGCCTCCGCGGCCCTCGACGACGTCGTCGCGTGGTGGCGCTGGGTGGATGCGACGTTCAGCACCTACCGACCCAGCAGCCAGGTCTCTCGCCTCGCGGCGGAGACGCTCGAGATCGCCGACTGCGCCCCGGAGGTGCGCCACGTCCTTCGCCTGTGTCGAGAGGCAGCCGCGATCAGCGGAGGTCACTTCACCGAGCGCTACGACGGCCGACTCGATCCGTCCGGCATGGTGAAGGGGTGGAGCGTCGAGCTCGCCTCCCAGATGCTGCGCCGCGCAGGCTCGCAGCACCACTGCATCAGCGCCGGCGGCGACGTGCGGTGCGTGGGAGTGCCCGAGACCGGCGAGCTCTGGCGTGTTGGGATCTCGGACCCACGCGACCCTGGCCGACTCGTGGCTGTCGTCAACGCTCCGCAGGCACCCTCACCGGGGCTCGCGGTCGCCACGTCGGGGACCGCCGAACGGGGCCACCACATCATCAATCCCATCACCGCACGCCCCCCGCAGGACTTGGCCTCGATCAGTGTCGTCGGCAGCGACCTGACGCTCGTGGACTGGGCGGCGACCGCCGCCTTCGCCATGGGCCACGATGCACGGACCTGGATCGACGCCATCGACGGCCTCGACGCCTACGCCGTCACTCCCGAGGGCGACTACTGGTACACCGACGGCTTCGAGGCCCGTGCCGAACTGGGCCAGGTGCCGCTCCCAACTCTCACGGCGTGGTCGGTCCCCGCCACGAACCGCACCGCGGCGGAGTAGCACTGAGAATGCGACGACCCCGAGCGCAGGGCTCGGGGTCTCGGGCTCGGGCTGCTGAGTTCGAGTTCTGCCTGCACAAGCGCGATATGTCGTCGTAGTGACTGTCTGACGCCTATCAACCTGGGCAAACGTTGAGGTTGATCGACAAATTGCACCACGGTTGTCGCGAATGCCGGCCTGATGCCAGGCCTCGGCCAGCTCGTGGTCAGTAGCCAACTCCTTCGAATCTCACGCATTGCTGGGTGCGGTGGTTGCGCGTCCGGCTCGAGTAGACCTGCTACTGCGTCACCCGAATGAGTGCCCCATCACGACCGCCTGATCATCACTTGCCGTGTCAACAGACTCGACAGGATGCGACTTCCTTTGCACCAAACGAGTTGTCAGACACCGCTCCTAGAGAAGGGTGGCGAGTCGCCGTAGGCTGCGCTCAAGTCCAACAAGCGTCCGCGATGAGCGGACGTGACGGCATCGGCTGGTCGCGGCTCGCGATGGGCGCCGTCTGCCCCATCAGCGCTGGGTTGAGGGGCGAATCTGGTCGAGCGCATCTGCGAGCTCTGCGGCGCGCCGAGTGCTTATAAGCCAGTAGGGCGTTGGGTCCTGAGGGTCGTTGATGTCGATGCGCACGGCGCAGCGTATGTAGGGCCGCAGTACAAGGAACGCGCGTGCGTCTGCGATCGGTCCCGACAATTGGCGTGTCGCTTCGGCATCCAACGCCAGGACGTCGCCAATGAAGTGCATCCCAATGTTGGCTCTCCCGGCTTGAAGTTGGTCGTCGTCTACGACGATGCGGGCGCTTCCGTAGACAGTGAGCCCCATCGCAAGGACGAGCATGACGAAGACGGAGATTCCCCAGGCGACCGCCGGAGGGATGGCAACGACCATCGCGAGCCAGAAGGTGGAAACCATCAAGCTCCCCAGTGCCCACCAACGAAGGGGAACGCGGAGCCGCTCGCGAAACGCCGGGATGCTCGCCACAGGCCGCGCTCCTTGGATGAGGACATGTTGGTAGTTGCTATCGCTTGCGAAGGCGCAAGACCTCGAAGAGCCTCACGCTCCGCCGGTGCGGGTGAACCTACGATCGGCCAGGCAGTCGTCGACGGATCGTGACCGCGCAGCGTCTACGATGCTTCATAGTAGAGCAGCCGAGGTGCGGAGGAACAGTGGAGAAGCAGACCAAGATTTCGATAGCGCTCGCCGTCGTGGTGACGCTCATCCTGGCGGGCATGCTGGTGTTCCTACCGGATCGGGGTGGTGACGGGCCGAGTGCCGTGACAACGGCCGAGGAGGAGTCCGTGCTGGTGCGTGACGACAGCCACGTACTGGGTCAGCCAGCCGACGCGGGTGACGTGACGCTCGTAGAGTTCCTGGACTTCGAGTGCGAAGCCTGCGGGGCGGCGTACCCCTTCGTCGAGCAGTTGCGCGATGAGTATGAAGGGCGCGTTACCTTCGTCGCGCGGTACTTCCCGCTACCTGGCCACTTCAACGCCGAACGTGCAGCGCGCTCGGTCGAGTCGGCGGCACGGCAGGGCAAGTTCGAGGAGATGTACCAGAAGATGTACGAGACCCAGTCCAGCTGGGGTGAGGGCAGCGAGCCCCTGGACGACCTCTTCCGGTCCTACGCCGAGGACCTCGGCCTGGACATGACCCAGTACGACACCGACTACGACTCGCCCGAGGTAGCGGCACGGGTGAAGAAGGACATGGACGACGGCATCGAGCTCGGGGTGCAGGGCACGCCGACCTTCTTCGTCGACGGCGAGCCGGTGGAGCTGCGCTCGGGTGAGGACCTGATCCTGGCCGTCGAGGACGCGCTGGCCGAGTGAACGACGCGACGACACCGCAAGCGCCGGGACGGACGCGCGCCAGCGATCGCGTCCTCGCGTGGGTGCTGCTCATAGGCGGAGTGGTTGGGGGGCTTGCGGCCTTCGTGCTGGTCGTCGAGAAGATCGCGCTGCTCAAAGACCCCAGCTACGTGCCGAGCTGCAGCCTCAATCCGGTGCTGAGCTGCGGATCGATCATGACGACCGAACAGGCGGAAGTCTTCGGGTTCCCCAACCCGCTGATCGGCGTGGCGGCGTTCCCCGTGCTCGTCACGACCGGTGTGGCGCTGATTGCTGGCGCCCGCCTGCCCCGGTGGTACTGGCTGGGTCTTCAGGTGGGTGCCACGCTCGGTGTCACGTTTGTCGGGTGGCTGATCTTTCAGAGCCTCTATCGGATCGGGGCCCTGTGCCCGTACTGCATGATCGTGTGGGCGGTGGTGATCCCGATCTGGTGGTACGTCACACGTCGCAACCTCGGTGCCGGCGTGCTCGGCTCCCGCCTGGCTGAGTCGCGCGGCGTCGGTAGCCTGCACCGCAGCCATGCGCTCGTCCTGACGCTGATCGTCGTGGCCATCGTGGTGCTCATCGCCCAGCGCTTCTGGACCTATTGGTCCACCCTGCTGTGATGCAGGACGTGCAGGACGCGGTCCTCACGGGGTCATTGCTGGTGGCCGTGCCCATCGCGATGCTGGCCGGGCTCGTGTCGTTCTTTTCGCCCTGCGCCCTGCCGTTGGTGCCCGGCTATCTCTCCTATGTCGCCGGTGTCGCCGGTGAGGACTCCGTGGTCACGCGCGAGCTCCGGGGGGAGGAGGTCGGGTCCAGCACACGTACGCTCCTCGGAGCTTTGCTCTTCGTGGCGGGGTTCGCTGCTGTCTTCACCAGCTACGGGGCCCTGTTCGGTGCCTTCGGCTCCCAGCTCGTGCGCCACCAGGACACGGTGATCCGGGTGTCCGGCGTCATCACGATCATCCTCGGGCTGCTCTTCGCAGGCATGGCGGAGAAGGTGCCGGGACTGAGCAGGACCGTTCGCCCACGCTTCCGACCCCGCACCGGCCTCGCGGGGGCGCCCCTTCTGGGCGTGGTCTTCGGCGTCGGCTGGACCCCCTGCATCGGGCCGGCCCTGGCGGCCGTCCTGACCCTGGCCACGTCCAGCGCGACCGCGGGTCGGGGCGCGGTCCTCTCGTTCGCCTACAGCTGTGGCCTCGGTGTGCCTTTCATCCTCGCCGCCCTGTCACTGACGCGGGCCATGCGAGCATTCGACGTGGCGCGTCGACACGCTCGCGGCATCGCCCGTGCAGGCGGAGGCGTACTGGTCCTGCTGGGGCTCCTCCAGGTTTCCGGGCTGTGGTCAGAGCTCATCGCCCAGGTGCAGGTCTGGGTGGGTGCCTGGACCACGCCCCTGTGACGGCGCGACGTCGGGACTGACATGGATGGTCGTGGAGCGGCGCCGTGTCATCTCGTCGAGCAGGCGCCGCACGCAATGGAGGCCGGCCCGGTGACTGAACGTGGAGGCCAGAACGGTGCCAGCAGGTGCGGCGGACCGCGTCGCAGAGCGTCCCCCGCCGTGGTTGTGGCGGTGCCACCCTGAGAGGTTGGGTGAACCTTGCCGTGCCTCGCGACGGCGGTCAGCGCCTACTGTCCGACCCTCTGGCCCGTGGCGACGAACGTGACAAGACATCGTTTTGCACCGGCCCTGCGGAGGACCGCTGCTGCCGTGAAGACAAGCCGTTAGGGCCAGCACAGCAATCGCGGTCGCACAACCTGTCGACACCATCCGCGCTCTGCTAGCATCGTCCTATGCCGATGACAAAGTCTCAGGTCGATGATCCGGGCGTGCTCGCCGACGGGCCGCCGAAGGTCATTGACCTGGCGACCGCTGCGGCGCTCTTCCACGGCTTCAGCGATCCCTCACGTCTGGCGATCCTGCGGCACCTCGCCCTGGGGGAGCACCGGGTCGTGGACCTCACCACCCAGATAGGGCTTGCCCAGAGCACCGTCTCCCAACATCTCGCGTGCCTGCGCGGCTGCGGCTTGGTCTCCTCAAGGGTCGAGGGACGCGCGACCGTCTACACGCTCAATCATCCCCATGCGCTGATGGATCTGTGGTCGGCCGCCGAACGGCTGCTCGGGCTCACGGGCGACGCGGTCGCACTCTGTCCGACGTACGGCGTCGCGTCCACGACGTCCGGCGGTGAGGCCTCGTGACCGCTCCGGTCGTGGCCCCCCGCGAGGTGCTGGGCCGTCGGGCCAAGCGGCTGGCGCTCTTCTCGGTCACCTACAACGTGGCGGAGGCGGTGATCGCCATCGGCGCCGGTCTGGCCGCCGGGTCCGTGGCCCTCGTGGGCTTCGGCCTGGACTCCACCGTCGAAGTCTCCAGCGGGCTCATCATCTTGTGGCAGTTCAGTCATGCCCTTCCGGAGTCGCGGGAGAAGCTGGCGCTCCGGCTGATGTCGATCTCTTTCTTCGTGCTGGCTGGCTACGTCGGCTTCGAGTCGACGCGGGCGCTGGTTGGAGGCCATGACGCGGACGCCTCGCCCGTCGGCATCGTCCTGGCCTCGGTGTCGTTGTGCGTCATGCCGTTTGTCTCGTGGGCGCAGCGGCGAACGGGCCGGGCCCTGGGCTCGAACGCCGTCGTGGCGGACGGCACGCAGACGTTGCTGTGCACCTATCTCTCGGCCGTCCTGCTCGTGGGTCTGCTCGTGAATGCGCTGTGGGGGTGGAGCTGGGCCGATCCGGTGGCCGGGCTGGTCATCGCGGCGATCGCCCTGCGCGAGGGAGTCCAGGCCTGGCGGGGCGAAGGGTGCTGTGCTCCGGGTTCAGTCCACAGCCACCAGGGGGCATCGGCAGACGGCTGCGGCCCAGCAGACGTCTGCACGTCGCCGTGCTGCGCAGGCGGCTCCCCAGGAGTCGAGGACGTTGAGATCGCCATCGGGCGCGACTCCCGTTCCCTCTGACCACCCACGACCTACTAGGATGCCTAGTAGAAACGAGGTGTGACGGTGTCGACTCCCACGCACGACCGGAACCTGAAGGGTTCCTTGATCACGTTGCTCGCGCTCGTGCTGCTCGGCGGCGTGGCATGGCTCGTGACCCAGCGCGACTCCGAGTCGGCGGCGCAGAGCGAGGTTGGTGGCCCGGTGCAGGAGCAGTTCGCGCCGGAGGATCGTGAGGCCGTGACGCCATTCCGGGCCAGGCTCCTGTCGGGTGCAGCCTTCGACAGCGCCGACCTTGCGGGCCGGGTCGCGGTCTTCAACGTGTGGGGTTCGTGGTGTGGACCGTGCCGCAAGGAAGCGCCCGCGCTGGCCCGGGTGGCGAGGGAGACGGCGGATCAGGCCACCTTCGTCGGCATCAACGTGCGAGACAACGACGCGGCGGCGCGCGCCTTCGAGCGAGGATTCGAGGTGCCTTACGACAGCGTCGTCTCCGATGACAGCGACCAGGCGCTCCCGGCGTTCGGCGGCGCGCTCGCCACCGCTGCGGTCCCCAGCACGGTCGTCGTCGACCGTGAGGGACGCATCGCCGCACGAGTCGTCGGCATCGTCACCTACCGGACGTTGAAGGCGCTGGTCGACGAAGTCGTCGCGGAGCCGTGAGCCTCGAGCCTCGCCACCGGGCCGGGACGACGACGCGGCGCGTCCCGTTCGTCGGTGTCCTGCTTGCTGCGGGGGTTGCTGCCGTTGTGGCCCTCACCGGCCCCCTAGACCTGCTGAGTGCCTCCTCCGAGGAGGGTCTCACCGTCGACCCGGTCTGGAAAGCGTCACCGGCTGCCTCCGTCAGGGCGACGCAGCCACGGACCACCTACCCACCGGGACGCGCGTCCGGTCCTCGCGAGGTCGTCTCGGAGGTGGGCCGGTCGCCGGCGCCCTCCCGCGTGCGCGTGCCGGTGCAGGGCTCGGGGCGTTTCGCCGTCGCGCCGGTGCGCCCGGCGCAGCAGGACCCGGGGGAGGCGGTCAGCTTCACCGTGGAGATCGAGGTCGACCTTCCCTTCGTGCCCGGGCGGACCGCCGAGGTGATCGGCAAGGTCCTCGAGGACGAGCGGGGGTGGAGCGCGCGAGGCGCTGCGCCGTTCGTTCAGGTCCCGGGGCGCGGCGATCTGCGCATCGTGGTCGCGAGTCCGGCCACGACGGACCTCATGTGCGCTCCTCTCGAGACCCGTGGGAGGGTCTCGTGCCGCAACGGGGCCTTGGTCGTCATCAACGCGAGGAGATGGGCGTTCGGGATCTCCGACTATCGCGGACGGCTGGGCGACTACCGCCGCTACGTCGTGAACCACGAGGTCGGTCACGCGCTGGGCGAGCCCCACGTCGAGTGCCCGGGTGCAGGGGAGCCGGCTCCGGTGATGCTGCAACAGACCTACGGTCTGGACGGCTGCGCCCGCAACCCGTGGCCGGGAGTGGCCTGATCACGCTGCAGGCGCCCTGACAGGCTCAGTCGGTCAGGCTGCAGCAGTCCTGGGTGGCGGCCTCGACGGCAGGTGCGATCGCCAGCCCGAGTGGCGCCGAGATCAGCAAGGCCGTCGCGACCCCGAGGGCCGTTGCGTGTCGAACTCGCATCGGTCGCACGGCCGGGCTCATCAGACGTCGGACCCGGGCGAGGGACACCTGGTTCGAGTGCGTCACCGAGGCGCCGGCCAGGGCGCCGTTGCCAGTGGTCAGTGTCACCAGGGCGTGCGCGAGCGCGCTGCGGTCTGCGATGTCCTGAGCCGCATCGTCGGCCTGCATCTCGACCAGGGTCGTGATCTCGTCGTGAGCCTGACGAAACAGGGGGAGTAGCGCGAAGGTGCGGGCCAACGCCTCGGCGAGAGCAAGGGCGATGTCATGACGGACGCGCAGGTGGGTCCGCTCGTGGGCGAGGACCAGCGTCAGCTCGTGGGCGCTCAGCAGATCCAACACGCTGCTGGTGACGACGACGCGTCGACGCCGTCCCGGCAGGCAGTAGACGAAGGGCACGTCATGCTCGACGACGACGAATCCGTCAGGGTGGTCGCGTCCGACCAGCGTGAGCGCGTCGAGCTGCTTGCGACGGCGGTGCGCGGCGCGGTGCACGTTCGCTGCGGCGAGCCAACCGATGCGGGAGACGAGCAGGAACGCGAGAAGCAGGGCGAGCAGTGCGAGCCAACCCCCGCCGGGGGTGTTGTAGTGCTCCACCAGGTGGAAGGTCGTGGTCTGCAGCAGCTCTGCCAGTCGAGAGCTGATCGGCAGCAGGGGGATCGCCAGGGTGACCGGGACGAGGACGACTGCGCCGGCCACGGCGATCGTCAGCGCCTGCCAGGCCCAGATGCCCCAGTGGGGAGAGGTGTGCACCCACGAGGCCCGGGAGAGCAGATGCTGTCCGAGGGCCGAGGCGATCACGGCGAAGCCGACCAGGATCAGTGGTGCGATCATCGACTCGGGCCACTCTGGGTCGGGTCGGTCTCCACTGACGACAGTGCCGAGCGCAGCTCGTCGAGCTCGGCCTGCGACATCTGCCCGACGAAGTGCAGGAGCGTCGCACCGCGGTCCGAGCTCGCCGACAGGACCTGCTCGAGCATGTCGGCCGTGTGCTCCTCGCGCGACGTGGTGGCAACGTACTGGTAGGCGCGGCCGTCCTTCTCACGTCGCACGAAGCCCTTCCTGTGCAGGTTGTCGAGCACGGTCATGACCGTCGTGTAGGCGAGGTGGCGCTCTGTCTGGAGGTCTTCGAGCACCTCGCGGACCGCCACGGGGTGCTGCCACTGCCACAGGCGGTCCATGACGACCGCTTCGAGCTCACCGAGCTGCTTCATGTCCTGAACCTTGCTTTCCACGGGCCGATACTATCGAGCGTAGTAGTCGATTCATCGATCTCTGCCCCAGATGAAGGATCCCATGCCCGTGCGCACGGCTCCAGTCCGAGTGTGGAGATCGACCGCAGCTGCCGGGCTCGCTGGAGCGCTCCTGGCCGGGGGCGGCATGCTGCCCGGGGCCGGCTGGAGCACGCTCGTGGCCCTGGGCGTGCTGATCTGGCTGCTCCACGGTGCGTCGTGGCGACAGGCTGCCCTCCTCGGGGCCAGCTTCGGCGCCATGTTCTTTGCAATCCTGCTCTGGTGGCTCGTGGACTCGATCGCCCTCGGCGCCTGGGGCGGGCTGGCTCTGGCGCAGACGGCCTGGACCGTGTTGTTCGCACTCGGCGCTCGCGTCGTCATGGGACTGCCGGGTGGTCCGCTGTGGGTGGGCGGCCTGTGGTCCACCATCGAGATCATCCGTGGTCAGTGGCCCCTCGGTGGTCTTCCCTGGGGGCGACTGGGCTACGCCGCGGTCGACACCGCGTGGGTCGGCCTCCTGCCCTACGTCGGCGTGACCGGCACCGGGTTCGTGCTCGTCACGCTGGCTGCGCTCGGGGCCGGTCTGGCGCGGCGTCCGAGTCGACTCCGAGCCAGCCTGTGCGGCACGGCCGTGGCGGTCAGCCTGGCGCCGCTTGCCGTCCCGTTCGTCGTCGAGCAGGAGGGGACGTGGACGGTTGCCGTCGTCCAGGGGGGCGTGCCAGGAGCCGGCAACGACGTCGGCAGCAACCATCGTGAGGTCACACGCAACCACATGGTCGCGACCGCCGATCTCGCGACACGGGTCGGACAGGGTGAGCTGGCCCGGCCCGATCTGGTCATCTGGCCCGAGAACGCGACCGCGGTCGATCCCGTCACCGATGGCGTGGCGAGAGCCGCGATCGAGCAGGCGGTCGGCGCGATCGGCGTGCCGGTGCTCGTGGGAGCACTCACCGACGGGGCCACCTCGGACCAGGTTCTCAACGAGGGGATCGTGTGGGACCTCGAGGGTCCCGGAGCGACGCGCTACACCAAGCACCATCCCGTGCCGTTCGGCGAGTACATCCCCTTCCGCTCGGTCCTGGAGGGACTGTCGCCCCGCTTCGAGCGGATCCCTCGCGACATGGTCGCGGGGACCGGGTCCGAGCCCCTGGTCATCGACGGGGTCCGCGTGGCCGACGCCATCTGCTTCGACGTCGCCTACGACGACGTCGTGGTGCCCCAGGTGGGCAACGGAGCGCAGGTGGTGGTCGTCCAGACCAGCAACGCCACCTTCGTCGGCACAGACCAGCCCGAGCAGCAGTTCGCCATCACGCGGGCCCGCGCCGCCGAGACGGGTCGCGCGGTGGTCGTGGCATCGACGAACGGGGTGAGCGGGGTCATCGGTCCCACCGGAGATGTCGTCGCTCGCGCTGCGGTCGAGAAGCAGGCGGTGCTGGTGGAGCAGGTGCCGCTGTCGAGCGACCTCACTCCAGCGGTGCGCTGGTCCGGTCTGTGGCACGCGGTCGCCCTGGTGGCGGCCGGCCTCGGTCTCCTGGCGGCGTGGTGCCGTCGCGCAGCGTCCGCAGGTAGTCGTTGTAGCCGGCGAGTTCGGAGCCCCCGTCGCGGTCCTCGCGGCGGTCGAAGCGGGTGCGCTCGCGACGATCGGCCTGCACCCAGAGGAAGATGAGGGCCGCTGCCATGATCGCGAGCGGGTAGTCGCCCAGGGCCCATCCGATCGAGGCTCCCAGCTTCTGGTCGTCGATTGCGGTCGCGCCCCAGGGCCGTCCGAGGGCGGCGAACCAGTCGGGGGCGAGGACGGTGTCGTTGGCCATCAGTGACACCGAGAACAGGGCGTGGAAGCCGAAGGTGACCATCAGGAGCAGGACCCGCAGGGGGAAGCTGGGTCGGTGCAGCCCCGGGTCGGCACCGACGAGGCAGTTGGCGAAGAGGTAACCGGAGAGCAGGAAGTGGGCGACCATCACCACGTGGGCGGTGTGCGACTCCAGCGAGAGCTGGAAGAGCGAGGAGTAGTAGAAGGCGACCAACCCGACGATGAAGAGTCCTGAGGCCACGAGCGGGGCGCCGAGCAGCTGGAGCGGCAAGGACAGGACCAGCCGCTGGATCCACTCGCGAGGCCCGGCCGAGCCGTCCGTGCGCCGCTTGAGCGCGCGCAGGGCCAATGTGACCGGGGTGCCGAGGACCAGGAAGGCAGGAACGGCGGTGGCGATGGTCATGTGCTGCACCATGTGCATGCTGAACAGCACCTCGCCGTAGGTGCCGGGAGAGCCGCTGGTGGCCCAGATGAAGAGGATCCAGCCGGTCATCCAGGCACCCGTCCGGGGCAAGGACCACCGGTCGCCGCGACGGCGGAGGCGACGTACGGCGACGGCGTACCAGGCGATCATGAAGACCGCGATGAGCAGCCACAGGGTGTCGAGGCTCCACTGCGTGAACCACTCGCTCAGGCCCAGGGGTGGGGGCAGGTCGCGGCCGATGAGGGACTGGGCTGCAGTGAGCGGCTCGGAGGCCCCGGGAGGAGGAGGCGGGCTGGTGCGACTCAGGGCGACGCCTGCGCCGGCCGCGGCGGCGAGAGTGATGACCTCGACCAGGATGACCCGGCCGAAGAGGCTGGTGTGACCGGCGGCGACGCGGTCGATCAGCCGGCGTCGTTGCCACCAACCGAGCGCCCCCAGGACTCCCACGGCCGCGGCCTTGAGCCCGAGGATGGCGCCGTAGGCGGACCACAGGTCAGAGGGTTCGGGCACCCGCAGGAAGGCCCCCAGGACTCCGGAGACGGCCACGATGACCAGGCACCAGCCTGCGAGCACCGAGTAGCGTCGCAGCGTCGGCACGAGGAGAGGGCCGAGTCGCCGTCGTGTGAAGGCCAGCACCAGCGCTCCTCCCAACCAGACCGAGATAGCGACCAGGTGCAGGAACTGCAGGTCGACGGAGTCGTCGTGGTTGAGGGTTCCGGCCGCGTGGCCCGTCAGCGCGATGGTCCACAGGCCGATGAGCGTCAGCACCAGAGGCGCGATCATGCTGGTCGCCGAGCGTCCAAGCCAGCAGGCGGCGGCAGCCAGCGCGGAGGTCAGGGAGCCGACCAGGAGATAGCGACCCAGGTCGAAGTTGGTCGCGAAGAAGACGGCCTGCTCGACGAAGCCGGCAGAGAGCGGTCGTGTGCCTGAGGCATCGGCGTAGGTGAACGTCAGCAGGCCCAGGCCAAGAGCACTCCAGGCCAGCGCGACGACCAGCGCGATGTCGACCAGGTGGCGCCGGGCGCCACCGAGCACCTTGGCCTGCGAGACGTCCTCGGGCGGAACGCAGAACGCCGCAAGGACGAGAAGTCCGAGCGTCAGCGCGCCCGCAAGGTCGCGCAGTGCTTGCAGGGCAGGCAGGGCGATGCGGGTGGCGGCGCCCGGATCGGGCAGCCCCGGGACATCGAGTGCGGCCAGTCCGCCGACGAGGGCCAGGACGGCCAGGGCGACGGCCGGTGGGATGAGGACGATGGCCAGACCCGTCGTCGTGCGTCTCACGACCGGCTCCTCAGGGCGCGCCGGCAAGCGAGGAAGAGCGCAGCGGCGAACGCCAGGCCGAGCGCGGCCCCGGTGAGGATCGTGGTCCCGCCGCTCGAGGCTGGCTCCTGGTCGGGGCGGGCAGCCTCACCGCCAGCCGGAGGCGCGGCGTCTGACGCGTCGTCGTCGCGGGATGCAGTGGGAGGAGGCGGGGTGGCGAGGGGCTCCGTGACCTCGAAGGACACATCGCCGACGATGGGGTGACCGTCGGTCGACGTGACGCGGTAGCGCACCACCCAGGGTCCCGCCGCGAGAGAGTCGCGAGGAATCGCTGCCACGATCGTCTGCGCGGTCTCACCCGCGCTCACCTCGAGCGCCACGGCGCTCTCGCTCTCCGTCGCCAGGCTGACGGAGCTGAGCTGCGCGCTCACGTCCTGGTTGAAGACGAGGGCCACCTCGGTGGGGGCATCCGGGACGGAGGAGCCGTCTGTCGGCGAGGAGGAGACGAGGTCGGTGTGCCCCGAGCTCGACGGTGCAGTTGCGACGAGCAGGAGGCCGGTCATCAGCAGCACGCCCACCACCCGGCCCAGCGAGGACGACAATGTCGGCTGGGCCCAGGATGGTCGTGCGACGACAGACATGGGACCTCGGATCGCAGAAGTTGAACTACTATGAAGCATCGTAGATGAGACGCGGGAAGGATCCCCCATGGGTGCAGGACACGGTCACGGTCACGGGGTGACCTCTGGTGCGGGCAAGCACCGATGGCGGCTGGCGGTCGCGTTCGGGCTGGTAGCGGCCTTCTTCGTGGTGGAGCTCAGCGTGGGGATCGTGTCCGGCTCCCTGGCGCTGATCTCCGACGCCGGGCACATGGCCGCCGACGTGGTGGCGCTCGGCGCCGCCCTGCTGGCGACCAAGATCGCCGCCCGCCCCGACACCACCGGCCGTCGCAGCTACGGCTCCTACCGCGCCGAGATCTTCGCGTCCGGCCTGACGGTGCTGCTCATGCTCGGCGTGTCGGCGTACGTTGTCATCGAGGCCGTGAGTCGGATCGGTGAGGACGTCGAGGTGCAGACCGGGCCAGTGCTGGTGGTCGGGTTCATCGGGCTCGCCATCAACGTCGTCTCGATCCTGCTCCTGCGCAGCGGGGCGAAGGAGTCGCTCAACATCAAGGGCGCCTACTTCGAGGTCGTGGCCGATGCGGCCGGGAGCGTGGGCGTCATGATCGCCGCCCTCTTGATCATCGTCACGGGCGACACGTACTGGGACACCCTGGTCGCCCTGGCGATCGGACTGTTCGTCGCCGTGCGCGCCGTGACGCTCGGGCGGCAGGTGCTGGCCGTGCTGGGCCAGCACATCCCGGAGGGGTTGGACATCGACGCCGTCGCGACCGAGCTCGCCGGTGTCCCGGGTGTGGGCGACGTGCACGACCTCCACGCCTGGTCCTTGACGTCTGGGATGAACGTCGCCACCGCACACCTGGTCCTCAGCCCTGGCGCGGACTCACAGTCGGTGCTCCTGGAGGCCCAGCGGCTGCTGAGGTCCGATCACGGCATCGAGCACGCGACCCTGCAGGTCGAGGACGAGCCCACCAAGCACTGCGAGGAAGTCACGTGGTGAGTCGGCTCAGTCGTCCTCTTCCAGGTCGCGCTTGCGGCCACGGGCGATGAGGTACATGAGCCCGAGGGTGCTGACGAGGGTGAATAGCCCGATGACGAGGGTCGCTGACAGCATTCAGACCCCCGCGTAGGAGTGGAGGCCCGGCAGCCAGATGTTGACGCCGAAGAAGTTGAACAGGAACGCGGCGTAGCCGGCGATGGCGAACCACGACGCCTTGGTGCCTCGCCATCCCGTGGTGGCCTGGGCATGGAGGTAGGCGGCGTAGAACACCCACGTGATGAAGGCCCAGGTCTCCTTGGGGTCCCACCCCCAGTAGCGGCCCCACGAGTTCTCCGCCCAGACGGCGCCAGCCATGACCGCGAAGGTCCAGATCGGGAAGGCGAACATGTGGGCCTTGTGGCTGACCCTCTCCAGGATTCGCAGGCTGGGACTTCCTGGGTCGAGGCGCGAGCGCACCAGGAAGACGACGCTCGCGACGGCGCCGAGGGTGAAGACGCCGCCGGCGATGATGGCTGCCGCGACGTGGATGACGAGCCAGTAGGAGTTGAGGACGGGGACGAGCGCATCTGCGGGGGTGTAGAGCACGGTGACGGCCATCCCGAGGGTGAGCAGGATGAGGCCGACGATCCACACGCCGAGGTCGCGGACGGGCCCGACGCGCAGGAATGCGACGTAGGCGGCTCCAGCCGTCACGGCCCCCACCATCGCGAACTCGTACATGTTGCCCCAGGGGGCCCGCTGCGCAGCGAGTCCTCGGGTCAGCACCGCTGCCACGTTGAGGCCGAGCGCCAGGAGCGTGAGCGAGGTGGCGATCGGAGGCAGCCGCTGGTGTCTCGACTGCGCCTTCTCGCCGTTGGCCTCCTCGGGGCGGGCCGCGTCGGACTGGACGCCCGCCGCTCCTGCTCCGGCGACGGCGGTGAGCGCAAGTCGGCGTTCCCTCGGGGGTCGGCTAGTGATGCGCTGGGCGGTGAGCGCCGCGTGGGCGAGCATCGCGACGGCGTAGACGGCGATGGCTGAGTAGATGAGGTTGTTGGACAGTTGCGCCCAAGTGCTGAGCGAGGGGGTCATGTGGTGAGCTCCTGGTCCTG
>NZ_CALRWD010000015.1:0-70048 GCF_943371775.1 Nocardioides psychrotolerans
TCGCGCCAGACCTCGTTGCAGGATCACGCCTCAACTCGACGGCCATCCGGGTTGCGCGCTCACGCAGCTCGTCGCCGTACTTCCTGGGTGCTGCCATGACTCTCATCCTCCATGGATTGAGAGCCTCCATCAGACCCGGGGCGATTCACTGAGCTGGATGAAGGTCGACAGGCAGAGCAAGCGCGACTACACCGACAGCACACGTCGGCTGGCACGCGTGCGGCTCGACGACCCCGCGTCTGTGGCAGCTGCCCAGCGGCGAACCGACCAGTTCTGGGGCGTTCTCGGAATGAGCCGGCAGAGCAACCGGATTACTGTCACCGAAAACGCTGGCGACCTCGTGCCTCTCCGCATCTTCGGCCCGTTGATGCACGTGACCCGGATCGATGGCGTTCTCGCCTTCTTCACGGACACTCCCCCGGACATCAACGGTCTTAGCGAGCCAGCTCGCGCGGCAATAGGACCGAGGCCCGGCAAGGTCTGGTCACTGAACCCCGACGGGCGCATCGCCGACATGATCGACTGGCCCGCTCACGTCCAGTGGGGCGCAGATTGCCTCGTCGAGACCGTCCGTCATCTGGCGGGTGGTCGTCCGATCGCCGCCGCGGTCATCGCTCGCAGCCAACTGGAGCGCTGGACCTACAACGTCGAGAACCATCACGAGATCGAGCCGGTTCGAGACGAGGAGAGAACGGCCGACTGGATAACTCGCGTGTGGTCGGTCTACCCGGCGATCGCGATCGACATGGGTCAGGCGTGGTCAGACCTGTCGGAGTTCCTGCACGCCAGAGGACCGCTGGTCGCAGGCCAGCAATGGGCGGTTGAGGCCGGGCGCGTCGGACGCGTTCGTTGTATACCAAGTAGCGACACCCACGCCCTGCATGAACGGATCGCTGAAATCGCGTCAGCTACCTTTCGCCAGGTCCTTGGATGTGTTGCCACCATCGCCCGCGAGCGCGGGCGTGAGGACTGGGTACCGCTTCTTCAAAGCGACTTCCTCATCAGTGAGGAGACTGACAAGTCGAGTCATCGTTGGCCCCCGCCGGTCGTGAGCTGGCCCATGGCTCCCGAGGTGGCTTTCGGTGCCTGGGCCAAGACGAACCGGTCGGCGGCGATCGGATACCGCTTCGAGGTGACGCAAGCAGCTGCGAAGGACCGCTTGGCCGCCATCCCCACGAATCGGGTCATTGCCGTGGTGGCGGAGCGGCGGGCGCGCGCCAGCGATCGTTTCGCGCTGGCGTGGCAGACCGAATACGAGATCGAAGGGGACAACTTCCAACCCGGCGCTCTCCCTGCCCGACTATTTCGGCACATCGCCATCACTGAAGCAGCTGAGGTCGTCGCCGGTTGGTCGGCTACCGAAGACGAACGGACCGCATTGCTTATGGCAGCAGGCGCGCTGCGAAGTGCGTCTTACTTCTGGCTCGAAGACACCGATCTCTCGCTTCCGTGTGTCCGCACGCTGCTCGAACAAACGTGCGTGGCGCGTGCCTGGCGCATTAAGCCTGAGCGCGCAGCCAAGCTTGCCACACAAGCGCCCACACGACAGTCTCCGGCGCGCTGGATCGAGGCCGCCGGCTGGAAGCGTGCAGCCGTGGTCGGTCGCGCACTAGGCGAGTTCTCCCATACGAGCCTACGACAGCGGACGAATGGCGCGCGCCGCTTGCTGACCGACCTGCAGCCCGAGCAGGCCGAGTCGGACCCGCATGCTCCGCTGACCGCCCGACGGTATGCGCTCGACACGACTGCGTATCTGCTCGCGCACGAAGTCATCGCTCGGCTTGAGGCGGCCGACACAGACTTGGAATCTTCATCGGGCTTGAGCGAGTCGTTTCGCGGCCAGGTGACACTGATGAACGCCGAGGAACATCAGGCGATGCTTGAAGGTCTTCTCGAGAGGTCATTGTCATTGCGTGAACACGACTTCGGGTTGCCCGACTTCGGCCAGCATGAGACCGCAGCATCCGAGTTGGATCTAGGCCAGGACGATGTCGAAGTGGACGCCGACGCCAAGACGGTGCCAGACGCTGCCGAGATCGTTGGCATGAGCGGAGACTGACAATCGGCGTTAGTGCGCCACGAATCACTATCCGACGCCACGCGAACCTGGGCAATGACTTCAGCAGTGACACTGATGGCGAGCCCAAGCTCGGGTGTCCGTCGACCAGTGAACGCTCAATCCGCCCCGCCATCAGGGTCCGGCGCTAGCACCAGATCCGTAGGTGGCGAAGAACTATCGTTCGTCCGGTGACATCTCGCACGCCACAGCGCGTCCGGAACGCGCTGGCCTCGAGACGAGCTACCCATACGCCGACCACCAAGGGCTAGAAGACCGGTAGTAAACCGGCATACGGCTACGTCGAACTGCTCGTCGGCCGGACCCCACGACTCGAGTCCGGGCGGCACAACATTGACCGAGAAGGTCAGGAGTTCACGAAGTAGTCGAGAATCCGAAGGCCGCGGGGTTTCATGTATTCGAGCCAACAGGGACCATGCCGCGCGGTTGTTACTGAGCTACCCCAGTGGCGGAGATGTTAACTGGCCAGCTGACGCTGAGCACCTCAGTCAGTGCGTCGCCGGCGAGGACGCAAATATCGCCAGCGAGTGAAGCTTGTGCTGGAATCGGCTGCCATGAGAGGAGGTAGTCGAGGCATACCGCTTCCTCCGCGGCATTGCAAAGATCCTTTAGCGCGCCAGGTGTTGGCGCATCAACGGTGGTCCGGACGAGCATTTGTCGCACTGCCGTCGGTGTTCGGGCCTCGAGCACGATGTCACAAGCCGAGGGCCGCGGTTGCTCGCCGACGGTGTTGATCCCGGCCCCGCCAGAGCACCACATAGGCGGCGGTATCAGCGCTCGTCGAAAGTTCGGCCGGTTCTGCTCTTTGAAAGTTAGGCCACTTCGGTGTTGGTCATTGTGCCGTGTTCTCGGCTCTGGCCGATGGCAGCGTGTCGATGCCGCTGTCCTTGAGCCGGTAGGAGCTGCCTTTGAGGGTGAGGACGTCGGCGTGGTGGACGATCCGATCAATCATCGCGGCGGCGACGACCTGGTCGCCGAACACGTCGCCCCAGCGGGCGAAGGGCAGATTCGATGTGAGGATCAGCGAGGCGTGTTCGTAGCGTGATGAGACGAGCTGGAAGAACAGGTTCGCGGCGTCTTGCTCGAACGGGATGTAGCCGAGTTCGTCGACCACGATGAGGCCGTAGCGGCGTAGCCGTGCGAGCTCGGGGCTCAGGCGGCCGGTGGCGTGTGCGGCCTGGAGTCGGGTGACCCATTCGGTCGCGGTTGCGAACAGGACCCGGTGCCCGGCGTGGGCTGCTTTGATCCCGAGCCCGATCGCGAGGTGGGTCTTCCCGGTTCCGGGCGGGCCGAGGAGCACGAGGTTCTGGGCGGCGTCGATGAAGGTCGCGGTGCCGAGGTGCGCGATCGTGTCGCGCTTGAGTGCGGGCTGGTGGTCGAGGTTGAGTCCTCGAGTGACTTTCGGCCCGGGAACCCTGCGGCCCGGATCCGGAGCTCGGCACCTGATCCTTCGCGGGCTGAGACCTCACGCGACAGGACCGCGGCGAGGTACTCCTCGTGGGTCCACGACGCGTCACGGGCCTGATCAGCCAGCCTGGCTGCAGCCTCACGGATCCGTGGTGCCTTCAGCGCCCGGGACAGGTACTCGATCTGCTTGGTCGTCTCTTTCGTCGCTGAGGTTGCGGGCTTCGTGGCCATCAGGCGACCTGCCCGTCAGTTTCGACGCGAGTGTCGAGGTCGACACCGAAGGCGGTGTCGTAGTCGGCCAGGTCCCGCAGCAGCTCGTCGGGCGCGACGACTGGTGGGGCCTGGATCGCTTGCCGCAGCCGCCGTGCGGTAGCGACGTGGTCGGGATCGGTGATCGTCTGGGCGGTGGCCCAACACCGCCGGTGGGTCGCGACGATCCGGCCGTCGCAGGTCACGGTGACCGTGTCCAGGTCCGCGTGGACCTCGACCATCCGTGCGATCACGACCGGGTCGACCGAGTAGTCGTTGCCGGCGACCCGGACGTAGTAGTCCCGCGGGAGCCGGACCCGGGCCCTGAAGCCGGTCGCTGGCGGTATCGGTGGCAGGGCCAGCATCGCGGCCCGGTCGATCCCGGCCAGCTCGACCGGACGGGCACCCAAACGACGCACGATGCGTCCGTTCGCGACCGGGAGCCACTGGCTGAGTTGGATGTTGAAGTCGTCCGGGTTGGTGAAGGTCCGCCCGGGCAGGAACGAGGTTTCCAGGTAGCTGTTGGCGCGTTCGACGATGCCCTTGGACTCGGGGTCGAACGGTCGCAGTTGCACGATCCGAGTGGCCAGGGTGCCGCAGAACCCGGCCACTCCTTCGGCGTAGCGGTTACGGCGCCCGATGCCTGCCTCGTTGTCCCAGATCAGCCTGTGCGGGACCGCCCCGAGCTGGCTCGACATCAGTTCCCACATCCCGGCGAGCAGGTCGCCAGTGGTCCGCGAGGGCAGCATCATCGCGGTGATGAACCGGGAGTAGGACGACACGATCACCAGCACCGGTGGGGTCCCGTCCTGCCCCGGCCCCAGCGAGATCTTGACCGGCGGGAACCACAGGTCGCACTGAGCCTGGTCCCCGGGGCGGTACTCCAGACGATCGGCCGGGTCGCGTGGTGCGTAGTCGACCCGCAGGCCCGCGACCCGTTTGCGGAACCACGACGGCGACCCGTCCCAGCCGACCCGCTCCGCGATCACGGTGGCCGGCATCGCGGGGAAGTCCTTCAACAGCTCCCGCACCCGCGGCTCGTAGGCGTCGAACCGCGACGCCACCGGCGGCCGCACGTACTGCGGTGGCCGCTGCGCGGCCACCGCCCTGGTAACGGTGTCGCGCGCGATCCCCAGATGCTTCGCGATCGCCCTGATCGACAACTGCTCCTGCGCATGCAGCCGCCGGATCTCAGCCCAGTCCTCCACTGTCATCACCCAATCCATCGTGGTCGGGTGGCCTACTTTTCGAAGAGCGCTACTGGCCTAGTTTTCGAGGAGCGTCGACAGGCGGAATGACGCGCGTCTCGGCGGGATGGCCGCGCCCAATCCGAGCCTTGTGTGGAACGCCGTCGAGTTGGTGCAGCTTGCGTTCGGGGCAGAAATGTCGGAGGGGTTCTCTAGTCTGCTCTTGTGACAGACACCGTGCTTCAGTCGCTGCGTGAGCGGGTCCTTGACGAGACCGAACCGCTCGCTGGGCTACTCCGCAAGTGCCTCATCCTCGGCGCCGATACTGGCTCGGACTCGCTGCGCAATTGGGCTCGCCTGGAGCTCAATGGCTACGGCGACGACGATGACGTGCCGTCATACCGACGCTTGCCGAATCCGACGATCACTTACGACTCGATGAGTGGGAACACCTGGATGACAAACGGCACGATGGACGCGCTCCAGCTGCCGGCGGAGGCACGGGAGCACATGCCCGGTTACCTCGCCTGCAAGCAGCCCATCGAGGAACTCGAAGAGTTGGCAAAGACGAAAGCTGTCTCCATGCGGACGGGGCACCTCTCGTTCTCCGAGATGGTGTGGAACTCGAAGCTTAGTCCTTTTCAGCAAGTCATGAACCTGCGGTACTCGATGACCGGGTCGGTCTTCACAGGCTTGGTGGGGCAAGTGCGGACCAAGCTCGTGGACATCGTTGCTGATCTCACTGCTGGCGTCCCGCTGACAGAACTGCCGCCAACCGCCCGGGTGGACGAGGTCATGCGCGAGAGGGTCGGGCACGTTGGCGACATCTACAACACCAACGTCAACTATCCGACTGGGCCAACGGCGGTCGGCCAGGAAGCTATCGCGAAGAGCGAGGGCATGACAGTCGCCGAGGTCATCGCGCTTCTTGCTGAGATACAGCGGACGCTTGCATCGGCCCCGGCGGGTACAGCCCGAGACGAGGCGGGCAGCGCCTTGGTCGAACTGCGGGAGGTGGTTGAGCAGGACAAGCCCGACAGGGGCGAGGTCGTCAGGCGCACCGGACGGCTGCGAGCGGCAATCGGCAGGCTCGGAAATGCGGGCGCCACCGCTGCGACGTCGCGTGCAGCGGAAGCGCTCACCGACATGGCGATGAACGGCCAGTTCTCTTAGACAGGGACTTCGCCGTGTCAAGCGCGCGGCCAGTAGCGGTCGCTCGGGGCGAACCGCGAAGACTTCCACTCAGCGTGGCCCGCACCGCCCCACCTATGACGACAGAGAACAGGTAAGGGGAACGCGGTGGAAAGACCGCCCTCAAGTGCTTTCGCAGCGGCAGATCCGGTAGTTGCTCTACTCAGCGCAGGACCGCGAGGGTCTCCACAGAATGGCCCGTGTGCGGGCCAGTAACTCGGATACTCCGAGCGGCGGTCTGGACATTGCACGAAAGTGTCGGCGGCGGCCGATAGACCATGTGCCGGAGGTGGGTCGATGCCGCTGTCAGGTCTGGTCGATGGGGAACCGGTGGTGAGCTGCCTGCTCACCGAGGAAGAGTGGTCGCAGCTCAGGGGCGACGTCCGGGCGAAGCGCCGTACCGTGACGATGCGCTGCGGGTGGAAGGGGCAGGCCAAGACCAGCAAGCTCGGCACCCAGTACTTCGCCCACGCCCCGGGCGGCGACGGCTGCAGTGCCGGCGAGACCGCACAGCACCTGCGTGCGAAGGCGATCATCGTCGAAGCGATCACCCGAGCCGGCTGGACCGCTCAGACCGAGGTCCCGGGAGAGGGGTGGGTCGCGGACGTGATGGCGACCCGTGGAGATGTGTACGTCGTGTTCGAGGTCCAGTGGTCCCGGCAGGACCTCGCCGTGTACCGACACCGCCAGCAGCGCTACCGCGACGCCGGCATCGACGCGATCGCATGGTTCGCCCGCCACTACGACGATCTGCCACGAGCCGACAAGGAGCTCCCGGTGTTCGGTCTGGACGTCGACGACGCAGGGGAGGCGACCGCCATGGTCGGCGTGAAGACGCTCCCGCTCGCCGAGGCGGTCGACCGACTCCTGACCCGCCGGCTGCAACACCGCGACCACCTCGCGAATGGCCAGCCAGCCGACGCGTTCGTCGTCGCAGCAGTGATCGCGTGCTACCGGTGTCACAAGGGGTTCGGTGTGTGGACCGCCCGCCAGACCACGGTCTAGGGCAACTGCGGCGTGAGGGACTTCCGCTACCGCTCCACCGGCGTCTTCGCCGAGCATCGGCCAGAAACCATCCCCTCGATCCGGGAGGCAGGCGAGCAGCTCGCCCGCGACCTGGGGGTGCAGCCAGGCAGGAT
Source organism: Nocardioides psychrotolerans (assembly GCF_943371775.1). Classification (GTDB taxonomy): domain Bacteria; phylum Actinomycetota; class Actinomycetes; order Propionibacteriales; family Nocardioidaceae; genus Nocardioides; species Nocardioides psychrotolerans_A. The sequence goes on from NZ_CALRWD010000015.1 coordinate 7,251, forward strand.
CTTCCGCCGCCACACCGAGACAGCCGGCATGCACTACATGGCGTTCACCTGCCCGCACTGCAACGCCACGTGCGGGGACATGTTCGTCGAGGCGCTGTTCAAGGGCCGGCCCCGCGTCCGTTCGCGCTCCGTGAGCATTCCGCCGACAGCGCTGGCACGTCCGCACTGGTGCCCGGCTGGAGACGGCGGCCTGTGCCTCGTTCCGCCCGAATCAGTGCTGGCCGAGCTCGCCCGACTCAGCGGCCCCAAGATCGACCCGCTGCCCGGCGGAAAGCGTCTCAAGCGCAGAGGTGCCTCGGAGGCGGCCGTGACCCTCAGCCCGGTCGGGACTCACGGCGGGATTCCGGCCCACGAGGTCGTCGCGCGCACGTTCGGATGGCACTAACTCTGACCCTGGCGGTGTCGCGGCGGATAGACGCACCCCCTCGCAGGGCGTTCCGCGAGCCCCCGGTTCACATGGAACTCGGCGTGTATCAATCACACACGACTGCTCGCCTCATGGTGCCGTCGAGATAGGCCGAGAGCTTTCGCGGTGTCGTCGGAGCCCTGCGCGTTTGTCACGGAGCACAAGACCACCCTCGCGGCCCGCAGAGACAAGTCGGGACACTGAACTGCTCTTGACTTGACTACCTACGAACCGCCCCGCTAATTACCGAGGGGAAGCAGGCGCGGTTCCAGTTACGTCTGCCTCCGGGCGGCGCGGTCGCTCAGGTGCACCACGCCGGCGACTGGCTCGTCGTCGTCGAGCTCCTGTTCAGGAACCCAGTGCTGCAGAAGCTCGACCGGGGTACCTATCAGGTAAGACACTCGCGCGGCGAACTGCGGCCCGTGCGCCCGATGAAGTGACTGTCCAAGCAGCAGCGGCCGCTCGACTGCGACGGGCACGGGCTCCTGCTCCTTCTTCCAGCCGATCGACGACATCTGGATGTAGAGACTGCGTACGCGATGATCAGACACTAAGCCGAGGCGTTGGCCGCGGAGGATCAGTGCGCGGACAGATACTCCGTAGTCGGCCTTAACCCGGAGGTAGCCCTGCAGGGTAAGTGTCTCGCTAAGGTGCTGCCGCGCGATCGGCTCGGGCACGAGCAGCGCGCCTGCGAAAGCGTGTGCCCTCTTCTCCCGCTGGTCGCGGGTGCTGTTGAGCGGAGTCTTGAGGTCGCCGTCAGCGATAATGTGGAAGAGTTCGTGCGCGATCGCCCACCGGAGCGTGTCGCCTGTGTGCTTGCCGACTATGGCGATGAGCGGCCGCTCGGACTCGGCCGGCCGAGACAGCCCGGTGTGGTCGCCTGGGTCGTCGCTCCTTGCCGGGTCGAGGTCGATGATCACGCCGATGCCGAGCTTCTCGCAAAGGCGGGTCATGTTCTTGATCGGCGTGTGGGGTCTGAGTCCGGCCGACCGTCTCACGGCGGCGGCGATCGCCTCGACGTCGTGGTCGTGCGCAGCAGGGTCAGGGAGGCGGGCAGCGTGGTAGTCCGTAGTAGTAGACGTGTAGCGGAACAGCCGCAGCGCTTCGTTGTAGGTCTCAACGACCTGGGACTCGTCTCGGGCCCGCGCGCTGGCCTTCTTCCAGAATGTCACCGGCATCGCGTCGACCGGGTTTGACTGCACCCAGAGGAAGCTCATGGGTACCCGGTAGACGGTGCTGGCTCGGTGCGCGAGCTCTGTGGAGATGGGGCGCGACCCCGACTTGACTTGCGACAAGTAGGACCCGGAGACCCCCAGGTCGGCAGCCATCTGCGTCTGCGTGACGCCCCGGAGTTTTTGGAGCGCAGTCAGCCGGTCTGCCTGCGGTGCATCAGTCATCGCCGTCCACTGCCTCGTCGATCTCGGCCGCGTAGAGGTCGATGTCCTCGTCGTCGCCGACGAACTCGCGGTTGTCGAAGATCGTGCCGCCGGGCAGTACGTCGAGGGAGAAGTCGAGGGGCACCTTGCGTCCGTACCGACCCGGCGCGATCGGGCGGACCACCCGGAGCTTGAAGCCATCTTCGGCGCGCGCGCCCGCGTTGTCCCACAGCATCAACAGCCGGTGGAGCTTCGGTTCTTCGGTGACTATTGCCAGGTCCTCTAACGGCTGGTCCTGAATGCTCCAAGCCATACCGTCGCCGTTTGTCCAGGCGCGCCGACGCGCGGGGTTGCGACCGGCGGGCGGGGTACCCCCGACGTACGACTTCCGCTCCTTGAGGAAGCGCACGTCGATATCGGCGTCCTGGTTGGTCAGGCTGAGCTGGCCCATGAGGCGGCTGTCTCCGGTCAGCTCCCATCCGTCCGGAAGGCCGTTCTCCTTGAACCGCTCGCGGAGGTCGCAGCGGACCATCATTGGCAGGGCGTGGGGATACTCCTTGCGGTCGAGGCCGGCGACTCGCGCGCGGGATCGGTCGATCGCCTCGGCGAGCGAGGAGTAAGCGTGCGGGCCCAGGACCCCGATTTCGGCGGTGAGAGCGGTCCGGAGGTGATTGTCCATGCTTAAGGTCCGTTCGGTAGAGCCAAAATGCTTAATCTTTAAGCAGGAATGTAACATGCGACCGTTGGCCACGCGACCTGCTCCACCCGGCGTGTTGCTCTGCTCGAAATGCTTTGACTTGCTCAGCGGGCATCCACTGCGCCTCTGTGATCCGAGCGCGCAGATCGGCGTCGTCGTGAAACCGCTAGCGCATGGTCCGAGCGCAACCGACCTCGACTGAGAAGGCAGCCCTCCGCCTTGCGCCCAACGCTCGTCGAGCCCACGCTGCCGCGCCATCACCTAGCCGAAGCGGTCCAGATCGCCCAGCGGCCCACCGTCGCACGGCAGCCGCGCGTCATGTCCTCTTGAACGGTGCATCAATCTGGGCGGAGCTGAGGCGTTCGGTGTCTAGACGCCGGCGACGTATGCGGTCAGGAAGTGGACTCCGTGTCGGTCGAGGTTGCCGCGGGCGCGGTCGTAGTGCTCGGTCGTTCGTGGGTCGGCGTGGCGGGCCAGGATCTGGGCGTCTCGGAGCGGCACCCCTGCGTCGAGAGCGTTGGTGATGGCGGCGTGCCGCAGAGAGTGCGGACTGATGTGCCGTGGAATGCCGGCAACCTTCGCGATCCGGGCGACCATCCGGTACGCGTCGCGGCGGTCGATCGGGTTCCCCGAGACGGGTCGCAGGATGAGGGATCCGGTGCTGCGCTGGCTGCGGCAGGCTTCCAAGACGCGGAGGACGGGCACGGTGATCGGCATGGTGGCGGGCTTGTTGCCCTTACCGACCAGGTGCAGCACTCGGTGGCCTCGGAGGGTCTCGGCGTAGTCCTCGATCCGCACGGCTGCGGCTTCGGATGCTCTGAGAGCGTTGATGCCGAGCAGGTAGGCCAACGCTCCGTGGTGAACGGTGAGGGTCTGAGCGACCTGGAGGAACCGGATGAGTTCCAGCCGGTCCAGTCCCTGGGTTCGGGACTCGTCGCGGTGGACCTTCGGGAGCCTCGCGTACACGGCTGGGTCCGCAACGATGAGCCCGTCGATATGCGCGAACCGAAAGAAGCCTCGGACCGCGTGCATCATCGTGACGACGGAAGAGTCCATCAGGCCCGAGTCGCCGAGTTGGCGGATGTAGAGCTCGATGTGAGCGCGCTGAATCCCCTGCAATGGGTCAAGCCCGTGGTTCTCGCACCAGGCGAACCAGCGTCGCAGCTGGGAGGCGTACAGCCGGTGGGTGTGTCCGGAGTAGCGGGCGAGATAGGAGACCGCCGCCAGTTGTGCGGGCGACATCTCGGTCGGTTGGAAGGGTAGGAGTGCGGTCGTGCCTGACATGGAGACACCTCGCGGCGGCTTGATTTGCCCGGCCCCGCCCGCCGTCACCGCGACTCGGAGTCTGGCCTATCGACGCTAGTCCTCCCACCCGACTCTGGGCGTCCGCTGAGCGGCGGTTTGACGCATCCATTCCGGCTGCACGTTCGCCCAACCCGTTGTTGACGTCAGAAGGTCGGGAGTCGTCTCAGCGGCGACGCAGGGGCGTCAATTGGGACAGGGCAACGGCGCCGGTCCCGATTCCCTTCGAGCTCAAGGCTCGGCATGATCCGTTTTGGGTCTGTGGCTCCCGTGGCCAGATCCGGTAACGCGCCGTACCCGCTAGGCAGCGTGCATGGGACGGAGGGACCTGGGCATTCATGCCCCGTAGCGCGATGACGGAGCCGCGGCTTGGCATAGTGGGGGTGGCCGTTAACGACTACGAGGAACGTAGGCCAGGAACGGCGATGCCCGTCGAGACCAGGTACCCCCCCGGTTGGTGACGGTGCGTGGCCGCGTGAGAAGTAATAGCCGACTCGGGCGGGTCACCGCAACATAGAATGCCCGCATCTCGGCCTCCCGGTCCTCGGGACTCTTCGCTCGGAAGTGGGGGAACTGCTCATCGTTTAGCCCAATGACTGCAACAGCACGGTACTCACGGCCCTGAGCCTTATGCACAGTGTGAAGTCGCACGCCGACCTCGTCATCCTCGCCGCGCTGCCAGCGCGATACAAACAACTCGAACCGCGGCCAGTCGCGATCGCTAGCGGGCGTCTGATTGCAAAATGCGCGCCAGGCGGCGACGATCTCGTCCTGATCATGGGTCCACGCGACATCGTCGTCCCTCTGGAACTCGCCCACGAGCCGCACGAATTGGGAGGGGCTCATAGGCATCTCGACTTCACTCAAGAGAGCGTTGTCCGAGCCGGAGTCGAGGTGGCGTTCCAAGCGCCGCGTCGAGACGGCGGAGTGGGGCCTGTGCGTGGCTTGGAGCCATGCAGTCTGCGCGATGGAGGAACTCAACCAGTCGTCGGCGTGAGCGGCCACCGAGACCGCTATACCTGCCCGCCCGAAAGCTTCCTCGCATGCTCGTAGACCCCACGCCGTGCGGGCCAGCACGGCGATTTCCCGGTCTCGCAGCCTAGGGTCCTCCCCGGGGGAAAGAGCGCCAGTGGGAAGCCCGCTGGACAAGAGACGACCGACCCAAGCCACTACGGCCTCAGCTTCGGCTTGCTCGTCGGGGAGCTCTTCAACCTCGACGCTGCCAGGGGCGGCGTATCGCTGGTCGATTGATTGCGGGTCGCCGAGGGCCCGCGCAACCGCGTCGCCGATCAGGACGATTGCCGCAGCAGAGCGGAAGTTCTGTGTGAGCGCAATTGTTCGCGCCCTGAACACCTCGGCGAAGGTCTGCAGGTGCCGCGTGCTGGCTCCGGCAAAACCGACGATCGACTGTTTGTCATCACCGACGAACACCGCGTTGACGTTGTGAGCGCCAACATCGAGGATCTTGCGGAGCAGGTGGAATTGCGACGCGGTTAGGTTCTGCGCCTCGTCGACAACGATATGGCGGTAGAGGCGCCCAATTAGCGAGCCCACCCTTGGCACGTCCACGAGTTCGGACGCCATTACCAGCATCGCCTCATAGTCGAGCGCGCCAGCATCGGCAAGCGCCTCGCTCCATTCCGTCGAGTGTGGGTGTTCTCGGCGCGTGGCGCGGGCTAAGTCGAGAGATTCGAGCACCGCTTTGGTGTCCGGTAGGGCAGGCAGGCCAGCGCCCATGCGCCAAGCGTCGAAGAGGTCAACTCGGTCAGTAAGGTCGGTGACAACCACAGGGTCCGAAGGTAGCCCCAGCCACGTGCCGTACTGGAGCAACAGACCTTGGGCGAATCCGTGGATCGTGTCAGTCTGAGCGCGTCGCCCCTCATCGCCGAGTCGCGCGGCAAACCGGTCGTGCAGTTCGCGTGTGGCACGCCGCGTATATGACAAAGCCAGTACCCGGAAGCCGGACTCGGCGCGCAGCAACCGCTCGAGACGCTGAGCGACTACCTCGGTCTTGCCGCTCCCCGCGCTGGCGAGCACGCGCAGAAACTGATCGTCAGCTTCAACCGCGGCGAGCTGCTCGTCGCTAAGGGTCACCTCATGATTCTCCCGCATCCGCGCCTCCATTCTCATTCGCGTCGTCGGCCGCAGGTGCGAACGCGGCAACGAGCTGCTGAAGACCAAGCGGCCAATCGACCGGGTCGGGCCAACGTTGAACGAACGCCCGCCCCAACGCGTTGCCAAAGCTCCCCTTCAAATCAGTGAGGCGAGAGAGCGGAGTGCCGGTGCTGGAAGGGCTGAGCTCGTCGCACTGCTCGACGACCCAGGTTGAGTCATGCGTGACCAGGACGCTCTCGAGGGCACCATCGGCGGCCTCATCGCCTGCAGCCCACACCCTCGTGGCGTACGCGGGAAGGTCAGCAGCATCCTTGCGACCTGCGATGTCGCCATCGACGAAGAGGATGCATGGGATGTCGGCGGCTTCCGCGTACTTAATGATCGGAGCGGCCTTTGCCATCGACCCGGGATCAACGACGCATATCCCGCCTGCGCGCGGTCCTACGGCGGCCCGAAGGACGTGCGGCAAGAAACCACGCTCTGTGGCTCCGTCACCGATCACCAGCGCACTGGCGAACAGCACCTCGCCGAAGGGACGCTCAACCAGTCGGCGAATCTTCTCCCATTCCGACGCAGCAAGACTGAGTCTGAGCGCCCGCGGTGTGGTGAAGGCGTCATCGGTAGGCGTGAGGTCGCGAAGGACACAAGTTCCATCACGGTCGCGCACCAGCCGGATCGAGCTCGGACCGACGGTCGTAACCAGGTGCGAAGAGTGCGTACTTACGACGACCTGACCAGGAATGGACTGCAGGAGGTCGCCAACGTCAAGGCTGGCCTGCGGGTGCAGGTGGGACTCGGGCTCCTCCACCAAGGTGACCGGAAGAACTGGGAAGTCGCTCCCATCGCGGCCGAGACGGCGGTCGTACAGAACGCTCTGTACTTGGAGTGATGCAAGACTTTGCGCTCCGGAGCCATGCAGCCGCATCGGCAGCGGGCCGGTGCCGGTGTCGAGTGCGATCTCGATCAAGCGGACCAACTCTTCGAGCCTCCCGGGTAAGGCGCTGACGTCGGGTTTGCCGATCCCGACGACGGTGGCAGCGAGGTCGTCGAGTCGCTTCCGGATGGCGGCCAAAGATGAACTTCCGGCAACGATTCGTCCGCCGAGTTCGGCAAGCTCGGACTCAAGGGCCGAACGCTGGGACTCATCGACCTCTAGGTCTTCGAGGACGCGGCGCAGTGACGAGCCAGGCCGGGTGGCTTCGTCTGCCAGATTGCGGCCCGTCGGCGTCAGATCAGCCGCAACAGCACGGATGTGGGTGCGACCAAGTTCCGCAGAACCGGAGGCAGGAACCCACTGGTTGGAGACGACGTCATAGGTCAGGAATCTGCGCTCGGCGCGAGCGCCCCATCCCTCCGCCGACGGGCGGATCGTGGTGCGCCAGGCGACTCTTTCCCCCAGGGGTGCCAATTGCGGCGCCCCGAACACCTCGATGACCCGTCCGTCGAAGCTATCGCCCGTAGCGGGGGCGAGCACAAGATCAATCGAGGGATCCGACATGGGCGAGTCGGACGGCACCATAGTGAAGTCGTCGCGATCGGCTCGGACGTCGCCGCACGCGAGCGCGATTGCCCTAAGCAGACGCGATTTGCCGGAGTTGTTTCGGCCTACAAGGACAGTGAGGTCCCGATGCAGCGGCAGAACCACGTCGTTGATTCCACGAAAGGACCGCACCTGGACGACCTCAATGCGTATAAGCGCGTTCGAAGAAGCCGGGGCACCGATGGTCACTTCCTCACCCTAGGGCGGGCTCCTGGCCATGGCCGCTGTTTACACACGCGGCGATTCGTACGAGAGAGTCTCGGCGTAGTCCTCGATCCGGACCTCGGCGGGCCTCGGATGCGCGGAGGCTGTTGGTGCCGAGGTGGATGGCCAGCGCTCCGTGATGGACGGTGTTTGTACAAGTAGGGTCCCTCCCATCACTCGTGCGTACAAAGACTTCAGGAGCCTCGTTGTCTAACTCACCGGAGCCCGATCTCCTGTTCGTGACGATGAACCTCGGGGATCGCCGGCCGACACTCCCGGAGATCTCGGAAGCTCTTGACACGATCGACTCCGCTTGGGCTCTTTCGTATCAACTGACACAGGTCGAGGTTGTGCTGAGCAATCTCGATCAAGTGGCGATGGAGATTCAGCGCGCTGAGTCGCCGAAGTTGCTGGCTTCGCTTGTGCGGAATTCGGACATCGCGGACTTGCGCGATGGCCTCGGGATGTTCGAGAGCGTGCCACGACCAGATGCAACGGTCAGTCGTCAGTCTCCCTTGACGGTCGAGCTGACCGAATGGATCGCACCTGCGATCGGATCACTGGCTAGTCTCGGTGTCTGGCAAGCCTTCAAGTACCTAATCGCAAACGCAGAACACATCAGCGGACTGCCCCATCGATTGAGGCTTGGGTGGCACACTGCCCGCGCGGACTCCGACGAGGCGCGGGTTAAGGCGATGATGGCGCGACGTCGCCTCGAGCTCCAGCAACTTGAGCAGGCGCGTGCTGCCGAGATCCAATCGGTCGCGCGTGAGCTTCGTCGTCTGGGACCAATCGAAATCGATTCCAACTTTCCGGATGAGCCGTCCTTTTGGCCTTAGCGACCCGGAATCAGGCGTTTGGAGATTAGCGCCGGACCGAATCGTTGCCACGAGGGGCACGAGGCGTGCATTCGTGACGAAGAACTGCTCAGCGGCGATGCGCGCTAACGTCGAGGGCCCATGCGGTTCTCACCGCGTCATAGTGGGCGCAAGGGGCTACGTATGTGGCGACCGACTTTAATGCAGCAGCCTGAGATGATTGAGACCTCGCCTGGAGGCCTGCGCCGGTCCGGGTCTCATCGTCCGACGCGTCCGCGGCTAGGTGTGAGTTCATGCGTCGATCGCCGAGCGAGCCACCGCTGCGGAGCAGTGCCGCCGGAACTGCCCTGGTCGTTGCCGAGGCGACTACGGGCCGCATCGTCGGGACCCTGGCGGGCCGGTCCTGTCTCGCCGGTGACCGGAGATTCGGAGAGTGTGGCGGCGAGCTCGGCTGACAGCACCTGCTCGAGGATGTCGGCGACGCTGGCAGTGGAGCCGTCGCAGTGGTCGATCAATTCGGAGGCGAGGCGATCAATGGCCCGGTCACCCTGCTGGGTGAAGGTGACGATGCCGGGGTTTTGCTGCTTCGCGGGTGAAGTGTTCATGGGGTCCTTCCTTGCTGAGACGCCTGTGGTGATCCCGGACGTTGAGAGCGATCGACGATGCGACGGCCTGCGCCAGCCCGTAGCGGGCGGCGGCTGACAGGTTTGCCGCCCGCGGTGCCTCGGAGCGCGGCGCACCAGTGACGGGGGTGCGTCGTCAGTGGATCTCGCTGCTATTGCTCAGAGGCGAGAGGGTTCTCGTGTTCTTGGTCGGCCCCTTCTCCCGCGTGGCGTCCGGCTGCAAAGGCTGCATCCACAGCTATCCGGGTTCGCTCCGTGCTGCTGGGCATGAGATGGGTGTAGGTGCGCAAGGTGAAGCCGGGGTCGCTGTGGCCGAGGTACTCGGACACAGCGCGAATCGATTCGCCGGCGTCCAGGAGTACGGAGGCGTACCAGTGGCGTAGGGCGTGCATGCCATTGTCCCGCGACTGCTCGATGCCCACATGGGCTTGGCCGGGCCTCCAGAGCCGTGTGTTGAAGTAGTTGCGGTTGAGGGCAGAACGCTCGCGCGTGGTGAGGATGAGCCCTGCGCTCGACTTCTTCTCTGCCTGGGGCGTTCCACACGGGAGCGTGACGCTTCTTCGCGGGTAAGTGGCGAGGTGGCTGCTGAGCTCCGTTGCGACGCTCTCGGGCAAGGGGACGGTGCGGGTCTTGTCCCCCTTCGGTAGGCCGAAGACGAGGCGGTTGCCTCCGAATACCTTGACCTGCCGCCTGACCTCGACGACCCCGCGGAGGAAGTCAATGTCCTCGACCGCAAGCCCGAATACCTCACCTTGGCGTAGACCCAGTCCCGAACCCAACGTGACTGAGATCCTGTACTGGGGCGGGAGCGCGTCGTGCATGGAGGAGACCCATTCGGACGGCCAGGGCACCACCTTGCGGCGCGACGTGGCGGGCCTTGTCACTGAGCTGGCTTGGCACGGATTCTTGGCAATCATGTCGTCGTCGACCGCAGCCGAGAAGATGGCAGACACGTTGGAGAAGATCACGCGCCGGTAGGTCTCGGCCAACTCCATCGATCGCAGGAGCTTCTGAATCGTCGACGGCTTGATCTGTCGCAGCTCGAGGTGTCCCAGCGTCGGGAACACGTGGAGCCTGAGTCGCAACTCGGTCGCCTCATACGTCAGCGGGCTGAAGGTCCGACTGTCGAGCCACCCTTCGGCGTAGGACCGAAACGAGATCCTGCCGGCATCGACGTCGAGGTATGTCCCGCGGAGCTTGTCCGCCTCCACCGTGTTGCGGAACGCGACCGCCTCGGCCTTACGCCTGAAGGTCTTGCGGCGCTGCCGCCCCTCGGGATCTCGATAGTTCACCACGTAGCGAGGGCGCCCGTCGTGTGCTGGCTTACCGAGACTGATGCTGGCCATGGCTGTCCTTGGCAGAGTCCGAACGCGTGACCAACAATGCTGATGAGCGTCTGCCGCCTGGTGGCGCTGGGACCGATTCCGCCCGGAGCCGGCGGTGTCTTGATTTCACCGGTTCTCCTCGAGCCGCACCGTCCAATTGATCACGGTTGCTGCCCGCCAGCGCAGGTGTTTGCCGACGCGGAAACCCACCGGGCCGTAGCCGGTCGTCCGCCAGGAGTAGATGGTCTGCTTGGTTACGCCCAGGTAGGACGCGACGTCGTCGATGTCCCAGAGCTCTTGGGCCTCGGCCAGCCTGGGTGTCCGGCTGCCACCGTCCCCGCGCCGCCGAGGGCCAAAGATTCCCGGTTCCACACCCGGCACGTTCGAGTTCGTTGCCATCATCAAGCCCCTCCTTGCGGCACTGACGGACAGTTGGTCTACGGGCACCTATGTTCAACGGCGGCATGGGAGCGATCACCTCAAGGCAGGTGATGTGGCGGCGAGTCGGCGTGGGAAACGCAGCCGTGATCCCGAAGCTGCCCGATGCGAAGCTGGCCGTTCGGGCTGCTGACTCGGGCGAAGTGCGCCGCGGCGACCTACCTGGAGGTGCCCCTGAGGATCGGGTAGCGGGGATGGCGTCCGCCAATTTTGTACCAAATTTGTAACAGACGGGCGGCTACCAACAGCAAACGCCGCCAAGCGACCACAGGGTCGCTCGACGGCGTTTGTGCAGGTCAGAGGCTGTTTATTGCGGTCAATCGGCGTTGCTGAATGACCGCAGCCGGAGGCCCGGTTAGATGTCGTAGTACAGCTCGAACTCGTGCGGGTGCGGGCGCATCTGCACGGGGAGGATCTCGTTGGTCCTCTTGTAGTCGATCCAGGTCTCGATCAGGTCCGGCGTGAAGACGTTGCCGGCCGTCAGGAACTCGTGGTCGGCCTCGAGGGAGTCGAGGACGGCGTTGAGCGAGGTCGGGACCTGGTTGATGTCGGCCATCTCGTCGGGCGGGAGCTCGTAGATGTCCTTGTCGATCGGGGCGGGCGGCTCGATCTTGTTCTTGATGCCGTCGAGGCCGGCCAGCAGCAGCGCCGAGAAGGCGAGGTAGGGGTTGGCCGACGGGTCGGGGCAGCGGAACTCGACGCGCTTGGCCTTGGGGTTGGAGCCCGTGATCGGGATCCGGACGCAGGCCGAGCGGTTGCGCTGGGAGTAGACCAGCGAGATCGGGGCCTCGAAGCCGGGCACCAGGCGGTGGTAGGAGTTGACCGTCGGGTTGGTGAAGGCCAGCAGCGAGGGGGCGTGCTTGAGCATGCCGCCGATGTAGTAGCGCGCCATGTCGGACAGGCCGCCGTAGCCGGTCTCGTCGTAGAACAGGGGAGTGCCCTGGTTCCAGATGGACTGGTGCACGTGCATGCCGGAGCCGTTGTCACCGAAGATCGGCTTGGGCATGAATGTCGCCGTCTTGCCGTTGCGCCACGCGGTGTTCTTGATGATGTACTTGAACTTCATCACGTCGTCGGCGGCCTTGAGCAGCTCGTCAAAGCGGTAGTTGATCTCCGCCTGGCCAGCAGTGCCGACCTCGTGGTGGGCGCGCTCGACGATCAGGCCGGACTTCTCCAGCTCGATGACCATCTCGTCGCGGAGCTCACCGAAGTGGTCGGTGGGCGCGACGGGGAAGTAGCCGCCCTTGTACTTGACCTTGTAGCCGCGGTTGTCGTTCTCGAAGCTGTCACCGGTGTTCCAGGCGCCGGCCGAGGAGTTGATCTCGTAGTAGCCGGCGTTCTGCTTGGTCTCGAAGCGCACGTTGTCGAAGACGTAGAACTCGGCCTCGGGGGCGAAGTAGGCGGTGTCGCCGATGCCCGTGGTGCCGAGGTAGGCCATGGCCTTCTTGGCGATGTTGCGCGGGTCGCGGGAGTAGGGCTCGCCGGTGAGCGGGTCGTGGATGAAGAAGTTGACCACGAGCGTCTTGGCGGCGCGGAACGGGTCGATGAAGGCCGTCGTCGGGTCCGGGAACAGCGACATGTCGGACTCGTGGATGGCCTGGAAGCCGCGGATCGAGGAGCCGTCGAAGCTCAGGCCGTCCTCGAAGACGGACTGGTCGAACGACGACACCGGGACCGTGAAGTGCTGCATGACGCCGGGCAGGTCGCAGAACCGCACGTCGACCATCGCGACGCCCTCGTCCTTGATGTACTTGAGCAGCTCGTCGCTGTTCTGGAACATTCGTCCTCCTTGGCTGCGACCCGTGGTGGCAACCGTCAAAGCAAGCGAGTGGACACACGGCGCGCCGTTGCGCCGATAGTGATGCCCGCAACGTACGAACGGGCCGTGACGCGACGGTATCGGTAATGTTTCTGCGATGTAACAGGTGGCCCACTCGCGAGACCGTCATGGGCGCGCTACTAGCCTGGCGCCGTGGTGACTGCCGGCTTCGAGACCGCCTCCTGGGCGCGTCGTGTCCTCGCCCTCTTCGTCGACTGGGTGGCCTCGACCCTCGTGGTGATCGTCTTCGTCGGCCTTGCCGACTACGCCGAGCCCGGCAGCAGCGCGCAGCTCTACGTCCTGCTCGTCTACGTGCTCGAGTCGGCGGTGTTCACCTGGTTGCTGGGCGGCTCCTTCGGCAAGCTCGCCACGCGGTTGCGGGTGGTCCCGGCCGACGGACGGTTGCGGCCCCTCAACCCCCTCAAGACCCTGCTGCGCCAGGTGCTGATCGCCCTGGTGATCCCGGCGCTGGTCTACCGGCCCGACGGGCGCGGGCTGCACGACGTGCTCGCCGGCACGGCGACGGTGACCATCGACGAGTTCAACAGGCTGCTGCGCCCGGCCTGAGCGACCCGCCGAGTGGTCTGGGCCGGGTGTCAGTCGCCTTCCGGATCGCTAGCCTGAGGGCACCCACCCCTCGAAAGGCGCCCCCATGTCGCTCACCCTGCTCCGTCGTACGGCGTCCGCCGCGACGTTGACCCTCGCCCTCACCGGCCTCGCTGCCTGTGGAGGCGGTGACGACACGTCGGGCTCCGACGCCGCCGCAGACTCGTCCAGCTCCAGCGCGCCAGACGAGGTCGGCGAGTCCGACGGGGGCGAGGACGTGGGCGCTGAGGAGAGCGAGGACACCGAGGAGGCCGTTCCGACCGCCGGTGAGGAGATCGACGCCTCCGAGATGGCCGATGTCTTCAAGACCGCCTTTGAGGGTGCGACCACCGCGACCGTCGCGCAGTCCATCGGCGGGGGCGGGGACGGCGGCTTCGAGTCGACCGGGGTCATCGACTTCTCGACGACGCCGCTGTCCATGGCCATCTCGATCGACGTGCCGCAGGCGCCCAAGCCGATCCAGACGATCATCGTCGACGGCTTCATCTACCAGAACATCTTCGGCGACAAGTTCACCAAGACCGCCCTCGACGACCCCGCCAACCCGGCCGGCGACCTCAGCGACCAGCTCGACATCGGTGCGCAGTTCGAGACCTTTGAGAAGGCGATCACCGCGGCGACGTACGTCGGGGAGGAGGACGGCCTGGAGCACTACAGCCTCGTGCTGGACTCCAGCACCCTGCTCGACGAGCAGGGCACCGATCTCGGCTCCCTGCCCACCGGATCGGTGCCGGAGACCTTCACCTACGACCTGTGGTTCGACGACGAGGGCAACCTGCGCCGGATGCAGAGCGACCTGGGCGACGTCGGCGGCGAGCTGGTCGCCACCTACGACAACTGGGGCGAGCCGGTCGAGATCGTCGCTCCCGACGCCTCGCAGATCATGCAGATGCCGGGCGCCTAGGTCTCGACAGGCTCGACCAACGGCCCTTAGCGGCCGCGCATGTTGCCGCGCATCCCCTTCATGCTGTTGGGCACGGGGCCCTTCGGCAGGGGGATCGCGGAGCGGTTGGCGTCCAGGGCCTTGAGCCGGTTGAGGACGTCGGTCATCTCGGCGGGCTTGACCTGACGGCCCAGCTTGGTGACGTGTCGGACCAGCTTGGCCAGCGGGACCTGGCCCTCCTCGGAGCCGACGACGACCTCGTGGATCGGCGTCTCGGAGGCGACCCGCTCGTGCTTGCGGCGCTCGCTGAGCAGCAGCTGACGCACGCGGTGGGGGTTGCCCTCGCCGATCAGGACGATGCCCGGAGGGCCGACCACGCGGTGCACGACGTCCTGCTGCTTGGTGAAGGCGATGACCGGGTCGGACTTCCAGCCGCGCTTGAGCAGCGTGAGCGCGCTGGCGGCGGCGCCGGGCTGGCCGGCCATGCGGTCGTAGGCGGTGCGCTGGGCGCGACGCGAGAAGACGATCATCATCGCCAGGAGGCCGAGCATCAGGCCGCCGACGATGGCGATGACCAGGCCGATGGTGCCGCTGCCGGGCAGGATGTAGAAGAGCCCGAAGCCGAGGGCGCCGAAGAGCAGGAACGACCCCAGCATCCACAGACCGATGCGCTTGTCGGTCTGCTTGGTCATCTTGTAGGTCGCCACGATCTGCTGGCGACGACCCATCTCGGAGGGGTCGGTGGGCTGAGCCTTGTCCTTCTTGGCCATGGAGCGGTGCTGCCTTGTCGACTCGGGCTGACGACGTCGTGTCGTCAGACGGTGGCGGGGGTGACGGAGGTCGTGATGCCCTCGCGGGCGTCCATCGCCTGACGGTACAGGCGCCCGGCCCGGTAGGACGAACGGACCAGCGGGCCGGACAGGACACCGGAGAACCCGATCTCGTCGGCCTCGTCACGCAGCGCCACGAACTCCTCCGGCTTGACCCACCGCTCGACGGGGTGGTGCCGTGCGGAGGGGCGGAGGTACTGCGTGATGGTGATGAGCTCGCAGCCGGCCGCGTGGAGGTCGCGCAGGGCCTGCGAGACCTCGTCGCGGGTCTCGCCCATGCCGAGGATCAGGTTGGACTTGGTGACCAGGCCGAAGTCGCGGGCCTGGGTGATCACGTCGAGCGAGCGGTCGTAGCGGAACGCGGGACGGATCCGCTTGAAGATCCGGGGGACGGTCTCGACGTTGTGGGCCAGGACCTCGGGACGCGACTCGAAGACCTCACGGAGCAGGTCGGGCTGGCCGTTGAAGTCGGGGATCAGGTTCTCCACGCCGATGCCGGGGTTGAGCTCATGGATCATCCGGACGGTCTCGGCGTAGAGCCAGGCCCCGCCGTCGGGGAGGTCGTCGCGGGCGACGCCGGTGATGGTGGCGTAGCGCAGTTGCATCTTCTGCACGGACTCCGCCACGCGGCGCGGCTCGTCGCGGTCGAGCGGGTCGGGCTTGCCGGTGTCGATCTGGCAGAAGTCGCAGCGACGGGTGCACTGCTCACCGCCGATGAGGAACGTCGCCTCCCGGTCCTCCCAGCACTCGAAGATGTTGGGGCAGCCGGCCTCCTGGCACACGGTGTGCAGTCCCTCGGACTTCACCAGGCTCTGGAGCGCCTTGTATTCGGGGCCCATCTTGGCCCGGGTCTTGATCCACTCGGGCTTCTTCTCGATGGGGGTCTCGGCGTTGCGGACCTCGAGACGGAGGAGCTTGCGGCCTTCAGGGACAGGAGCAGTGGTCACTCCCGCAACTGTACGCCGCTCCCACAGGCAGGCGAACTCGACGTGAGGTCGTCGTCAGGGCACGTCGCGACGGTGGAACGAGACCACCGACGCGGCACCCGCCAGGACCAGGAACGAGCCGACGTAGAGGGCGCCGTTGCGCGCGGGGAGCACCTTCTCCTCGTCGCACACCGCACCCTGTGGAGGGCGGTTGGTGTAGCACTCGTCGGGGACCGAGACGTAGTAGTCGGCGCCGTCGAGCACCACCGCCGCGATGTTGGTCTGCGGCTGGAACTGCTCGTCGATGCCGAGCACGGCGATCAGCGCCCCGCCGGCGACGGCGACCGCGAAGAGCACCCCCAGCGTCGCCACCGTGCTGCGGAAGAGCATGGTGAGGGCATAGCCGCCCAGGGCCGCCCCGCCGGCCACCAGGGCGCCGCGCAGGCCGTCCTGGAGGCAGTCGACGAGGATCTCGGTGGTGGCGGGCAGGTCGCGGGAGCGGGCGACGGCCCAGAGCGCGAGCCAGTAGCCGGAGAAGACGACCAGCGAGAGCACGACGGACACCGCGAAGACGACCAGCGCCTTGGCGGTCCACACCCGCGTGCGCCGGGTCTCGAAGAGCAGCTGGTTGCTCATCGACCCGCTGCCCCAGTCGTGACCGACCAGGGTGGTGCCGGCGAGCAGGAGCAGGACCGAGACGAGCGCGACCACGGCCAGACCGGTCTCGTCGCGCTCCTGGGCCAGGTCGAGGGTCTCGAAGTAGAGGAACCACTCGCGCTGGGGGAGCACGAAGGACTCGCACTGGGCCTGCAGGTCCGGGTCGTCGGCCTGGAGGCCGAAGCGCTGCGGCTTGGCGACGCAGCGGTCGAGCTCCTTCTGGACGTAGGGACGCGCGGTCTCCTCGGCGACCTGCTGGTCGACCCGGGCGAGCTCGGCGTCGGAGGGCGGCTGGGTGCTCCACGCACGGGCGACCCCGAACACCACGGGCAGGACCACGACGGCCAGGAGGAGCAGGAGGACCGCACGGCGCCAGCGCAGGCGGGTGAGCTCGACGAGCAGGAGGCGCCTCATGCGGCACCGCCCTGCGTCGGACGGTCGGCGTGCTCGTGGCCGAGGGTGTCGGCCTCGGTCAGCTCGAGGAACACCGACTCCAGGTCGCGTCGTACGGGGGTGAGGGCGGTCAGCCAGATGCCGGCCTCGCCGAGCGTCCGCGTCACGTCGGCCGGCGCCTCGGACTCGACCAGGAGCCCCGGCTCGTCGGACACGGCCGGTGTCACCGCGAAGCCGGCGCCCTCGAGGACCGACCGGGCGGCCACGGGATCGGGCACCTCGACGCGCAACGCGGAGGCACCGCCCTGGAGCAGCTCGTCGACACGGCCCGAGGCCAGGAGCCTGCCGTTGCCGATGATCGTCGCGGAGGTGCAGACCTGCTGCACCTCGGCCAGGATGTGGGAGCTCAGCAGCACGGTCACCCCACGCTCGCCGAGGTCTCGGATGGTGTCGCGGATCTCGCGGATGCCCGCCGGGTCGAGGCCGTTGGTGGGCTCGTCCAGGATCAGCAGCTCGGGGTCCTTGAGCAGGGTGGCCGCGATGGCCAGGCGCTGCTTCATGCCGAGCGAGTAGGACTTGAAGCGGTCCCGGTCGCGCCCGGTGAGGCCGACGGTCTCGATCGCCGCGTCGACGCGGCTGGTCGGCGCACCGATGGTGCGGGCTAGGAGCAGGAGGTTCTGCCGGCCGCTGAAGTTGGGGGAGAACTTGGGGGACTCCACGACGGCACCGACGCGGTCGATGACGGCCGGCAACGCCTGCGGCACCGGGTGGCCGAAGAGCTCCATCGACCCGTTGCTGGCGCGGGCGAGGCCGAGCAGCATCCGGATGGTCGTCGTCTTGCCGGACCCGTTGGGGCCGAGGAATCCGTGCACGCCACCTCGGGGGACCGCGAGGTCCAGGCCCTGCACGGCGACGCGCAGGCCGCCTCGTCTGCTGCGGAACTCCTTGCGGAGGCCCGTTGTCTCGATCACCAGGTCACTCATGTGCCGTGTCTCTCCGTCCGTCCCGAGGGAGACGATCACAACAGACGAAAAGGTTGTGTCAGCGGCGTGACACGCCTCAGGGCGTGAGCAGAGTGATGCGCGGCGTGCGTCCCGGCTCGGGCCGGGCGTCGAAGTCGGGGGTCGGCACGTAGGCGTCCCAGGCGAGGTAGCGCGCGAGGTGGCGCTCCACGACCGGGAGGACCTCGGTGACGGTGACGGGGCGCTCGAGCTCGTGGCTGAGGGTCGTCACGCCGGCGTCGGCGATGCCGCACGGGACGAAGCGGTCGTACCACCCGAGGTCGACGTCGCAGTTGAGCGAGAAGCCGTGCATCGTCACCCCACGGCTGACCCGGATGCCCAGGGCGGCGACCTTGCGCTCGGGACCGCGGTCGTCGGCGCGCAGCCAGACGCCGGAGCGACCCGGCACGCGGGCGGTGGTGACCCCGAGCTCGCCGCAGGCCTGGATGAGGGCCTCCTCCACCCGTCGTACGTAGTCGACGACCTTGACGTGGTCGGGCAGACGCACGATGGGGTAGCCGACGAGCTGGCCGGGGCCGTGGAAGGTGATCATCCCGCCGCGGTCGACGTCGATGACGGCCGCGCCACCGGGGTCGGCGGGCCGGTCGCCCGGGGCCGTGCGCTTGCCGGCGGTGTAGACGGGCGGGTGCTCCAGGAGCAGCACCGTGGGCGGACGGCTGCCCTCGACCACGCCCGCGTGCACCTCGCGCTGGAGGTCCCACGCCGCGAGGTAGTCGACCGCGTCGGCTCCCAGGCCGACCTGCTCGAAGCGCAGCTCACTCACGTGCTCGAGGCTACCCCGGCGCCGAGGAGGTCAGCGGGGCTGCCTGTGGAGGAGCGGTCGCGCCGTCGGTCGGGAGCCGGTAGGAGTGAGGGATGACCCGACTCCTGCCCCGACTAGTGCCCTGCCTCGCCGTGCTGCTGGTGGCGCTCGCCACCGTCTCCGCCTGTACGACGGACCCGACGGTCGCGCGTCCGGCCGCCGGGTCGGTGTCGGTCCGGGCGGACGTGGCGGCCGGGGTGTCGCCCGTGGCGGTGCTCCAGGAGTGGGATCGCCGACGGGCCGAGGCCTGGGCGGTGGGCGACACGGCGGGGCTGAGGGCGCTCTACGTGCGGGGGTCGCGGGCGGGTGAGCGCGACGTGGCGATGCTGCGCCGGTGGCTCGACCGGGGGCTGAGGGTCGACAGGCTCGAGGTGCAGGTGCTCCGCGGCCGGGTGGTGGCCCGGGCGCCCCGGCGCATCACCGTGGCGGTGAGCGAGCGGCTGGTCCACGCCACCGCTACGGCCGGTGCGCGCCGCTGGGTGCTGCCGGTGGGCGCGGTCACGGAGCGGCGCGTCACCCTCTGGCGCACCGCCGGCAGGTGGCGGGTCGCCGGGGTGTCAGTCGCGGGCGGCCAGGCCTGAGGCGACCACGGCGTGCACATCGGGGTCGGCGAAGACGTAGCCCGCGGCCTCGAGCGCGGCCGGTCGCACGTTGAGCGAGCCGAGGATCTCCGGCCCCATCTCACCGGCAGCCACCTTGAGGATCGCCTTCGGTGCGGTGGCGAAGGCCGGACGGTGGAGGGCCTTGGCCAGGGCGCGGGTGAACTCGGCGTTGGTCGGGGTCTCGACGCAGCAGAGGTTGAACGCCCCCGACGCGGTCGGGTGCTCGACGAGGTGGGAGACGGCGCCGACCCAGTCCCGCAGGGAGATCATCGCCATGTGCTGCTTGCCGTCGCCGAGCTTGCCACCGAGTCCGGCCTTGAAGAGCAGGCGCAGCTGCTGCAGGGGCGCGGCACGGCGGTCCATCACGGGAGCGGTGCGCAGGACGCAGACCCGGGAGCCGGCGTCGACGGCGGCGTCGGCGGCCGCCTGCCACTCACGGGTCACGTCGGTCAGCAGCGCGTGGCCGCGGGTGTCGGCGGACTCGGTGAGGACCTGGTCGCCGTGGTCGCCGTAGTGGGAGATGCCGTTGCCGGCGAGGAAGGCCGGGGGCTGCTCGGCGGCCGCGATCGCCTCGGCCAGCACGCGGGTCGTCGTCACGCGGCTCTCGCGCAGCTCGCGGGCCCACTTCTTCGAGTGCGGGTTGCCCGCGGTCGGGGAGCCGGCCAGGTTGACCACGACGTCGGCGTCGGCGACCAGGGCGCGGTCGACCTGACCGGCGTAGGGGTCCCAGGTGGACTCGGCGGTGCTGCTCGGGGCCCGTCGTACGAGCGAGGTGACCGTGTGGCCCCGGCGCACGAGGTCGGCGCGCAGGTGGGTGCCGAGGAAGCCGGAGCCGCCGGCGAGGACGACGTGCAGGGGTGCCTGGGGGGAAGCCATGGCGCAAGCCTCCCATCACCGCCAAGGGGAGCGACGACGGAGGCCCCCGCTCGAGCAGTGCTCGTGCGGGGGCCTCCGGTGGGTGGGTCAGACCTCGAACTGGCCGGCCTCGAGGCGCTTCTTGACGTCCTGCAGGAAGCGACCCGCGTCGGCGCCGTCGACCAGGCGGTGGTCGTAGGTCAGCGCGAGGTAGACCATGTGGCGCACCGCGATCGTCTCGCCCAGGTCGGGGTCGTCGATCACGACCGGGCGCTTGACGACCGCGCCCGGGCCCAGGATGGCGACCTGCGGCTTGTTGATGATCGGCGTGTCCCAGAGGGCGCCGACGCTGCCGAGGTTGGTGATCGTGAACGTGCCACCGCCGAGCTCGTCGGGGCCGATCTTGTTGGTGCGGGTGCGCTCGGCGACATCGGCGATCTTCTTGGCCAGGCCCGCGATCGAGAGGTCACCCGCGTCCTTGACGACCGGGGTGATGAGCCCCTTCTCGGTGTCGACCGCGAAGGCGAGGTTCTCGACGTCGTAGTAGGTGATCGTGCCGGCGTCGGTGTCGATCGTCGCGTTGAGCTTGGGGTGGACCTTGAGCGCGTCGATCGAGGCCTTGGCGAAGAACGGCAGGTAGGACAGCTTCACGCCCTCGCGGGCCAGGAAGTCGGCCTTGGACTTCTCGCGCAGCCGGGCAATGCGGGTGACGTCGACCTCGATGACCTGCGTGAGCTGGGCTCCCGAGTGCAGCGAGTCGAGCATCCGCTCCGCGATGATCTTGCGCAGCCGGCTGATCTTCTCGGTGGTGCCGCGCAGCGGCGACGGCGCGGCCGACGGCGCGGGGGCTGCGGCGGCCGGAGCAGCGGCGGCTGCGGGAGCAGCGGCCGGTGCCTCCTTGGCCTTGGCGGCGTCGAGCACGTCCTGCTTGCGGATGCGCCCGCCGACACCGGTGCCGGTGATGCTCGACAGGTCGACGTCGTGCTGGGTCGCGAGCTTGCGGACCAGCGGGGTGACGTAGCCGGCGCTGTCGTTGGACGGCGCCTCCTGCGTGGCCTTCTCCTGAGCGGGCTCCGGGGCCTTGGCGGGCTCCGGCTCGCTCTTGGCTGCGGGGGCGGGAGCCTCCTGCTTGACCGGCTCGGGCTCCGGCTCCGGCTCCGGCTCGGGCTCGGGGGCCTTCTCCTCCTTGGCCGGCGCGGCGGGGGCGGCGTCGCCCGAGCCGATGACGGCGAGCTCGGCTCCGACCTCGACGGTCTCGTCCTCCTCGACCTTGATCTCCAGCAGGGTGCCGGCGACTGGGGAGGGGATCTCGGTGTCGACCTTGTCGGTGGAGACCTCGAGCAGCGGCTCGTCGACCGCGACGTCGTCGCCGACGGCCTTGAGCCAGCGGGTGACGGTGCCCTCGGTGACGGACTCACCGAGCGCGGGCAGCGTCACGGAGGTGCCGGAGCCGCCACCCGATCCACCGGACCCGCTGTCGGAGCCACCGGACGCGGCCGGCTGCTCCTTGTCGGCCTCGGGGGTCTCGTCGCCCTCGGGGAGGTCGCCGGTCTCCTCGACGATCTCCTCCTCCTGCTCGGCCTTCTTCTCGGCCTCGCCCTCGTCCTTCGGCTGTGCCTCGGGCTCGGCGGTCTCGTCGGCGTCGCCGGCGGACTCGCCCTCGTCACCGATCACCGCGAGGATCGCGCCCACCTCGACGGTGTCGTCCTCCTGGGCCTTGATCTCCAGCAGGGTGCCGGCGACGGGGGAGGGGATCTCGGTGTCGACCTTGTCGGTCGAGACCTCCAGCAAGGGCTCGTCGACGGCGACCGTGTCGCCGACCTGCTTGAGCCAGCGGGTGACGGTCCCTTCGGTGACGGACTCGCCGAGAGCTGGGAGGTTGACTTCGGTGGCCATGGACTTCCTTTACGCGCTGGTGGTGGGGATCAGGAGTGAGCGTGCAACGGCTTCCCGGCGAGCGCGAGGTGCGCTTCGCCGAGAGCCTCGTTCTGGGTGGGGTGGGCGTGCAGCAGAGGAGCGACGTCCTCGGCGTGGGCCTCCCAGTTGTAGATCAGCTGGGCCTCGCCGATGAGCTCGCCGACGCGGTCGCCGACCAGGTGGACGCCGACCACGGGCCCGTCCTTCTGACGCACGAGCTTGACGAAGCCCTGGGTCTTGAGGATCTGGCTCTTGCCGTTGCCACCGAGGTCGTAGGTGATGCTCTCGATGCCGTCAGCGCCGTAGGTCTCGACGGCGTCGGCCTCGTTGAGGCCGACCGAGGCGATCTCGGGGTGGCTGTAGGTCACGCGCGGGATCCCGAGCTCGTCGATGGGCTGCGGGTCGAGGCCGGCGATCTCCTCAGCGACGAAGATGCCCTGCTGGAAGCCGCGGTGGGCCAGCTGGAGCCCCGGGACGATGTCGCCGACGGCGAAGATGCCCTCGACGTTGGTGCGGCAGCGCTCGTCGGCGAGCACGAAGCCGCGCTCCATCGCCACGCCGATCTCCTCGTAGCCGAGACTGGCGGTGCTCGGACCGCGACCGACCGCGACGAGCAGCAGCTCGGCCTCGATGACGCTCTGCTGACCGTCGGCCCCCTCGACGGTGACCGCGACGCCGTCGTCGGTGGTCGTCACGCTCTGGAAGGAGGTGCCGGTGCGGAACGCGATCTTGCGCTTGCGGAACGCGCGCTCCAGGGCCTTCGACGACGCCTCGTCCTCGACGGCGACCAGGCGCGGCAGCGCCTCGATGATCGTGACCTCGGCGCCGAAGCTGCGCCACACGCTGGCGAACTCGCAGCCGATGACACCGCCGCCGAGCACGATCACCGATGCGGGCACCCGCTCGAGGCGCAGTGCGTGCTCGGAGGTCAGGACCCGCTCACCGTCGACCTCGAGGCCGGGCAGGGACTTGGAGTAGGAGCCGGAGGCCAGGACGAGGTGACGACCGGTGTGGGTCGTGCCGTCGACCGTGACCTCGCGGGGGCCGGTGACCCTGCCCTCGCCCTCGATCACGGTGATGCCGCGCGACTTGATGAGGCCGGCCAGCCCCTTGAAGAGGCGCGAGACCACGCCGTCCTTGTAGGCGTTGACGCCGGGCATGTCGATGCCGTCGAACGACGCCCGGACACCGAACTGCTCGGACTCCCGGGCGCTGTCGGCGACCTCCGCGGCGTGGAGAAGGGCCTTGGTGGGGATGCAGCCGACGTGGAGGCAGGTGCCCCCCAGGTTGCCCTTCTCGACGAGACCCACGGACAGGCCCAGCTGGGCTGCGCGCAGGGCACAGGCATAGCCCCCGGATCCCGCCCCGAGAATGAGAACGTCGAAGTCCGCCTCTGCCACGCTGGTCCCTCCATAGTCACCGATGCGCGTCCCATCCTTGCACTTCTGGCGCGCGTGACAACACCGGCCTCAGCGCGGCCACCCGCGAGTCGCCACGACCCCCTCGCGAGGGGTCCTGCGCGCGAGATGACCGTCGAAGGGGCAAACTGGTCACATGGGTTTCATGGACCGCTTCCGCCGCGGGTCGGGCATGCGGATGAGCAAGCCGGCCAAGGACGGACTCCGCACGGGCTCCACGCGGGTCCGCGCCTCCGACAAGGTCGACGAGGCGCACCTGCACGAGTTCGTCACCGCGCGCCGCGGTGTGGAGGGGTTCGTCGAGCCACGCACAGCGGTCAGCGACGTGACCCTGCTCCTCGTCGCGCACGACGGCGAATGGACCCGACGCCGGGTCCCCTCGATCAACTGGGCGCACGACTTCGCCAACAAGCACCAGGTGCCGTCCTACGACGCCGCCGTGGTCGGCATCCCGCAGCGCATGCGCGACTACAACAGCCGGCAGAAGCAGCAGCGCAAGGAGCGCGGCTACTAGCCGCACGGATGCGTGGGTGCTGGCTGGCCCTTCGTCGGTCGAGCCCGGCGAGCGCAGCGAGTCGGCGTCGAGACCTCGGTGAGGTGCTCGCCTGGGTGGGGGTACGGCGTACGCCGCACGGCTGAGGTTGGTGGTCGGCGTGCGGGGTCTCGACGCCTCGTCTCTGGCGCTCCTCGGGCTCGACCTCCGAACACTGCGGTGGATCGCACGCACCAGGTGCGTGTGATCGACCGCAGTGATCCGTGGTTGCTTGCTGGTCGAGCCCGGCGAGCGCGGCGAGTCGGCGTCGAGACCTCGGTGAGGTGCTCGCCTGGGTGGGGACACGCCGTACGCCGCACGGCTGAGCTTGGTGGTCGGCGTGCATGGTCTCGACGCCTCGTCGCTTGCGCTCCTCGGGCTCGACCAGCGACCCCGCCTCGGGCTCGACCAGCGACCCCGCCTCGGGCTCGACCAGCGACCCCGCCTCGGGCTCGACCAGCGACCCCGCTGCAGGCTACTTCTCGGCGGACAGCGCGCGGGCGTAGTCGACCAACGTGGTGACGGCCCAGCCGGTGCCGCCGCTGGTGAGGTGACCGCGGGGGCCGCCGGAGTTGAAGGCGGTGCCGGCGATGTCGAGGTGCGCCCAGGGGAGGCCGTGGGTGAACTCGCGCAGGAACGCACCGGCGAAGAGACCACCGCCCCAGCGCACCCAGTCGTGCTGGGAGAGATCGGCGATCTTGCTGCCCCTCACCCGCTCGACCATGCCCTCGGGGATCGGCATCGGCCAGTGGTCCTCGCCCGCGACCTCCGAGGCGGCGATGACGCCCTGGACGATCTCGTCGGTGCCCATGACGCCCGCGACACGGTCGCCGAGCGCCAGCACCATGTGGCCCGTGAGCGTGGCGACGTCGAGCAGGACGTCGGGCTCCTGCTCGGCGGCGCGGCCGAGTGCGTCGGCCAGGACGAGACGCCCCTCGGCGTCGGTGTTCTGGATCTCGACGGTGGTGCCGCCGTACTGCGTGATGACGTCGCCCGGGCGGATCGCGGAGCCGGACACCATGTTCTCCGCCATCGCGGCGAAGGTGCTGACCTTGATCGGCAGGCCGAGCGCGGCGATGGCGAAGGTCGCCTGGATGACGGCGGCGGCGCCGGACATGTCGCTCTTCATCTCACCCATGCCCTGGGCCGGCTTGATGGTGAGGCCGCCGGAGTCGAAGGTGATGCCCTTGCCGACCAGCGCGAGGTGGCAGCGGGCGTCCTTGGGGGCGTAGGTGATCTCGACCAGGCGCGGGGGAGCGGCCGAGGCCGCGCCGACGCCGAGGATGCCGCCGCAGCCGAGCTCGGCGAGGCGCTTCTCGTCGAGCACGGTGACGGTGACCTTCGGGCCGCCGCGGCCCTTGGTCCACTCCTTGCCCGACGCCACGGCCGCGTCCGCGAAGACCGGGGGCGTCAGGTCGCCGGGAGGCGTGTTGACCCAGTCGCGGGTCTGGGCGACGGCGCGCGCGACGACCTGCGCCTCCTCGAAGGCGCTGGTCATCTCCTTGCGACGCGGGTTGGGGCACAGGAGCACGACGTCGCCGGGGGCGTCGTCCTTGGTCTCCTTCTTGTACGTCGTGAACGTGTAGGCGCCGAGCATCGCGCCCTCGGTCAGGGCGCGCACCAGCTCGGGGGAGTCGGCCGGCAGGGCGACCGCGACCGACGCGGCGTTGGTCACGGCGCGGACGGCGCCGCCGAGGGCACGGCGCACGGAGGCGGGCGTGGCCTCGTCGCCCAGGCCGACCAGGACCAGCAGCGGCGAGGTGATCGTGCCGCTCGTGGGGACCTTGACCAGCTCGCCGGCCTTGCCCTTGACGCTGAGGGTCGCGAGCAGCGGGGCCAGCTTGCGGCCGTAGGCCTTGGCCACGTCCTCGCCGCCGGGCGCGAGCTGCGGTCCCTTGTCCGTGGACAGGACGCCGACCACCACCGCGTCGGCTCGGGTCTTGGCGGGGCTGGCGCTGCGCAGCGTGTAGGTCGTGGTCACCGCGGCAGACTAACCCGCACCCCGCAAGGGTTCGCAGGGGCTGCGGTAGGTTCGCGGCCATGGCCGAGCTCCTGCGATCGCCCCTCCATGACCGACATGTCGCGCTGGGCGCCAAGTTCGCCGAGTTCGGCGGGTGGTCCATGCCGTTGGAGTACTCCTCCGGCGTCGTCAAGGAGCACACCGCCGTGCGCACCTCGGTCGGTATCTTCGACGTCAGCCACCTCGGCAAGGCGATGGTCACCGGCCCGGGAGCCGCCGACTACGTCAACCGCACGCTGACCAACGACCTGGCCAAGATCGGTCCGGGACAGGCGCAGTACACGCTGTGCTGCGACGACGTCACGGGCGGTGTCGTCGACGACCTGATCGTCTACTACCGCGACGACGAGCACGTGCTCCTCGTGCCCAACGCCGCCAACACCGCCGAGGTCGTACGACGGCTCGCGGCGTCGGCGCCCGAGGGCGTGACGGTCGCGGACCACCACCGCGACTACGTCGTGCTGGCCGTCCAGGGGACGCACTCCGACGAGGTGCTGAGGGCGGTCGGCCTGCCGGTCGGCCACGACTACATGAGCTTCACCGAGGCGGAGCACGACGGCAGCGGCGTCGTGGTCTGCCGCACCGGCTACACCGGCGAGCGCGGCTACGAGCTGATCGCGGCCAACGAGGTCGCCGAGTCCCTGTGGGACGCACTCGTCGCCGCGGGCGCGGCGTACGACATGCTCGCCTGCGGCCTCGGGGCCCGCGACACCCTGCGCACCGAGATGGGCTATCCCCTCCACGGCCAGGAGATATCCCTCGACGTGACGCCCAACGAGGCCCGCCTCGGCTGGGCGGTCGGGTGGAAGAAGGAGGCCTTCTGGGGGCGCGAGGTGCTGCTCGCCGAGAAGGCGGCCGGTCCCAAGCGCACCCTGCGCGGCCTGGTCTCCACCGGTCGCGCCATCCCACGCCCGCACATGATGGTCAGCCTCACGCCCGACGTGATGCTCGGCGAGATCACCTCGGGGACCTTCTCCCCGACGCTCAAGAAGGGCATCGGCCTCGCGCTGCTGCCCTCCGACATCCACCCGGAGGCGGAGGTGAGGGTCGACGTCCGCGGACGCCGCGAGATCTTCCAGCTCACCAAGCCCCCCTTCGTCGACACCTCGGTGAGGGAGTCATGAACCTGCCCGACCAGCCGCCCACCTTCCGCCCGCCCTCGACCGCCGACCTGCCGTGGTGGTGGCGCCTCGAGGACAAGGAGGGGACCGAGGTCACCGTCTCCGAGGACTACGCCGGCCAGCGCTTCGCGAGCCAGGCCGACGCCGAGTCCTGGGTCGGTGAGTTCTATGCCGAGCTCGCCGAGCAGGGCGTCGACGGCGTCACGCTGCTCGAGGTCGACCGCGTCGTCTACGGGCCGATGTCGCTCCACGCGTGATCCCTGCCCCGGTCCCTGAGCAGGTCTCGGAGGTCTGCGCGACGTTCCTGCGCGTGGCGCCGCCGGGCCTGGTCACGGGGCTCTACCTGCGTGGCGGCACCGGCTTCGGGGAGTGGGTCCCGGGGCAGAGCGACGTCGACTTCGTCGCGACCCTGGCCCACCGGCCGGACCGGGCTGCGGTCGAGGCGCTGCGGGTGGCGCACGAGCAGGTCGCCGCGGCCCACCCCGACGTGGCCTTCGACGGGGTGCACGTCCTGGCCTCCGACCTCACCGGCGACCCGGCCGACTGCCCCGACGTGCCGATCGTGCTCGGCAGGCTCTTCGAGGGCGAGGGAGTCCTCCACGAGGCCGTCGTGGTCTGGCACGAGCTCGCCCGGCACGGGGTGCGCGTCGCGGGGCCGCCCATCGCCGAGCTGGGCGTGTGGACCTCGCAGGCCGTCCTCCTCGCCTTCACGCGCGCCAACCTCGACACCTACTGGCGCGGCAGCGCCGAGGCCCTGACCGCGATGCCGTCCGAGGGCGCCCGTGAGGAGGCGTGCTGCTGGTGCGTCCTGGGGGTCACGCGCCTGCACCACCTGCTCGTCACCGGCGAGATGACCACCAAGTCGCGCGCCGGCCGGTGGGGGCTGGGCGCCTATCCCGAGCGCTTCCACCGCGTCCTGCGCGAGGCGCTGCGCATCCGTGAGGACATCCACGAGGTCGAGGCCTCCTCCTACGGTGACGACAGGGAAGCCCGGGGGAGGGACACCGCCGCGCTCACGGCCTGGGTCGTGGCGCAGGGGACCGAGAGCCCGTCAGGCCCGACGGGCTCGGCCACCACCCTGCCCTCACGCCGTTAGCGTCGCGCCGTCGCAGGGCCGTGTCCGCCACGGCGTCGGGGTCGGCCACTTGTACGGTCACGTCGGGTGTGCACGGTGCGTGCTGACCCAGATCGAGAGCACGGAGCCCCGGAGAGGACCACCCATGGGACGTCCAGAACCAACCCCGATGCGAGTCCTCGACCGCCCTCTGACCTGCGTCGTGTGCGCCGGTGACCGCTTCACCGAGCGATCCATCACGATCATCACGTCGGGCCTCGCCAACAGCGGGTTCAACAAGAGCGGTCAGGCCGTCACCTGCGCTGCCTGTGGTTACATCCACCAGTTCGTGACCGGAAGCGTCAGCCCCGGCTGACGGGAGCGGCCCGAGGCATCCGCCGGGTCGAGGGCTCCGAATACCCTGACGACAGGGCAGCCCGTGGGAGGGACAGCGCCGCGCTCACGGCCTGGGTCGTGGTGCAGGGGACCGAGGAGCGACAGTCATGCGCGACGAGGGCGACTTCGAGGCCTACGCCGTCGCGCGCTGGACCACCCTGGTGCGCACCACCGTCCTGCTCGGCTCCCGCCCCGACGTCGCCCCCCGCCTGGCCCGCTCGACCCTGGGTCTGCTGCGCGCAGGGTGGGGCCGGCGAGACGAGCTCGGTGACCTCGACGTCCACCTCTTCCGCACGCTGCTCGACGTCCGCCGCGACGACCGGTCTGCCTGGTGGGCGACGGACGCCCCCGACGACGGGTGGCCGCTCGACCCGCAGTGGCCCACGCTCTCCGCCTCGCTCGACACCCTCGGGCCGGTCGACCGGGCCGCGTTGGTCCTGCGGTCGGTCGCCGGCCTCGCGACCGAGCAGGTCGAGCTGGTGCTCGGGCGCGAGCTCGGTCCCGCGCCGTCGGACGACTCCCTGCGCCGCGTCTCCGAGTCCCTCCACGTCACCCCGCTCGTGCTCGCTGACGTGGCCACCGAGCAGCGGGCCGACCGCCGCGCCCGCGTGCGTCGTACGACGGTCACGGCGGGCGCCGTCGTCGCCGTGCTCGCCGTCGTGGTCGGTGGCGCGACCTGGTGGGGCACCCGACCCGAGCCGGTCCCGTTGCTGGCCGACGTGCCCGTGGAGCGCGCGAGCAACCCCGCCCCGGTCGGGTGGTACTCCGACGACGTCCTCCACCTCGCCGAGGTCGAGCTCCGGATCGAGGCGCTGCGCACGTTCTTCGAGGTGGACGACGGGGCGGTCTACACCGACGCCGTGGGGGAGATCGTCCACGTCGACCTCGAGGGGGCGCGCACGTCGATCGGGAAGCAGCGGCTCGACGGCACCTTCCAGGTCTCCGCCGAGGAGCGACTGGTCGCGTGGGTCGACCAGACCGGCCGCCCGGAACTCCGGGTGTGGGACCTCGACGCAGGACAGGTGGTGGGCACGGTCGCCCTGCCCGACGACGAGGACATCGACGTGGTCGGGCTCGACGGCGGGACGGTCTACTACGTGACCCAGGGGCGCAACTACGCCTTCGACGTCGAGGAGGGTGGGGAGGTCGAGCTCGCGGCGCCCAAGGTGCTCGACGTCGCGAGCGGTGCCGTGGCGCGCCAGGACGAGGGTGCGGTGAGCGTCGCCAGCCCGCGTGAGGCGGAGGACGAGATCGTGACCGTGCCCGGGGTCGGTGCGGAGCTGTCGCCCGACGGGGAGCTGGTGCTGACGCGCACGATCAACCCCGTCAGCGAGGTCGGCACGCTGCGGCTGTGGGACGTGGGCTCGCAGGCCGAGCTCCACACCGGGCTGTCCACCACCGACACCGTCTACGCCGCGCACCTGCAGGTCGACGGCGCGGCGACCTACCTCGTGGAGCTGGCGCAGCCCGACCCCGACGACGGGCCGCGCCTGTCCAACGCCGGCAGCCTCCAGCTGACCTCCTGCACCGCTCCCCGTCCGGGGTTCGCGACGGCCTGCGAGGTGGTGCTGACCTTCCCGCGCAGCACGACGTGGGCGTTGGCCCAGTAGAGATCGGCCCAGTAGCGTGACGGCGTGCGCGCCTTCCGCCAGGTCGATGTCTTCTCGCCCCTGCCCCTGCTGGGCAACCCGGTCGCGGTGGTCCACGACGCCGACGGCCTGACCGACGAGCAGATGGCGGCCTTCGCGCGCTGGACCAACCTGTCGGAGACCACGTTCCTGATGGCACCGACCACGCCGGACGCCGACTACCGGCTGCGGATCTGGACCCCGGGCGGCGAGCTGCCCTTCGCCGGCCACCCGACGCTCGGCAGCGCGCACGCCTGGCTCGAGGCCGGGGGAGAGCCAGCGGTGGCCGACACGGTCGTGCAGGAGTGCGGTGCCGGGCTGGTGCCGGTGCGGCGTGGGGAGCGGCTGGCGTTCGCCGCCCCGCCGTTGCTGCGCTCGGGTCCGGTGGAGGACGCCGACCTGGCGCGGATCGCTGCGGCGCTGGCGATCGGCGTGGACGAGGTCGTCGACGCCGCGTGGATCGACAACGGCCCCGGTTGGGTCGGGGTGCTGCTGCGCGACGCCGACGCCGTGCTCGCCGTACGCCCCGACCTGGCGCTGTTCGGCGACCTCGACGTCGGCGTCGTCGGGCTCTATCCGCAGGGAGCCGGGGACGGTGCGGTCGCGGAGGTCCGTGCGTTCTGCCCCGGGCTCGGGGTGGTGGAGGACCCGGTCACCGGCAGCCTCAACGCCGGGATCGCCCAGTGGCTGGCGGGCTCGCGCCTGCCCACGTCGTACGTCGCGTCGCAGGGCACGGTGATGGGCCGCCGGGGTCGCGTCCACGTCGACGTCCTGGGCGACGGGCCCTCTCGCGCGGTCTGGGTGGGCGGCGACACCCTCACGACGGTCGTCGGGACGGTCGCCCTCTGACCCGTCCCCGGACGGTAGGTTGGGCTCATGCAGCAGTACCTCGATCTCCTGACGCGGGTCCTCGACGAGGGGGTCGACAAGGGTGATCGCACGGGCACCGGCACGCGCAGCGTCTTCGGCCACCAGATGCGCTTCGACCTCACCGACGGCTTCCCGCTCGTGACCACCAAGAAGGTGCACACCCGCTCGGTCTTCGCCGAGCTGCTGTGGTTCCTCCGGGGAGACACCAACGTGAAGTGGCTCCAGGACCGCGGCGTCACGATCTGGGACGAGTGGGCTGACGCCGACGGCGACCTCGGGCCCGTCTACGGCTACCAGTGGCGCTCGTGGCCGACGCCCGACGGTCGTCACGTCGACCAGATCGCCCAGGTCGTCGAGCAGATCCGCCGCGACCCCGACTCGCGCCGCCACATCGTCTCCGCGTGGAACGTCGCCGACATCCCGCGGATGGCGCTGGCGCCGTGCCACACGATGTTCCAGTTCTACGTCGCCCAGGGCCGACTGTCGTGCCAGCTCTACCAGCGCTCCGCCGACATCTTCCTCGGCGTGCCGTTCAACATCGCCTCCTACGCGCTGCTGACCCACATGGTCGCCCAGGTGACCGGGCTCGAGGTCGGCGACTTCGTGCACACCCTCGGCGACGCGCACCTCTACTCCAACCACGTCGACCAGGCCCGGCTGCAGCTCACGCGTGAGCCGCGCGCGCTGCCGCGGCTGGTGCTCGACCCCTCGGTGACGGCGCTGGACGCCTTCGACCTCGAGCACGTCGCGGTCGAGGGCTACGACCCGCACCCGGGCATCAAGGCACCGATCGCCGTATGACGACCCGCATGATGCTGCAGTGACTCCCGGCGGCAAGCGCGTCGTGATGGTCGCGGCGGTCGCCGACAACGGCGTCATCGGTGCCTCCGGCGACATCCCGTGGCGCATCCCCGAGGACTTCGCGCACTTCAAGGCCACGACGCTGGGGCACACGATGGTCATGGGGCGCGCGACCTACGACTCGATCGGGCGACCTCTGCCCGGGCGCACCACGATCGTCCTCACCCGCGACCCGTCGTGGAGCGCCGAGGGCGTGCTGGTCGCGCCGTCGTTCGCGGCGGCCCTCGCGCTGGCCGACGACCTCCCCGGCGAGGTGATGGTCGTGGGCGGCTCGCTGGTCTACGAGGACGCGCTGCCCCTCGCCGACGAGCAGGTGCTCACCGAGGTCCACCTCACGCCCGAGGGCGACACGTTCTACCCGGAGGTCGACCGAGCCGACTGGGTCGAGGCGCGGCGCGAGGCGCTCGACGGCTACGACCGCGTCTGGCTGGTCCGCAGACCCACCCCCTGAACGCCGAGTCGGCGCAATGTTGCACGGCCCGTGCCGAGTCGGCGCAATGTTGCACGGCCCGTGCCGAGTCGGCGCAATGTTGCACGGTGGTCGGCCCCCGCGGGCTGCAACATCGCGCCGACTCGGCGTACAGGCTGCAACATCGCGCCGACTCGGCGTCCGGGTTGACGGCACCGCGTGAGGCATGACCTCAGAAGCCGAGGTCGGCGCCGCGCAGCGCGGTGACCTTCTCGGCCGGCCCCTCGAACGTCAGGTCGTGCAGCTGGCGGCGCCCGAAGAGGAACAAGCTCACCTCGGTCGGGCTGCCCACGACCGTCACCGGGTCCTCCCCGCGGCGCATCGTGACCTCCGTGCCCGTGTCGGCGCGCCGGATCCGCACCGGCACCCCCGCCGGGCGCACCAGGGCACGGCCACCGATGCGGATCGCGGTCCAGATCGCGTCGTCGTCGGCCGGGGTGCGCTCACGCGGCCGCCAGCCGGGCTGCGCGCGGCGCAGGTCCTCGTGGTGGACGAGATACTCCAAGGTGTTGCCCAGCACCTCCACCGGCCACAGGGCGTACGGCGTGAGGCCGGGCTCCCGCAGCCGCTCGACGAGCACCGCGAAGTCTCGGCGCATGACGCGTGCCATCGCCCGGTCGGTCAGCGGGGCGAAGGTCTCCATCGCGATCCCGAGAGCCCCGAGCGGGCTGTGCTCGCGCACGAGCAGGTGGGCGACGAGATGCTGGGCGTCCCAGTCACCGCACAGGGTCGGCGCGTCCTCGCCGAGCACGAGGGCCAGGTCGCACAGGTCGTGACGTTCGCGGCGGGCGAGGGTGGGGGAGCGCATCGCCTCAGCCTAGGGACCGGCCGTCGGGCACGGCGTACGGGACGGGTGGGGGATTGGGTGTTGTCGGTGCCCGGGAATAGCCTTCCTCGCGCGACGGTTGGCGCCGTCAACGGATGAGTCAGGGAGACATGAGCGACGAGCGAGCAGACGGCCGGGGGTCGACCCGAGCCGGTTTCGCCGTCCTCGGGGTGGCCATCAGGCGCGAGCCCTGGATCTTCACGCTGTCGACGCTCGGGAGCGTGCTCTTCGGTGCGCTGACCGTGGCCGACGCGTGGGTGCTGGGCTGGTCCACCGACAACGTCGTGCTGCCCGCCTTCGAGACCGGTGAGGTGGGGGCGGGGTCGCTCGTCGCCATCCTCGCGCTCTTCCTCGGCGTCGCGATCCTGCGCGCGGTCGGCATCGTCGCGCGCCGACTCGGGGCCGGGATCATGCAATACCGCATGCAGGCCCGCACCCGTCGCGCTGTGACCCGGCAATACCTCTCGCTGCCCATGGAGTGGCACCAGCGCCACCCGACGGGCGAGCTGCTGAGCAACGCCAACTCCGACGTCGAGGCCGCCTGGGGGCCGATCGCGCCGCTCCCGATGGCCGTCGGCACGGTCGCGATGATGGTGATCGCGGTCGTCCAGATGTTCCTGGCCGACCTGGTGCTCGCGCTGGTCGGGCTGCTGGTCTTCCCGGCCGTCATCGCGGTCAACGTCATCTACCAGCACCTCGCGCAGGGCTGGATGACCCGGGCGCAGCAGCTGCGGGCCGAGGTCAGCGAGATCGCCCACGAGTCCTTCGACGGAGCGATGGTCGTCAAGACCCTCGGCCGCGAGCCGGAGGAGACCGCGCGCTTCGCCGCCAAGGCCGAGGAGCTGCGCGACGTCAACATCCGCGTCGGGCGGATCCGGGCCGCCTTCGACCCGGCGCTCGCGGCACTGCCCGGCATCGGGGTGCTCTTCGTCCTCGCCTTCGGCGTCTCGCGCGTGCTCAGCGGCGCCACCGACGCCGGCGACGTCGTGACGGTCGCCTACCTCCTGACCATCGTCTCCTTCCCGATCCGCTCGATCGGCTGGCTGCTCGGCGAGTTCCCCCGCAGCGTCGTCGGCTACCGCCGCGTCCGCGCCGTCCTCGACGCCTCCGGCGAGATGGTCTTTGGCGAGTCCCCGGCGACCGCGGGACGCTCCGGGGCCCGGCTGGACGTCGACGGCCTCGGCTACCGCTACGTCCCCGACCAGCCGCTGCTCGAGGACCTGTCCTTCAGCGTCGAGCCCGGCCGCACGGTCGCGCTCGTGGGGGCGACCGCGTCGGGCAAGAGCACCCTCACGACCCTGCTCACCCGTCTCGTCGACCCCGACTCCGGACAGGTCGTGGTCGACGGGACCGACGTGCGCGACCTCGCCCCCGGGCAGCTGGCGTCCATGGTCTCGCTCGTGCCACAGACCGCGTTCCTCTTCGACGACACGGTGCGCGGCAACATCACGCTCGGCGCCGACGTCAGTGACGCTGACGTGTGGGAGGCCCTGCGCATCGCCCAGGGCGACGGCTTCGTCGCGGCCCTTCCCGACGGTCTCGACGCCCGTCTGGGGGAGCGCGGCACATCGCTGTC
Organism: Nocardioides psychrotolerans; assembly: GCF_943371775.1. Lineage (GTDB taxonomy): Bacteria > Actinomycetota > Actinomycetes > Propionibacteriales > Nocardioidaceae > Nocardioides > Nocardioides psychrotolerans_A. The sequence goes on from NZ_CALRWD010000015.1 coordinate 42,178, forward strand.
CGGCGGGCAGCGCCAGCGCATCTCGCTGGCCCGCGCCCTCGTACGCCGCCCGCGGCTGCTGATCCTGGACGACGCCACCTCCGCGGTCGACCCCGAGGTCGAAGCCCGGATCCTCGCCGGCCTTCGCTCGGGTCTGGCCGCCGGGGAGGGTGACGACGCGAGCGGGTCCACCCTGGTCGTCGTCGCCTACCGCAAGGCGACGATCGGGCTGGCCGACGAGGTGCTCCACCTCGAGGACGGCCGCATCGCCGACCGTGGCACCCACGCCGAGCTCCTCGCGCGCAACCCGTCCTACGCCCACCTGGTCAACGCCTACGAGCAGGACCCCGAGCACGCCGGCCACGCCGGCCCCGGAGGAGAGGGGGTGCGGACATGACGACCACCCAGCAGCCCAAGGCCGACGGCTCGACGGTCATGGAGACCGGCGAGGACATCGGCGCGATGGAGACCATCCGTCGAGGCATCGGCCACTCGCCCGAGCTCAAGGAAGGCATCCGCGGCACCCTCCTGCTGGCCGTCCTCGCATCGGTCGGTCAGGTCATCGTGCCGATCGCCGTCCAGCAGACCCTCGACCGCGGGCTCAACGGTCCGGACGGACCCGACGTGTCCTACACGGCCTGGATGGGGGTGGCGGCCGCCGTCGGCATCCTGATCACCAGCTATGCCTCCTACGCGATGACGACGCGCCTCTTCACCACCTCCGAGCGGGGCCTGGCGACGCTGCGCATCAAGGCCTTCCGCCACGTCCACGACCTGCCGCTCCTCACGCAGAACACCGAGCGCCGTGGCGCTCTCGTCTCCCGTGTCACGAGTGACGTCGACCAGGTCAGCCAGTTCCTCGTGTTCGGTGGGCTGCTCTTCGTCGTGAGCGTCGGCCAGGTCCTGATCGCGACGATCGTGATGCTGTTCTACAGCTGGCAGCTCGCCCTCGTGGTGTGGCTGTGCTTCGCGCCCCTGTTCCTCTCGTTGCGTTTCTTCCAGCGCAAGCTGTCCGATGCCTACAGCACCGTTCGACGCCAGGTGGGCTTCCTGCTCTCGGCGATCTCCGAGCCCGTCGTCGGTGCCGCGGTCGTGCGCTCCTACGCCGTCGAGGCCCGCACGCAGACCCGCATCGACGAGGCCATCTCAGCTCACCAGGTCGCCAGCACCCGCGCCCAGGGCTTCACCGCCTTCTCGTTCTCCCTCGGCGGCGTCTCGGCCGGCCTGGCCAACGCCGGAGTGCTGATCGTCGGCATCTGGCTCGGCTTCGCCGGCGACATCACCGCCGGTGAGGTGCTGGCCTTCGCGTTCCTCGTGACGCTCTTCGTCGGCCCCGTCCAGATGGGCACCCAGATCCTCACCGACGCGCAGAACGCCATCGCCGGCTGGCGTCGCGTCATCGGCATCCTCGACACCCCCGCCGACCTCGTCGACCCGGGTGCCGACGGCGAGGTGCTGCCGCGCGGCCCGATCGACGTACGGTTCGAGGACGTGGAGTTCGCCTATCCCGGTGGCCCCCCGGTCCTGCGTGACGTCACGCTCGCCATCGACGCTGGTCGCCGCGTCGCGATCGTGGGGGAGACCGGCTCGGGCAAGTCCACCTTCGCCAAGCTCCTCACCCGGCTGATGGATCCCTCGAGCGGGTCGGTCCTGCTCGACGGCGTCGACGTGCGACAGATCTCCGAGCGGTCGCTGCGCAAGAGCGTCGTGCTGGTGCCGCAGGAGGGCTTCCTCTTCGACGACACGATCACCGCCAACGTCCGCTACGGCAAGCTCGACGCCACGGAGGCCGAGATCCTCGCCAGCGCCGAGGAGCTGGGCCTCTCGGACTGGGTCGCCGGCCTGCCGCACGGCCTCGAGACCCTGGTCGGTCAGCGTGGTGAGTCGCTCTCCGCCGGGGAGCGCCAGCTGGTCGCGCTGCTGCGCGCCCACCTCGCCGACCCCGACCTGCTGGTCCTCGACGAGGCCACCAGCGCCGTCGACCCCGCTCTCGAGATGCGCATCGGCCGTGCGCTCGAGCGTCTGATGAGCGGCCGCACGTCGGTCACCATCGCCCACCGCCTCTCCACCGCCGAGGGCGCTGACGAGGTCGTGGTCGTCGACCAGGGCCGCGTGGTGCAGCGTGGTCACCACAGCGTGCTGAGGGCCGAGGAGGGCTCGGTCTACGCCGGGCTGCACGCCTCGTGGGTCGCCCAGCAGGGGCAGTAACGCATCACCGCATTTCAGCGCAGCAGAATGCGTCGAATGGGTGGTCCCGGTTTAGTCCACCGGGACTAATTTGCCCCCTTGGGCATTGATTTCGTGTGACAGCGATAACACCCTCCCCGACCCGCCGTTGTGTGCGTGCCGGCCCAGACGCGGGCCTGCCGGTGCTCCCCGGAAGAGGTATCCCCCCATGCGTTCTGCTGCATCCTCGTCAGCCCTGAGACGAGCCCTCCCTGTCGTGTTCCTCGCAGTGCTCGCGCTGTTGATGGGTGGGCTCGCGCCCGCCCAGGCCGCCGGGATCGTGTCCGGCAAGGTCACGGATGCCTCGGCGATTGGTGGCCCCGGGCTCGGTGGCGTCACGGTCACGTTGACTCCCCAGGCGCCGACGACCGGTGCGACGCAGACCGCCACCACCGCCAGCGACGGCTCGTATGCCTTCACCAGCGCCCCCAACGGCTCCTATGCCGTGAAGTTCCAGAAGGCCGCCTACGACCCTCAGGACGGTCCCGTCATCACGTTCGCTGACGCGGCGCCGGACAGGACGGGAACGGACGCGGCGCTAGAGAACACCACGCAAAGCCAGATCGGCGGTCGGGTGGAGAACATCGCCGACACCGGGCTGCAGGACGTCACCGTGACCGTCCAGCGACGCGTCGCATCCGGCTCGAGCGCGGAGCCGACCTACCAGGACGTAGCGACGACCACGACCAAGCCCAACGGCACCTGGGCAGTCTTCGTGCCTTTCGGCTCCTACGTCGTGCGTTTCACGGCGTCGGCCTTCAGCACTGCTTACTACAAGGCGGACACGGAGTTCGGTGCCGCGGATCCCGACGACGCCGGCGCAAGCGATGTGGAGAAGGGCGCGCCGACCGGTGGCCTGGACGTCACGATGCGGGCCAACAACGTCGCGTTCTCCGGCAAGGTCGTCACCGGCGCCGCCAAGGATCCTGTCTCCGGCGTCCAGGTGCGCGTCGAGTACTCCGTCACCCAGGCGTCGGGCATCGTGACCCAGGAGGTCGCGGCCTCGACCACGACCGCGCAGAACGGCACCTACTCCCTGGCCGCACCCACGGCTGCCGGTCGCTCCTACACGATCAGCTACATCTCGACCGGCTTCCCGACCCGCTTCTACACCGACCCCACTGCGCCGGCACCGGCCCCCACCGAGGGAACCCCTGACCGCGCTGGCGCACGCACCTTCCCGGCCGAGCCCGGCAGCACCACGCTCGCCGATCTGCGCCTGGTCCCCGGCAGCGCCGTCACTGGCCGCGTGACCGACGTGGGGGGAGCCCCCCTCAGTGGCGTTGCCGTCACCCCCGTCGTCTTCGAGACGACCCCGACGCCGTGGGGCCCGACCGCGATCGCGGGCGCGGTCACGACCCGCGCCGACGGTACCTACGAGGTGCCGGTCGCTCAAAGCAATCAGCCCTTCCGGCTGCGCTTCACCAGCCCCGGCCGCACCACCACGTTCTTCCCCAGCGCCAGCGTCGCGGAGGAGGGCACCAACATCTCCGTCGCCGCCAACCAGGTGCTGTCCGGGCGCGACGTGGTCCTGCCCAACCTGAGCCTGTTGTCCGGGACCGTCACAGAGCCCAATGGCGCGGTCACCACGTCGGTCGCCGGCGCCACCGTCAAGCCTTACCGCCTCGTCACCTTCACCACCGCTGGTGAGCAGGGAGGACCCTCGCGCACCGAGTGGCGCCAGGTCCTCACGCCCACCGGATCGCCCCTGGCCGCGAACGTCACCTCCGGTGCCGGCTACTCCCTCGCGCTGCCGGCAGGCTCCTACCGCCTGCGCTTCGACGGTCCCGGCTTCGGTGAGCGCGGCTTCCTGCCCGGTCTCGTGGGCCTTGACGATGCGCCGTCGGTCACGGTTGCCCGCCAGCAGTCCCTGACCGGCCAGGCGTTCGCCCTCTCGGGCAAGCAGCTCCTGCAGGGCACCGTCTCCAACGGCGCCGGCGCGCCTGTGCCCGGCACGCCCGTGTTCCCCGCCTACCGCTTCGTCGCGGACGTCGAGGACGGCGCTCCGGTCACCGAGCTCGTCGACCCCACTTCGTTCTCGCAGCCTGTGACGCAGGCTGACGGGTCCTACTCGCTGACCGTGCGCCATCGCACCTACCGTGTAAAGGCCGGGTCGGCCGACGCCGTGCGCTACTCCCCGCGCGCGACGTCCTTCGAGGAGGCCGACGAGGTGGTCGTGGCGGACAACGTCGTCACCGGCGTCGACATCGAGCTCGCGACCGGGGCCCCCTCCAACATCCACCTGCCGTGGATCTCGGGCCTCAACCAGCAGGGCCAGACCCTGACGGCCAACAACGGCACCTGGTCGCGCGACGACCTGACGTTCACCTACGCGTGGTTCGGCGTGGACACCGACGGCAACCGCACCGCCAACCCCGTCTCGACCGCGCGGACGTACACCATCCCGGCGGCACCGATCCTGCCCCTCCCGGGCGGAGGCTCGACGGCGTCGGCCTTCTACGACCTGATCGTGACCGCGTCGGCGACGGGCGAGACCGCAGTGCCCGCCACGGCCAAGCGCACGGGTCGTGTGGGCGCAGGCACCCCCGACATCGAGAACCGCCAGATCCCGATCGTGACCGGCAAGGCTGCGGTGGGGGAGACCCTGACCGGCACCGACGGTCAGTGGAGCAAGGCGGGGACCTACACCTACCAGTGGTTCGCCGGAGCCCAGGCGATCACGGGTGCCACGAGCAAGACCTTCACCATCACGTCGGCCCAGCTGGGCAAGCAGCTCAAGCTGCGGGTCACCGAGACGAGCGGGTCGACCCCCTCGGGTGGTGAGGTCGTCGACTCGAAGTCCACGGTCCAGGTCGTCTCCGGCGCGCTGCGCAACACGGCCCTGCCGACGATCACCGGTGAGACCAAGGTCGGCAAGACGCTGACCGCGACCCCCGGCACGTGGTCGACGCCCAGCCCGACGTTCGCCTACCAGTGGCTGGCCAACGGCCAGGTCATCAGCGGTGCCACGGCGATCACGTTCGTGCCGACGGCGGCCGAGGCAGGCAAGAGCCTCGTGGTCCGCGTGATCGCAACGTCGCCCGGCTTCAGCTCGGGGGTGGCCTCCTCCGCGCCGACCGAGGCCATCGGCACCGACGCGATCGTCAACAACGCCCTGCCGACTATCTCCGGCTCCCCGGTGGTGGGCGGGACGCTGACCACGACCAACGGCACCTGGACCCCGGTCCCGACGTCGTTCGCCTACCAGTGGCTCGCCGACGGTACGGCGATCAGCGGGGCGACCGCCGCCTCCTACGTCCCCGTCGCGGGTGACGTCGGCAAGCGGCTGTCGGTCCGCGTGACAGCCAAGCGCGCCGGGAGCTCCGACGGTGTCGCGACCTCGACCCAGACGGTCGCCGTCAAGCAGTCCGACTTCGTCAACAACACCGCGCCGATCGTCTCCGGCACGGCCGCGGTCGGCTCGCCCCTGACGGCCAGCACCGGCACGTGGACGCCGACCCCGACGTCCTTCGGCTACCAGTGGCTGGCCGACGGGACGCCGATCGCCGGCGCGACGGGCACGTCGTACACACCGGTCGCCGGCAACGTGGGTCGCCGGATCTCTGTGACGGTCACCGCCCGCAAGGACGGTCTCGCCGACGGCACGGCCACCTCGCTGCAGACCGCTGCGGTCACCGACGAGCCGGCCGCAGAGCCGGTCGAGGTCACCTCGGGTCCGCGCATCGCCGGCACCCCGCGGCCGGGCAACATCCTGGTCGCCAACGCCGGCAGCTTCACGCCCTCCACGGCGCGTGCCACCTTCCAGTGGCTGCGCTCGGGCGTGCCGGTGCCGGGCGAGACCGACGGCACCTACGCCGTCGGTGGCAACGACCTCGGCACGCGACTGTCGGTGCGAGTGACCTACACGCCGACGTCCGGCGACCCCGTGGTCCGCACGTCGTCCGCCACGGCGCTGGTCAAGACCGCCGCGGTGCTCACGACTCGGGTCGTCGGCGAGCAGCGTCCCCTGACCCTCAACGTCCGGGTGCGCGCCGACAACGCCAACCCCGTGCAGGGCACGGTGCGCGTGCTCAGCGACGGCGTGCAGGTCGCCAGCGGGAAGCTGCGCAACGGCCAGGTCGTGCTGCGACTGCGCGGGCTCAAGCCCGGACGCCAGGTCGTCAAGGTGGTCTACGGCGGCGAGGCCCGGGTCATCGGCCAGAGCGTCGTGCGCAAGGTCACCGTCCGACGATGACCGCGGGGGCGTGACGGTTCGTCAGGCATGAGGCAGGGCGGCGATACTGGGTCGGTGGAGACACTCGACCCGGCCATCGCCGCCCTGCTCAAGCGTTCGGCCGAAGGACTGGTGCCGGCCGTGGTCCAGCAGCACGACACCCTCGAGGTGCTGATGCTGGGCTGGATGGACGACGAGGCGCTGCACCGGACGCTGACGACGGGCCGCGCGACCTACTGGAGCCGCTCGCGCCGGGAGTACTGGGTCAAGGGCGACACGTCCGGCCACGTCCAGTGGGTCAAGGACGTCCGCCTCGACTGCGACGGCGACACCCTGCTGGTCAAGGTCGACCAGGAGGGCGCCGCCTGCCACACCGGGGACCGCACCTGCTTCGACGCCGTCGAGCTCATCGCGACGACGCCGTGACGGACCAGCCGAGGTCGACCTTCGGGCCTACGGTGCTGGCCGGTCTGGTCACCGCGGGCTTCACGGCCATCGCGACCAACCAGACCCTGGCCACTGCGCGGCCCACCGAGAGCGGCATCGTCTACTCCGACCTCCAGGAGGGCTCCCAGGTCCCTCTGGGCCTGACGCTCAGCCTGGTGGTCCTCGCCTGCTGGGGCGTCGTGCTCGTCACCCGTCGCGTCGTACGACGAGGGGTCGCCGTGCTCGGGCTCCTCGCCGCGATCGGGGCTGCGGCGTCCGTGGTGCTCGCTCGGGGGATGATCCTCGACTCCTACCGCGACGACTTCCGCGACATCGGCGCGACTCCTGTCGTCGACTTCAGCTGGTGGTACTGGCTGGCGCTCTTCCTGTCGGTCCTCGCCGTCCTGCCGGCTGCCGTGGCCGTGCTCCGCGTGGGTCGCTGGCCCGAGATGGGCACCCGTTACGACGCGCCGGGGGACCAGGAGATGGGCCGCGTGGGCGCGGCCGAGGACGAGGAGCCGTCCAGCCTCGATCTCTGGAAGGCCATCGACGAGGGTCGCGACCCGACCCGCTGACCCCACGGGTCGACCGGGCCTGAATAGAATGTCCACGCACCACCCGACGCCAACGAGATCCCGTGCGCACCTCGCCGCACGACCCATCGCAAGGAGCCCTGCATGTCTGACAACCACGGCAACACTCCGGCTGCCTGGACGGCTGTGGTCGTCGCGCTGGTCGGCTTCGTGGTGGGAGGCGTCGGCCTGATGCTCAGCCCGATCAGCTTCGTCATCTTCTGGATCGGCGTGGTCATCACGCTGGCCTCCGGCGTGCTCTTCCTCATCATGGCCAAGATGGGCCTCCACGAGTCCGCGACGCACTGACCGATGTCGTGACCCAGCAGCCGACGGCGCCCGCGCGCTCACCCGAGCGGCCCCCGCAGACGCGGGGGCAACGCCTCGTCGCGCCGCTGGTCACGATCGGCGCCCTCGGCGTCACCACCGTCGCCCTGCACGTCCGCGACCCGCACGCCGAGGGCAGCTGGGGCTTCTGCCCGAGCGCCGCGATGGGCTTCTGGTGCCCGGGCTGCGGAGGCCTCCGCGCCGTCAACGACCTCACCAACGGCCAGCTCGTCGACGCAGCCTCGAGCAACCTGGCCTTCATCGTCGCGCTGCCGTTCCTCGTCGCCGGCCTGGCGCTGTGGACGGTGGACCGCTGGCGGGGCCACCGTCGTCAGGTGTCGATGACGGCGGTCTCCCGCGTCGCGGTCACCGTGCTCGCGCTGATGGCCGTCTTCACGGTGCTGCGCAACCTGTCCGGGTCGTGGCTCGCGCCCTGAGGCCGCGCGCCCGGACCCTGCCTAGCTGCCGAAGTTGCCCTCGTAGGTGACGTCGATCGCGCCGGTGGCGAAGAGGATCCAGTAGAGGACGCCCAGGACGAGGCCGACGATGCCGAGGATGAAGCCCCACTTGGCCTGACCCTCGCCCTTCTTGGCGCCCTGGGACTCGCGGATCTCCTTCTGCCCCAGCTTGCCGAGCACCACGCCGGCGCCCGAGAAGACGAAGCAGCCCCAGAAGCAGGGGATGACGCCGATGATGCCGAGCACCAGGGCGGAGATCGCCATCACCGAGTTCTTGGGAGGCTGGGAGCCGTAGCCGTAGGGCTGCGGTGCGCCGTACTGAGGCGGCGGCGGGGGCTGGTCGTAGCTCATGGGGTTCCCTTCGACGTGGGCCGGTCCAGCGGCATGACCGCTGTCTGGACCCTAAGGCCTCGCGTGACAGACTCGTGGCAGCGCAGCGTCCGCGTCGCCTCCCGGCGCGGGACCGATCCAGGAGGTAGTCATGTCCGTGCTCGACGACATCGTCGACGGGGTGCGGATCGACCTCGCGAAGCGCGAGTCGGCGGTCTCGATGGCCGACCTGCGGGCAGCCCTCGCCGACGTCGAGCCGGCCCGCGACCCGATGCCGCACTTCCGCGCGCCGGGCTCCAGCGTGATCGCGGAGGTCAAGCGGCGCAGCCCCAGCAAGGGCGACCTGGCCGACATCCCCGACCCCGCGGCCCTCGCCGTGGAGTACGCCGCCGGGGGAGCTGCCGCGATCAGCGTGCTCACCGAGCAGCGGCGCTTCGGCGGCAGCCTCGACGACCTACGCGCCGTGCGGGCGGCCGTCGACACGCCCCTGCTCCGCAAGGACTTCATGGTCACGAGCTACCAGGTGGTCGAGGCCCGCGCCGCCGGTGCCGACCTGGTCCTGCTGATCGTGGCCTCGCTCGACGACGACACCCTGCGCCGCCTCCACAACGAGGCTCGCGACCTGGGCATGACCGTGCTGGTCGAGGTGCACGACGAGGCCGAGACCGAGCGCGCCGTCGCCCTCGGTGCCGAGCTGATCGGCGTCAACGCGCGCAACCTCAAGACGCTGGCCGTCGACAACGACACCTTTGCCCGCCTGGCACCGTTGGTGCCCGACGACCGGGTCAAGGTCGCTGAGTCGGGCATCTCCGGCCCACCGGACGTCACCCGCTTCGTCGGCGAGGGGGCCCGCGTGGTCCTCGTCGGTGAGGCACTCGTCAAGGACGGCGCCCCGCGTGACGCCGTCGCCGCCATGACAGGAGTCCAGGCATGACCACGATCAGCACGCCGGGCCAGCAGGCGCCCGTGATCCCGCCGTCGAGCTTCGACGCCGACGCGCTCGGCTGGTTCGGCGACTTCGGCGGGCGCTTCATGCCCGAGGCGCTGGTCGCCGCGCTCGACGAGCTGACCGAGGCCTGGCAGGACGCCATGGCCGACCCGGAGTTCATCGCCGACTTCGAGACCATCTGTCGGGACTACGGCGGCATGCCGAGCCCGCTCTACGAAGCGCGTCGGCTCTCCGACAAGGTCGGGGCCCGGGTCCTGCTCAAGCGCGAGGACCTCAACCACACCGGGGCGCACAAGATCCGCAACGTGCTCGGCCAGGCGCTGCTGACCAAGCGCATGGGCAAGCAGCGCGTCATCGCCGAGACCGGCGCCGGCCAGCACGGTGTCGCGAGCGCCACGGCGGCCGCCTACTTCGGCCTCGACTGCACCGTCTACATGGGCGCCGTCGACGTCAAGCGCCAGGCCCTCAACGTCGCGCGCATGCACCTGCTCGGCGCCAAGGTCGTCCCCGTCGACAGCGGCAGCGCCACGCTCAAGGACGCCATCAACGAGGCCATGCGCGACTGGGTCGCGAGCGTCGACCACACCGCCTACCTCTTCGGCACCGCAGCTGGGCCCCACCCCTTCCCCAGCATGGTCCGCGACTTCGCCCGCGGCATCGGTGACGAGGCCCGCGCCCAGTGCCTCGAGCGCTACGGTCGGCTGCCCGACGCCATCGCCGCCTGCGTGGGCGGCGGCTCCAACGCCATTGGGCTGTTCCAGGCGTTCCTGGACGACGAGGACGTGGCGATCTACGGCTTCGAGCCCGGCGGTGACGGCGTCGAGACGGGTCGCCACGCGGCCACGATCCACCAGGGCGACAGCGGGGTGCTGCACGGCGCCCGCACCTACGTGCTCCAGGACGAGGACGGCCAGACGATCGAGTCGCACTCGATCTCCGCCGGGCTCGACTACCCCGGGGTGGGCCCGCAGCACGCCCACCTGGCCAAGGTCGGGCGAGGCACCTACCTGCCGATCACCGACGCCGAGGCGATGGACGCGATGGCGCTGCTCAGTCGCACCGAGGGGATCATCCCGGCCATCGAGTCGGCCCACGCGATCGCCGGTGCCCTGCGCGTCGCCGAGCAGCTCGGAGCCGAGAAGGGTCCGGAGGCGACGGTACTGATCAACCTCAGCGGCCGTGGCGACAAGGACATGGAGACGGCCATGGAGTGGTTCGACCTGTGAGCAGCACTGCCCCCACCCTCACCACCAGCACCGCCTTCGAGAAGACTCGTGCCGAGGGCCGTGCGGCCCTGGTCGGCTACCTACCCGCAGGATTCCCCGACGTGCCCGGCGGCATCGACGCGCTGCGCTGCATGGTCGACTCCGGCTGCGACGTCATCGAGGTCGGCCTGCCCTACAGCGACCCGGTCATGGACGGCCCCACCATCCAGCTGGCCGCCCAGCGGGCGCTCGAGGGTGGGGTCCGCACCGCCGACGTCCTGCGCACCGTGGAGGCCGTCGCCGCCACCGGCACGCCGACCGTCGTCATGACCTACTGGAACCCCGTCGAGCACTACGGCGGCCGCGGCGGTCACGCCCAGAGCGTGGCGCGCTTCGCCGCCGACCTGGCCAGCGCCGGGGGAGCGGGCCTGATCACGCCCGACCTCACCCCGGACAGCGCGCCGGAGTGGATCGCGGCGGCCGACGAGCACGGGCTCGACAAGATCTTCCTGGTCGCGCCCTCCTCGACCGAGAGCCGCGTCGCGATGACCACGGCCGCCTGCCGCGGCTTCGTCTACGCCACCGCCGTCATGGGCGTCACTGGCGCGCGCACGACCACCAGCGACCTCGCCGGCCCGCTGGTCGAGCGCACCAAGGCCACGACCGACCTGCCGGTCTGCGTCGGCCTGGGGGTCAGCAACGGCGACCAGGCCGCCGAGGTGGCGTCGTACGCCGACGGCGTGATCGTCGGCTCCGCCTTCGTGCGGGCCCTGCTCGACCACGACGACCGGGCCGCCGGCCTGCGCGCCCTCGCCGCCCTGACGGAGGACCTCGCCGCGGGATGTCGACGTGGTTAGGCCGTGGCGCTCGGGTCGGGTGCGCGCCGGCGTCGTGGCCGCGCTCCTGACAGTGCTCGTGGCCTCCGGCTGCGGGGGTGACGCCAACGCTGACGGCGCGTTCGAGGGCAAGACCCTCGACAACCCGCTCCCGGTGCCGGACATCGCCCTGTCCGACACCTCGGGCGACGACTTCTCGCTGGCGGCCGACACCGACAAGCGCCTGAGCCTGGTCTTCTTCGGCTACAGCAACTGCCCCGACATCTGCCAGACCGTGATGGCGTCGCTGGCGGGCGCGATCAACCGGCTCGACGACGCCGATCGCGAGCAGGTGGACGTCATCTTCGTGACGACCGACCCCGCGCGCGACACCGAGACGGCCCTGCGCCGCTACCTTGACCGCTTCAACCCCGACTTCATCGGGCTCACCGGCGACATCGAGACCATCATCGACGTGGGTCGACCGCTGGCGGTCTACGTCAACGACGGCGTCGAGCTGCCGACGGGCGGCTTCGACCTGGGCGGCCACAGCACCCAGGTCACGGCCATCGACAGCGAGGACCAGGCTCCGGTCTACTGGAGCCAGGACACGTCGCAGTCGGAGTTCGCCGACGACATCCACACCCTGCTCGGCGAGGAGCCCTAGACATGCTCGACCACGTGATGCTCACCGCCCTCTCGATCCCCAGCCCCAGCCAGGGCGTCTGGAACATCGGTCCCGTCCCGCTGCGCGGTTATGCCCTGTCGATCATCCTCGGCATCGTGGTCGCCATCTGGATCGGTGAGCGCCGCTGGGTGGCGCGCGGAGGTCGCCCCGGGGACGTCCAGGACCTGGCGATCTGGGGTGTGCCCTTCGGCCTGGTCGGGGCGCGGCTCTACCACGTGGCCACCGACCACGGGCTCTACTTCGGCGACGGCAACAACCCGATCACGGCGCTCTACGTCTGGCGCGGCGGGCTCGGCATCTGGGGCGGCGTCGCCCTGGGAGCGCTCGGGGTCTACCTCGGCGCCCGGCAGAAGGGCATCAAGCTCCTCCCGGTCCTCGACGCGATGGCACCGGGCGTGCTGGTCGCGCAGGCGATCGGCCGCTGGGGCAACTGGTTCAACCAGGAGCTCTACGGTCGGCCCACCGACCTGCCGTGGGGCCTCGAGATCGATCCCAGCAACTACCCGTCGGGACTGACCTTCCCCGAGGGCACGACCTTCCACCCGACCTATCTCTACGAGTTCCTGTGGAACCTCGCGGCCTTCGCGCTGGTGATCTGGGCCGACCGGCGCTTCAAGCTCGGTCACGGCCGGGTGATCGCGCTCTACGTCATGGCCTACACCGCCGGGCGCGGCTGGATCGAGGACCTGCGCATCGACACCGTCGAGCTCAGCGACGTCGGTGGTCTGCGCTTCAACGTGTGGGTCTCGATCGTGCTGTTCGTCGCCGCGGCGATCTACTTCGTCGTCAGCCTGCGGCTGCGCCCCGGCCGCGAGGAGGACGTCTGGCGCCCCGGTCGGGGGCCGGACGCCGCCGACGAGGCGGACGCCGTCGACACGCGCGCCACGCCCGCCGCCGGGAACGGCTCGGAGCCCTCGACCTGAGGCGTCCACCGCACAGCCGGGGACTGCTCCGCGACGTAACCGGGTGGTAATCTGGAGGCTCCGCCGCGTGGGCCAATGTCGTCCCTTGCGCCCACACGTTGCAGCCATGTCTGCACATGACGACGACGGGAGAACTCAGTGCCCTACTCGCACGCGTTCCCGCCGCCCCAGGGGCTCTACGACCCCCGCCACGAGAAGGACGCCTGTGGCGTGGCTTTCGTGGCGACCCTCACCGGGGAGGCCAGCCACGACATCGTGGCGAAGGCACTGACCGCACTGCGCAACCTCGAGCACCGCGGTGCCGCTGGTGCGGAGCCCAACTCGGGCGACGGCGCCGGCATCCTGATGCAGGTGCCGGACGCTTTCCTGCGCGCGGTGGTCGACTTCGACCTGCCGCCGGCCCACGCCTATGCCGTCGGCACGGCGTTCCTGCCCGGCGACGAGGCCCACGTCGAGGAGACGCGGCGCCGGATCGAGGAGATCGCGGCCGAGGAGGGCCTCGCGGTGCTCGGCTGGCGCGACGTCCCGACCGACCCGTCGATCCTGGGCGCCACCGCCCAGGGCGTGATGCCGACGTTCAAGCAGGTCTTCGTCGCCGGTGCGACGCAGCGCGTGACGGGCATGTCGCTGGAGCGCATGGCCTTCTGCCTGCGCAAGCGCGCCGAGCGCGACACGGACGTCTACTTCCCGTCGCTGTCCTCGCGCACCCTGCTCTACAAGGGCATGCTCACGACCGACCAGCTCGACAACTTCTTCCCCGACCTGGTCGACGAGCGCGTCGCCTCGGCGATGGCTGTGGTCCACTCGCGCTTCTCGACCAACACGTTCCCCAGTTGGCCCTTGTCGCACCCGTTCCGGTTCATCGCCCACAACGGCGAGATCAACACCGTCATGGGCAACCGCAACTGGATGCGGGCGCGTGAGGCGCTGCTCGCCAGCGACGTCATCCCAGGCGACCTCGAGCGGATCTTCCCCATCGTCACCCAGGGCGCCTCGGACTCCGCGTCGTTCGACGAGGTGCTCGAGCTGCTCCACATGGGCGGGCGCAGCCTGCCCCACGCGATGCTGATGATGATCCCGGAGGCGTGGGAGAACCACACCGAGATGGACGCGAAGCGCCGCGAGTTCTACTCGTTCCACTCCGCGCTGATGGAGCCCTGGGACGGGCCGGCCTGCGTCGTGTTCACCGACGGCTCCCAGATCGGGGCCGTGCTCGACCGCAACGGCCTGCGCCCCTCGCGCTACTGGGTCACCGACGACGGCCTCGTCGTCCTGGCCTCCGAGGTCGGGGTGCTCGACCTCGACCCCGCCACGATCGTGCGCAAGGGCCGGCTGCAGCCGGGCCGGATGTTCCTCGTCGACACCGACGAGCACCGCATCATCGAGGACGAGGAGATCAAGGCCGAGCTCGCCGGGGAGCACCCCTACGGCGAGTGGCTCCACGCCGGCCTGATCCACCTCAACGACATCCCCGAGCGCGAGCACATCGTGCACACGCACGCCTCGGTGACGCGTCGCCAGCAGATCTTCGGCTACACCGAGGAGGAGCTGCGCGTCCTGCTGACCCCGATGGCCAACACCGGGGGAGAGCCGCTGGGCTCCATGGGCACCGACACGCCCATCGCCGCGCTCAGCGACAAGCCCCGGCTGCTGTTCGACTACTTCAGCCAGCTCTTCGCGCAGGTCACCAACCCGCCGCTCGACGCCATCCGCGAGGAGCTCGTCACCTCGCTCAACGGCACGATCGGCCCGGAGGCCAACCTGCTCGACCCGACCCCGGCCTCGTGCCGCCAGGTCGTGCTGCCCTTCCCGGTCATCTCCAACGACGACCTGGCCAAGATCCGCCACATCAACCGTGACGGCGACATGCCCGGCTTCATCACCCACGTCGCCCGCGGCCTCTACGAGGTCGAGGGCGGGGGCGGCTCGCTCGCGCACCGCATCGAGGAGATCTGCGCCGAGGTGTCGCAGGCGATCTCCGACGGTGCCCGGATCATCGTGCTCTCCGACCGTCACTCGACCGCGGAGCTCGCCCCGATCCCGTCGCTGCTGCTCACCGCGGCCGTCCACCACCACCTGGTCCGCGAGAAGACCCGCACCCAGGTCGGCCTGCTCGTCGAGGCCGGTGACGTCCGCGAGGTGCACCACGTCGCGCTGCTCGTCGGCTACGGCGCGGCTGCGGTCAACCCCTACCTCGCCATGGAGTCCGTCGAGGACCTCGCCCGCGAGGGTTACTACGTCAAGACCGAGCCCGAGACGGCCGTGGCCAACCTCATCAAGGCACTGGGCAAGGGCGTCCTGAAGGTCATGTCCAAGATGGGCGTCTCCACCGTGGCGTCCTACACCGGCGCGCAGATCTTCGAGGCCATCGGGCTCTCGCAGTCCGTGGTCGACTCCTACTTCACCGGCACCACGTCCAAGCTCGGCGGCATCGAGCTGGACACCATCGCCGAGGAGGTCGCCCGTCGCCACGCCACGGCCTACCCCCGGGGCGGGATCCTGCCCGCCCACCGGGAGCTGGCCGTCGGTGGGGAGTACCAGTGGCGTCGCGAGGGCGAGCCGCACCTCTTCGACCCGGAGACGGTCTTCCGCCTCCAGCACGCGACGCGCACCGGTCGTTACGACATCTTCAAGCAGTACACCGCTGCGATCGACGAGCAGTCCGAGCGGCTCATGACGCTGCGCGGCCTGTTCCGCTTCCGTGACGCCGACGAGGTCGGCCGCCAGCCCATCGCGATCGACGAGGTCGAGCCGGTCTCCGAGATCGTCAAGCGCTTCTCGACCGGGGCCATGTCCTACGGTTCCATCAGCAAGGAGGCGCACGAGACCCTCGCGATCGCCATGAACCGGCTGGGCGGCAAGTCCAACACCGGTGAGGGCGGCGAGGACGCCGAGCGGCTCTACGACCCCGAGCGCCGCAGCTCGATCAAGCAGGTCGCCTCGGGTCGCTTCGGGGTGACGTCGGAATACCTCACCAACGCCGACGACATCCAGATCAAGATGGCGCAGGGGGCCAAGCCCGGCGAAGGCGGCCAGCTGCCCGGCAACAAGGTCTACCCGTGGGTGGCCAAGACGCGTTACTCCACGCCGGGCGTGGGCCTCATCAGCCCGCCGCCGCACCACGACATCTACTCCATCGAGGATCTCGCCCAGCTGATCCACGACCTCAAGAACGCCAACCCGGCGGCGCGGGTCCACGTCAAGCTGGTCTCCGAGGTCGGGGTCGGCACGGTCGCAGCGGGGGTCTCCAAGGCTCACGCCGACGTCGTGCTCATCTCCGGACACGACGGCGGCACCGGCGCCTCGCCGCTGACGTCGCTCAAGCACGCCGGTGGACCGTGGGAGCTCGGCCTCGCCGAGACGCAGCAGACGCTGCTCCTCAACGGTCTGCGCGACCGCATCGTCGTGCAGGCCGACGGTCAGCTCAAGACCGGTCGTGACGTCGTCATCGCCGCGTTGCTGGGCGCCGAGGAGTTCGGCTTCGCGACCGCGCCGTTGGTGGTCTCGGGCTGCATCCTCATGCGGGTCTGCCACCTCGACACCTGCCCCGTCGGCGTCGCCACGCAGAACCCCGTCCTGCGCGAGCGCTTCTCCGGCAAGGCCGAGTACATCGTCAACTTCTTCACCTACATCGCCGAGGAGGTCCGCGAGCTGCTCGCGCAGCTCGGCTTCCGCACCCTCGACGAGGCCATCGGCCAGGTGGGGGCACTGGACGTCGCGCACGCGGTGGAGCACTGGAAGGCCTCCGGTCTCGACGTGACCCCGATCCTGCACGCGCCCGACACGAGCGCGTTCCCCGACCAGGACCTGCGCTGCACCAAGACCCAGGACCACGGCCTGGAGCGCTCGCTCGACGTGACCGAGCTCGTGCCGCTGGCGCAGCCGGCCATCGAGAGCGGTGAGCCGGTCCGCGCCCAGGTCGCGATCCGCAACGTCAACCGCACCGTCGGCACGATCCTCGGCCACGAGGTCACCAAGAAGTACGGCGGCGAGGGTCTCCCCGAGGGCACGATCGACCTGACCTTCCTCGGGTCGGCCGGCCAGTCGTTCGGCGCGTTCCTGCCCCAGGGCGTCACCCTGCGGCTCGAGGGCGATGCCAACGACTACGTCGGCAAGGGGCTCTCGGGCGGCCGGATCGTCGTGCGCCCCGACCGGGCGGCGACGTTCAACAGCAACGAGCAGATCATCGCCGGCAACACGATCGCCTACGGCGCGACCAGCGGGCAGATCTTCCTGCGCGGTGGCTGCGGCGAGCGCTTCGCGGTGCGCAACTCCGGTGCCTGGTTGGTGTCCGAGGGCGTGGGCGACCACGGCTGCGAGTACATGACCGGTGGCCGGGTGGTCGTCCTGGGCAAGACAGGGCGCAACTTCGCGGCCGGCATGTCCGGCGGCGTCGCCTGGGTGCTGGACCTCAAGGAGTTCCGCGTCAACCGCGAGCTCGTCGAGCTCGGCCCCGTCACCGGTGACGCGGCCGTCGAGCTGGAGACGATGGTCCGCGGGCACTTCGAGGAGACCGGCTCGCCGGTCGCCGAGGAGCTGCTCGCCGACTGGGACACGGCACTGACCCGCTTCACCGAGGTCATGCCCCGTGACTACCGGATCGTGCTCGAGGCCAAGGCGAAGGCCGAGGCCGACGGGCTGGATGAGAACGAGATCGCCCACGCGATGATGGAGGCGCTCCATGGCTGACCCGAAGGGATTCCTCAAGGAGGGCCGCGAGGTCGCGAAGCGACGTCCGGTCGACGAGCGGGTCCACGACTGGAACGAGGTCTACCCCGATGGCATCGGGAGGGCCCTTCTGCCGATCATCGGCAAGCAGGCCGGTCGCTGCATGGACTGCGGCATCCCGTTCTGCCACCAGGGCTGCCCGCTGGGCAACATCATCCCGGAGTGGAACGACCTGGTCTGGCGCGACGACTGGGAGGGCGCCATCGAGCGTCTCCACGCGACCAACAACTTCCCGGAGTTCACCGGGCGGCTGTGTCCCGCCCCGTGCGAGACCGCGTGCGTGCTCGGCATCAACCAGGACCCTGTGACCATCAAGAACGTCGAGGTCTCGATCATCGACAAGGCCTGGGAGTCGGGCTTCGTCCGGCCCCAGCCGCCGGAGTGGCTCTCCGGCCGCACGGTCGCGGTGATCGGCTCCGGCCCCGCGGGCCTGGCTGCTGCCCAGCAGCTGACCCGGGCCGGTCACACCGTCGCCGTCTACGAGCGGGCCGACAAGATCGGCGGGCTGCTGCGCTACGGCATCCCCGAGTTCAAGATGGAGAAGAAGCACGTCGAGCGCCGCATCGAGCAGATGAAGCGCGAGGGCACGGTCTTCCGTGCCGGTGTCGACGTGGGCGTCGAGCTCACCGGCGACAAGCTGCGCGAGCGCTACGACGCCGTCGTGATCGCCACGGGCTCGACGGTCGCTCGCGACCTCGACGTGCCGGGGCGCGAGCTCTCCGGGATCCACCAGGCCATGGAGTTCCTGCCCCAGGCCAACCGCGTGGCGCTCGGCGAGGCTGCGACGTCGGACGGCTCGGACCAGATCCGCGCCGACGGCAAGCACGTCGTCATCATCGGCGGCGGTGACACCGGCGCCGACTGCCTGGGCACGTCGACGCGCCAGGGTGCCGCCTCCATCACGCAGCTCGAGATCATGCCCGAGCCGCCGGAGGCACGTCCCGCCGGTCAGCCGTGGCCGACCTACCCGATGACCTTCCGCGTCTCCTCGGCGCACGAGGAGGCGGGGGAGCGGGTCTACGCGGTCTCGACCAAGGAGTTCCTCGGCGACGAGCACGGCAACGTGCGGGCCCTGAGCCTGGTCGACGTGGTCTTCGAGGGGGGCAAGCTGACCGAGATCGAGGGCAGCGAGCGCGAGATCCCCGCCGAGCTGGTGCTCTTCGCCATGGGCTTCACCGGGCCGGAGAAGCAGGGCCTGGTCGAGCAGCTGGGCGTCGACCTGGACGAGCGCGGCAACGTCGCGCGCGACACGTCCTACATGTCGTCGGTGCCCGGCGTGTTCGTCGCCGGTGACGCCGGGCGCGGTCAGTCGCTCATCGTGTGGGCGATCGCCGAGGGCCGGGCCGCCGCCGCCGGTGTCGACACGTTCCTCACGGGCTCGACCACGCTGCCGGCGCCGATCCCGCCCACCGCTCGACCCCTGGTGGTCTGACCCTCCACGGCCGAGTCGGCGCAATGTTGCAGTAGCCCCCGGGCATCCGCACCATGGCGCCGACTCGGCTGACGTCATTTGGGCGAACGCTCGGTCAACGCTGCTTGGATCGATCAAAGAGCCGCTAAGGTGGGTCCGTGCGTAGAGCAAAGATCGTCTGCACCCTGGGCCCCGCGACCAACACCGAACGGCGTATCCGTGAGCTCGTCTATGCCGGGATGGACGTCGCCCGGCTCAACATGAGCCACGGCAGCCACGAGGACCACGCGGAGGCCTACCGTCTCGTCCGGGAGGCGGCTGATGCCAGCGGCCACGGGGTCGGCATCTTCGCCGACCTCCAGGGCCCCAAGATCCGGTTGGAGACCTTCGCCGACGGCCCGGTCCAGCTGCGACGCGGCCAGGTCTGGACGATCACCACCCGTGACGTGCCGGGTGACGCGGTGATCTGCGGGACGACGTACAAGGGACTGCCGGGCGACGTCAGCATCGGCGACCCGATCCTGATCGACGACGGCAAGGTGCGCCTGCGGGTGACGGCCGTCGACGACACCGACGTGACGTGCGAGGTGCTGGTCGGGGGCAAGGTCAGCAACAACAAGGGCATCAACCTGCCCGGTGTGGCCGTCTCGGTGCCGGCGCTCTCGGAGAAGGACATCGACGACCTGCGCTTCGCGCTGAGCCTGTCGGTCGACTTCATCGCGCTGAGCTTCGTGCGCAACGCCGCCGACGTCGAGGACGTGCGGCGGATCATGGACGAGGAGGGCGTGCGCCTCCCGGTCATCGCGAAGATCGAGAAGCCTCAGGCGATCGACAACCTCGACGAGATCGTCGCCGCCTTCGACGGCTTCATGGTCGCGCGCGGTGATCTCGGGGTCGAGTGCCCGCTCGAGGACGTGCCCTTCCTGCAGAAGCAGATCATCGAGAAGGCGCGGCTCAACGCCAAGCCGGTGATCGTGGCCACGCAGATGCTGGAGTCGATGATCACCAGTCCCTCGCCGACGCGCGCGGAGACCAGCGACGTGGCCAACGCGGTGCTCGACGGCGCCGACGCGGTGATGCTGTCGGGGGAGACGAGCGTGGGGGAGCACCCGATCCACGTCGTGGAGACCATGGCCCGCATCATCAGCGCCACCGAGCGCCACGCGTTGGAGCCGCGCGAGTTCGGTCAGTTCGAGACGATCGACTGGGACCCTCACACGCGTGGTGGCGTGATCTCCAAGGCGGCCGACGAGGTCGCGACGCGCGTGGGTGCGTCCTACGTCGTGGCCTTCACGCAGAGCGGCGACTCCGCGCGCCGCATGTCGCGGCTGCGGGGTCCCATCCCGGTGCTGGCCTTCACGCCCGAGGCGCGGGTGCGTTCGCAGCTCTCGCTGACGTGGGGGGTGGAGACGTTCAAGACGTCGGCGGTGGACCACACCGACGAGATGGTGCGCCAGGTCGACGAGCAGCTGCTGCAGATCGGGCGGGTCGAGGAGGGTGACCTGGTGGTCATCATCGCGGGCAGCCCTCCGGGCATCCCGGGCTCGACCAACGCGCTGCGCATCCACCGGATGGGCGACGCCATCAACGAGGTGGCCCCGGCCTACCAGCGCCAGGGATGATCGCCGGCGCCCCGGTCGGGTTAGGGTCGACCGATGGCCAGACGAGACGGTGGAGCTGACGACTCGACGGGGGAGCTCCGGCTGAGGTGGTTCGCCACCCTGCTGTCGCGCTTCGCCGCAGGATCGATGATCGACCTGGGGTCCGGGCACGGGTTGTTCGCCCAGCACGCGGCCGACCAGGGATGGCGGGTGACGGCCCAGGACGCTCGGGGTGACCGCTTCCCCCAGGACGACCGGATCACGTGGGAGGTCTCCGACGTCCGTGACCTCGACCTGTCCGGCTTCGACCTGATCTCCTGCCTCGGCCTCTTCTACCACCTCACGCTCGAGGACCAGCTCTCGCTGCTCGACCGGTCGCGCGGGGTTCCGCTCATCCTCGACACGCACGTCGCCAACGAGCGTCCAGCGCCCATGACGCTGTCGGAGCCGGTCGCCCCGCAGGGCTACCGCGGTCGCTACTACCGCGAGCCGGACCAGGCGACGCACTCCACCGCGTCCTGGGGCAACGAGGACTCCTTCTGGCCGCGGCCCCAGGCGCTCTACCGCATGCTCGACGAGCGGGACTACGACGTCATGGCCTCGGTGCCGTTCTACCTCCCCACCCGCACCTTCTTCCTGTGCCTGCCCCGGGAGGGCGCGGCCGTCACTGCTTGAGCCCGATCAGGCCGTCGAGCATCGCCACCGCCGGACGCGTGGACACGCTGATGTGGTGGGAGCTGGACTGACGCCAGGGGACGTCGACCAGGTCCAATGCCCAGCAGCAGAGCTCTCGGATGTCTGGCGAGCGATTGGAGAACTGCCACCTCGGATAGACGTAGTGCTTGAGCTCGCCTGCGACCATCCGGTGGACGCGGTTGCGGACGCGGGAGCCGTCGGAGTGGAAGAGCCCGCGGAGGAAGGGCGCAGGGTGCGCCTCGACGATCACACGCTGCCAGTCCTCCAGGACGATGGGGCGACCGTGCTTGGGGCCCGGCCCGTGCTGCGGCAGGACGCAGGCCCAGTGCGTCCACGCTTTCTGCACGACGACACAGCCGGGTGCGAAGACGACATGGGTGGCAGCCGACGGGTGAGTCAGCTCGAGGAGCCGACGCACGTCCGCGATGATCGCGGGGTACGTCGAGTCGCAGGTGATGCGCAACGTCATGCAGCGTCGTGCCCGCGAGACGCATCCATCGCCGAGGTAGTAGCCGAGAAGGGCCGCGTAGACGTCGGGGGCCATCGGGGCATCAGCGCATCGCGGGCACTCGGATGGGCGCGGGGTCAGGTTGCCGTCACGCCACGTGCGCAGAGTCGAGCGGGCCACCCCGGAGAGACGAGCGCAGGCCGACAGCGTCATGCCGGACGCCAGCAACGCCTCGGCGTGCCGGCGGCGGGATGAGGAGTGCACGTCTGCAGCCAAGCGGACAGCGCCGACAGTCCTGCGCCTCGTGCCCCGGGTGGGATTCGAACCCACACTGAATGCTGTTTGAGAGCATCGACTCTGCCGTTGGTCTACCGGGGCTGAACGGCCGAAACACTAGCCGATTCGTCCCCTGCACCCTCTACTAGACATGGTCAATCGAAACACTATAGTTTAGGCTCCGACGACGAGGATGTCGGCGGTGGGAGGTCACCATGTGGAACCCGTGGCAGTGGGCAGCAGCCAGCAACGAGCGCGCCGTGGTCAATGCCCGGGAGGCCGCCACGGCGTGCAGTCGTCGCCGGGTCGAGCGGCTCGAGGTCGAGCTGTTCCTCGAGTCCCTCATCGCACCGGACAGGAGCGCGGCTAGCCTGTCGTCGTGACCCAGGACGCCCCCGCCACCGCCGCCAGCGACGCCGCCGCGACGAGCCGCACCGTCGTGATCGCCGAGGACGAGACACTGATCCGGATGGATCTCGCCGAGATGCTCACCGAGGAGGGTTTCCGGGTCGTGGGGGAGGCCGGTGACGGCGCCAAGGCCATCGAGCTGGCCGAGCAGCACAAGCCCGACCTGGTCATCCTGGACGTCAAGATGCCTGTCCTCGACGGGATCGCCGCCGCCGAGGCGATCGCGGGGAAGCGCATCGCCCCGGTCGTCATCCTGACTGCCTTCTCCCAGCGCGACCTGGTCGAGCGGGCACGGGACGCCGGCGCGATGGCCTACCTGGTGAAACCCTTCTCCAAGACCGACCTGCTCCCGGCGATCGAGATGGCGGTGAGCCGCTTCGCCGAGCTGAGCATGCTGGAGGCCGAGGTCGCGGACCTCACGGAGCGGCTGGAGACGCGCAAGGCGGTCGACCGGGCCAAGGGGGTCCTGCAGAAGCAGCTCCACCTGTCCGAGCCCGAGGCCTTCCGCTGGATCCAGAAGACGGCCATGGACCTGCGCCTGTCGATGCGTCAGGTCGCCGACGGTGTGGTGGAGCACGGTCCGATGTCGACCGGAGACTGAACCGTTACCAAGTGAGCGGTCCCGAGTCGACCCCGCCGGGGGCATCTGGTGGTTATGCTGCCGCTCTGGACGGGCGTCATCGGACGCCCTACTGACGGGAGTCCTGCGTGCTACAGCGCCTGCTGACCTTGCTCGCCTTGCTGATGGTGCTGCTGTTCCCTGTGGCAGCAGCGCACGCGGGTGGCGAGACCGAGAGCCCGGCTCCCAGCCCGAGCGGCGAGCCTGCCCCCAGACCTGACGGCCCCTACGTGACGGTGCGCCTCGTCGACAAGGACAACGACGACGCCCCCGTGGTCGGAGTCACGCTCACGGTCGTCAGCGAGGCGGGCGAGGAGATCGCGTCCGCGGCCACCGACGCCGACGGACGGATCATCGTCCCGATCCCGGCCCTCGGCGTCTACACGGTCACCCTGGACGAGGCGACGCTGCCGGACGGCATCGAACTGTCCTCCTCGGTGGAGTCCGAGATCGAGGTGCGCGCGATCCTCGATGGTGCCAACGGCGGTCTGTTCCCGATCGGCACCCAGGAGGTCACGACCGTGTCCTTCGGGGAGCGCTTCATGACCAGCCTTACCTCGGGCATCAAGTTCGGCCTCATCGTCGCCCTGGCCGCCCTGGGCCTCTCGCTCATCTTCGGCACCACCGGGCTGACGAACTTCGCGCACGGCGAGCTCATCACCTTCGGCGCCATCATGACCTACGTCTTCAACCGGGGGCTGGGCCTGCCGGTGATCCTGGCCGGTGCGGGCGCGGTCCTGATGTCCGCCCTGTTCGGCTGGGTGCAAGAACGCGGGCTCTGGAGACCGCTGCGCAAACGCGGCACCGGCCTGATCGCGATGATGATCGTCTCGATCGGCTTCGCGCTCCTGCTGCGCAACGTCTACCAGTACACGATCGGCAGCTCGCGCAAGTCGCTGAGCCAGTACGTCAGCCAGGCACGCACGGACTACGGACCGATCAGCCTGGCCGACAAGGAGCTGGCGATCATCGTCATCGCAGCGGTCACGATCGTCATCGCCTGCATCCTGCTGCTCAAGACGCGCCTCGGCAAGGCCATGCGTGCGGTGTCCGACAACCCCGCCCTGTCGGCTTCCTCGGGCATGCGGGTCGACGGGGTCATCGCCTCGGTCTGGATCCTCGGGACCGCCCTGACGGGTCTCTCCGGCGTGCTCCTCGCGATCAACAGCCAGGTCAACTTCCTCATGGGCTTCAAGCTCCTGCTTCTGGTGTTCGCAGCCGTGACACTGGGTGGTCTGGGCACCATCTGGGGCGCGCTCTTCGGCTCGATGGTGATCGGCATCATGGTCGAGGTCGGCCCGCTGTTCGGCGTTCCGTCCTCCATCAAGGAGGTCGGCGCCCTGGTCGTCCTCATCCTGGTCCTGCTGATCCGTCCGCAGGGGATCCTCGGACGACGCGAGCGGATCGGATGACGACGATGAGCGCCGACCCCCGCCCCACGTCTGCTTCTCCCGAACGGAGCACCACACGATGACCACGACGCCGCAGCAGAGGACCGCACCCGCAGTCCAGGCAGCCCGACCACACCCGCAGGCCATCACCTCGCTGGTCCTCGGGGTCGCCGGACTGACGCTGACCGCGGGCATCACCTCACCGTTCGCCTGGTGGAAGGCGCAGCAGGCGCTCGCCTCGATCAAGGAGGCCCCCGACCAGTACCGCGGAAACGGGCTGGCCCAGATCGGTCGTGTGCTCGGCATGCTCGGCACGGTCCTGCTGGTGGTGTGGCTGGTCCTGGGCTTCGCGACCGACGCCCTGCCGGTGGACGTGGGCCAGGTCTTCAAGACCGCCCTCAACCAGGCGCTCGGTCCCAACGCCATCGTCTACGCCCTCGCAGCGATCGGGCTCAACATCCACTTCGGCTACACCGGCCTGCTCAACTTCGGTCAGGCCGGCTTCATGGCCGTCGGTGCCTACGGTCTCGCGGTGTCGGTCGTCATCTTGGAGACGCCCTTCTGGCTCGGCATCGTCGCCGCCCTCGTGGCTCCGGTCGTGCTGGCCCTCGTCCTGGGCTTCCCGACGCTGCGGCTCCGAGCGGACTACCTCGCCATCGCGACCATCGCCACCGCCGAGATCCTCCGCCTGGCCTTCGGGTCGGTCGAGCTCAAGGACGCGTTCGGCGGCTCCAACGGCCTGACCGGCTACGCCAGCGCCTACCAGGACCTCAACCCCTACGGCGGCCCGCTGGACCTCGGATTCGTCGAGTTCAGCCAGAGGGACCTGTGGTCCGTCACCGTCGGGTGGACGCTCGTGGCGCTGTCGCTGCTCCTGGTGTGGGGACTCATGCGCAGCCCGTGGGGTCGTGTGCTGCGCTCCATCCGCGAGGACGAGGACGCCGTACGCTCCCTGGGCAAGAACGTCTTCGCCTACAAGATGCAGGCACTGATCCTCGGCGGCGTCTTCGGTGGCCTGGCGGGCCTGTTCCTGGCGCTCAAACAGGCCTCCGTGGTCCCGGCCGACTACTCCACCAACATCACCTTCTTCGCCTACACCGCCCTGCTCATCGGTGGCGCCGCACGAGTCCTCGGCCCCCTCGCGGGTGCCGTGATCTTCTGGTTCCTCATCGCTGGTCTCGGCTCGTTCTTCGGCCAGGCCACCTCCGGTCCTGACCCGCTCATGCCGACGTTCATCATGGACGACACCCAGGCGAGCCTCGTGCGCTTCATCGTCACCGGGCTCGGCCTCATGCTGCTGATGATCTTCCGACCACAGGGGATCTTCGGCGACCGAAGGGAGATCGCGATCGATGGACGCTGACGCGCAGTCGACGAGCCAGAGCACCACTGCCACCACGAGGTCCGCGGTCGACCTCAGTGCGGTGCCCGCCGTCCCAGGAGCAGCCAAGCCCGACGCGCTCATCGTCGGGGACAACATCACCCGCAAGTTCGGCGGCCTCACCGCCGTCGACGTCGACCACATCGAGATCCAGCGCGGTGTCATCACCGCCCTGATCGGGCCCAACGGGGCCGGCAAGACCACGTTGTTCAACCTGCTCACAGGCTTCGACGTGCCGGACTCCGGCTCCTGGAGCCTCAACGGCGGTTCGCTGGCCGGCGTCGCGTCCTACAAGGTCGCCCGCCGCGGCATGGTCCGCACCTTCCAGCTGACCAAGGTGCTCTCCAAGCTCACCGTCATGGACAACATGCTGCTGGGGGCCACCGGCCAGCGTGGGGAGAAGCTCCTCTCGGCGCTGTTGCCCTTCCGCTGGCGCGCCCAGGAAGAGGCCAACGCCGAGCGTGCCAACGACCTCCTCGCCCGCTTCAAGCTCGATGCCAAGCGTGAGGACTTCGCCGGATCGCTCTCCGGAGGGCAGCGCAAGCTCCTCGAGATGGCGCGTGCGCTGATGGTGGACCCGGAGCTCATCATGCTCGACGAGCCGATGGCCGGGGTGAACCCGGCGCTGAAGCAGTCGCTGCTGGGCCACGTGAAGTCGCTGCGCGACGAGGGCCGCACGGTCCTCTTCGTCGAGCACGACATGGACATGGTGCGCGACATCTCCGACTGGGTCATCGTCATGGCCCAGGGCAAGATCGTCGCCGAGGGGACGCCCCAGGCCGTCATGCAGGACCCCGCCGTGATCGATGCCTACCTCGGCGCCCACCACGACACCGACCTGCGCGACATGGACGAGGCAGCCATCGAGGCCGAGGCCGAGGCCGAGCTAGAGGCAGAGACGCACGGAGAGGCGACGCCATGAGCGAGTCCACCACGACCACCCCGGAGCGGGAGGTCCACCTCGCGGCGGCCGGCGACGCCGTGCTGCGCGCCGACGCGCTCATCGGTGGCTACCTGCCCGGGGTCGACATCCTCAACGGAGCCGACCTCTACTGCAACAAGGGCGAGCTGGTCGGCATCATCGGACCCAACGGGGCAGGCAAGTCGACGCTCCTCAAGGCACTCTTCGGCCTCGTGAAGGTCCGCACCGGGACGGTGGTCCTCGACGGTGAGGACATCACCAACATGCGTGCCGACGAGCTAGTCACCAAGGGGATCGGCTTCGTCCCGCAGTCCAACAACGTCTTTCCCAGCCTGACCATCGAGGAGAACCTCGAGATGGGCTGCTACCAGACCCCGCAGAAGTTTCCCGAGCGCTTCGAGTTCGTGACCGACATCTTCCCGAGGCTGGGGGAGCGCCGCAAGCAGCGGGCGGGCTCCCTGTCGGGTGGAGAGCGGCAGATGGTGGCCATGGGCCGCGCGCTGATGATGGCGCCCTCGGTGCTGCTGCTCGACGAGCCCTCGGCCGGTCTCTCGCCGGTCCTGCAGGACGAGGTCTTCGTGCAGACCCGCAACATCAACCGTGCGGGCGTCTCGGTGATCATGGTCGAGCAGAACGCCCGACGCTGCCTGCAGATCTGCGACCGGGGCTACGTGCTCGACCACGGCCGCAACGCCTACACCGGCACCGGCCAGTCGCTCGGCAGCGACCCCAAGGTCATCCAGCTCTACCTCGGCACGCTGGGCGCCAGCTAGGTGTGATGCCCAGCCAGGTTGTTCAACCGGGTGATGGGTGGAAGGCCACCGAGGGCTGAGTGGGGCCGGTGGTGGTTGTACTGGTGTAGCCATCCTGCCAGCGCGGCTCGTCGTGCGGCTTCGGAGTTGTAGAGCTTCTTATAGG
>NZ_CALRWD010000016.1:0-64091 GCF_943371775.1 Nocardioides psychrotolerans
CGAACTCCGCGAAGCCGGGCATGGTGAATCGGAGCGTGCCGGTGCCGGCTGACTCGACCAGGCCCTTGTCGATCAGGGAGCCCCGCACCCGACTCCACTGCGGTGTCGTGCGACCAGTCACCGCGGTGATGTGACGAGTCTGGGCAATGCCCTGGTCGTCGACTACCTGGGCGACCGCCACCATGAACGCCCTCTCTAGCGGAGTGGCCTTGACCCACCGGCCCCGGAACATGCCGCCGGCGAGGTTGTCGCGGACCTCGGTCACGGCCGCCTGCGCGTGGTCCAGGCTGATGGTGTCGCCCTGGGCCGGGTCGGCGAGCAGCCAGGCCTCATCGCCCAGTCGCTGGATCAGGTAAGGCGAGCCGCCGGCCGCTTCGAGAACCCCGGCTGCTGCGGCGGCGTCCCAAGTCACGCCCGCCTGGTTGGCAGGCTCGATCAACGCACGCTCGGCAGCATCACGGTCCAGGCGGCCCAGGCCGCGGAAGTCGAAGCGCTCGGTGAAAGACGCGGCAGCCATCACCCGCTCGGGGGTCTCGGGCAAGCCGGCGGCGAAGACGACCAATGGGGCGCTACCGCCGTTGCTGCCGAGTGCGTCCTGGATGGCGTTGGCGATCACCACCAGTTGCGCGTGCGGGGCCTCCTGCAGCTCATCGAGCAGAACCGCCAGTCCAGGTCGGTCGTGCTCGGTGGCCAGTCGTGCGGCCCCGGAGAGCAGTTCGGCAAGGACCTGGCGCTGGACGGCGCTGCGGTGATCGTCCGCCGAACCAGCGGGGGAGGAGGATATCGTCACGACGCCGACGTTGAGCTCGACCGATAGGCCCGCAAGCCGCTGGCGCAACCGAGCCCAGCCCTCGCTGGCCTTGGACTCCAGGGGGGCGATCGCCTCAGCGATCCGGCCGGCAAGGAGCTGGACGTTGTCCGAGACGCTGTCGAAGGCCACCGTCGCCGTCACGAACCCGCGGTCGGTCGCGGTCTCGGCGATCACACCCAGAGTGACCGTCTTGCCCAAGCCGCGGGCCCCGGTCAGTACCAGCGCCGAGGACGCCGCCTTGCGAGAGTTGGCCACCCGGGTCAGGCTCGCCGCGGCGCGGGCCAGCTGGGCCTCACGGCCGACCAGCACGGCCGGCCTGGCGCCGAACCCCGGGCTGTACGGGCTGTCCATCATCGCCACCTCTCGCGCTACACCGTAGAACTCCGTATAACTTCGTCTGTTTATACGTTCTTATGATGTCCGGTGTCCAACTTCGTCGCGAGCCGACCACCCCGCGTCGCCCTCGCCGGCGGACGGGTAGACACAGAGGCCTAAGGACTATTGTGTGGTCCTGATGAGTTCCGGCGTCGACCCCGCGGCACTTAGGTCAGCCCGCGAGAGGCTCGGGCTGACCCAGCAGCAGCTTGCGCGGCTGATTGGTGTCGCCGGAGGGGAACGCATCTCGCGTTGGGAGCTCGGCCTTGACGAGCCCAGGCCGGGCTCGTTGGCGCGCCTGGCGCGCGTCCTTCATGCTCCCGTGGTCGACCTGCTCGATGTCGAGCCCCAATGCCGCGACCTGCGAGCACTGCGCTACTGCGCCGGCTTGTCCGCGGCTGAAGCCGCGGCCGCGGCACACATCTCGCTTCGTAGCTACCAGCGCTGGGAGTTCGGCTCTTGGGTGCGTCCCCCCAGCGCCGCCAGTCTGCGCGCGATGGCGCGCGCGCTCGCCGTACCACTCGACACCATCTGCGCAGCCTTAGACCTTTCCAAGAAGCCCGACAACCTGAGCCGCAGTCCGGTTCATTCGCCAGAGGCGTAGCGAGTCCACACCGCGCCGCACACCGCTACCTTGAAGGTGTCGGTACGCCATAGCACCGTCTGGCCTTGCCGTTTCCCGGCGCCAACATCGGTGGCGATCAATCCGTGCTGCTCGAGCAGCACGAGATGTCGATGCACGCTCCCCACGTGCACGCCGATGCTGTCGGCCAAGTCGCGCGCGGTCATTGCCTCCTGCGCCAAACACCGCAGGATCTCGGTGCGTACGTTGTTGCCGATGACGTCGATGACAGCAAGCACGTCTTCGGGCATGTCTCCCGGCGTCGACAGTCGTGGCACGCCCGCATTCTGCCTGAGTCGTGACCCTGTTGGTTTCGCGTTTACTGCGATACGCTGATTTGACGGACACCGTCAACCGATGAGCGGGGGAGTGGCCGATGGCATCTCGGGCGATCGGCGGAACCTCACGTTTGGCGCGGATCACCACTAGTGCTGATGTGCCAACTTTGGATGTGGCTGATCGCCGTGCGGTCTCAGAGCGTCCTAGGAGACCAGGGCGACCATCAGCCGACCCGACAAGCACCTCCACCAGAAACGGGGAGGTGCGACCGCTGACATGCATTGCAGTCCCATGCCCAGTCGGTTCGCAACGAGCGTGTTGCCGAACTTTTCTACCGTTACCAGCACCAGGGGAAGCTCACTCGGAGGTCGATTCTGATGCCGTTTTCACGACGAATCGCAGTCACGACCGTCTTGATCGCGTTGCTTGGCACTGCGGCCTGCGGAGGAGGGGACGACGAGCCCGAGGCCACGCCCTCCTCGTCGAGCACGCCAACCACGCAGAGCCCGTCGCCGACGGAGCCCAGTCCCACCGAGACCGCCTGGCAGGACAAGTACACCGACGCCCAGCTCGCCGGGTACGAGGACGCGCTCTCGCGCTACCAGGAGTACGTGACTCGCAGCGAACCCATCTGGGCCGAAGGCAAGGCGACCGACCGCGCCGAAGCCCTCTTCAAGCAGTACTACCCCTCCCCGCTGTGGCAGGGGCAAGACCAGCTGCTCTTGAGCTATGAGCAAGGTGGCGTCACGCGGACGGGTCTGGCCGACGTCTACTGGTCCGAAGCGAAGTCCATCAGCAACAGCGGCCGCTCTGTGGTTATCAACCAGTGCGTGGACTACGGGCCAATCATCACGGAGCAGAACGGCAAGGAGGCGGACCGCCCGGCATGGGCGCTCAAGCCGAACCTCCGGACGATCACCCTCGAGAAGCCTGAGGGCTATGACTGGCTCATCTATGGCGTCGTCGACGCCTCCAGTGGGGAAGCCCGCCCATGCACGCCCTGAGGTCACTCTTTGCCGCTGTCGTCCTGGTTGCGGGCGTGCTGGTAACGATCGTGGCCA
This sequence comes from Nocardioides psychrotolerans, assembly GCF_943371775.1. Lineage (GTDB taxonomy): Bacteria > Actinomycetota > Actinomycetes > Propionibacteriales > Nocardioidaceae > Nocardioides > Nocardioides psychrotolerans_A. The sequence goes on from NZ_CALRWD010000016.1 coordinate 3,149, forward strand.
CCCAGTCCGCGGCCGCCGCGGACGGCCCGGATTGCCCGCCGGGCACCAGTCCCGTGCAGGACGCAGGCGGTGGCTGGATCTGCATCGTCGTTACAGACCCTGGCGAGCCCGGAACGGAGGACCCGGGAGATAACGGGGGCGAGGTCGTGTCCGTGGCGGGAGGGTGTTTCGACGGGGCGAAGAAGGTTCCGTGCATTGACGAGTACGGCGGGACCTGGGACGTGGGTCGTCGATGCTATGCGTTCCAGATCGTGCCTCAACCCGAAGCAGGAAGCCTGCTGTGGAAGGGCCATGATCCGTCCGAGGGGAGCGTGTGGAGTTGCGATCGCACTGTCGCCATCCCAGAGAACACGTGGTTCGTCCCGAACGGTGTGGATCCGCTGATCGACCCCGGCGTGTTGGCGCAGGATGCGCTCGGGCGGATGAAGCTGAGGAAGGCAAGGGCGAACATTGCACCCAAGCCTGGCTTCCACACCTATGTGGGAATCGACAACTGGCTGTGGCTCCCAGCATCGCAGTGGCACAACATCACCGAGACGGTGACCGCCGGGCCGACGTCGGTCACGGTGACGGCTGAGCCGATCCGCGTGGAGTGGGACATGGGCGCTGACGTGAAGAGCTGCTACGACGCCGGCCGGGCGTGGAAGGCGGGCATGACCGACGCGGCGCTGACGAGCTGCTCGTTCGCGTACAAGTCCATCGAGGACCCCACCGGCGACAAATTCACAGTCTCCGCGCACCTGGTCTATGGCGTCACCTGGGACTGTGACGGCGCGTGCCTGAGCCCCCAGGGCGACCTCGGGGAGGTCGCAGCACTGGCCGGGATAGCAACGACGATCGAGGTGCGCCAGCGCCAGACGGTGGTGACCCAATGACGATGACCTCGGGAACTAACACCCAGCGGACCGGCGCGCGTGGTTCGCGCGACCAGGGCCTGGATCTGCGGTCCACGCTGGGCGGGGTGCGTCAGCGTGCGCCGCGCCGCCTGGGCCAGTGGGCGGCCGCGGTGCTGTTCGTGGTGATCGTGGTGATTGGGCTGCTGGCGCTGTTCCAGTCCCAGAGCGACCGGGTTGAGGTTCTGGCCGTCACCGACGCGGTGCCGGCCGGGCAGGTGATCGAGGAGGGCGACGTGCGACCGGTTGAGGTGGCCGGTGTGGCGGGCGCGATTCCGGCCACCGACGTCGACTCGGTGGTGGGCAAGCGGGCCGCGGCCGGTCTGGTCGAGGGCCAGGTGCTCACCGACGCCGCGCTGACCGACGAGTTGGTCCCCGGCGAGGACGAGCGGGTGGTGGCGATCGCGCTGCCGAGCGGCCGCGTCCCGGGTGGTTTGTCAGCGGGGGATGTCGTGTCGGTGATCGTGGTGCCCGTCGAGGGTGCCGAGGGTTCCAGTGAGCAGCTCCAGGCGCCGACGGTGCTTTCCCAGGCCGCGTCCGTGCAGTCGGTGGGAGACACCCCCGAAGGCGGACGCGTGGTCACGGTCCTCGTCGACGACGGCGAGGCCGAGCAGGTCGCCGCCTACAGCGCGGCCGGTCAGGTCACGATCATCCAGGCGCCGCTCACCAGCCGCGACGTAGCGGGGGAGTGAGGCCTGCATGCTGTTCGCCATCTGCGCCGACCGCGGCGCCCCCGGGTCGACCACGACCGCGCTTGCGCTGGCGGCCGCTCGAGGCTTACCGGCAGTCGTCGTTGAGGCCGACCCCTACGGCGGCGACCTCGCGCTGCGGATCCGCCACGACGGCAACCCGCTGCCCACGACCCCGACAGTCCTCAGCGTCAGTGCCGGCCGATCAGGCCAAGGCCGGACGTCGGGACCGCGCACCTCGCTCGACGGGCCTGGGGGAGCCTCGGAGCGACGTCATCGCGACCTGTGGCGCGACGGCTCGCACGCACTGTCGGAGCACGTGCGGGTCGTTCCCGGGTTCATGGCCGCCGAGCACGGCACATCGCTGGCTTGGCCCGTGCTGGCCAGCGCGCTCGAAGCGCAGACGGTGCCGGTCTTCGCCGACTTGGGGCGCATCCACACCGGGTCGCCGTCACTAGCCGTCGCAGCCGCCGCCGACGCGCTGGTCCCGGTGTGCCGTAGCGACATGGCATCGGTCCAGCACATGGTCGATCGCCTCGAGCTCCTCGTGCCGGCAATCGCCGAGCGCAACGGCCGACCCCCTGTCGTGCTACCAGTGGTCATCGCGCCACGCCAGCACGGCAGCACCATCGCCAACAGCGTCGCGGAGATCCTCGGCGAGACCGCCGTCGGGCCCACCCTGCGCGGGGTCAGCTGGCTGGCCTGGGACCCGGCCGCGGTCGCACAGCTCGAGAACGGCGCCGACCCCTGGGCCAAAGCGTTGCGCAAGTCGCCGCTGATGAAGTCGGCCCGCAAGGTGATGTGGATGGTCGGCCTGGCCACCGGGCTCTCGCACGCCGACCCGTCCGCCAGGAGCGGCGACAAGTTCGGTGCGCGTCGTCGACGTCGGGACGAGCAGGAGACTCAGGACCAGCCGCAGTCCTGGGAGTCGCCCTACGTATCTAGCGACGCGCCAGTTCCCGCCGACGGATCTCGCGGGGAGGATCAGCATGACGCACCTACCCAGGCGGCTACTCGGCATCTCGGTGCTCCGCCCGCCTGGACACCGAGCCACGGCGCCGAGACGCCGCCCGCCCCGACTGACAGCGAGCAGAACGGCCACCTGATCGGCCAGGCCGACAGTCAGACCGACCAGGCTGACAGTCAGGGCGCCGGGGTCGGCCGCTGGGAGTCCGCAGCACGACAGGAGCGCCGCTGATGGAGCGATCCGAAGCACGCTCAGATGTCCTCAGCCTCGACCACGCGTTGCTGCGCCGGCTCCAGGTCCGTGTCGGGGACCTGCTCGAGGCGGACCTCTCCGAGCGCCGGCGCCGCCACCAGCCGCCGCTGTCGGATGAGGACACCGACGCCTTCAAGGCCGAGCTGGCCCACCGCGTCGTCGACGAGCATGCCCGGTCCCAGGCCGAGGGCGGTCTGGGACAGATGTCGTGGGAGGACACCCAGGACCTGGTCAACGCACTCAAGAACCGGCTCTACGGCGCCGGGTCGCTGGAGGCGCTGCTGCGTGACGAGCGGATAGAGGAGATCGACGTCAACTCCTGGCAGAACGTCTTCGTCGACTACACCAACGGTGTGAGGGCGAAGGTCGCTCCGGTGTTCGCGTCCAACGAGGAGCTGATCGAGACCATCCAGACCCTCGCCGCCCACGAGGGCCTTTCGGGCCGCAGCTTCGACTCGGCCAACCCGCACGTCAACTTCCGCCTCGGGTCGGCGCGCGTCCAGGCCGTGATGGCCGTCAGCACGGCGCCGGTGATCGCGATCCGGCTGCACCACCGGCACATGCGGTACACGCTCAAAGACTTGGTGGCCAACGGCACCATCGACCAGCCACTGGCCGACTTCTTCGCCGCGGCGGTACGCGCGAAGAAGAACCTCATGATCGGTGGCGAGACAAGCTCCGGGAAGACCGTGCTGCTGCGAGCTCTGGCCGCGGAGATCGGTCCCGAGGAGCGGCTGATCACCATCGAGCGGGCCCTGGAGCTGGGCCTGGAGGACGACGTCGAGGCCCACCCGGACACCGTGGTGATGGAGGAGCGTCTGGCGAACGCCGAGGGTGAGGGTGCCGTGCCCATGCGAGAGCTGGTCACCATCTCCAAGCGCATGCGGCCCGACCGGGTCATCGTCGGTGAGGTCCTGGGCGATGAGGCCCTGGTGATGCTCAACGCGATGATGCAGGGCAACGACGGCAGCCTGTCCACGATCCACGCCAACAGCTCCGAGGGCATCGTGGAGAACATCATCGCCTACGCGGTGCAGGCCCCCGAGCGGCTCCCGCGTGCAGCGACGGTGAGCATGATCGCCAACGGTCTCGACTTCCTCGTCTTCGCGCGCCGCTACCGGGGCGAGGGCGCCCAGCGCCGGGTCGTGCACTCGGTACGCGAGATCGTCGGCTACGACGAGCACGGGTTGAAGACCAACGAGATCTTCCGGCCCGGCCCGGACGGGATGGCGGTGCGCGACGAGCCGGTAGCCATCAACTGCATCGAGGCGCTGCGCGATGTCGGCTACCGCGACCCGGGCCAATGGGACGACCCCGGCAGTTCGAGAGGGTGGGTCTGACATGGTCGCGCTTCTCGGGATCGCGTTGGCCCTCGGCCTGCTCGGCATCGCACGCCTGATCCGAGGCCTGCCGCTGCTGCCCTCCCTCCGAACCGGGGAGCGGGTCCGCAACGGCTGCAGCCGGCTTTCGGCCCACGAGCAGCGGACGCTGATCGCCGGTGGGGCGGTCGGAAGCGTGGTCGTGCTGGTGAGCCGCAACCTCGTGTTCGGCGTCATCGGCGGCGCCGCGGTGGTGCTGTGGCCGATGGTGGTCGGCGGCGGCCGAGCCGAGCGTGCCGCCATGGCCAAGCTGGAGGCGCTGGCCCAGTGGACCGAGGCGCTGCGCGACCTGGCGCAGAAGGGCTCTGGCCTGGAGTCGGTCATCCCCCGCACGGTCGATACCGCCTCCGACGTACTGATCGTCCCGCTGCGGCTGATGTCGCGGCGGCTCAGCGTCAAGGTCCCGCTGCCCGAGGCGCTGAGCCTGTTCGCCGACGAGGTCGACGACGCCAGCGCCGACACCGTCGTGGCCGCACTCGCGCTCTCGGCCCGCCAGCGCCGCGGCCGGCTCTCCGACGTGCTCGGCACCCTGTCGGAAGCATTGCGCGACGAGCTCGAGCAGCGCACCAAGATCATGCGCGAGCGCAACATGATCCGCCGCGAGGCCGCACAGGTCGCCGCCCTGACCGCGGTGCTGGTCATCGGCGCCAACCTCTTCGCACCGCCCAGCCTCCCCGACGAGGCCGACAGCGCCGCCCAGGTCCTGCCGCTACTCCTCGCCGTTGCGTTCGTGTTCGTGTTCAGCCGGGTCCGCAAGCTCGCAGAACCGGAGATCCAGCCGCGGTTCCTGTCCTCGGCGACAGAGGTCCTCGAGGCCGCCACCTACCGGCCCAAGACAGCCAACACACTGCCGGGCGCAGCTCGGACGCCGCTCGAGGAGGGGACCCGATGAACCACGCAACGACGGGCGTGATCGTCCTCGGCGCGCTGCTCGCGCTCGGGCTGCTGCAGCTGCGTTGGCTGCTGTTCCCACCGGCCCCCGACCTGGTCGCGGAGATCGACCACTGGCGCCGCGGCCGCGAGCGCGCCACCCAGCGCGCCGACTCCCCCCAGCAGCTTTCACCCATCGGTCGCATCGCCCGCTCGGTCGTCGACCTCCTGCGGGCTCATCGCCCCGACTTCCTCGACAACCTCGCACCCGACCTAGCCATCACCCAGCGCGACCTGCAGTCCTGGCTCACCCGCGTCACCGGCCTCGCTCTCGGCTTCGGCCTGGCCCCCATCGTGCTAATCCTGGCCCGCCGCCTGCGAGGCGACGACGTCACCGTGCAGTGGGCACCGATCGTCGGCGCCCTCCTGGCCGTAGCGGCCGTGGTGCTCTCGATCAGGGATCTGCGCAACCAGGCAGCCAGCGCCCGCGAGGAGTACAGCCAAGCGCTCTCGATCTACCTCGACCTCGTCGCCATGAGCATGGAAGCCGGCCAAGGACACGCCCAAGCCCTGCCCGCGGCCTCACAGATCGGCACCCGACGCGTCTTCGACGAGATCCGCACCGCCATCAACCTGGCACCCTCGCGCGGCATCACCGCCTGGGAAGCGCTCGGGCAGCTGGGGGAAAGGTACCGCATCCCCGAGCTCATCAGCCTGCGCTCCAGCATCGAGCTGGCCCAAGACGACGGCGCACGGGTGAAGGCGTCACTGATCGCCCGAGCCAAGACGATGCGCTCCTCGCGGCTGGCCGGCGCGGTCGAGCGTGCCAACACGGCCACCGAGTCGATGCGCCAGCTGACGCTGGTCGCCGCGATGCTCGCCTCGGTCTACATCGCGGCGCCCTACATCCTCGCGCTCCGATCCGCCGCGGGAGCCCCATGAACCCACCCTTGATCCCGGCCGAGCCCGGCTCCCGCCCCGTAGCGGTCATTCCCCCACATGCGCCACACGATCCTGCAAGAGGAGTCCAGATGTTCAACCTGATCCGTGTTCTCAACGTCCTGATCCTGCCCCTGATGTTGCGCATGAAGGGCTCGGCGACCGCGTTCATTCGCCAGCCGCGCAATCGCGACGAGCGCGGCGCGAGCGCGGTCGAATGGCTGGTCATCCTCGGCGCCGGCATCGCGATCGCCTACTTCGCCGGCGACTCCGTCATGGCGTTCGCCAAGAGCCTCGTCGGCCAGCTCGGCAAGTAGACCCTCCCACCACCCACCGCCCAGCCCAACCGGGCACAGGCCTGGCTCACGCTGGTACCTCGTCCCGCCAGCCCACCACATCAAGGAGGTGCGACCCGCGTGAACGCCGGTCTGCTGCAGCGCGGCCGCCGCACCCTCCTCACCCACCGCCACCTCCGCAACGTCCGGTCGCGCCGGGGCGAGCGAGACGTGCGGGGCGCCGCTGGTGTGGAGTTCCTGATCGTGGCGACGGTGCTGATCTTCCTGTTCACCACGCTGGTCCAGTACGGCATCCGGTTCCACGCCCAGCGTGTCGCCGAGGCCGCAGCCCGCGAGGGCGCGGTCGCCACAGCCCGCTACTACGGAACCGAGGGCGCCGGCAGCAGCACCGCCAAGGAATACGTCAACGACGACGGCAAGCCGGCGGTCACCGGCTCGAGCGTGTCGGTCAGCCGCTCGGCGACCGAGGCCCGAGTCACCGTCACGGTCGACGTCGTCACCCTGGCGCCGTGGCTGGGTGGCTCGATCACCTCCACCGCGACGGCACCCGTGGAGAGGTTCGTCGAATGACCAGCCGCGCCACGCAGATGCCTCGCCGTCTCCCTAGTCGTCTCGTCGCCCGGGCCGTCGTCGTGGGCCGCCACCGGCTGTGCCGGCTGGCACCTGCGCGCGACGAGCGGGGGTCGGCGGGTGTCGAGACACTCATCATGGCGACCGCCGCGTTGAGCATCGTGCTGGTCGTGGTCGCCGCCGGCCGATACGTGGACGGCTCAGCGCAGGCCAACGACGCCGCGTACGCCGCAGCCCGCGCCGCCTCGCTGGAATCAGGAATGGGCCAGGGCACCACCGCGGGCCGCCAGGCCGCAGCGAAGTCACTCGCCGAGCGCGGCAAGAGTTGCCAGAACCTCACCGTCTCCTTCGCCGGCAGCGACTTCACCTCCGGCGGGCAGGTCGTCGCCGAGGTCACCTGCACCGTCACGCTGCTCGACACCGGCTCCCTCGGCAAGCAGCTGGGCCTGCGTCCGAACACTCAATTCACCGAGCGCGCCGTCGTGCCCATCGAGACCTACCGGAGCGAGTCGTGACCGCGCCACACAGCGCGCGCACTCGCGCCCCCTGGCGATCGAGACGGATCGCGAACCCGTCACGCCGACAGACGCACCCGCGTGCCCCCGAGCGCATCGCACGGGGCCTCGCCCTGAGGGCTGCCCGCCTGATCGCGGCTTGGATCTCAGCGTCGAACCGGCGCCCTCACCGGCGCGTTCGCGACGAGCGAGGCGCCGCCGCGGTGTGGACGATGATCATCGCCACCACGGCGTTCGTCGCGCTCATGGCTCTCGTCGGCGGCGGAGGCGAGCTCATCAACGAGCGCGTCGAGGCCAAGCGCGCAGCCGAGCAGGCCGCGCGGGCCGGTGCCGATGAGCTCTCCGCCTCGGCAGTGCGCTCGGGAAGCGACCAGGTCGACGCCGGTGCGGCCATCGCCCGAGCCGCCAGCGTGCTGCGCCAGGCGGGCTGGTCCGGCTCCGTCAACGTCCAAGGCAGCCGCGTCGTCGTCACCGTCACTGACAGCCGCAGGCCGCAGTTCCTCAGCCTCATCGGCGTAGGAGCAATCCAGATCAACGAGACCGGCTCCGCCGACGCCATCTCGACACCCGACGGCTGATACGTCGCTCTCAGCACCGAAAGCGGCGACGGTGCCCAGCGACGCCGACCCGAGAAGGAGGATCACCATGCTGAACAGGCTGATACGCGGGGTTGGAGCCCTGATCGTGTTGGTGGCGCTTGTGGTGGGCGCGCCCCTGGTCCTGCTCGCGTGGGTCGGGAACCCGTGGCCGGCCGGCGGCTGGTCGGAGGTCCAGCTGCTCACCAACCGCACCATCCTCGGGGCCCTTGCCGTCGTCGGGTGGCTGGCCTGGGCGCAGATGGCCGCGTGCATCCTGATCGAGCTGGCAGGCGCAGTACGAGGGAAGGTGCCCCAGCGCGTCGGGTTCGCCTCTGGCGGCCAGCAGCAGTTCGCCCGCGTGCTCGTCACGTCGGTGATCGCCCTTGGCATTGGCGGTGGCATCGGCTCGAGCGCCGGCGGTCCCTCGCTGGCCGCCACCGCCGCGGCCACCCCGCAGCCCGAGAGGGCGCCGACGACCAGCCACACAGTCGAGCGCCGCGACGTCGACCAGGTCGCGCCCGGGCCCATCGTCACCATCGACCGCGACACCACGGTGTGGAAGCTCGCCGAGGTTCACCTCGACGACGGATCGCGGTGGCGTGAACTCCTCGACCTCAACCGCGGCGAGGCCCTCAGCGACGGCACCGCCCTCATCCAGGCCACCCAGACCATCCCAGCCGGCTCCACGCTCCGCCTCCCCGCCGGCGCGCACGTCAACGACGCGCCCGCCTCGCAGCGCGACCAGAAGGACCACCAGGACCGGCGGGACGGCAGCTACACCGTCAAGCCGAAGGACACCCTGTGGGACATCGCGGAGACCAAGCTCGACGACCCCGCCCGCTACATGGAGCTCTACGAGGCATCGACCGGCACCCTCCAGCCCGGCGGGGATCACCTCGTCGACCCCGACCACATCGAAGTCGGATGGAAGATCACCATCCCCGGTGGCGGGACGGCACATGACGGCGGAGACCGCGACGACGACCACGGCAACCGGGGCGGTCAGGACGAGCACGGCGACCGGGGTGATGACGGGTCCGGCGAGCTGACTCCTGAGACTCCCGACGTCGTGCCCGAGGACCAGGATGACCAAGAGGACCAGGATGACCAAGAGGACCAGGAACAACAGGGCGGCGAGGCTGACGCCACCGAGGAGCAGAACCCCAGCGCGGAGACGGCGGCGGTGGACCAGAGCGCCGACGAGGCTGGCGACGCGGCTGGCGACGAGAGCGTTCTCGATGCCGGCTGGGTGCTGCCCGGCCTGACCGGTGGGGGAGTGCTTCTCGCCGGTGCGCTCTACCTCGGGCTGCAGCGTCGGCGCCGGGCACAGTTCCGGGCGCGCCGTCCCGGCCGAGCGATCGCTGCACCGCCGGCCGAGCTCGCGCCGACCGAGATGACGATCAATGCCGCCGGTGGACCCGTCGCAGCGACGGTGGCATTCATGGATGAGGCCCTTCGACGTCTCGCCGAGCATGCCCGCACCCACCGGGCCGAGATGCCGCCCCTCGCGGCGGTGCAGCTCCGTGAGGACGTGGTGACCCTTCACCTCAGCGGCCCGGCTGACCTGCCCGCCCCCTGGGAGGGGAGCCCGGATCGACTGCACTGGTCGTGCTCGACCAGTGCAGCGGTCGAGGACCTTGGTCCGGACCACGGGTGGGCCGAGGCTCCCTACCCGATGCTCGTCACGATCGGCGTCGATGACCGCCGCGACGAGGCCGCCGCACCACCCATTAACGAGAGCAATCGCCACGTCGACCACCGGGGCGAACACCAGGGCGACATCTGGCTGCTCAACTGTGAAGAGCTCGGGACCCTCAAAGTCGTGGGCGACGCACCTCGTGCCGGCGACTTCGCACGCCACCTGGCCGCCCAGATGGCGGTCAACCCCTGGTCGCATCAGGTGAGCATCGACTGCGTCGGCATCGCGCAGGGGGCCGAGGCTCTGGGCGACCGGATCCGCTACCACGACGCCGGGTGGGAGGGCGACCGCGTCACCTCCGAGGTTCTCGCCGCGGCGGTGTCGATGGTCGATCGAACCGCCGGCCACGACACCGACGTCAGCACCGGCCGTACCGGCGGTCTCGACGACGACGTGTGGCCCGCCCGGGTGCTCCTGGTCACCGCCGAGGGCAACACCGAGAGCGGGGCGCTGCACGAGCTGCGGCACCTGGTGGCTACGCACGTGGGCCGGACGGGCACCGCCATCGTGGTCGCTGCGATGTCGCCGGCCACGCAGGACGTGTCCTCCGGGGCCGGGCAGACGGGGACAACCGTCGTCGAGGTGACCGGTACCGGCCGCGTGCTCCTCGGCGACCAGGGGCTCGACCTGGCGGCGGTCGGACTGACCAGCGAGGAGGCTCATGGCTGTGCGCTGCTCTACGCCCACAGCGAGATCCTCGACGACGTCGAGGTCCCCGTCGACGAAGAGGCCACCGAGGGGTGGCAGGCGTTCGTCGACCAGACCGGCGCGCTGCGGCGCGAGCTGACCTTGCCGCGCAGCACCCTTGAGGAGGACCTCGACGAGCCAGCGACCAGCCTGCTGGCCGGCACGGACGAGGAGTACGTGACTGCCGCGCCGGTGGTCCTCGAGGACCTGGAAGCGATCGCGCCGAAGGTGCCGCAGAGCGTGCTGGCGCAGGTCAAGGCCGAGGACCCGGCCCTCGACGCCGACCTGGCCGACTGGTTCGACGCGCAGTGCCCGCGGCCCAAGCTCACCCTGCTCGGCCCGGTCGCGGTCCGTACCCACGGCCGGCCCCTGGCCAAGTACAAGGCGCTGTGCACCGAGATCGTCGCCTACCTCGCGCTCCGGCCCCGGAACGGCGCAACCCGCGACGAGCTGGCCGAGGCCGTGGGCTGGGACGACCCCGCCCGCGTTCGCAAGTACATCGACCTCGTGCGGCACTGGCTGGGCGAGGACCCCGAGACCCACGAGCACTACCTGCCCCACGCCAGCAAGTCGCCCGCGGCCCAGTCTCGCGGCGTGAACGTCTACCAAGTCACCGGCGGCCTCCTCACCGACTGGGACCTGTTCCGCCGCCTGCGGGCCCGAGGCACGCACAGCGACCTCCTGCAGGCGCTGGAGCTGGTCACCGGCCGACCCTTCGACCAGCTGCGCCAGGGCGGCTGGAGCTGGCTGTACCAGGGCGACCCGCACGACCAGCATGCCGCCCACGCCATCGCCGATGTCGCGTTCACCGTCGTCACCCACTGCCTGCACGCCGGGGACCTGGTGCGCGCCCGGGCGGCCACCGAAGTCGCCATCCTTGCGGTGCCAGACGAGCAGGTCGTCCAGCTGTGCCAGGTGGCGCTGACCGAGGCCGAGGGCAACAACACCGAAGCGATGCGCATCCTGCTCGAGGACGTCTGCAACCGGTCCGAGGATGGCGACGGCCCCCTCGACCTCCCCGAGCGCACCCAGGAGATCATCCGCAACCACCAGTGGATGGCCAGCTGATGGAGCCGGCCCCCACGGCCCTCCGTGCGAAGTCCGTCGAAGAGCGCCGGCTCCGCGCCCAGGGTCACCACCGCGAGGCAGCCGGCCACCAGCAGTGGGGTGCGCTGCTGCGCGGCGAGGTCGCGCGCCGAGCCACGCCCTGAGAGCCAGGGGCCGGGCCAGGCCAGTGACTGATCTGGGCCGCCGCCGGCTCATCGAGCAGGCTCAGATCGTGCCGGCGGAGCCGCCCGGGCGCGCGTCGTTCGCACGCCAACTGGCTCGCCTCGAGGGAGTCCCGAGCCGCTGCTGAGCGTCCGACCCTGCCGTCACAACGACGCCGGCGTGATGAGGCGCAACCCCCTGTGCCGAACTTTCCGCAATTTTCGGGGGGACGCCCTCTGACCTGCGCAAACACACGTCCCCCCGCCATGTCCCCCAACCGATTCGAGGTGTTTGGGGGGACACCGAGAGGGACACCCGCGAGCCATCTTCCTGCCGTGCAGCGACACGACGGAAGGGAGGCCCCGGCATGAGTGTGGGCGACCAGCTTGGACTGGAGGAGAACAGCGAGCTGCTGGACCAGGCGCGACAGATGTGGCCCCGCTGGGTGGCCGCAGACACCCGCCTGGGAGTCGTTACGAGGTTCGACGACCTGCGGCCCTGGCTGCCCACGGTGACCCGCGAGGAAGCAGACAAAGTACTCCTCGCCCTGGCGATGCTCGCCGCCCCCGACGGCGGTGACGACATCGCGGCCGCGGCGGCGCTGGCCAAGTGCCTGCTCCCCGGCGCGTGCCGGCTGGCCGGCTGGCTCAGCTCGCTGCCGACCCAAGAGGTCTTCCGCGACAGCCAACCGATCCAGGCCGGGGCCTGGTGGGCCGTCGAGCGGATCGACGAGCTGGTGGCCTCGCAGCTGTGGATCGAGGTCCGCTCGTTCCCGTGGCGCCGACTGACCAAGGTCGCCTCCAACATCATCGTCAACACCAAGGTCGGGGTCCTGCGGGAGGTCGGCGACTACTTCTACCTCACGCGCGCCGACCGCACCTGGGCACACACCGACCTGGTCGAGACCTTCTCCTTCGGCGACCTGCCGAGCGGCGGCAGCGCGTGGGCCGACGGCGAGCGGCCTCCCAGCGAGCGTGGTGCCAGCGCCCTGGGCCACCAACCCCAGGTACTCGCGGCCCCGGGTCCGGCCGAGCCCGAGACCTCACCGGCCGAGGAGCTGCTCGAGCTGCTCACCTGGGCGTGCGAGCAGGACGTGATCAGCGAGTCCGACCGACGCCTCCTGCTGTGCCTGGTGCACGAGGCCGACCGGGTCCAGACCCGCAACCTCGGCCGCGGCTACGGCGGGCTGATCGGCAACGAGCTCTCAATGCGCGTCGCCCCCCAGCTCGGGGTCTCCCAGGCCACCGTGCGACGCAACGCCTCACGCAGCGTCCGCGCCTTGGCGCAGGCGGCCGGGAGGTTCGGCCATGACGAATGAGCCGAACAACAAGCCGGCGAGTGATCGCTCCCGAGCGTCCCGCGGACCTAGGCGACTGCCATGAACAGGGAGGTGGTGAAGGACATGACCGACACCCAGCACACCATCGGGATGGAAGCGGAGCAGCAGCGCTCCGTGCAGGAGATCTCACAGCTCTTCGAGATCGCGGGCCGCGAGGGCGAGGTCATCGCCGGGCTCACCGGCGGCATGGACCAGTTGCGCGCGGTCCAGGCGGCCAAGCATGCGCTGGCGACGCTCACCCCGGCCGAGGTCCGCGCCGCCATGGCTTATCGACGTGCCGCCCGGCGCACCATGCAGCCCGGACTGGCCCAGTCAGCCGGCCAGCCGAGCGGGCGGCCCGCGAGAGAGCTCTCATGAGCAGCAGCACCCTGAACGCCGACACCGGCTCGCCCGCGCGTCCCTTCGCGCTGGAGGAGGTGCAGGCCGCGGTCCGCGCCCTCCAGGCCGGGGAGTTCCGAGACGCCCGCCCCACCACCCGACCCACCACACGATCGACCGGTTCGGGCGCACACCCGGCAGAGCCGCGCGCAGCGGGCCGAGCCGCGGCACGGACCGGAGGCGGCGACCGCCACCGCGCCGCCGACGCAGTCGACTGGACCCTCGAGCCGGGGGAGCGAGTCGTTGCCGTGATCGGGACCTCCGGCTCAAGCGGAGCCAGCACCGTGGCCCTTGCCGTGGCGCTGAGCGCCGAGGTACCGGCTCGCGTCGTCGAGTGCTGCTCGGCCAGCGCCTCCGGCCTGGCCGCCGCCACCGACGCTGAGCTCGGCCTGCACCCCGCGGGATGGCGGCAGGGCCGGCGCGAGCAGGTCCTCATCGAACGCGTCTGCGAGGTCCTCGCCGGCGTCGACGAGGTCCCCTCACCCATACCGGCCGAGCACACCACCCAGCTGACCGTGCTAGACGTCGGCTGGGAGGTCGGTCAGCTGACGACCACCGACTCCTGGGTCAGCGACGCCGTCGCCAGCGCCGACCAGGTCCTCCTGGTCAGCACCGCCACCGTCCCCGGCATGCGCCGACTCGAAGGCGCCCTCGAGCTTCTCGTCAACCACGCCGGGGCACACGTCACTGACCGGACCTGGGTGGCCGTGGTCGGACCCCGTCGTAAGAAGTGGCCCCGGGGCGTCGAGCACGCCGGCGGACCGCACACCCGGCGGGCGCTGAACGGCGGGCGCCTGGTCGAAATCCCTGAGGACCGGGGTCTGTCGATCCACGGCCTGGACTCCCGCCCGGTGCCGCCGGCCCTGCTCGCCGCAGCCGCCCACGCGCACGCCGCCCACGCGCACGCCGTCGACCACGACGCCGACCAGGACCTCGGGGCGGCAGCTGACGAGCTCGACCTCTTCACCGATCACGACCTGACCGACCAGCCGACCGACCGGCCCGGCTGAGACCCACCGCAAGACCTACACAGCAACCGAAAGGGAACCGACCGATGGACCTGATGACCCGCACCACCGTGATGGCCGCCAAGGTGTGCCCCAAGGCACCGCCCGGCGCCGAGGGGCCGACCAACGAGATCACCGGCTACGTGCTCTGGGGGGTGATCCTCCTCTTCGGTCTCGCCATCATCATCGGGATCGGCGCCGTGATCGCCGGCCGGATGTTCGCCCTGCCCCACGCCTCGAAGGTCGGCGTGATCTCGCTGGTCGTCGTCTTCGGATGCGCGATCGCCTACCTGGTCCTGCCCGGGATGCTCAACGGCATCCTCGGCAACGGCTGCATCTGATCGGAGTTCGCCGATGGGTGCCATGCAGTCCAGGAACACGAGTGGTTCCGGTCAGGAGACCTCGGGTGTCCGCGAGTGGAGTCGCGGGCGGCTGATCGCGATCCTGACCGAGGCCGTCGTCGTCGCCGTCGCACTGCTGGTCGGGCTGGGGTACGCCATCTATCTGGCCGTGTCCGGGCTCAACGGCGACGACACGGCCGTCGGCGACGTGGCCACCGGCGAGACCGAACGCTCCACCGTGGCAAGGGGCGCCAGCCACCGCGACGAGATTGCCGCCGAACCCATGCTCAGCGTCCCATCGAGCGCGGCGTTCCCCGACGACCCCAGCGACCCGGACGGAAGTGGGGATTCCGGCGCCGACCAGGGCAGCATCAGCATCCCGGCCGGCACCGGCATCAATGGCCCCGGCCTGGTCATGACGGGCTTCCCGGCCACCCCCGAGGGCGCGATCGGGCAGCTCGCTCAGATCGACACCGCGGTGCTGCAGTCGATGAGCCTGCAGACCGCTCAGGAGGTCTACGCGAGCTGGGCGTTGCCCGGTGGCGTCGGGGCCGACGACTGGTGGATCACCTCGAGCGTCGAGGCCTTCCTGGGCAGCAGCGAGATGGGCAGCGTCAAGAGCGCCACGGCCTCGGTGGCCGTGGCGCCGGCGGCATCTCTGGTGAAAGGCACAGACGGGCCCGGCTGGGCCACGGTCTGCGTCCTGCTGAAGGTCACCGCGACCTACCGCTCCGAGGGTCACTCCGCGTTCGGCCACTGCGAGCGCATGCAGTGGGTCGGGGGGCGCTGGATGCTCGCGCCCGGCGCACCCCCGGCGCCCGCACCGGCCACGTGGCCCGGCACCGAGCTGGCCGTTGAGGCGGGTTGGCGCACCTGGACCACGGATCCGTCGACGGGCAGCCCCGGCGACGAGCAGGCGGGCAAGCAAGGCGAGGACCACAGCGACGAGCCCAGTGATGAGCAAGGAGGAGCACACTCATGAGCGCCCGCAGCACATCCACCACTCCCACCCCGGCCGGCAACCCCGCCCACGACATCGCCCGGATCGCCGTCGTGGTGGTCATCGCCGTGGTAGCCGCCACCGCGGTGTGGCTCGGGACCCGCGGAGACGACGGAGCCGCAGATCGCGACGGCGGAACTGCTGCCGGCACCTCAGGTGAGTCGGCGGGGGACTCTTCGGGCGGCTCCGCAGGTGGCTCGGGAAGCGAGCAGCTGGCCCCCGGGAGCGCCGCGGCCGCGCCGGTCGCCGGCGTCACCCTCCCGACCGGGTCGACCCAGACCGACG
This sequence comes from Nocardioides psychrotolerans, assembly GCF_943371775.1. Lineage (GTDB taxonomy): Bacteria > Actinomycetota > Actinomycetes > Propionibacteriales > Nocardioidaceae > Nocardioides > Nocardioides psychrotolerans_A. The sequence continues at coordinate 19,042 of NZ_CALRWD010000016.1, forward strand.
GGTATGCGACCGGGTTTCCATACACCGACCTCGGGGCGGTGTCGCTCCAGGTGGAGCTGGCCAGGGCGCAGGTCGGCTTCGACTACGACCAGGCCGCCACGGTGGCCCAGCTGTACTCCGACCCGACCGACCAGGCCGTCTTCGAGCAGCGCTCCCACGACGCGGTGGCACTGCGGCGCCAGCAGGCGGGGGTGCCGGCCGAGGGCCAGGTCCCCGCACCCGCCTCGTACGCGGTCACGCCGATGGCCTACACGCTCGAGGAGCTCGACACCGACTACTACGTGGGCAACCTGTTGAGCTACGTCACGCTGACCAGCGTCGACGGCGATGCCCGTGACGGCCTATACGCCGGCACCCAGCTGGTGCGCTGGGTGGCCGACCCCGACGCCGACAACGGCGGTGACTGGAAGGTCGTCGAGGGCAGCACCGCTGACCTCGAGAACCTCATCGCGCAGGGACAGCCCAAGGCCGTCGCGCCCGAGACCAAGCAGTTCGAGGACGCCGGCTGGATCATGCTCGACCCCACCAGCGGCGCCTCCTCGGCCGAGGCCGGTGAGTCCCCGTGACCAGCGAGGTGACCAGAGAGCTCCTCCCGCGTCTGAGTGGCCTTCGACGGGCCGGCGCCAGGGTTGGTGCGTTGGCCCTGTTCACCGGTCTCCTGGTGGGTCTGCTGAGTGGGCTCATCGGCCCTGCCGCGGCCATCAAGCCGGCCGCGGCCGCGCCCGCGTCGGCTGCCGGCGCGGCCACCAGTAGCTCCATCAGCACGGCGGCCGCGCTCGACACTCGGTTCGTCGCCGTGGCCCCGGGTCTCAAGCAGGGATGCCCCGGCCTCGACGCGTTGTGCGACCTCGGCGGCGACGTCCTGGACTGTGCCGGCAGTCCGATCGACTGCGGCAAGGGCGCTGCCGGTGAGGTGAAAGACGGCGTGGAGGACGGCGTCGACGCCGTCAGTGGCGTGGCCGAGAACCTGCCCGGCATCCCGGGTCTCGGCGGGTGCGGCGTTCTCGACGCGGTCTGCGACGTCGCAACCGGCGGGCTGCCGGGGCTCCCGGGGCTTCCGGGCGTCCCCGATATCCCTGGGCTGCCCGACATCGGTGACATCTTCGACGGCGGGTTCCCCGGCCTGGGTGACATCCCTAACCCCATGGCCGAGCTCGGCGACATCATCGCCAAGGCCGCCGCTGACGCCTGGACCGCCGCGATGCTGGCCATCTGGAACTCCGGGCTGTTCGTGCTCCGGATCGTGCTGACCTACTCCGAGCTGTTCCTGACCCCCGACCTGCGCGGCGACGGCCCCGGCAAGGACGTCTACAGCTTCGCGCTCTGGATGGCGCTCGCGATGGTGGTGCTCCTGACCGTCATCCAGCTCGGCGCCGCTGCCTTCAAACGCGAGGGCAAGGGCCTCGCGCGAGCACTGATCGGCGCCGGCCAGTTCGTCGTGGTGTGCGCGACCTGGTTCGGCTACTGCGTGACGATCGTGGCCGCCTGCGGGGCCATGAGCAAGGCGCTGATGAAGGCGCTGCTCAACGTGAACACCTGGCCAGAGTGGGAGCCGCTCGGCGGGCTCGGCAGCGAAGACATCGCCGACGCCACCGTGGCCACCGTCCTAGCCTTCCTCGGCATCTTCTTGTGGCTGGCCGCCATCGGGCACATCCTGGTCTACCTGGCCCGCGCAGCGTCGCTGCTCGTGTTGACCGCGACGGGCCCCATCTCGGCGGCCGGGCTGGTCTCCGACTTCACCCGATCGTGGTTCTGGAAGAGCCTGCGTTGGTTCCACGCCGCCGCGTTCACTCCGGTCCTGATGATCATGGTGCTCGGCATCGGCGTACAGATGTCCAACGGCGTCGCCGCGCACCTCTCCGACGGCACCCAGAAGGCGATCGGCACCGCACTCCCCGCGGTGATGCTCATCCTGGTCAGCGTCGTCGCCCCGCTGGCGCTGTTCAAGCTGCTCGCCTTCGTCGACCCCGGCACCCCCAGCGGCGCCTCGTTCCGCCAGGGCATGGCGGTCCAGGGAGGCATCCAGGGACTGCTCTCCGGTAGCGGTGGCTCGGGCGGTGGCTCCTCGGCCGCGTCCTCGGCCGACTCCAGCGGCCGCTCGGCCGGCGAGCAGAACGCCGAGGGCTCCACCGGCGACCGGTTCAGCCAGTCCGCGCAGGGGTTCCTCGGCAGCCTCGGCGCCGGCGGCCAGGCGATGGCCAAGGGCATGGGGATGATCAGCAGCGCCGGCGCCAAGGCCACCTCCCTGATGGCCGACGAGACCAACCAGGCCGGCGTCGGACAGAACACCTACGGACCCGACTTCAGCGGCACCCGCAGCAACAACAACAGCCAGTCCAGCAACCAGTCCGGCAACGACTCGAGCGGCCAGTCGGACGGGGGCGGAAACCAGCCCGGCGGCCCGGGCCAGGGGCCCGGGGGCGGCCAGGACGGCGGCTCACCTGGTGTGAGTGGTGACGGCGGGTCCGGCTCGCCAACGCCGCCGACGCCGTCGGTCACCCCGGCGAACCTCCCAGTGGGCGCGCCCAGCGGTGGCGGCGCTGGCGGTGGCGGGGGTGCTCCCAAGCCGCCCGGAGGTGCCGGTGGCGGTGCCGGGGGAGCGGGAGGTGCCGGCGGAGCAGGAGGAGCTGCGGGCGGCGCCGCTGCCGTCCCGCCCGTCGCCTAACCGGCCATGTCACCGACCCGCACTCCCCAGCTCCGCCTCAGCACCACCAAGTCATCTGCCGGCCCGCACGGGTCGACCAGCCAGGAAGGAAACACACGGCCATGACGACATACGCCGACTACCAGCGAGACCGCATCGGCTGGTTCTTCGGGCTCTCCGGTGGCCAGCTGCTGCTGCTGTCGCTCGCCAGCCTCCCGGCCTTCTGGGCCATCAGCCGCGGCGCGTGGTTCTCCGCGCTGTTGTTCGCCGGCATCTGGCTGATGGTGCTCGCCGTCACCGTCGTCCCCGTCCGCGGCCGCTCGGCCACGGGCTGGATGATCGCCTCGATCGCCTACGCCTTCGGCGGCCTGCTCGGCTGGACCTCGTTTCGAGCCAAGGCCACCCGCGGCCGCGCCGAGGACCTCGAAGCCCCGGACCTGCCCGGCGTGCTGCAAGGCATCCAGATCCACGACGGCCCGCCCCACGGCTCGCAGCTCCAGCGGGTGGCCGTGGTCCAGGACCACTCCACCCGCACCTGGTCGGTCACCGCCGCGGTGGTACACCCCGGCATCGGCATGCAGGACGGCGACGACCGCACCCGCTACGGCGAAGCGCTCGCGGGCCTGATCGACGTCGCAGCCCGTACCGAGAAGATCGACGAGATCCTCTTCGTGGTCCGCACCGTGCCCGAGGACGGCGCCGAGCGGGAGCTGTGGGTCAGCAAGCACCGCCGGCCCGGCGCCCCCGAGCTCGCCGAGCGCGTCAACGCCGACCTGGCCCGCGGCCTGACCCAGGCGTCAGTGCGGACCGAGGTGTTCGTGACCCTCGTCGTGCCGGAGGCTCGCATCGCCCGCTCTGCCAAGGAGTCCGGCGGGGGACTGGAGGGCAGGTGCCGCGAGCTGTACCTGCTGCTCGGCGAGATCGAGGCGCAACTGCGCGGCCCGCTCGGCATGACCTCGGTGCGCTGGCTGACCTCACCGGAGCTCGCGCTGGCGTGCCGCACCGGATTCGCGCCCGGCGACCGCGCCGGGATCGTCGAGGCGCTCTCAATGCGCGAGAAGGACGCAGGCGTGGCCGCCGACGTCCCGTGGGCCATGGCGGGACCGTCCGGCGCCGACGCCACCGTGCGCCACTACAGCCACGACGCGTGGAACTCGATCAGCTCCACCATCAAGCTCCCCACCCGCGGCGCGGTGATGGGAGCCCTGGCGCCCATTCTGACCCCCAGCGAAGCCGGGGAGCGACGCAGCTTCGTGGTCGCCTACCCGATCGTGTCGCAGTCCAAGGCCGACCGGCAGAGCGGCAACGCCGAGTGGGCCGCCGACATCGCCGAGGGCATGAACGAGCGCATCGGCCGCAAGACCCGCGCCAAGCAGCGCGACGACGCCAGCAAGGCCCGGGGCCTGGACATGAAGCTGGCCCGCGGCAACGCGCTCACCCGCCCGTACGCGGTGTGCACCGTGACGGTCCCGAAGACGTCGCGAATCAGCGAGTTCGGCCGCCGCCTCGACGCCTCGATCCGTCGCGCCGGGTTCGCCCCGCTGCGCCTGGACCTCGCCCAAGACGTCGGGTTCGCCGCCTCCACGGTGCCGCTCGGCATCAGCCTGACCCGAGCAGGAGACGCCTGATGAGCAAGAACACCCTGCCTGGATCCCGAATCCGTCGCGGCGCCCGCGATGGCGCTCCGCGTGGAGGTCGCAAAGCCGGACGCGATATGGCCGCGCTGCTCTCCGACTTCGGCCACGACCTGCCCACCATCCCCACGCCGGCACCGCAGGCCAAGGAGGCCCGACTGTTTCGCCACACCCCGCGCCGCGGCGCAGCCCGGCCCGGACGAGGGTGGTCGGCCGCCAAGGCCACGGCGCTGGCCTACCGGATGACCAGCGACCAGGCCCCTGTGTTCTGGCCCTTCATCTCCGCCCCGGCCCTACCGCCTACGGGTGCCCAGATGGGCATCGACCAGCTCTCCGGTGGCTCGTTCTACTTCGACCCCTTCGGCTGGGTGCTCGACGACGCGGTGCCGGTCACCAACCCCAACGTCTTCTTCTTCGCCAAGCCCGGCCTCGGCAAGTCCGCGACCACCAAGGCGTTCTGCCTGCGGATGATGCCGTTCGGCTACAAGGTGCTGATCCTGGGCGACCCCAAGGACGAGTACGAGCGGCTGTGTCGCGCCTTCGGTGTCGAGCCCTTCGCGATCGGCCCCGGAATGCGAACACGGATCAACCCACTCGCCATGGGGCCACTGGGCCATGGCTGGAAGAACCTGTCGGCTGAGGAGGCCCAGCGCCGCGCCACCATCATCTTCGGCCGCTGGCTCACCCTGGTCCGCGGCCTGGTCGGCTCGATGCGCATCGGCACCAACCACGTCCCGTTCGGCCCCACCGACGCCGACGTGGTCCACACCGCCCTGGAACACCTCACCGGCTACAGCGAGGGCAGCAGCACCCTGCGCGAGACCACCATCCCCGAGCTGTGGCACCTGCTGCACAACCCCACCGAGGACCTCATCACCCGGTCCCGCTACGCCACCCGCCAGCAGTTCCTGGACGAGACCCGGCTGCTGCGCGACGCGCTCGGCCAGCTCGTCAAGGGCGCACTCGCCGGACTGTTCGACGCGCCCACCAACATCGAGGTCGACTGGTCCGCGCCCATCCAGTCGCTGTCCCTGTCGCGGCTCGATGACCTCGGCGACGAGGCCGTGGGCATCGCGCTGCTCGCCCTCAACTCCTGGGGCCGCGGCATGCGCGAGACCGCCGACGCCGGCGACCTGCGCATCGTCGTGCGCGACGAGTCCTGGCGCCAGCTCCGGCTGGGCCCGGACGCGGTCAAGAGCTTCGACGCCGACCTGCGGCTGAGCCGCGGTATGGCCGGCCGCGGCGGCGACATCCAGTTCGCGATCGCCCACAAGCCCTCCGACCTCCTTGCTGCCGGCGACGTCGGCTCCCAGGCCGCCACCATCGCCAAGGACCTCCTCGACCTCGCCGACGTGAAGATCCTCGGCGGGCAAAACCCCAAGGTCGCCCGCGAGCTCGACTCCATGCTCGGGCTCGGGCCCATCGCCCAGGACCTCGTCACCGGGTGGGCCCGCCAGGACAAGGGTCGAGCCCTGTGGTCGGTGGGGGAGTCAACGTACAAGGTCCAAACCGTGCTGCACCCACTCGAGAAGCAGCTCACGTGGACCAACGAGGCCATCGAGACAGCCCGATGAGCCGGGCCTCCTGAACCGGCCGAATCTGAGGGTCGATACGTCGTGAAGAAGTTACTCCTGGCGGTCCTGCCGGTGTTGGTGATCCTCACCGCGCTGCCCATGATCGGCGCCGTGATGATCACGATGTCGACCCAGGCTGCCGCCGAGTGCCGCACCCAGGCCGACACCAGCGTGTCCAGCGCCCTGGGCGACCTCGGCGACATCGAGGGCCCGGTCGGCGGGCCCATCACAGGAGCGGTCACCCTCTCGCAGGCCAACATCAAGGTCAGCCTTCCGCTCGAGGCGTTCAACTCCGACGTCCGCAAAGCCCTCACCCACGACCCCGACTTCCTCACCCTCAACGAGGTCAGCAGCCGCAGCATCGACCAGATCACGAGCGCCGCCCCGGGCTACGACGCCTTCCGCGAGGCCCCCGCCGCAGGCACTGACTCGAACGAGTCGAAGAACAACGCGGTGCTGTGGAAGCGCGACGTCTGGACCAAGGTCAACGCCGGCCGCGTCCAGATCGTCTCGGACGACCAGCTCTACTTCAAGGGCGAGCCACGCACCTGGGACCGGTACGCGACCTGGGTGATGCTGCAGCGCAAGAGCGACGGCGCCGTGATCTCGGTCATCGCCACGCACCACATGACCAACCCCCACAAGTTCCCCCGCCAGCACGGCAACCCAGCCCTGACCCGCGCCCAGCAGTACGGCGCCGGGATGGACATCCTCGTCCAGCTGACGAACTCGCTGGCCTCCCACGGCCCGGTCGTCATCGGCGGCGACATGAACACCCACGCCTCCTACACCGACCTGCCCTGGTCGGCGGTCTCAAAGATGCAAGCCGCCGGCTACGGGTGGGCAAACCACTCGGTCGACTTCGTCTTCTTCCCCCAGAGCCAGGGCACGCGTCTGGCCAACAGCTGGACCGGCCCGATGGCCTCCGACCACCAGTGGCTCACCGCGCGAATCGACATGAACGGCGCCGGCCCCAGCTCCGCCACCGGCCCAACCCCCGGCATCGCCACGGTGGCAGACACCTCAAGCACTGACTCGGGTCGTTCCGGCGACGTCGACGACGGGGCCGCCGCCCCGCCGGCCGGCGACGTCCTCCCCGCACTGATGCAGCTGCGCTTCTCCGACGCCTACCCCACCCTGACCGGTGAGCAGGCCCGCAACGCGGCCACCATCGCCCAGGTCGCCCGCGACCTGCGCATCCCCCACTACGGCCTCCAGGTCGCGATCGCCACGGCGATCCAGGAGTCCAAGCTGGTCAACCTCGACGGCGGCGACCGCGACTCCGGCGGCCTGTTCCAGCAACGCCCCTCGACCGGTTGGGGCAGCCGCGCCCAGGTCACCAACCCGACCCTGGCGGCCCAGGCCTTCTTCGGCCGAGCCCAACACACCAGCAACCCCGGGCTGCTCGACATCCCCGGCTGGGAGCAGATGCCGGTGACTGAGGCCGCCCAGGCCGTGCAGCGCTCTGGGCTCCCCGACGCCTACGCCCAGTGGGAGGACGTCGCCGGCGACATCACCGACATCCTCGGCGGCGACCTTCCCGACATCCCCGGCGGCGATGTCGAGAACACCTCCACCACGACGTCGACCGGCAGCTGCATCGACGGCGACACCATCGCCCCGATCACCGTCGGCACCCTCAACATCCTCGGCGCCGGCCACACCGACGGCAAGGCAGGCGGCGGCAACGAACGCGGCGGCTTCGGCGGCTGGCAGGCCCGGCTGCCCGGTGCGATGAGCGCGCTCGAGGGCGCCGGGATCACCATTGCTGCGCTCCAGGAGGTCCACGGCCCGCAAGCCGACGCACTCGCCAGCCGCTACTCCCAACAGTGGGGCATATACCCGTCCTCGGGACCCACCCAGAACAAGGTCATCTGGGACCTCAACGAGTGGACCGCCACCGACCAGCGGCTCGTCGACATCCCCTACTTCGGCGGCAAGAACGTCGGCATGCCGCTGGTACAGCTGACCTCGACCACCACCGGCCAGGCGATCTGGGTCTGGAGCATCCACAACCCGGCCAACACCCAGGGCAACGCCTCCACCCATCGCGTGGAGGCGCTGCGCAGACAGCTCGACACCCTCAACGACCTGGCTGCCACCGGCACGCCCACGGTCATCATGGGCGACTTCAACGACGGGAACGATGGCCAGAACGCCTCACACTGCGTGCTCACCCCGACCCTGACCAACGCCTTCGGCGGCTCCTCGGCACCGTGCCGGCAGCCGAAGGAGGACGCCCCGATCGACCACATCTACGGCGCCAACCTCACCTGGGCCAGCGCACGGGTCGACAACAGCACCCAGTCGCAGAAGCTCAGTGACCACCCGCTCGTCGTGGCCACCACCGCCGGCAGCAGCGCCGGATGCGCCCTGACCTCGGGGGCGACCAACACCAACTACAACCTCGGGCAGGTCAAGCCCCAGCTGACCCAGCTCGTCAACGTCCTGGGCCCGATGTTCGACATCAAGACCGTCGGCGGCTACCGCGACAGCGCCACCGACCCCAACGGCCACCCCGCGGGTCTGGCGGCCGACTTCATGGTCCCGCTCAGCGCCGCCGGCCGCGCCCAAGGGCAGGCGCTCGCCGACTACGCCAAGCAGCACGCCAGCGAGCTCGGGATCGACTACATCATCTGGTACCAGCAGATCTGGTCGACCAGCCGCACCGGCGAGGGCTGGCGCCCCATGGACAGCCGAGGCAGCGCCACCGAGGACCACCGCGACCACGTCCACATCAACGTCAAGCCCGGCGACCCCTTCTCTGTTGGCGTCGGTCCCATCTCCAGCGGCGGCGAGACAGCCAGCTGCTCCGAGATCGTCTACCCGGTCCCCGCCGCCTACGTCGCCAGCGACGCCCACAACTGGCACAGCCAGGGAAGCGCCTGGGAGTCCTGGCACACCGGCACCGACTTCGGAGCGCCATGCGGCACCCCCGTCTACGCCGCCCACGCCGGCACCGTCGAGATCGACACCACCCAGTCCTGGGCCGGCCCCACCCTGGTCAAGGTCAGCACCGGCGCCAACTCCCTGACCACCTGGTACGCCCACATGCAGCAGGTCACCGTCAGCCGCGGCGAGACCGTCCAGGCCGGCCAGCAGATCGGCATGGCCGGCGACAAGGGAAACTCACGCGGCTGCCACCTGCACTTCGAGGTCCACCTCGAGAACGGCTCGATCTACGGCCCCGACAACGTCGACCCCTCCCAATGGCTGGCCGAGAACGCCTCCCCGAACCTCGGCACAGCGGCCGCTCAAGCGGCATAAGAGCCGCCCAGACCGCCCGGTGACAGAACGACGTCCCTTCGTGCGGTCAACACCACCCGCGCCGCGGTGATCGCTCCCACGCCTCCCACTGACCTAGGAGACCGGGCGGACCCGGCCCCGAGAAGTACCTGGCAACGGAAGGCGGAGCACCGTGCAGCGAGAACGTCGACGAGACCCCTACCCCTGGACCTGGGAGATCCCCGTGGGCGTGGCCCTGGCCGGCGGGTTCGCCATCGTCACCGGGCTCCAACTCGGTCGCTCCCTGGCCAACCTCGTCGCCGGCGCCGGCTGGACCTGGCCCGACCCGGACGCCGGACAGTTCACCTCGCCGATCGGCACCGCCTTCTGGACCAGCCTGCCCGGCGTCGTCACCGGCGACTCCAGCGCCGGCCTGGCCCAGGACGAGGCCAGCAACGGCCGGCTCGCCGGTCCGACCCTGACGTGGGGCTGCGTGATCGTCACCGAGCTCCTCGTGGTCGCAGCGCTCGGCTGGCTGGCGATCTTCGTCCTCCAGCGTTGGGGACCCGGCCGCATGCGCGGCATGGCCACCTCAGCCGAGGCCGAGCGGATGCTCGGAGTCACCAGGCTCCGCAAGGTCGCCGGCATCGTCCGCCCGGACCTCCACGGGAAGCACGCCAGCCCCGCGCCCACGACCTCTCTCGACGGATCGGCCGGCCGCGCCCAAGGCACACCCGGCGACACAGCCGAGCAACCCGGGCCGCAGCTCGGCCGCGGGCTGAGCCCGTGGCTGGTAGCCGGCCGCGGAACCAAGGAGAAGCCATGAACGACCAGACCCCGCAGACACCGCTTGGTGTCACCACCACGGCCGCAGACTCCCGGAGGGGTGTCATGAAGAGGCGCTTCGACCCCTGGGACGTCGGCTGGCGCATCGGAGACGCACACGAGCCCCGTGGCGGCGAGCTGTGGGTCCCGTGGGACCGCACCGCAGGCGTGATCGGGCCGCAGGGCTCCGGCAAGACCCTCGACCTGCTGACCCCCGCACTCCTCGGCGCCCCCGGAGCCGCGCTGGTGACGCTCACGAAGGTCGAGGACCTGCTGCTCAGCCTCACCGAACGCTCCCGCAACGACCGGCCCTGCGTCGTGCTCGACCCCTTCGGGCTCGCCGAGGGCATCTGGGGTCACGGCGTCGACGAGCTGATCTGGGACCCGATCGCCGGCTGCGTCGACCCCAAGGTGGCCGAACGCCGCGCCAAAGCCTTCACCGCCGGCACCGTCAAGGGAGCCATCAACGGCGGCACCGGCGACGAGGCAGCCCGGTTCTACGCCGCCGAGTCGGCCAAGGTGCTGCAGGGCTACTTCCACGCCGCCGCGCTGACCGGCAAGACGCTCGAGGACGTGCTGCAGTGGGTCGCCAACCCCACCGCAGCCTCACAGCCGATGGAGATCCTGCGCCGACACCCGCACGCCGAACCGTTCTGGCACGGCCTGCTCCACGGTGCGCTCAACGGCGACGACCGCACCGCCGGCAACACGATCACCACAGTGCAGCAGGCGGTCTCCCTGTTCTTCCAGGCCGAAACCCGCCGCCGCTGCATTCCCGGCCACGGACGGCCGGCGACCGACCTCGCCGACGTGATCCGGCGCCGCGGCACCATCTACCTCCTCGGCCGCGAAGACCCCTACGCGAGCGCCAGCCCGCTGATGACTGCCGTGGCCGAGCACGTGCTGGACACCGGACTGTTGCTGGCCAACAGCTCCCCGTGGGGCGGGCGGCTGTGCCCACCGCTGGTGTCGGTGCTCGACGAGCTGCCATCGACCGCGCCGCTTCCGACCCTGCGCACCCGGATGGCCAACGAACGCGCCCTCGGCCTGTCGTTCATCTGGGCCGCGCAGACCCGTCCCCAGCTGACCAGCATCTTCGGCGAGCACGAGGCCCGGGCGCTGCTCGGCCTCACCAACGCCCTCGTCATGTTCGGCGGGTCCAAGGACGTCCAGTTCAACCAGGAGATCTCCGACCTCCTCGGCACGGTCCGCGTCGGCCGCGTCACCCACCAGGCCGGCGGAACCCACGGCGGCGGCCGCAGCTACTCCGGGGACGACATCCCGATCATGCGACCCGAGGAAGTCCGCCAGCTGCCCGAGCGCCAGGCGCTCGTGATCGCCGAGAACGGCAAACCGATCATCGCCAAGCTCCACCGCTGCGTCGAAGGCAAGGCCGGTGCACGTCTGCTCGCCGACCAGCGGACGCTGCGCGAGCAGCTCACCAGCGACCGGCGCATGGTCGTCACCCCCGACGCCCGGGCGGCCGCCGCCCTCGCCGAGGCACGGCGCCTCGGCTTCGTCGACGACGACACCGACCACCTCACCCGCGGCGACCGCGCAAGGAGCGAGCGGTGACCAGCCCCCAGCACAGCCGGCGCGCGGCCCCGGCGGCGATGGTGTTCGCGTTCCCGACGCCGGGAGAGGAAGTCCGGCTGGCCTACCGCGAGCTCCACATCGCCGTCAACGGCTCAGAGGACCAGAAGAAGGCGCTGGGCAACCACGCGCTGCTGCCGAGGCCGTGGGAGCCGGCGAGGTGCCTGGACCCCGATCTGCGGCACGGGCTGTGGGAATGGCTCGAGGAAGTCGTGATCTGGCTCAATCACGACTACTCCTGGGACGTCGCCGGGCTCATCCCCAGCTGCTGGCCGTCCCACCCGCACCTGGTCCACGAGATCGCGGTCCTCGCCGACCAGCGTCGACGAGCCGGCCTGGCGATGACCAGCGACGCACTTGAGGAGTGGCACCGCTACTGCCTGCCCGCCTTCACCGACCGGATGCGCAACCGCCTGCGCGCGCACTGCGATGACGACCACAAGGGATGGCCGGCCAAGCCGCGGCACAGCGAGCACGTCGCCGAGGCCGCCACCGAGCGCCGCGAGAACGCCTTCGCCCACGACGTCGACGCACTGCCCGCCAGCCAGCGCCGCGCCGACGACCAGGCGACCCGACGCGATGCGCCGCCTCGGCTCGGTCTGGTCGACCTCGACACCGGCGAAATCCAAGACGACGAGCAGCCCGGTGCGCAGAAGCGCACCCGCACCGAGAAGGGACCAAGGGAATGACGCAGGAAACAACTCGACGAACCAACGCCGCGACGATGTCGATCAACGAGCGCTCCCAGGCCATCGGCCGCGCCCAGCGCGCACTCAAAGCCCTGGGTGAGCACCCCCGCTCGAGCAAGAAGGAACTCGGCCACGCACGCGAGCACCTCAACGCCTGCTACTCCCACGGCTCGGGCGACCACGTCTGGGACGCGGTGTCGAAGGTGGAGACGATGGCCGAACGGCGCTACGGAGCGCCAAGCCCAGACGAACAGGACCACGCGATCGAATCAAGCCGTGAGACCTCGGACTCCCAGGAGCCTGCGACACACCTGCGCGGCCGCTCCGAGGAGGACCGCGCCGTCTCATGGTCGACGCCGCCCGACGCCGCCACGCGACGGCCAGCGCCCACTGCGACACCATGAACAGTCCCGCAGCGCGACCAACGGCCCGAATCGGTCTCAGAACGCCGCTGAGAGACACGATCCGCCGTCCAACACCCGCCCCCGAGCGGACCGCTTGCGTGGGAGCGATTCTCAGCGTTCCCACCGAGGCGACGCGACGACCCTAGAAGCCATGCCCGAACCGGCCCGCGACGTGGCACTCATCCTGCTGACCATCGCCTACCTCGGCGGTGCCGTGCTGATACTCGTGGCACTCACCAAGGTCATCCTCGCCTGGTCGACCAGCTGGCGACCAGACGAGGACGCCGATCCGGGTGACATCGACGGTCTGCGACAGCTGGCCGCCGCAGCGATGACCGCGGTCGCGTCACGCGCGAGTGTGGCGGCGCCCGCCGTCGATGTCGTAACGGTCCTCGGAGTGCCACTCGCCAATAGCGGGGGACCGGTGACTGGCGATGGCGGCCTGGCCGTCACGCGGTTCCGCGTCGGCCACGCGCCCACCGTGGTGTTCGCAACCGCTGCGCTGACCGGGCTGAGTCCCGCCGCGGTGCACAGCCTGGCCGCCCACGAACTCGCGCACGTCATCCGACGCGAACGCAGCTCGGCCGCGGGCCGCTACGCGTGGCTCGCCGGCTACCTGGTGCTGATGGGGACCGGCGCCAGTCTCGGCGTGACCGCGCTGGGGACGTCACCGCAGCTCGGCGGCCTGGCACTGACGGCGACGCTGGCCACCGCAGTCGCGCTCCTGGGCCTCCAGGTCGCCTTCGACCGACGCGAGGAGATCGCCGCGGACCTGTTCGCGGTCGAACTGACCCACGACCTCGCCGCGGCCGCCGAGCTGATGCGGTTCCTCGACGAACACGTGACCAGGCCGCTGCCCGATGGGCGGCCCGCCCGAGGATTGGCCCGCCTCGAGCGACGCTGGCTCGCAGCTCACCCACCGGCGCCGGCGCGGCTTGCGGCCATGCGCCGTCACCTGGCCGAAGAGCCCGGACGATAGTGCCCGCTGGACCCTCCGCCACCGGTAACCCATCGCGGACGGGTCATCCGGGACGCATGGCCATGGCTAGACGCGCTGGCCTGTACTGATCCCATAGATCGTTCCTCCCACGGGACGGCACGCCATCGGCCTGGTGCCGGTCACGGCCGCGTCGCAGACGTTGCGGTCCTGCAACAAACTCGGTTCGGAGGGTCAGGATGCTGGACCAGCCTGATCCGTCGAGTCGCCCGGGGCAGGGACGACGGCTCAGGAGCCGCGTTGGTGGTCCGCTCTTGCGTCGTCGGGTCCCCAGCGCGCCACCTGAATAGCCGCCACCGGGCGAGAGCGGCCGCGGTCGGGTGCGGACCGATCATCCCCGGCCAGCCGCTCACGCCGAGTCAGGAGCCCTACGTACGCGAGGACGAGGCGTTCGAGGCAAGCGTCGTGCTCCCGACGTGGGAGAAGCGCAAGACCGCGCTCGAAGCCGAACGCCTCGAGTTGCACCCGCGACGCGAACGGCATCCTCATCATCCGCGATGTCGACGGCACCCCGTTCGTTGCCTACAAGCCGCTTGGCCCCGATGCCCCGGCACCCACCCGGGCGACCCCGATCGATCCCGCACTCGTCCTGCGCTACACCGAGGCATGCCCGAACTTCGAGGAGTCCGCGCAAGGGGGCGACGGAGTCGGGCAAGTCGTTCGCGACGGGACCGGCCGAGCCGTGTTCGGCATCTCCCTAGCGATCCCCAGCGCCCGCTTCGAACGAGCAGTGCTGCCCAACTACGTTCGCGCCCTACAAGAGACCACTCGACACCACGCCCCGTATCGGTCGCGATCTCAACACCGGCCTGCGTCCGCGTCCCCTGCTCAGCGCCGACGACGAGGGCACCTGGGCTGAGGTCGGTTACCCCTCATCCGCCACCACAGCGAAACTCCAGCACGCCACCCTTGGCGAGACCGGTTGCGACCCCCACGTCGCAACACCTGAACTGAGGGTGACGACATCCAAGCGACTTATCAGTTCAACTTATTAATTCGTCTTGATTTGGTCTTTGTGTTACTGGCCACAGGATCCTTAGCATTCGTACGAGGGAGCCACTATGCGCAATCGAAAGTCGCAGCAGAAGCGCTCCAGCAGGCAAAACCAGCATTCGACGAGGGCGAGGAAAAATGACAATCGGCGAGACGGTCTCCGACGTTGCGCTCACCGACCTGAGTCGGTGGAATGATCGCGTCCTGGAGGACCGGGTTCATCGAACCCTCTACACCGATCCGGCCGTGTTCGAGGAAGAGATCGTCAAGGTCTTCGGCGGACAGTCCTGGGTCTACCTGGCCCACGAGTCTCAGCTGCCGAAGCCCCACTCCTATCTCTCGGTGCGGATGGGCCAGCGACCGCTGCTCCTGACCCGAGACCGCAACGGCGCCCTCCACGGCATCTTCAACCGGTGCTCACACCGTGGCGCGACCATCTGTCGCGACGAGGCCGGGGTGGCCAAAAGCTTTCAGTGTCCGTATCACGGGTGGACGTTCCGCAACACCGGGGAGCTGGTCGGCGCGCCGTGGCCCGAGGGCTATGGCATGGACTTCGACAAGTCGCAGTTCGGGCTGCGCAAGGTCAATCGCATCGAGACCTACCGTGGCTTCATCTTCGGCACCCTCAATGAGGGTGCCCCCTCGGTGCCCGATTGGCTCGGGCCGGCCACCACGTGGCTCGACTACTGGATCGACCGGGCGCCCAACGGCGAGGTCTTCGTCCGCAGCGCGGCCTACCGGATGGGGTACCGCGGCAACTGGAAGTTGGCCTACGACAACGCCGGCGACGGCTACCACCCCTCTTTCTCGCACCGCTCGCTGCTGGAGATGGCCTCGCGCATGGGGGAGTCCAAGGACATGTCCTACTTCGGACGCACCCCGGACGACGGACCGATGCGCTCCTACTCACTGGGAAACGGGCACAGCGTCATCGACCAGCGGTCCGCCCACGAGGGAGGCTTCTGGGTCAATCAGCGTCCGCAGCCCGGCCGGGAGAGGTTCGAGGAGGAGATCCGCGCCACGTATCCCGAGCGCGCCGACGAGCTCCTGGACCTGTGCGTGGGCGCCCAGATCAACCTCAGCATCTTCCCGAACCTGCTCATCATCGGGAACCAGATCCAGGTGATCGAGCCCCTCGCCGTCAACCGGACCCAGCTCACGTGGCATGCCACCTCCATCGGAGGGGTCCCCGAGGAGGTCAACACTGTCCGGATGCGGACCCAGGAAGACTTCCCCGCCTTCGGCGAGCCTGACGACCAAGCCAACTTCGAAGAGGTTCAGCGCGGCCTCGACGTCGTCGAAGAGGAGTGGATCTTGATGAACCGGGGTCTTGGAACCGGCTGGCAGTCCGCCGCCGAGGACGGTGTGGTCTCCACCGCCGTCACTGACGAGCTGCACATGCGCAGCTACTACGCGGAATGGATCAAGCGCATGGACGGAGCCCAGGCATGAGCACCTCATCGATTCCGGCCCAGTACGCCGACACCTCGTCCTTCTCCTACCACGTCGACGCTGCCTTCTACGACCGCCTGGATCACTACCGCGACAGCTTCGGCGAGGACTGGCCATCCCCCGAGGCGGCCACCCTCGCTCAAGCCACAGCATTCCTGGTCCGAGAAGCACGTCTGGTCGACGAGGGGCGGTTCAACGACTGGCTGGACCTCTTCACCGACGACTGCCTGTACTGGGTCCCGGTCACCTCCGGCGGGGGGGAGCCTCGCACCGAGGTCTCCCACGCCTTCGACGACCGTCGCCGGCTCACCGACCGCGTCTACTGGCTCCGCACGGGCCTGGCCTACAGCCAGATTCCCGCCTCGCGGACCGTTCGGATCGTCGGGAACGTCGAGGTCCTCGAGGACGCCGGCGGGGACACCCTCGTCCGCTCCAACTTTATCATCAGCGAGTTCCGTGCGGGCGTGACCAAGACCTACTCCGGCTGGTACGGCCACGTCCTCACCCGCGATGGTGACGGCTGGAAGATCAGGCTCAAGCAAGCCAACCTGCTCGACTCCGAGCAGTACCACGAGAACCTCACGATCGTCTTCTGAGCCATGGCTGACATGACCGAAGCTGAGGAGAACGTGGAGCCACCGCCCCCGAGTGTTGAGCCTGCCGAGCTGGAGCGCCTGCGCCGCGAGAACGCTCTCCTCCACCGCCGGGTCGCCCGCTTGGAGAAGGAAACCGAAGCGGCCAGCGCCCTCATCGCTCAGGCCAAGGCCCTCAAGTTGTGGGACTTCACCCCCTACCGCGTCCATCCCGATGACACCTGGGTCGCCGTGGACCGCCAGAGCGCGAGCGAGCTGCTCGCCGCACTGGCGGGAATCGACCACTGGGACCCCTGGCACACACGAATCGAACCGAGACCCCAACCATGAACGACCAGCTTCCGGTGCTCGTCATCGGCCACATCAAGAACCCTTCCGCCGAAGTCGTGGCGAAGGCCGCCGCCGAGGTCGGCATCCCGTACCACGTCGCCCGGCCCGTCGTCGGCGACGCCCTTCCCCCGCTCGAACACGTCGCAGGCGTCATCGTTCTGGGTGGACCTCAGAGCGCCTACGACGTCGACAACCACCCCTACCTCGCCGAGGAGAAGGCATATATCGCCGACGCGTACAACGCTGACGTGCCGACGATGGCCGTGTGCCTGGGGTCCCAGCTCGCGGCTGAGGCACTCGGCGGCCACGCACTGGCAGGCGACAAGGGCCTCGAGGTCGGGTTCATCGACGTCAAGGCCGTCGAGGACGCGGGGGAGAGCCTGGCGGGGCGGTTCTTCTCGTTCCACTCCGACACGATGGTGCCGCCACCCGGCGCAGTGACGCTCGCGGTCTCGGACCGCTACGTCCAAGCATGGTCATCGGGCTCGGTCCTGGCCATCCAGTTCCACCCCGACCTGGACCGAGCCGGTATCGAGACACTGCTCGGGTTCGAAGCCGACAAGCTCGCCTCCTTCGGCGTCGACGTCCTGGCGCTACGTGAAGAGCTCGCGGCGACCGCACCGTCGCCAGGAGAACGACTGGTTGTCGGCTGGCTTCGAGCCTTGAGGGGCGCGAGCCCCTCGATGTCTTGAGTCGTCAACCCATCCGGTCGAAATCAACCAGTTCGCAATCCAATTCGGAGGCATTCCATGGCAACAACCGCAAAGTTCGTCGAGCAGTACGGTCTCCACTCCGCGGAGCAGCAGGCCGCGGCCCAGCAGTCGCTGGAGTCCATCAAGCAGCACGGCATCGAGATCGTCCGCCTGGTGTGGCCCGACCAGCACGGGCTCCTGCGCGGCAAGGCGCTGACCGTGCCGGCCTACGCTGCAGCGCTCCAGGCCGGCAACGAGATCACGATGGCCCCGTTCTTCTTCGACCCGGCGAACGCGATCGTGCTCAACCCCTTCAGCGCGGACGGCGGTTTCGCCATCGACGGCTTGGGTGGGAGCCCGAACCTGAAGTCCGTTCCGGATCCGGGCACCTTCACGATTCTGCCCTGGGTGGACAACACGGCCCTCGTGTTCGCTGACCTCTACATGACCAACGGTCAGCCCTTCCCGCTCGCTCCCCGGACCATCCTCAAGGAGTCCCTGGCCGCCCTCGCCGCCACCGGCGCCAAGCTCATCGCCGGTCTGGAGATGGAGTGGTACCTGACCCGGTTGGTCGACGACCGACTCGACGGCGGCTCCCTGGGCGCTCCCGGATCCCCGGCGGACCCGCCGCGCGTGGCCCCTGTCGGTCGCGGCTACAACTACCTCCTTGTCGACCACCTCGACGAGATCGACGACGTCCTCAAGCCGATCCGCAAGGCCTTGCTCCAGATGGGGCTGCCGTTGCGCTCCTTCGACGACGAGTGGGCCCCGAGCCAGGTCGAAACGACTTTCGACATCCTCGAGGGCCTCCAGGCTGCCGACTCCGCGGCCCTGTTCCGCACCACGGTCAAGCAGATCGCGAAGCGCCGCGGACACATCGCCTCGTTCATGTGTACCCCTGCGATCGCCGGCTTCTACGCCAACGGATGGCACCTGCACACCTCGCTGGCCGACCTGAACAGCGGCGAGAACCTGATGGTCCCCACCGACAACTCCCCGCTGTCTGAACTCGGGCAGCACTACGTCGGCGGCAGCCTCCAGCACGGCATCGCGGCCTCCGTGTTCACCACGCCGACCATCAACGGCTACCGCCGCCGCCGTCCCTACTCCCTCGCGCCCGACCGGCTCACCTGGGGGCAGGACAACCGCGCGGCCATGATGCGGGTCATCAGTGCACCCAATGACACGGCGTCCCACGTCGAGAACCGGGTCGGTGACTCCGCTGCCAACCCCTATCTCTACATCGCCGCCCAGACCGTGTCGGGACTTGACGGGATCCTGAACAAGGTCGACCCGGGTCCGGTCAGCGAAGACCCCTACGCGGCCGACGTGCCCCAGCTGCCCACCAGCCTGGCCGACGCCGTGGACGCACTCGAGGCAGACTCATTCTTCCGCAAGACCTTCGGTGACGTCTTCATCGACTACATGGTCACCATGAAGCGCAGCGAGGTCACCCGGTACGACGCCTGGGTCGAGGCAAACCCCGACCCCGATACCTACGTCAACGGCGTGACCGACTGGGAGCACCGCGAGTACTTCGAGCTCTTCTGAAGCCCGCACCTCGAAGGGAAGCATTTATGCCGACGATTATCTTCCAAAGCCCCGACGGCACCACCCAGAAGGTGGAGGCCCGGATCGGTGCCTCAGCGATGGAGACCGCGATCAAGCTCGGTGTCCCTGGCATCGTCGCCGAATGCGGCGGCGCAATGGCCTGCGCCACCTGCCACGTCTTCGTCGACCCTCAATGGATCGAGGCGACCGGTGTGGCCGAGGACTTCGAAGCCGAGATGCTCGATGACGCCGAGACACCTCGCCAGGAGCGAAGCAGGCTGTCCTGCCAGCTCCGGATGACCGAGGAACTCGACGGCCTCGAACTCACGATTGCACCCGAACAGTGAGCGAGGCAGGCGACGCGAGGTCGCACACCAGCGTCCTGATCGTGGGAGCGGGCGAAGCCGGACTCGGTGTGGCCACCGAACTGCGTGACCTGGCCTTCGGTGGCCACATCACGGTGATCGGAGACGAGCCCTACCCTCCCTACCAGCGGCCGCCGCTGTCCAAGGGCTTCCTGGAGGGAAAGGAGGACGAGGAAAGCCTTGCTCTGAGGGCACCGGCGTTCCTTGACGAGCACGAGATCGAGGTCCTACAGGGCCGCCGTGTCGTGAGCATCGACCTCGCCGACCAGGGGGGGACCGCGACGCTCGATGACGCAACCACCGTGCAGTTCGAAAAGCTTGCGTTCGCCACCGGTGCCCGGGCACGTGAGTTGCCGGTCCCCGGCGCATCGTTGGCCGGTGTGCACACTCTGCGCACCATCGAGGATGCCAAGCAGGTCCGGTCCACGCTCGTCGACACGGCCCGGCTCGTGGTGGTGGGCGGCGGTTTCATCGGCCTTGAAGTCGCCGCCGCCTCGCGTCGACGTGGGCTTGAGGTGACCGTCCTCGAGGCAACGCCACGTCTCCTGGGCCGGGTATGCGCGCCGCCCCTGTCCGACTACCTGATGAAGAGGCATGCCGCAGCCGGCATCGAGATCCGTCTTGACACGAGCGTCGTCGAGCTCGTGGGCAATGTCGACGGGCAGGTCACCCACGTCCGGCTCGCCGATGGAGCCACCATTCCCGCTGACGTGGTGATCGTGGGTGTGGGTGCCCTGCCCAATGTAGAACTCGCCGAGAAGGCGGGCCTGGAATGTGGCCGTGGGATCGTGGTGGATCAGGCAGGACGAACCTCGGTCGACGGCGTCGTCGCGGTGGGCGATTGCGCCGAACAACCTCACCCGAACCTCCCCGGTCAGCGCTTGACGATCGAGTCGGTGAACAACGCGTTGGAACAGTCCAAGCTGGCCGCTCACGTGCTCACCGGCTCGGAGACTCCACGCCGCGGGGTCGCATGGTTTTGGTCCGATCAGGCCGATCTGAAGATCCAGATCGCCGGCATCTCCGACGGGTATGACGCCTACATCGTGCGCGCGGAGTCCACCCGACTCACCGTTCTCTATTTCCAGCAGAACCGCCTCATCGCCGCTGACGTGGTCAACAACCCGCGGGACTTCATGGCCGTCAAGCGAGCGCTGGGGGAGGGGCGCACCATCGATCCTGAGCGGGCCGATGACCTCACCCTCTCGCTGAAGGAACTCCTGCAGGGCCAGGCATGACCGTCCTTGACGTACCCGCCATCTCGACCGTCGAGCTGACCTCGAGCCGCGCGAGCCCGCTCCTGGTCGTCGGTCCCTCGCTGGGAACTTCGGTCCGAGAGCTGTGGGGGGAGGTGGCCGCTCTCTTGAGCGGCCAGTTCTACGTGCTCGGCTGGGATCTGCCCGGGCACGGCACGAACCGATCGGTATCGGAGCACCCCGTGTCGATGGCCTCCATCGCGCAAGGTGTGGTGGCCGCCGTCGACCGCTTCCTTGCGGTGAACGGCCTGGCTCACCCGCTGTTCGCCTACGCCGGAGACTCGGTGGGTGGCGCGGTGGGACTCCACCTGCTCCTGGAGCATCGGCCACGAATCTCCGGGGCAATCCTGACCTGTACCGGCGCCCGGATCGGGGATACGGCATCGTGGCGCGAACGCGCACACCTGGTCGCCGGCGAGGGCACCGAATTGCTGGTCGAGGGGTCGTTGCAGCGCTGGTTCGGTCCGGGTTTCGCCCAACGCCGACCAGACATCACCGACACCTTCACGCGGCGCCTCCTCGAGGTCGACCCGACGGGTTACGCCCAGGTGTGCGGCGCCCTGGCTGGCTTCGACGTCACCGACCGCCTCGCCGAGATCGACGCGCCGGTCCTCGCGATCGCCGGAGACCAGGACCTCCCGACACCGGTCACGCTGCTGCGCGAGATCGCCGAGGGCGTCCAGGACGGCCACCTCGCCGTCCTACCCGGCGTGGGGCACCTAGCGCCTGTTGAGGCCCCGGAGTCCGTCGCCGAACTCGTCATAGCCCATCTGAGCGCCTGATCCATTTATTCGATTCGCCAATGAATCCACCGATGATTGGTCTTTGTGTGTGATGGAAGAGAACCTCTACCGTGAAGTGATACCCGTCACAACCAGTGCGCGGACAACAGACGAGAGCCCCGGTATGGAACTGCGTCACCTTCGGTACTTCACCGCTGTCGCCGAGACCTGTCACTTCGGACAGGCTGCGGAGCGACTGCTCATCGCTCAGCCCGCGCTCTCACAGGCGATCCGGTCCCTGGAGTCCGAGCTCGGCGTGACTCTGTTGAACCGGACCACCCGTCGCGTCGCGCTCACGCCTGCGGGCGAGTTCTTCCTCGAGGAGAGCCGGCGGATCTTGGCCGCTGTCGAGGACAGCATGCGGGGGGTGCGACGCCTAGCCGACGGCAAGCACGGTCTGGTCCGGCTGGGAACCGTCGGCACCGCGGCGATCTCTCACCTGCCTCATGTCGTTAGGACTCTCAGACGCGAACTGCCCAACATCGCTATCGACGTGCGCGGCGACTTTCTCACCCCCGAGCTGTGCGAAGAGTTGCGGACCGGAGCCATCGACATCGCTCTGCTGCGCCCTCCGGTGGTGGGCGAGGGCATCGCGACCCACATGATCGAGGAGGAGCCGCTGATTCTGGCTCTTCCCGAGGACCACCGCCTCGTCGGCCACTCGGCCCCGCAACTCATCGACCTTCGCAACGAGGACTTCATCGGGTACGCCGGCCGGGACTCCGCGGTCAACCATGCGATCCTTCGCGCCTGCCGGGTAGCCGGATTCGTCCCCGATCGCGCCCACGAGGCGCCGGGAACGGCTGTCCTGCTGTCGTTGGTTGCTGCCGGCATGGGCATTGCCCTCGTGCCGGCCTCGGCACGAGCGTTCCCGCTGGCCGGCGTGCGGTTTCGTGACATCGCCGATGCCGGGACCATCGAGCTGGCGCTCGGGTGGCGCGCCGAGGAACCGCGCCCTGTCGTCAGCGCCGTCGTGGGTGTCCTCGCGGCTGATCGCCAGCTTGCGCACCTGTCCAGCTCGTTCATCGACGAGGTCAGCCTGTGAAGATCGTCAAGGTCGAGGCGATTCCGTTCGCCATCCCGTATGTCAAGCCGCTGCGATTCGCCAGCGGCGAGGTGCACACAGCTGAACACGTCTTGGTGAAGGTCCACACCGATGACGGTGTGGTCGGTGTGGGCGAGGCGCCGCCGCGGCCCTTCACCTACGGTGAGACGCAGGCGGGCATCGTGGCCGTCATCGAGAAGATCTTCGCGCCGCAGCTGATCGGACTCACGCTCCTGGACCGGGAACGGGCCCAGCAGCGCCTCCAGCGCACCGTTGGCAATCCTGCAGCGAAGTCCGCCATCGACATCGCCTTGTGGGACGCCCTCGGAAGCACCCTCAATCAGCCGGTCACCGCGCTGCTGGGCGGATACACCGACCGCCTGCGCGTCTCACACATGCTCGGGTTCGAAGAGCCGGCGAAGATGGTCGCCGAGGCCGAGCGGATGATCGAGACCCATGGGATCCGGACCTTCAAGGTCAAGGTCGGGCGGCAGCCCTACACCCTCGACACGGCCGTCGTCCGGGCACTTCGCGAGCGCTTTGGCAACGAGATCGAACTCTACGTCGACGGCAACCGCGGCTGGAGCGCATCGGAGGCGCTCCGGGCGATGCGGGAGATGGCCGACCTCGGTCTGAGCTTAGCCGAGGAACTGTGCCCAGCCGATGACGTTCTTGGTCGGCGATGGTTGGTCGACCACCTCGATCTCCCCTTCGTCGCCGACGAATCGGTTACCACCCCCGCTGAGGTCACCCGCGAGATCCTTGGCGGCTCCGCCACAGCCCTGAGCATCAAGTGCGCAAGGACTGGGTTCACCCAGAGCCAGCGAGTTCACCACCTCGCCGAAGGACTCGGCCTCGAAGTCGTCATGGGCAACCAGATCGACGGACAGCTCGGCACCATGTGCACCGCCGCCTTCGGGGCTGCCTTCAGCCTGACCGCGCGCCGCGCAGCAGAGCTGTCGAATTTCCTCGACATGAGCGACGACCTCCTCGCCGACCCCCTCGAGATTCACGACGGTGAGCTCGTCGTCCGTCAGGGCGCCGGACTCTCGGTGGAGATCGACGAATCGAAACTCGCCCACTACCGCCTCGACCAGTAGCCGAGACCGGGCGGGCACCGACCCCCTCCGGAACATCCGGAGGTCCCATCAACAGGAATGGAAGGAAGAACATGACCACAGTCGAGTCAGCCACCGCGTCGGCCTCCGGCGCAGCTGCAACCGATCGGTTCCAGGCGGACAAGTCCCCGTTCGCCGCTGTCAAGGACGTCCCCAAGGACCGAGTCGATACCCTGGCTCGCGAGGTCCTCAGCGCCGTCCACGCCACCATCCGCAAGCACCAGGTCACCTACGACGAGTACAACGCGCTCAAGGCGTGGCTGATCCAGGTCGGTGCCGACGGTGAGTGGCCGTTGTTCCTCGATGTCTTCGTTGAGCACGCAGTCGAGCAAGTGGCCACCGCTCACCGCAAGGGCAACAAGGGCGCCATCGAAGGCCCCTACCACGTCCCGGGCGCGCCTGAGCGCGGCGCAGAAGGATCCATCCTCGAGCGGGAAGAGTCCGGCACGCCGATGATCTGGGAAGGCGTCATCAGGTCCACCGACGGCACCCCACTGGCCAGCGGCAAGGTCGACGTCTGGCAGGACGACAACGCGGGCTTCTACTCCCAGTTCTCCGAGGGTCAGCCTGAGTGGAACCTCCGCGGCGTCTTCACCGTGGGGGACGATGGGAAGTTCCGCATCCACACCATCAAGCCCCAGCCGTACCAGATCCCACACGACGGCGCGACCGGTGCCCTGATCGAGGCCGCGGGCTGGCACGCCTGGCGGCCGGCTCACATCCACGTCAAGGTCTCGGCACCTGGGCACGAGCTGCTTACCGCCCAGCTCTACTTCCCCGGCGATGACCACAACCACGACGACATCGCCCAGGCCGTCAAGCCCGAACTCATGCTCGACCCCCAAGAGCAGCCAGACGGCAGCATCCTGGTCCAGTACGACATCACGCTGGACCCCGCCAGCTGATGCTCTACCACGTCCGCATGGACGTCCACCTGCCTCACGATCTTCCCGGTGACACCCGAAATCAGATCGTGAGGCAGGAGAGGGACTACGCCCAGCAACTGCAGCGCGAAGGCAAGTGGATCCACCTGTGGCGCATCGTCGGCGAGTACTCGAACTACTCCGTGTTCGACGTCGATTCGAACGACGAGCTCCACGCCATCCTCTCCAACCTCCCGCTGTTCACCTACATGGAGGTGCACGTGACCCCGTTGGCCGTGCACCCCTCAGACATCCACCACAGCGCCTCCACCTGACTAAAAGCTATCGCAGCGACTTTCGGCGTCGCGACCGCCGTCGACGGGCTCCGCGCGCTGCGGGACAGGCTCGACGCCAGCGTCGGTCCTCCCGGGGCGGTCAAGGACTACGGAATGCCCGGAACCGGCAAAGCGAGGGCGCTTGGCCCCAGCCAAGGCAGCCATCCGACGAACAACCACCCCTGTCACTGATGAGAACCTGACCGCGCTGCTGCGCGGAGCCTGGGAAGGATCCCTGTTATGAGCACCGAGTACGCCAGTTCCGATCAGATCAGAACCCAGCCTCAGCGAGGGTATTGAGATGCCTGCCTTCGTCTACGCGGTGACCCGCACACCCTTCGGTAAGCTCGGTGGCACACTCGCCGGCGTCCGTCCTGACGACCTGGCTGCTGCGGCGGTCGCCGCGGTGCTCTCGGAGACCTCGATGGACCCGGCGGTGATCGATGACACGGTGTGGGGTTGTGCCAACCAGGCCGGCGAGGACAACCGCAACGTCGGTCGGATGGGGCTGCTGCTCGCCGGTCTGCCGACCTCGATCCCGGCGACGACGGTCAACCGGTTGTGCGGCTCGAGCCTCGACGCGGTCATGATCGGCTCCCGCGCCATCGATACCAGCGAGGCCGACGTGATCTTGACCGGTGGCGTCGAATCGATGACGCGTGCGCCGTGGGTGATGCCCAAGCCGAGCCGTCCCTTCCCGGTAGGCAACGAAGCCCTGGTCTCGACCACACTGGGCTGGCGGCTGGTCAACGAGAAGATGCCGAAGGAGTGGACCGTCTCCCTCGGCGAGGCCAACGAGCAGCTCCAGGAGCGCTTCGGCATCAGCCGCGAACGCCAAGACGAGTACGCCGCCCGCTCCCACCAGCTCGCCACCACCGCGTGGGAGGCCGGCTTCTACGACGCGCTCGTCACCCCAGTGACGCTGCCCAACCGCGAGACCTTTCGCCGCGACGAGGGCATCCGCCCCAGCTCGACGCCTGAAACCTTCGCCGCCCTCAAGCCGGTGTTCCGCAGAGACGGCACCATCACGGCCGGCAACGCCTCGCCGCTCAGCGACGGCGCGTCCGCTGTGCTGCTGGGCTCCGAGTCCGCCAGCACCAAGATCGGCCGTGACCCCATCGCCCGCATCGCCGGTCGCGGCGTCTTCGCCCTCGACCCACAGGACTTCGGCTATGCCCCGGTGGAGGCGGCCAACCGGGCCCTCGCGGGCGCCGGCATCTCGTGGGGGGATGTCGGTGCCGTCGAGCTCAACGAGGCATTCGCGGTCCAGTCGCTGGCCTGCATCGACGCGTGGCTCAAGGAGGGGCTCGCCGATCCCGAGATCGTCAACGGCAAGGGCGGTGCGATCGCGATCGGCCACCCGCTCGGGGCCTCGGGCGGTCGCTTGATCGGCACGCTTGCCGCGGTCCTCCAGGAGAGGAAGGAGCGCTACGGCGTCGCCGCGATCTGCATCGGCGTCGGCCAGGCCCTCGCCGTCGTCCTCGAAGACCTCGAGGTCGCCTGACATGGCTCGTACCAGCATCTTGGCGACTTCCGAGCAGGCGGTCGCGGGCATCGAGGACGGCTCGACCATCCTCGTCGGCGGCTTCGGCCTGGCAGGCATGCCCTTCGATCTGATCGACGCGCTGATCCTGCAGGGCGCCAAAGACCTCACGATCGTCGCCAACAACGCCGGCAACGCCGAGGTTGGGCTCGCGGCCCTGCTGAAGGCGAAACGCGTGCGGAAGATCCTCTGCTCCTTCCCTCGCCAAGTCGACTCCTACGTCTTCGACGAGCTCTACCGCGAGGGCAAGATCGAGCTCGAGGTCGTGCCGCAGGGCAACCTCGCCGAGCGAATGCGCGCCGCCGGCGCCGGCATCGGTGCCTTTTTCAGTCCGACCGCCGTCGGCACGCCACTAGCCGAGGGCAAGGAGGAGCGCACGATCAACGGAATGCGTTACATCCTCGAGTACCCCATCCGTGGCGACTACGCGCTGATCAGCGCCCACCAGTCCGACGCCTTGGGCAACCTCGTCTACCGCAAGACCGCCCGCAACTTTGGGCCGGTCATGGCCACGGCCGCCGCGACCACGATCGTGCAGGTCAACGAGATCATTCCCACTGGCTACCTGGACGCGGAGAGCATCGTCACCCCGTCCATCTACGTCGACCGGGTCGTCCAGACCGAGGCCCGCCATTACACCGTCAAGGGAGCACGCTGATGACCGCTGACACCAGCACCCGAGCACCGCTGACCATGGATCAACTCGCCGCAGTCATCGCGCACGACATCCCAGAAGGCTCCTACGTCAACCTCGGTATCGGCCAGCCGACGAAGATCGCCGACCACCTGCCCAAGGACAAGAGCGGCACCGTCAACGTTATCCTCCACACCGAGAACGGTATGCTCGGCATGGGCCGCAAGGCCGAGGGCGACGAGGTCGATGCGGACCTCACCAACGCCGGCAAGGTGCCCGTCGTCGAAACGCCGGGCTGCTCGTACTTCCACCACGCCGACTCGTTCGCGATGATGCGCGGCGGTCACCTCGACGTCTGCGTGCTGGGTGCCTTCCAGGTCGCACCCAACGGTGATCTCGCCAACTGGAGCACCGGGAAGCCCGGAGATATTCCGGCCGTCGGCGGCGCGATGGACCTCGCCATCGGCGCGAAGGACGTCTACGTGATGATGAGCCTCTTCGCGAAGGACGGCACGCCGAAGCTCGTCCAGGCCTGCACGATGCCGCTCACCGGCATCAATTGCGTGAGCCGTGTCTACACCGACTACGGCGTCTTCGACCTCGGCCCCGACGGGGCACGCATCCGGGCGACCTTTGGCATCACGCCCGACGAACTGTGCGCCAAGGTGGCCGCGCTTCATCGGTAGCCCGCGCGCTTCATCTGGTCACAGGTGGTGTGGGGATGAGGCCGCCGCCGATGAAGCCGGAAACAGGGAGCCGTTCGCCCAGGAGCACGACTGCCAGCACTGCTGCACATATCGGTTCGACCAGGGTGGCGACGGTGACTGCGGGTCCCGAGGTAGTGCGCAGCCCCGCGTACAACAATCCGTACGAGAGGGCCATCGGCCACCCCGAGATACTCCAGCAGCGCCAACGACGTCGGATCCGAGGTCAGCGCTGGTTCACCGGCCACTGCAGCGACAACGAGGAACGGAGGTAGGGCGACGGTACCAACCGCGGTGGCAGAGGTGGACAGGGCTACGGGGCTCGACCCGTTGCGCGAGCGTGTGACTCAGGACCGTGGTTGCCGCATAGGTTGCTCCCGCTCCGACGGACAGCGCGAGCCCGAACCGGTTGGCTGCTGGGTGCGGTGGAGCCGTGGCCTGCGGTAGCACTCATGAGGACCAGGCCCGCGAGCGCGGCGGCTAAGACCGCAAATCTCCCGCCGAGTGGGCCGGGTTCGGGCCGTGGCGTGCTCCCAAACAACTGCCAGGATCGGCGCCAGGCCGAGTGAGCCAACGGCGGCGACGCTGACTCACACGAGCAGGACAGCAACGAAAGTACAGGCCCTGTAGGCCGCCGTGCCACAGCCCACCCGTGCGGCGAGGACCGGATGGGAGCGCAGGGTCTGACGAACGACACCGGCGCGGCCGGTGACCACGGCGAACCTGACCAACGCTATCGCGGCGAGGGCCATCCGCCACGCGCTCGCCGTCATGGCTCGCCCTTTGCCTCATGTAATACGGTGACCACGAGACCGCCGGTGCCCCACAAGACACCGGCAGCGCAGACCCGAAGTAGCCCCAGACGAGGGCTCATCGGGCAGGCCGCTTCCTCACCGCCGCTCGCCGGACGGGGAGGTCGAGGGCGGACCAGGCGAACTTGCTCCCCACCGAGCCAATGTCGAGGACAACGACCCACTGCTCCATCAGGCGTCCGCCCAGCCAAGGCCGAGGATCCGGAAGGCTGCTTGCATGTCGGGGTGCTCAGGGGAGAGTGCGTGGTGCTCGATAGCGTCCAGGGTCCTGCTGGTCGCCGCATCTGCGGCCCGTTCGAACCCGGCTCACAAGGTGAGGTCGTCGCCGTGCCGGAGGCGAACGTGACGCCGTCGAGGTCCGTGGTCGCGTGCAGGAAGGTGGCCACCGACTGGGTGAGCGCTCGCGGTCGCCCGTCCTTGAGCGCGGCCGCGTCGAAGTCGTGCAGGCTCAGCAGGTGCGCGAGGGCGACAAACTGCCGCCTCAGGGCCGCGATGGACTCCGCCGCCGTCACCACACAGAAGCGACCCGTCAGTGTCGCGCTCGCGCCGACCTCGGCTCGAACCACGAATAGGGATCTCGCCAGCCTGGGCCGTCGGATGCACCGCGGCGTCCTCGTCGTCCTCCACGATGTCGTCGAGCTCGAGCGCGAGGGTCGGGTCCGGCCGGAAGCCGGCGAGTAGCTCGAGCAGGCAGGCCGGAAGCGAGGAGCCGGCGTGATGGTGCGGAAGTTGCCCTGCTGATCGTCCCATCGGCCGTGGAAGCGCCCATCGGCGCCGGCCCACTCCCAACGCGACCGGGCCCAAGGCTCCGGCTTGAAGCCGACTCGCCAGACCTGTTCGGCCGCGTCGACGACGACCAGCTGAGGCGCCTCAATCACCGGCCGCGTCATCCGGCCATGGCGAGCGCGCGCGCGGCCGCCAGAACACCGGGGCCGACCTGCTCCAGGTCGCCCTTGCGCAGCAGCCGCGCCGGCGCGACGTCGTCGAGGCGCGGGTTCATGCCCTGGAACCACGCCTGAACGACCGCGGCCGAGTCCTTCTCGCGCAGCAGCGCCGCGATCCGGTAGGCCATCCCGCACTGGCACGCTGTGCTCGGCAAGCCAGGGTCTCGACCGGACCAACCCCAGGCGCGGCATGTGCCCTGTCCTGCCGTTCCCCTACGCTCGCGTCCATGCCGATCCGTCTCGTCGCCACCGATCTCGACGGCACGTTGCTGCACGACGACCTCAGTGTGAGTCCCCGCACTCGAGCCGCGCTTGATGCTGCACGGGCCGCGGGCGTTCAGGTTGTCCCGGTGACTGCGCGACAGCCGATCGGACTTCGTCAGATCGCCGAGGAAGCCGGGTTCGATGAGTGGGCGGTGTGCTCCAACGGCGCCCTGGGTGTGCACCTGACAAGTGGCGAGGTCATCTTCGAGCAGACCGTTGGAGTGGCGGTGCAGCGCCGGCTCGCGTCGGCGTTGAAGCCGCTGGTGGATGGCCTGTTGTTTGTGAGCGTCCGCGACGGGGGCGAAGGGTTCGTGCCGCAACAGGGATACACCGCGATCGCCGCCGATCGTGACCACAAACGAGACGTTGCGACCATGGGCAGCCACACGCTGGAGGAGGTGCTGGCCGAACCGAGCCTAAAATTGATCGTGCGGCACCCGGACCGTCCGGTCGACGAACTCCTCGACATCGTCCGCGGGGCAGGGGTAGCGGGCTTTGCTGCGACCCACTCCGGTGCGCCCTTCGTGGAGGTCATGGCAGAGGGGATCAGCAAGGCGTGGGGCATCGCCCGCCTCTGCGACCGGTTAGGCATCACAGCCGAAGAGGTGCTGGCCTTCGGCGACGCACCCAACGACGCCGAGCTGCTCGCGTGGGCCGGCCGCGGAGTGGCTGTGGCCAACGCGAGCGCTGCAGCGCTGGCGGCCGCAGACGAGATCAGTCCCTCCAACGAGGAGGACGGGGTGGCTCAGGTGCTCGAGAAGCTGCTGCTCCAGCAGTCGGTCGTGATACCGACGGCGTAGGCGATCCGCCTGACTGTCGGCGGATTGTGCAGACCCCAACTCGGACAGCCGCCCCGCATAGCTGTCAAAGGTGCGCGGCTCTTCCAGACATGAAGTGCGTCCGCATCCCGCGAGCCGATCCCTAGCTGGGACGCTCGGCAGAATCCACGCCGGCGCGCGGGAAAGCAGTCCGAGTGGCGGGACTTATCGGCCACTGGTCCCGTCCTGGAGCCCGCGGTATGGCGCGGTCGCTCCTGGTTGGGAGTTTGATCCCGCGGATCAACTCTACTGCGGGTCTAAGCCTGTTCGCGGCTGGATTCTATCCCGGCCGTCGAGGGTGTGCTCGGTGATGTCGATGAGCCGTCGGGCCACCTCGGTGGCGGCGAGTCCCCGCCCGGCGTGGAGCAGGTCGAAGCTGTCGAAACTCGTGAGCAGCCACAGGGTGTCGACGGCCGCGTCGGGGGTGACATCGGGGCGCAAGAAGCCTGCGTCGTGGAGCCGACCGGCCAGGTCGACCATGCCTGCGGCGCGACCTTCCTCGAGGGTCGCAATCGCGCCGCCGACGGCCTCGGCGTCGAGAGCGGCCATCGAGAACAGCGACCGCAGCACGTCGCGGTGGGTCGCGTAGAAGTCGGTGACGGCGGTAAAGCCGTCCCGCATTCCCTGGATGGGGTCAGGGTGCAGTGCGGACGTTCGTACGCGGTCGAACCCGCCCCGGGCGAGCAGGTCGTGGGCCAGTGCGGTGAACAGGCCCGCGCGGGAGCCGAAGACGGCGTAGATGGTCGGGCGGGCCACGCGGGCCTCCCGCGCGATCGTGTCGAGGTTGACCGGCTCGGCGGGCGCGGCGCGCAGCCGGGCGTCGACCGCGTCGAGGATGCGGCGACGGGTCTGCTCCGCCGCCTCGGCGCGCAGACTCTGCTCGTACTTGCGTGTGGCCATCGACTCCAACTCTACCGACTTGTGACGGTTCGTCTTCTGGAATACAGTCCGTCATCGAATGTGGTCGAGCGTTCTGCTCGATGTCCCGGCTAGCCCTCCAGTGCCCCGGGCCTCTTTGCGCGTTCCGTGATCCAGAGACGAGCCCTCGTGTCCTCTGCCCACCCTCCCATCAACGACCCCGACGCGACCTCCGTCGCCGCGCCAAGCCCCCACCACGCGGCCCGCTGGCTGATCCTCGCCACGATCGGCCTGGCCCAGCTGATGGTCGTGCTCGACTCCTCGATTGTGAACATCGCGCTGCCGAACGCGCAGAGCGACCTCTCGTTCGACAACGAGAACCGGCAGTGGATCGTCACCGCCTACGCCCTCGGCTTCGGTTCACTCCTGCTGCTCGGCGGCCGCTTGAGCGACATCATCGGACGCAAGCCCATGTTCGTCGCCGGCCTGCTCGGCTTCGCCATCTCGTCGGGCCTCGGTGGCGCCGCGACCAGCTTCGAGCTGCTCGTCGCCGCCCGGGGCGCCCAGGGCGTCTCGGCCGCGCTGCTCGCGCCCGCCGCGCTCTCGCTGCTGACCGTCATCTTCGTCGACGCCAAGGAGCGGGCCACGGCGTTCGCCGTCTTCGCCGCCGTCTCGGGCGCGGGCGGCGCCGTCGGCGTCATCCTCGGCGGGGCGCTCACCGAGTACCTCTCGTGGCGCTGGTGCATGTACGTCAACGTGCCGATCGCCGTCGTCGCCCTGCTCGGCGCTCTCGCCCTGCTGAAGAAGGAGCCCCGCGCCGAGCGCAGCGGCCGCATCGACACCCCGGGCACGATCGTCGTCGTGGCCGGCCTCGTGGCGCTGGTCTACGGCCTCGCCGAGGCCGAGGCCGACGGCTGGGGGAGCGCCACCACGCTCGGCTTCATCGCCCTCGGCGTCGCACTACTCATGGCGTTCGTCGTCATCGAGTCGCGCGTGTCCCACCCGTTGCTGCCGCTGCGCGTCGTGCGCGACCGCACCCGGGGCGGCTCGTTCATAGCCGTCGCGTTCGTGGGCATCGGGTTCTTCTCGGTCTTCCTCTTCATGACCTTCTACCTCAGCACCATCTCTGGCTTCGCCCCGCTGAAGACCGGCCTCGCGTTCCTGCCCCTCATCGCGGGCGTCTCGGTCGCGGCGGGCATCTCGAGCCCGCTGGTCGGCAAGGTCGGCCCGAAGTTGCCGATCGCGACCGGGTTCGTGCTCGCCGCCGCCGGGATGTTCCTCCTCTCGCGCCTCGGTCTCGACAGCGGCTACGCCACCCACGTGCTGCCCGCCTTCGTGCTCGTGGGCGCGGGCTTCGGGTTCGTCATCGCCCCTGGGTTCAGCGCCGCGACATACGGCGTCGACCCCGACGACGCCGGCGTCGCCTCGGCCATGGTCAACACGGCCCAGCAGATCGGCGGCTCCATCGGCATCGCCGTGCTGAGCGCGCTGGCCTCGTCCGCCGCGACCGACTTCCTTGCCGACAAGGACCCGTCGGGCGCCAATGCGGCGCTCGCCGCCGTCGAGAGCTACACCACCGCCTTCTGGTGGACCGGCGCCATGTTCGTCGCCGCCGCGATCGTCTGCGGCGCGCTCCTGCGCCACGGCGCCATCGAGACCGACGGCGACGCGCCCCGCGCCATGCACTGATGCCGGCTCGACCGCAGCGCGCGAGCAGCGCACGCACCGCCCCGTCCCGTCTCGTCTCGTCCCACGACAGGAGCACATCGTGCCCGACCACCACGTCCTGATCACCGGCTCCACCGGCAAGACCGGCCGCCGCGTCGCCGACCTCCTGGAGGCGCGCGGCCTCGCCGTACGACGGGCCGGTCGCAGCGCCCCGGTCCGGTTCG
Source organism: Nocardioides psychrotolerans (assembly GCF_943371775.1). Classification (GTDB taxonomy): domain Bacteria; phylum Actinomycetota; class Actinomycetes; order Propionibacteriales; family Nocardioidaceae; genus Nocardioides; species Nocardioides psychrotolerans_A. The sequence goes on from NZ_CALRWD010000016.1 coordinate 52,471, forward strand.
ACTGGACCGACCCCGACACCTGGGCTCCGGCGCTCGACGGCGTCACCGACGCTTACCTCGTCTACCCCGACCTCGGCGCGCCGCACGGCCGGCAGGTGTTGCGCGCCTTCGCTGACCAGGCCGTGCGTCAGGGTGTCGAGCGCGCTGTCGTCATCTCGTTCCCGAACACGGGTGGGGACTCCGTGGACTTTGCGGAGGTCCTGGCCTCCGAGCAGCAGCTCACCGACGCCGGGCTCGGCCTGTCGGTGCTGCGGCTGCGGTGGTTCTCGCAGAACTTCAGCGAGGACTTCCTGCACCCCGCTGTCGTTGCCGGGGAGCTGCGGCTGCCGGCCGGGCAGGGCCAGGAGGCGTTCGTCGACGCCGACGACATCGCCGAGGTCGCGGTCGCCTGCCTCACCGACCCCCGGCACCTGGGGGCGTCGTACGAGCTCACAGGCCCGCGCCTGCTGTCGTTCGACGACGTGGCCGCCGAGCTGAGCTGGGCCACCGGCCGCACCATCACCTACACGCCGGTGACGGTCGAGGCGTTCGTCGCCCACCAGATCGCCCAGGGCGTGCCCATGGAGTGGGCGCAGATGCTGGCCGGCCTGTACGGCGACATCGCTTCCGGTGCGCTCGCCTCCGTGAGCCTGGACGTCGCCGAGGTGCTCGACACGCCCGCGCGGGACTTCACCGACTACGCCGCTGCCGCCGCGGCCTCTGGGATCTGGAGCTCGAGCAACCACTCGTCATAGGGCGCACGAGCTGCACGCGCACCCACTGCCCATCACCACCAGGCTGCTCACTCACCCTGGCCCACGAACTGCAAGACAAGGAGCAAAGACATTGCAACGCGCGATGATCCGCTGGAGCGTCACACCAGAAGCCGTCGACGAAGAACTCGAGCTTCTGGCAGCCGTCTACGACGAGTTGGCGGCGCTCAACCCGTCAGGACTCATCTACAACACCTACCGATTGGACGACGATCTGTCGTTCGTCGCGTTCGCGGAGATGAAGGACGGGCTAGGAGTCCTGGGGCCTCTGGCCGCGTTCCAGAGGTACCGACGAACTCTCGACGAGCGATGCACCACTGGCCCCACGGTTGTCGTGCTCGACGAGATCGGCACCTACGGCGACCGCGATCCCAACGAACGCTAGAGCCCAGCAACACAACGTGCTCTGATCGCCTCCTACGATGCAGTCAGCGCACTCGATGACCAGGCTCGTGGGCAGGCGGCCCCGGATGCGGCTCCCTGAGATCCACCATCGGCAAACGTCGTTGTTGCTAGAGGCCCTCGACAGACCCGTGAGACCTGGTCACCGTCGCTGCGAGCCGCTCGGACAGCGATGCCCTCACCTCTGCGTCGAGAGTCTCGTTGGAGAGGACCTCGAACATCCAGAGGCCGTCTACAGCGAGGCGTGCGACGAAGCGGGTGAGTTCCTCCTCGGACGCGTGGACGCTCGGGGGCGGCGGTGCCCAGCGGGCCATGACCGCCTCCCAGGGCGCCGCGTGCTCAGGGTGGGTAGAGCTCTCGATGATGAACAACATCTCGGCACGGGACGCACCCTCGGTGTTGACGCGGGCGTAGGCGGCGTAGCGCTCATCGGCCGTGGCTTGCTCCGCCGGCCTCCCGAGGGCGTTGACCATCGCGGACTCCCAGCGCGCCGCTAGGTGCTGGTGGACGGCGGTGACGAGGTCGTCGCGGGCGGGGAAGTGGTACATCAGCCCACCTTTGGTCAGGCCCGCCTCGGCCGCGACCGCGTCGAAGGTGAAGCTGCGGATGCCCTCGCGCTGGACGACGCTGGCTGCGGCATCGAGGATCCTGGTGCGGTTGCTGTTCCTCATGGCACCTCCTGTACGGGTCAGTGGGAGACGGCCGCGTCGGCGGCCGCGTTCTTCGGTCCGTGGTCTCGCAGCAACCAACCCGTCACGGCGGTGCCCGCGGCGAGCACGGCGACGACGACGACCATCACGACGAGGTATCCGGTGTCGAAGGCCTCGTTGGCGTTGGCGACCAGGCCGCCGGTGTCGCCATTCTCGCGCGCGATCGCCAGTGCGTTGTCCAGGCTCTCCGAGGCCGCCTTCGACACGCCGGCGGGAACGGTGATCGCGGCCGTGTAGACGGCGGTGACGAGGCTGCCCAGCAGCGCCACCGCGGTCAGGCTCCCGAACTCGTAGGACACCTCCTCCACCGAGGACGCCATGCCGGCGCGGCTGGCCGGCACGTTCCCGATGATGGCGCTGGAGGCCACCGACATCGCCGCCCCGACACCTGCTCCCAGGACGACCAGACCGACCGTCAGGAGGACCATGCTGCTGTCGAAGCTGAGCGTGACGACGATCGCGCCCACGACGCTGAGCGCGAGGCCGCCGGCGATGATGGGGAGAAGACCGACCCGCCACAGCAGCGCGCCGCCCACCAGGGCCATCGGCAATGAGCCGAGCGCCACCGCGGCGACCAGGAATCCGGCCTCGAGGGGAGTGAACCCCTCGACGAGCTGGAAGCGCTGGGTGGTGATGAGCTGCACCCCGGCGATCGCGAACATCGCGAAGCCAGCCGCGAGCACGCCGGCGCTGAACGCCGGGTTGCGGAAGATCGAGAACTCGAGCAGCGGGTAGGGCAGGCGCCGCTGTCGTCGTACGAACAGCACACCGCCGAGCGCGCTCGCCGCGAGCGCGACCAGCACGATGACTGACGGGTCCTTCGCCACCTCCTTAATGGCGATAACGAGGCCGACGAGCGTGATCAGGGCGTAGACCGAGGAGACGAGGTCCCACTTCTTCGACGGATCGGGATCGACATGAGGGGCCAGAACGAGGGTCGCGACGAACGCGAGAACCACGACCGGCACGTTGATCAGGAAGACCGATCCCCACCAGAAGCTCTGCAACAGCAGGCCACTGATGATCGGCCCCAGGGCTGAGCCCACCAGAGCGAGGCTGCCCCAGATCGCAACGGCGATGTTCCGCTCCCGCTCGACCTCGAACGTCACCCGGATGAGCGCCAGCGTCGCCGGCATCATCGTCGCGGCCCCGACGGCCAGGGCAGCACGGGCGCCGATCAGGACCTCCGGATTCGGCGAGAACGCCGCCAGGACCGACGCCAGGCCGAACACGACGAGCCCGATCAAGAACATCTTGCGGTGCCCGATGCGGTCGCCCAGCGTGCCTGCACCCAGGAGCAGGCCGGCCATCACCACCGGGTAGGCGTTGATGATCCAGAGGCTCTCCGAGCTGCTCGCTCCGAGCTCCTCGACCAGCGTCGGCAGCGCGGTGTAAAGGATCGAGTTGTCCAGGGTGATCAGAAGCAGGCCCGCTCCCACCGTCACCAGCATCGCCCATCGGCGGTTCGCGCTCATCGTCATGACCATCTCTCTCGTGCTTCCATGTACGGTCCGTTACTATACCTTTCGAAAGGTATAGTAACAACGCTGTGTGTGCCAGATCTCCACCCGACCGCCGATGGGACACCTCGTGACCGACTCCGTTCGTCTCCCGATCAACCCCTACCTCTCCCACGACGCGGGGGTCGCGTCGTACAACACCGCTCTCGGGGTGCCGACCCCGTTCGAGTTCGACGGAGTGCGGACCGAGGAGCGGTCGTGGAAGACGACCGCCTACCTGCACGCGGGGCTCAACCCGGCGGACCCGTTCCGACTTTCTGGCCCGGACGCGCTGCGATTGCTCGAAGAGTCCTGCGTCAACGACTTCTCGGTGTTCCGCGTCGGCGGTGCAAAGCACGCCGTCATGTGCGCCGAGTCCGGCAACGTGATCGCCGACGGCGTAATCATGCGCATCGGTGAGGAGGAGTTCAACTGCTTCTTCCTCAACCCGGTGCTGCGCTACCTCGTGGAGAGCGGTGGTTACGACGTCACTCTCGAGGACCTCAGCCACGAGCTGTTCCTGTTCCAGGTCGGTGGTCCCAGGTCGCTGGAGATCCTGGAGCGCGCGACCGCCACCGACCTCCACTCGCTGCGCTTCCTGCGCCACACCCCGACCTCGATCGACACCTCGGAGGGTCCCGTCGAGGTCCGCGCATTCCGCTTCGGCGTGGCCGGCACCCTGGCCTACGAGGTCCACGGGCCCCTGGCCAGCGCACCCGCGGTCTACGACGCACTCGTCGCAGCCGGTCAGGACCTCGGCCTGGTTCGACTCGGCCTGAGGGCATACGGCATGAACCACACACAGAACGGATACGTGCAGGCGTTCATCCACTTCCTGCCGGCCTGGACCGACGACCCGGACCTGATGGCGTTCCTCGACGGCGATGCCGACCAGTTCCTCACCCAACTCCCCGGCAGCGCCGGACCCGACGCCAGCAAGCGTTTCGGCACCCCGTTCGACTTCGGCTGGGGCGACCTCGTCACGTTCAACCACGACTTCACCGGCCGAGCCGCCCTCGAACAAGCCGTCCAGGGCCGACGTCCCGTGACCCTGGCCTGGAACCGGGACGACGTCGTCGCGGTGGTCGCGAGCCAGTTCGACGACCACCCAGCCGACCACCTCGACCTCTACGCCGAACCCATCTGGACAGCGAGCAACAGCGTCGTGGTCGGCGACGACGTCCTGCGCGGTGACGACGTCGTCGGCATCTCCAGCGGCCGCATCTTCAGCCCGAGCGAGCGACAGATGCTCTCGCTCGCGATCCTGGACTCGACCCACGCGACGCTCGGCACCCAGCTCGAGGTGCTGTGGGGCGCCCCCGGCACGCCACAGCGACGCATCCGCGCCACCGTCGCCCCCTTCCCCCACCTCGCCCTGACCCGCAACCCCGACGTCAGCACGGCACCCATTCCTCGCCCCACCCCACGCCGTTCGTCCGACGCGTAACGACCAGCGGGAACACCCCGGCGGTCAACGGAGACCAACGGACCGCTGGTGTGGCAGTCAGTGGTCTCACCATCGAACGGTCTCCGCGCACCCAGGTGAGGCGTCCCGAAAGGCGATCCTCAACCGGAGCGTCGGGCCTGGGAACCTCGCTTGTCGCTTTGGTTCCGTCAGAGACCGAACGCTCCGCCGCTGACCAGGATGACTATGCCGAGGCCGATGAGGACTAGGGGGAACAGGATGTGTTCCCAGCGTTCGAGGACTTCGGCGATCGGTGGGCGGGTGGCGACGAACTTGGCGAGTACGACTAGGACCGCGACGAGCGCGAGGAAGACGAGGCAGTAAGCGACCACTGCGGAGGGTTCCACGCTGAGGAAGACGGGGGTGTAGACGCCGATGTTGTCTCCGCCGTTGGCGAAGGTGACTCCTGCGACGGTCCACGCGCTGACCTTCTTGCCCGCGATCTTGGCGTCATCGTCGTCATCGTCTCCGCGCCAGGCTTGCCATGCAGCCCAGAGACCGAGAGCCAGGGGGATGAGCCCGAAGTATGGGATAGCTGCCGAGGGCAGGAACGCACCGGCTCCGATAGTCACCAGCACAGCGGCACCGAGGATGCCGACGAAACCTACGTACTGGCCGACCAGGATGCGGGTGGCCGTCCCACGTTGACCCGCGCCACGGGCGAAGAACAAGGAGAGCACGATGACGTCGTCGATGTTGGTCGCGATGAACAAGCCGATTGCTTGCAGAACCGAAGCCAGGATCACGCGCCCACCTCTGCGCCACACCCGGGAACCGAGCAGACGGGATCGATGCACGGGGCGTTCTCGTCAACCGCGAGGGTGACGTCAACCAGAGCGGTCAGCGCCCGCGTCAGGTGCGGATCAGCGATCTCATAGCGCGTCTTGCGGCCCTCGAGTTCGGCAGCAACGATGCCGCAGTCGCGTAGGCACGCCAGATGATTGGAAACGTTGGAGCGTGTCAGGTCCAGATCGTGGGCCAGCTCTGCCGGGTAGGCCGGCCGGTCGAGCAGCGTCAGGATGATCCGGGACCTGGTCGGGTCTGCCAGCGCGCGGCCCAACCGATGCATCACGTCCAAGCGAGAAGCAATAGTCAGCATTCACTGAACTATACAGCAGAGACTGAAGTGTCCCGGCAGGCGCCCGACTCCGTTACGTGTGCGAGCACAGCCCGGTCACCCCTGCGGGCTACGCCAGTAGGGGTGACCGGCTGTGGGCGCCAGTCGGCAAGTAGACCTATTGCGTTGAGGGATCGCCTCGGTCGCCGCAATGGGATCGTCCCGCGGAGCGTGACCAGAACGGGATCCCTCTCCGGCAGGCACTGCGTGGCTTTCGCTGAGCAGGTGCCGACATACGATCAGTCCCGTTGTCGATTGCTGGTCACTGACGACGAGACCCCGCATCAGGGAGGATCCATGACGAGCAGCCCACCCGCCTGGCTGGACCTTCTACGCAGCCACACGAGTCGTTTCGCGGAGCTTCTCGAACGTGGCGATCTCGACGCGCCCATCGCAGCATGCCCGGGATGGTCACTCCACGATCTCGCCGATCACCTTGGCGGGGTTCACCAGTGGGCGGCTCACGCGGTGGTCACCGGCAGCCCGCAGTGCACGCCTGAGCCGGCCGGAGCGGAGCCGGGTGCGCTGGCCGCGTGGTACCGGCGCCACGCTTCGTACTTGGTCGACGTCATCTCCGAGAGGCCACCGGACGCGCCAGCTTGGACGATGGATCCCGAGAACCAGACCACAGGCTTCTGGACGCGGCGCCAGGTCCACGAGACCGCGATGCACTGCTGGGACGCTGAGGCAGCAATGGGCACGCCACGATCCTTCGAGCCGAGCTTGGCATGGGACGGCGTGCTCGAAGTCGCGACTGTGATCTATCCGAGGCAGGCACGCCTCGGTCGCATCGGCCCTTTGCCCTACGCACTGTCCCTGGGTGCACTGGATGTCCCCGGCCAAGTCCGCATCGGTCCAGCGCCGAGACCCTGCTCCGGTTGCTTTGGCATCGTGCCGATCCAGATGAGGAGCAGGTGCCAGCAAGGGCGCTCTCTACCCTTTTGCTGCTCCTGACACCGTGACTTCTTCGACCTCTGTCCGCTCGACCATCCCGCACCGGGACGTTGGTCTGGCTTCAAACGACGCTGGACATGGGACCAGTTGAGATCGTCACCGACCGAGGTCGTGGTGTGGTTCTACGGTGGCGGACATGACCCTCTCGTACGACGACGTTCGACATCTACCTCTCCCCGATCTCAGCCTGCGGCTTCTGCAATCATTGGGCGCGGTGCCCAACTTCAACAACCTCGTCCAGGGGTTCAAGCAGCGCGGCGGATACACCGAGCCCGGACCTCCTGACCTCGGGGAGATGCTTGCCCGCCTCTCGGACGCCTGGGCGTGGTTAGAGGCCCACGCCCTCATCGGTCTGTCGGCTCAAAATCCGCCGAGTGCCTGGCAGCGGGTGACCGCCGCTGGCATTGAGGTCTCGAACGACCCCAGCGCTCTTGCGAAAGTCTGGGCGGCAGACCGACTCGCCGGCGACCTCCCGTCGGCGCTGTCCTCAGCGCGGTCGAACTTCGCTCTCGGGGACTATGAGACCGCATCATTCGCGGCCATGAAGGCCGTCGAGGTCGAGGTTCGTCGAATTGCCGGTTTACCGAACGAGCTCGTCGGTGTCGCGCTTATGCGCAAGGCGTTCAGTCCCAAGGACGGCGTGCTGCGCGACCCGGGAGCAGAAGGCGGAGAGCAGCAGAGTCGTGGGTTCCGAACGTCTCGGTTCTTTTGCCGCGATTGGACGCACGTACGGCGAGGATCTCCCAGGTAGCGTCGGCGACGAATCCTGTGCCAGGAACGACGTGGGACTTCGGCACTGCCGAGGCGACCCTCGGCGAATGGCAGGAGCAGTTGCTCCGCCCTCGGGAGGCTGGCTCCGCCTGGATGCCACGCACACCAAGGCGGCTAACCTGCAGCGCGCACTGGAGTACCTCGGCCAGCACCATTATTGAGCCTGGATCAGTCAGCAACGCGAGCCGACAGCCTACGAAGCGGCCCAAGGGACCCAAACTCGCGTCGCTGCCGAAGGATTGTCGTCGACGCATGGACGATCGAAGACGGCGACTGACGACTCATCTCCCGCCACCCACAACGGATCAGGAGGGGTTGTCACTGAACGTGCTCAGCCACCTGCCCGACCCGTTCTCTCCGACCAGGCCGACGACCTCGCCCGAGAGCAGCTCGAGGCTTGCGCCACGCAGAACGGCTTGGCTGCTCCTGGCTGGCCAGATGCCGCGCATGTACGCCTTCTCGACGCCGGACGCGGTCATCACCGGCTGGCTGTTGGGCCCGTCCGGCCGGCCACCCGACGTGGAGGTCGGGGAGTCGGTCGGGGTGGGGTGGGACGGGTGGTCATGACGACCTCACCGGTCTGACGAGTACTCGTCGCGCTCGTTGGAACGATCGGTGTCGTGGTGGGACTGCCTGCCGGTCCCGTTGGCGTGCATCCCGCCCATCATTCCGCCCATCATCAGCATCATCATCAGCGGGCAGATGAGGGCGATGCCGACGAACGCGAGGGTGCCGGCGGGGACGCCGAACCACAGTGCTCCGACGAGGGCGATGGCTGCTGCGACCGCGTACAGCCCGAGGTTCGGGTTGCGGGTCTTGACGGTGTTCATCGTGGTGCTCCTTTTCGTGTCGTGTCGTGCGGGTGGCTGGGGTGGCTTCAGAGGCGGATGACTTGGCGGATGGCTGCTGCGACTTCGTCCATGCGCGCCTGTCCGGCTTCTCCGGAGTCGCGTGCGGCTTCGAGGACGCAGTGCCGTACGTGGTCGTCGAGAAGCCCGGCTGCGACTTCTTGGGTCGCCCGGGTGATGGCGGCGAGCTGGGTTGACGACGTCGGGGCACCACCGGTCGTCGGCAAGCATCTTCTGCACGCCGCGGACCTGGCCCTCGATGCGGCGGAGCCGTACGAGGTAGTTCTCTCGTCCGGTGGCGTAGCCGCGCGTGCCGGGCATCGAGGCAGTCAGGTGCGTGCCAGCGGCGGGGACGTGGCACTCGTGCGTCCCGGCGGCCAGGGGGCTGGCGGCGGTTCGGGTGCCTTGTGGTGCAGTCATGGCGGCCTCCTCAGGGTTCGGCTCTTGACTCCATGCTGCGCTCAGATACCCCCCGGGGGTAGGGTCTTTCGACCCCCATGCGGGGGCAGCGAGGACTGTCCCGGCCGCCTGCGTTGTGCCGTGAGGCATGTGCCGCCGCCCTCGCCGGGTGGCACAGTGGACAACGACCCCGTCAGCGAGGAGGAACCACCGGTGCGAGTCGAGGTGCTCTACTTTGACGGCTGCCCCAACTGGAAGGTCGCCGACGTGCGGCTGGCGGAGGCGCTGCGAACGCTGGGCCGCGACGGCTCCGCCGTGGAGTACGTGCGGGTCGAGACGGCCGAGGAGGCCGACGAGTTGAAATTCCTCGGCTCCCCGACCATCCGGATAGACGGTGCCGACCCGTTCGCGTCCGGTGGCGAGTCGGTCGGTCTGGCGTGTCGCGTCTACGCGACGCCCGGCGGTCTCGCGGGATCGCCCACCACCGCCCAGCTCCTCGAGGTGCTGTCGTGAGGCGTGCTGCCCTGCTGCTGGCCGGTGTCTACCTGGTCGTCGCGGCTGGCACCCGGGTCGCTGAGCGCTTCGGCGCGAGGACCTGCGGTTGCGCCGACGACTGCTGGTCCCACCGTTCGCTCCTGAACCTGTTCCGGTGGGTCGTCCCTTGGCGTCACAGCCCGGTCCATGCCGCCGAGGAGAAGACAGAGCGCGACCGTACGGACGGTTGAGCGCGCCCTTGCCGACGCCCGTCCGACGGCGCGAGGTCAGGGGATGGTCAGCTCGATCTGCTGGTCGGGTTCGAGCTGGAGGTCGGCGGGGTCGCCGGGCACGGGGGTGCCGTTGCTGGTGACGGTCACCGTCTCCCCGGCCTTGGCGCGGACACCGCCGATGCTGGTGGGCGTAAGGGCGACGCCCCACTGGTTGAACAGCTGACCGAGGGTGAACTTCTCACCGACGGTGTCCGCTTCGATGTGGATGGTGCCGTCGCCCTCGTGGGTGTGGAGCGCGGACATGGCGCCCGTGTTCGGGTCGACGCCAATGTTGGGCGGGACGGGCACCGGGCTGCCGCCGATGGTGATGCTCAGGTGGGGGTGGTAGTGCTCGGCGGTGCCCATGGGGCCGAGGTCGAGGCCGGCGGCGGCGACCCGGGCGGGGACGTCGGTGGGGGCCGGCCAGGGTGGGAGCGACTCCTCGTCGGGCGGTGCCGCGGTGGAGCTCGAGGAACTCGAGGCGGTGGCGTTGGGGGCGGTGGCGTTGCTGGCTGGGTCGTCGCTGCAACCGGCCAGGAGGAGAGTGATGAGGGCTGCCGTGAGGGCGGCGGCTGTTGTCCGCCGGGCCGCGGTTGATGTCTTCACGAGGGCTTCTTCGATGTCGAGGCGGCCGCGGGTGGGCCGCTGATGGCTCGGCGTCCGGGTCGTGCGCCGCGGGCGGACGCCACCGTCGTCGGCGGCGTCCGCTCGCGTTGCGGCGTCAGGAATCGAGGAGGCCTTGCATGGTGTCGATCTCCTGCTTCTGCGCGTCGATGATCTGGCCGGCAAGGTCGACAGCGTCCTTGAACTGGCCGTCTTCGGTCTCGGTCTCCGCCATCTCGACGGCGCCTTCGTGGTGCTCGACCATCATCTCGAGCCACAGGTCCTGGAACTCGGAGTCGGAGGCGTTCTCGAGGGCGTCCATGTCGTCGGCGCTCATCATCCCGGGCATGTCGTCGTGGCCCATGTCGTCCATGTTGTCGGACATGTCGTCCATGTCGTGGCCGGCGTTGGCGTGGTCGCGCATGGTCTCGGGGACCTCTTCGCCCCACGTGGTGAGCCAGTCGGCCATGGTCTCGATCTCAGGTCCCTGAGCGGCGCGGATGTCCTCGGCAAGGGCCTGGACCTCCGGGTCGAGCGGGCGGTCGAGGGTCAGATCGACCATCGAGAGCGCCTGGGCGTGGTGGGTGATCATGTCGCTGGCGAAGGTGACGTCGGCCTCGTTGTGCTCGGTGGTGCTCACCTCGGTCGCGCTGCCGGAGCTACCGGGGCTGCCTGCGTCGTCGCCGCAGGCGGTGAGGCCGGCGCCGAGGGCGAGGGTGAGGGCGAGCGCACTGAGGGCGCGGGTACGGGTCTTGGGCGTGGCGTGCATGAGGTTCTCCTGATGTCAGGGGGGCAGGTGCGAGGGTCTTGCGGGCAGGCGGCGGCGACACCCAGCCGTGGGTCGCCGCCTTGCCGGCGGCGGTAGCGGGTGGCCGTAGGGCCTGTCAGCACCTGATGACGGAGAACGCCCACACGTGCGGTGGGCCGGTGCCGCGCACCCACGGCAGGGCGCGTGCGGGTGCGGCGGCGGGGTGGAACGCGGCGGGAAGCAGGGGCCTGACGATGCGGACCGCCAGGAGGACGACGAGCGTCAACGCGGCGGCGGCGAGCATGACGACGCACAGCGTCGCCATGGCGCCCATGTCGTGCCCCGACCCGGAGCCAGTGTCGGCTTCGTTGTCAGCGGCCGACGTCGAGACGGCGGAGGTCACGGCGTGCGCTTGTCCGTGGTGCGAGTCGCCCGAGGCCGTCGTCTCGTGGGCAGGCATGCCGCCCGTCACCGTCACGCTCGAGGCGGAGGCGGTGGCGGGCGTGGTGCCGTGGGTGGCGAGTGCGTGCATGCCGAGGATGCCGATGACCAGGGCCGCCACGAAGGCCGCCAGTGCGGTGCGTGCGCTGGGCCGGGCAGCCGTCGG
>NZ_CALRWD010000017.1:0-64032 GCF_943371775.1 Nocardioides psychrotolerans
GACCTCAAGTCGGTCTTCACCTTCAACGTGACCGCGCCGTCGCACTGGAAGGTCGTCTCCAACTCCCCCTCCCCCGAGCCCGAGGTCACCGGCGAGCTCGGTGTCTGGCGCTTCGAGCCCACCAAGAAGATGTCGACCTACATCACCGCCCTCGTCGCCGGTGACTACCACGAGGTCCAGCACGTCTACGTCGGCAAGCACGGCGAGATCCCGCTCGGCCACTACTGCCGCCAGTCGCTGGTGGACTACCTCGACGTCGACGAGCTCGTGAAGATCACCGAGCAGGGCTTCGCCTTCTTCGAGGAGGCCTTCGACTACCCCTACCCGTTCGGCAAGTACGACCAGCTCTACGTGCCGGAGTACAACATGGGCGCGATGGAGAACGCCGGCTGCGTGACGCTGCGCGACGAGTACCTCCCCCGCAGCCGCCAGCCGCGCTCGTTCTACGAGTTCCGCTGCTCGGTGATCCTGCACGAGATGGCGCACATGTGGTTCGGCGACCTCGTGACCATGAAGTGGTGGGACGACCTGTGGCTCAACGAGTCCTTCGCGGAGTGGGCCTGCTACCACGCCGAGGTCGAGGCCACCGAGTACACCGACGCGTGGACCGGCTTCGCCAACGCCCGCAAGCAGACCGGCTACCGCCAGGACCAGCTGCCCTCGACGCACCCGATCGCCGCGGACAACCACGACCTCCAGGCCGTCGAGGTCAACTTCGACATGATCACCTACGCCAAGGGCGCCTCGGTGCTCAAGCAGCTCGTCGCGTGGGTGGGGCTCGAGGACTTCCAGGCCGGGCTCCAGCAGTACTTCAAGGACTTCGCCTTCGGCAACCCCGAGTTCAAGGACCTGCTCGCCGCGCTCGAGAAGTCCTCGGGGCGCGAGCTGGGCAGCTGGGCCCAGGAGTGGCTCCAGACCGCCGGCGTCAACACGCTCTCCCCCGTCTTCGAGGTCGACGCCGACGGCCGCTACACGTCGGTGTCCGTGCGCCAGACCGCCGACCCCGACTGGCCGACCCTGCGACGTCACCGGCTCGGCATCGGTCTCTACGACGCGGTCGCCAACGACGCCGGCGAGACCCGGCTGGTGCGTCGTCGTTACGTCGAGACCGACGTCGAGGGTGAGCTCACCGTGATCCCCGAGCTCGCGGGCGAGCAGCAGGCAGACCTGCTGCTGCTCAACGACAACGACCTCACCTACGCCAAGATCCGCCTCGACGAGCGCTCGCTCGCCACCGTGGTCGACGGGCTCTCGCAGCTCGACGACTCGCTGGCCCGCGCCCTCGTGTGGGGTGCGGCCTGGGACATGACCCGTGACGCCGAGATGCGCGCGTCCGACTTCGTCGCCCTCGTGCTGCGCAACATCGGCGCCGAGACCGACCCGTGGGGCGTCAGCCGGATCCCGGCGTACGCCGCCCAGGCGGTCAACCACTTCTCCGCCAAGGCCAACCGGCCGGCCTTGCGCGCGGAGTGGGAGCGGGGTCTGCGCGAGCTGCTCGCCGCGGCGGAGCCCGGCAGCGACCAGCAGCTGACCTTCGCCCGGTCCTTCGCCGGCACCGCCCACAGCGAGGCGGCGCTCGCCGACCTGACCGCGCTGCTCGACGGGTCGCTGACCTTCGAGGGCCTGGCCGTCGACCAGGACCTGCGCTGGGTCCTCGTGACCGCGCTCGCTGCTGCAGGCGCCGTCGGCGAGGACCGGATCGCCGAGGAGCTGGAGCTCGACGCCACGATCTCCGGCCAGGAGCACGCCGCGGCTGCCCGAGCGGCCCAGCCCACCGCGGAGGCCAAGGCCACCGCCTGGGAGGCGGCGATCACCCGGACCGACACGCCCAACGAGACGCAGCGCTCGATCATCATGTCGTTCCAGCGGGCCGGTCAGGACGAGGTCCTCGAGCCCTACGTCGAGACCTACCTCGCCGCCGCCGACGACATCTGGGAGCACCTCGGCACCGCGCGGGCGTCCACGGCGCTGGAGTTCATCTTCCCGCGCCAGCTCGCCAGCGAGGACCTGCTCACCCGCGTCGACGCGTGGCTCGCGACCTCACCGGCCAACCCGGCCGCCAAGCGCTACGTGCGCGAGGGGCGTGCCGACGTCGCCCGCGCGCTGGCCGCGCAGGCCAAGGACGCCGAGGTCTGACCTGACGGTGCTGCGCGTCGGCGACCGGATCAGTCGCCGGCGTGCAGCATCTCGGGCGGCCGGGCGTGCTCGGCCAGGAACGCGATGCCGCGACGCAGGCCGCCGACCAGGTCGCCGGTCGCGAAGTCGGTCTGCATCGCGAGGATCGCGAGCTCGACCTCGGGGTCGCTGAGGGTGCGGCGCACGTAGCCCCCGGTGACGACCTCGAGGGCACGAGCCGTCGGGTCCACCAGGATCAGGATGCTGCGCGCGGGTGCCACCAGCGAGTTGTGCAGGCTCGTCGCGAAGGCACGCGGCTCACTGCCCGACGTACCGACGAACACCGAGATCTCCGCACGGCACAGCTGCTCGGCCTTGCGGATCGTCTCGTCGAGCGCGAACCTCTCCGCGCTGCTGAAGGGGTCACCAGCGGCCACTGGCGCCACCGGCTTCGGACGTGGCGGTGTCGGGTCCGGCGAGCTCGCCGGCGCTCTTGCGCGGGCCGCCGAGCCACTGGTTCTCGACGTGGGGCGCGCCCGGGGCGATGCGCTCGCCGCGCACGAGGGCCGGCACGTAGACCGCCCCTGCGATGACGACGAACAGCAGGATCGGGACGCCGCCGAGGAGCAGCAGGGCGTGGAGGAGGTCGACGGACTCGGCCTGGGGCCAGCCCTCCGCGACGTCGGCGCTCGCGGGCGAGGCGAGGGCCAGGGAGAGGCCCACGGAGGTGAGCCCCGTCACGAGGACGAGCGTCGTTCGGCGCAGTGCGTGGGAGAACTTCGTGGTCACGTGGACCAGGGTATCGGCTCGGCTCGATGTGCCTGACCAGAGATGCTAAGCATGGGCGCATGCTGCCTCCCTCCGCCACGACCACCAACACGTGCCTGGACGGCGAGACCGTCTGCGATCTCGCGTTCCGGTTGACGGACAACTCGACCGTGGCCACGATCGCCGACGTCGTCATCGGCGCCCCCCTGGCCCTGGTGGGACTGGTCCTGCTGGCCTTCGCGGTCCGCTGGGTCCTGCACCGCCTCGTGGACCGAGTGGTGAAGCGCGCGGAGGCCGGGGTGCTCCCCGACGCCGTGGGGCGCCTCAGCAAGTCGCGTCGGGGACCGCACCCCCAGGTGGGCCACGACGTGGTGACCTCCACGCGGCGGGTGCAGCGGGCCAAGACCATCGGGAGCCTGCTCAAGAGCATCATCACCGGCATCCTGGTCGCCATCTTCGGGACCATGATCCTCAGCGAGATCGGCGTCAACATCGCCCCGATCATCGCCAGCGCCGGGATCATCGGCCTGGCGCTCGGCTTCGGCGCGCAGTCGCTGGTCAAGGACTTCCTGTCCGGGATCTTCATGATCCTCGAGGACCAGTACGGCGTCGGTGACGTCGTCGACGTCGGCGAGGCCAGCGGCACCGTCGAAGCGGTGAGCCTGCGCATCACGCGGCTGCGCGACGTCAACGGCACCGTCTGGTACGTGCCCAACGGCGAGATCCTGCGCGTCGGCAACATGAGCCAGAACTGGGCGCGCACGGTCCTCGACATCAACGTGTCCTACGGCGAGGACCTCGCCCGCGTGCGTCGGGTGCTCCAGGACGTGGCCCACGACCTGTGGGAGGACGAGGACTACAAGAACCTCGTCATCGAGGAGCCGGAGGTCTGGGGCGTCGAGAGCCTCGGGATCGACGGGGTGACCGTCCGGGTGACGCTCAAGACCGCGCCGCTCGAGCAGTGGGCCGTGGCGCGCGAGATGCGTCAGCGGATCAAGGCCCGCTTCGACCACGAGGGCATCGAGATCCCGTTCCCGCAGCGCGTGATCTGGAACCGCCAGGAGCCGGCGGCCCCGGCCGAGGCCGGGGCCGACCAGCCCTGAGTGGTGCGGGTGCCGGTGTCAGGCGAGTGCTGCGTCGAGCGTGATCGTGGTGCCGGTCAGCGCCTGGCTGACGGGGCAGCCGGTCTTGGCGGCCTCGGCGGCAGCGACGAAGTCGTCGTTGCTCATGCCCTCGACGACCGCGCGCACGGTCAGCTTGATGCCGGTGATGCCGGTGCCGGGCGTGAACTCCACGTCGGCGGTCGTGTCGAGCGACGTCGCCGCGGTGCCGGCCTTGGCCAGTCCGTTGCTGAGCGCCATCGAGAAGCAGGACGAGTGGGCAGCGGCGATCAGCTCCTCGGGGCTCGTCTTGCCGTTCGCCTCCTCGGCGCGCGAGGGCCAGGACACGTCGTAGGTGCCGAGGCCGGAGGAGTCGAGGGTGACCTTGCCGGCACCCTCGAAGAGGCTGCCTTCCCAGTGCGTGGTGGCCTTGCGAGTCGTTGCCATGTGCGTTCACTCCTTGGTGATCGGGGGCGTCGGGCGCTGTCGGGCGCCCTGCCGGGCGAGTCTCGCACGCCGGTGACGAGCCCCCCGGGCGTGCCCAGCACAATGGGTCCGTGACCACCTACTACGACGAGATCGGCGGCTTCGAGACCTTCCGACGCATCGTCGCGAAGTTCTACGAGGGTGTCGCCACCGACGAGGTGCTGCGCCCGCTCTACCCCGAGGAGGACCTCGCACCGGCCGAGGAGCGCTTCCTGCTCTTCCTCGTGCAGTACTGGGGCGGACCGACCACCTACTCCGACACCCGGGGTCACCCCCGTCTGCGGATGCGCCACGCTCCCTTCGCGGTCACCCCCGACGCCAAGGACCGCTGGCTGCTGCACTTCCGGGCCGGCCTCGACGAGGTCGCTCTCACCCCCGAGCAGGACGAGAAGTTCTGGGACTACGTCACCCACGCCGCACAGTTCATGGTCAACACCCTGGAGTGACCGGAGGTCCTCACGTGATCGACCGCCCTCAGCACCACCACACCCGCACCGTCGTCGTGACCGCCCTGGTCGCCGCTGCGCTCGTGCTCGGAGTCGCCGGCAGCCAGTCGTGGCAGGCCGGTCGCACCGCCGTCGGCCCCGGTGCGGATCCCGGGTCCCTGGTGGTCTCCTCGCCGTACGACGGCCTCGTCCGCCTCTCCACGCGCGAACCCGCTGGGACGCTCCCTGACGACCAACCGGTCGAGACGGTCACGGTCGACCCGACCTCGTCGGGCCAGCAGTGGACCGGGGTCGGTGCCGCCCTCACGGACGCCTCGGTCACGCACCTGGACGGACGCCCCGACCTGATCCGCCTCCTGTTCGACCCCGCGTCCGAGCGAGGCGCACGCCTGCAGTGGCTGCGACTCCCGCTCTCCGCCACCGACTTCTCGAGCAGGACCTGGGGCTGGCGGGTGCGGAAGGGGACGGTGGTCCCGAGCCCCGAGGCCCTGAGGACCCTGCGCTTCCTGCGCGACCAGGTCCTGAGCGTCAACCCGGCCCTGAAGATCGTGGCGACGCCGTGGTCGGCTCCCCCTCGCTTCAAGGACCGCCCGACCTGGTTCGGCGGCCACCTGCGCGACGACGCCGTCAGGTCCTACGCAGCCCTGCTGGTCGGTCAGGTCCGGTGGCTGCGCCGCCACGACTTCCCGGTGAAGGCCCTGACCCTGGCCAACGAGCCCGGTCTGGCCAGCGACTACCCCACGATGCTGGTCGGCGACGGCCAGCTGCGTCGGCTGGCGCTGCGGGTCGGACCCCAGGTCGGGCGGCTCGGGGTCGACCTCTGGGCGCTCGACCACAACTGGAGCGACACCACGCGGGCGGCCACGGCGCTCCGGAACGCACCGGGCACCTACGACGCCGTCGCCTTCCACTGCTACGAGGGCATCCCCTCCCAGGCAGCCGGCCTGGGCGTCCCGTGGATCATGGACGAGTGCACCGGCACCGACGACTCAGCTGTCGGCACCGTCACCTGGGACTCCCGGGTGCTCGTCGACCAGTCGATCGCGGCGGGCTCCACCGGTCTCCTGATGTGGAACCTCGCGCTCTCCCCCGGGCAGCGTGGCGCCTTCGGCGGTTGCGGGACCTGCCGGGGGCTGATGACGGTCGACGGGGACAGGCACTACGCCGAGCCGGAGTACTACGTGCTCGCCCACCTCAGCCGGGCGGCTCGCCGTGGCTCGACGGTGCTCGACGTGACCAGCCCGCTCGACGTGGTCTCCGTGGGCTTCCGCAGGCCCGACGGGTCGGTCGGGGTCTACGGCTACAACGGCAGCGACCGGGACCGCTACCTGCGGCTCGAGGTCAGCGGCACCGAGGGCCAGGTGTTCCGCATCGGACCTCGGGAGGTCTTCACGTGGTCGAGCTGAGCAGCTCGCGGTAGGCGGGGTCGGGCGCGACGGCCCGCCCCGTGGCGGGATCGACGAAGACCATGGCGACCCGTGCACGCGACAGGACGACCTCGCCGTCGCAGATCTCGGACTCGACGGTCATCGAGCGCTCCCCGAGCCGCACGATGCGCGACCACACGTCGTACGGCTCGGGGCGGAACATGATGGGGACCCGGTAGTCGACGTCGGTCTGGGCGACCACCATGGTGGGGTGCTCCACCCCCTCGACGCCACGCAGGAGGTCGGCGTGGAGGCGGATCCGCGCCTCCTGGAAGTACTCGAAGTACTTCACGTTGTTGACGTGACCGTAGACATCGACGTCGGAGAACCGCACGTGGAGGCGGTAGTGGCTGGCGCCGTCGCGCTCGACCGGGGCGAGCGGCACCGGGCGCTCGCGCTCGACGGGCTCGAGGAGGCGGGTGAGCGCCTCCCGCTCCTCCGGTGAGATGCGGCGGGGGCGCTCGGTGGCGAAGACGTAGGGCGTCAGCACGGTCGAGGCCCGCAGGTAGACGGTGCGCCCGGACTCCTCGTCCGGCGCGTCGTCGTAGACCTCGTAGGCCATCGTGAAGGTGGCGGCGCGGATCTCGGTGATCCAGGACTCGATCTTCACGTTGGCGCGGACGTAGTGCAGGGGTGCCCGGTAGGTCACCTCGTGCCGCACCACCACGACCCCCTCGGCGAGCTCCTCGGTGCGGGGCTCCGGGGCGTGCGTGCGGAGCATGTCGACCCGCGCCTCCTGGAGGTAGTCGACGTAGACCACGTTGTTGACGTGACCCTGGAGGTCGAGGTCAGCCCACCGCAAGGGGCACTCGTAGACGTGGCGCACGCCCCGACTCTCGCATGTCGAGAGGGTGGGGCGTCGCCCGGTCGTCAGTGGCTGAGCGCGAGCCGACCGTAGTAGGTGCGGATCGACTCGTGACGGGCGACGCGCGTGCGGCGGTTGCCGACGACGACGTCCGTCATGACGGCCAGGGCCGCGACGATGGCCACGCCGGCAACGACGAGGAAGGTGATCGCGAACGGGGTGATCGTGGGAAGCAGGTCGAACGACATGGGATGCCAACTTTCTACAGATGTAGTCTCTACTTGTGTAGAAAACTACACCTGTAGAACCCCGGGGACAAGGATCGCTACTGTGGGCTCCGCCACCTGCTCTCCCTGCGAAGGACCCATGACGACCACGCCGCTCTCCCCGCGCCGCCGCGCGATCCTCGACGCCGCCACCGCGGTCGTCGTGGAGCAGGGCCTGCGCGGCCTCACCCACCGAGCGGTCGACCGCGCGGCCGGACTGCCGCAAGGCAGCACCTCGGCCTACCTGCGGACCCGACGGGCCCTCCAGCTCGCGCTCACCGAGCACGTCGCCGGCCAGGTCGGTCAGGACGTCGACGAGCTGCTGGAGCAGATCGCCGACTGCACGCCTGAGGACCCCCGCACCGTCGAGCTCGTGCTCGCGATGTTCGCCCGGTGGCTCGACGAGCGCGCCCTGGTCCTCGCCAAGGTCGAGCTCACCATGGAGGCGGCCCGGGACCCCGAGCTCGCCACCCTGCTGGGCCGCGAGCGCACCAGGATCGTGGGGGTCGTGGCCGAGATCCTCGCGGGTCACGGGCAGGACCAGACCCACGACCGCGCGGAGGCCATGATGGCCTCCTTCGACGGGATCCTGCTCTCGGCGCTGCTGCAACCGGCCGACGAGCGACGCGACTACCTGGCTCGCTCCCTCGCCCTCGCCATGCATCCCTTGAGCACCGACCGGCCCACCTGACGACCTGTTCTAGTCTGACCACCGCATCACCCACCCGAGATCGGAGATCCGTCCATGCCCGAGGCAGTCATCGTTTCCGTTGCGCGCTCGCCCATCGGCCGCGCCAACAAGGGGTCGCTCAAGGACCTGCGTCCTGACGACCTGGCGGCGACCATCGTCAAGACCGCGCTCGACAAGATCCCCGAGCTCGACCCCAACACGGTCGACGACCTCTACCTGGGCTGCGGTCTGCCGGGCGGTGAGTCCGGCAACAACATGGGGCGCATCGTCAACGTGCTCAACGGCATGGACGCCGTCCCCGGCGCCACCGTCACGCGCTACTGCGCCTCGTCGGTGCAGAGCACCCGCATGGCCTTCCACGCGATCAAGGCCGGCGAGGGAGACGTGTTCATCTCCGCCGGTGTCGAGACGGTCTCCCGCTTCATGAAGGGCACCTCCGACCACTGGCCCGACACGCACAACCACGCGTTCGACGAGGCCAAGGCCCGCACCGACAAGACCGCCGAGGGCGGCGTCGACTGGCACGACCCGCGCGTGGACGGCCTGCTCCCCGACGCCTACATCGCGATGGGCCAGACCGCCGAGAACGTCGCGCGCCTGCGCGGCCTGTCGCGCCAGGAGCTCGACGAGTTCGGCGTGCGCTCGCAGAACCTCGCCGAGAAGGCGATCAACGACGGCTTCTGGGCCCGCGAGATCACCCCGGTCACGCTGCCCGACGGCACCGTGGTCAGCGTCGACGACGGTCCCCGCGCCGGCGTCACCTACGACGGCATCAAGGACCTCAAGCCGGTCTTCCGCCCCGACGGTCTCGTCACGGCCGGCAACTGCTGCGGCCTCAACGACGGCGCGGCCGCGGTCGTCATCATGTCCGACACCAAGGCAGCCGAGCTCGGGCTCACCCCGCTGGCGCGCATCGTCTCCACCGGCGTCAGCGGCCTCTCCCCCGAGATCATGGGCCTGGGCCCCGTCGAGGCGACGAAGAACGCGCTCAAGTACGCCGGCATGAGCATCGGCGACATCGACCTGGTCGAGATCAACGAGGCCTTCGCGGCCCAGGTCGTGCCGTCCTACCAGGACCTGGGCATCGACATCGACCGGCTCAACGTCAACGGCGGCGCCATCGCCGTGGGTCACCCCTTCGGCATGACGGGTGCCCGCCTGCAGAACACGCTGATCAACTCGCTCGACTGGCACGACAAGTCCACCGGCCTCATCACCATGTGCGTCGGTGGCGGCCAGGGCATGGCGCTGATCCTCGAGCGCGTCTGACCACACTGCCGAGTCGGCGCGATGGTGCAGCCTGGCCCGCGGGGCCGGGTGACCACCGTGCAACATCGCGCCGACTCGGCCGTCCGGCGACGCGGAGCGTCGTACGCCTCCTAGACTCCCTGGCGTGGCAGACATCGGCGGCGAGGCCCGCGAGACGCACTGGCTGGACGAGGACCAACAGCGGTCCTGGCGCGGGCTGGTGCTCGGCACGACCCTGCTCATGGACCGGCTCGACAGCGACCTGCGCCGCCACCACGGCATCTCCCTGGCGGAGTACGAGATCCTGGTGCGCCTCTCCGAGCGCGGTGGTCAGCTGCGCATGGCTCAGCTGGCCGACGCCCTGGCCCACAGCCGCAGCCGGGTCACCCACACCATCAAGCGCATGGAGAAGGCCGAGCTGGTCACGCGCGCCGACTCCCCCGACGACGGTCGGGGCGTGGTCGCCCAGATGACCGACCGCGCCTGGCTGCTCCTCGAGAACGTCGCGCCCACGCACGTCAACGGGGTGCGCGACCACCTCGTCGACATCGCCACCGACGACGACCTCGCCGCCCTGGGTCGCGTGATGAACACGGTCGCCGATCACCTCATCGCGGGCCACCCGGAGATGGAGATCAGGTAGGACGCGGCAGCGGCCTACACCTGATCTCGGTCGAGCGAGCGCACGGCTGAGCCTGCGAAGCCGTGACCGCGGGTCGAGACCCTGTGAGCCGGACGCGGCAGCGGCCTACACCTGATCTCGGTCGAGCGAGCGCACGGCTGAGCCTGCGAAGCCTTGACCGCGGGTCGAGACCCCGTGAGCCGGACGCGGACCTCAGCCCCCGTCCGGCCCCGGATCAGTCGCGCGTGAGGCGCCGGTGCGTGACGCGGTGCGGTCGGGCCGCCTCGGCACCGAGGCGCTCGATCTTGTTCTCCTCGTAGGACGCGAAGTTGCCCTCGAACCAGAACCACTGGGCGGGATTCTCGTCGGTGCCCTCCCAGGCGAGGATGTGCGTCGCCACGCGGTCGAGGAACCACCGGTCGTGGGAGGTGACCACGGCGCAGCCGGGGTAGTCGAGCAGCGCGTCCTCGAGGGAGGAGAGCGTCTCGACGTCCAGGTCGTTGGTGGGCTCGTCGAGGAGCAGCAGGTTGCCGCCCATCTTGAGGGTCAGCGCGAGGTTGAGGCGGTTGCGCTCACCACCGGAGAGCACGTTGGCCTTCTTCTGCTGGTCGGGGCCCTTGAAGCCGAACGACGCGACGTAGGCGCGGGAGTTCATCTCGAAGTTGGCGACCTTGATGAAGTCGAGCCCGTCCGAGACGACCTCCCAGACGTTCTTGGTGGCGTCGAGGCCGCCGCGGCTCTGGTCGGCGTAGGAGATCTTGACGGTCTGTCCGACCGTCAGCTCACCGTCGTCGGGCTGCTCCTCGTCGGTGATCATCTTGAACAGCGTGGTCTTGCCGACGCCGTTGGGCCCGATGACACCGACGATGCCGGCGCGCGGCAGCGAGAACGACAGGTTGTCGATGAGGACCCGACCGTCGAAGCCCTTGGTGAGCTTCTTCGACTCGAGCACGATGTCGCCCAGGCGCGGACCGGCCGGGATGTTGATCTCGGAGGTGTCGATCTTGCGCATCCGGTCGGCCTCGGCCGCCATCTCCTCGTAGCGCGCCAGACGCGACTTGCTCTTGGTTTGGCGGGCCTTGGCGTTGGAGCGCACCCACTCGAGCTCGCGCTCGAGCATCTTGGCGCGCTTGACGTCCTTCTGGCCCTCGATCTTGAGGCGTTCCTTCTTGGTCTCGAGGTAGGTCGAGTAGTTGCCCTCGTAGGGGTGGGTCGAGCCGCGGTCGAGCTCGAGGATCCACTCGGCGACGTTGTCGAGGAAGTAACGGTCGTGGGTGATGGCCAGGACGGCGCCGGGGTAGTCCTTGAGGTGGCCCTCGAGCCACTGCACCGACTCGGCGTCGAGGTGGTTGGTGGGCTCGTCGAGGAGCAGCAGGCTGGGCTGCTGGAGCAGCAGCTTGCACAGCGCGACGCGGCGACGCTCTCCACCGGAGAGGTGGTCGACGATGGCGTCGGGCGGCGGGCAGCGCAGCGCGTCCATGGCCTGGTCGAGGCGGCTGTCGAGGTCCCACACGTTGGCGGCGTCGAGCTCGCTCTGGAGGTCACCGGCCTCCGCGGAGACCTTGTCGAGGTCGGCGTCGGGGTCGCCCATGAGCATGTAGAGCTCGTCGAGGCGCGCCATCTTGGCCTTGAGCTCGCCGACGGCCTCCTCGACGTTCTCCAGGACGGTCTTGCCCTCGGTCAGCGGCGGCTCCTGCTGGAGCATGCCGACCGTGGCCTCCGGGTCGAGGATCGCGTCGCCGTTGTTGGCGTGCTCGAGGCCCGCCATGATCTTGAGCAGGGTCGACTTGCCCGTGCCGTTGGGTCCGACGACGCCGATCTTCGCCCCGTGGAGGAACGAGAGGGTCACGTTGTCGAGGACGACCTTGTCGCCATGGGCCTTACGCACGTTGCGCAGGGTGAACACATACTCAGCCATGGTCCGAGCCTAGTTGGAAACCCGG
The DNA here is from genome assembly GCF_943371775.1 of Nocardioides psychrotolerans. Taxonomy (GTDB): domain Bacteria; phylum Actinomycetota; class Actinomycetes; order Propionibacteriales; family Nocardioidaceae; genus Nocardioides; species Nocardioides psychrotolerans_A. The sequence continues at coordinate 11,918 of NZ_CALRWD010000017.1, forward strand.
GTCGAGGCCTGATCGGGGGTGCGGCCCCCGACCGGGACCTCGACCCCGGCGCCGGTCCGCGCTCACGCAGCTGTGGCCACCTCCTGGCTCCCCTGCTCCTCCGACGACTCCGGGTCAGGCGACTCCCTGTCGGGGGTCGCCGGCGCCGGTGCCGCCTTGGGCGTGCGGCTGAAGTGGCTGGTGCCCCGGCTCAGGTCGTGGCCGACCAGGCTGGCCTCCACCTCGAAGGCGGTCACCTCGACACCGGCGTTGTTGACGTAGGTGCGGGCGCTGAGCTTGCCGTGCACGACCACGGGGTCGCCCTGGCGCAGCGAGCGGGCGCAGTTGTCCCCCAGGCCACGCCAGGCGTTGACGGAGTACCACTGGGTGTCTCCGTCGACCCACTCCTGGCTGCTGCGACGGAAGCGCCGCGGGGTGCAGGCCACCCGGAAGTGCGCCACCAGCGCCTCGCCGGCGTGGCGGACCTGGACGTCGCCGCCCACCCACCCCTGCAGCGTCACCACGGTCTCGTTGAGCATGTCGTTCTCCTTCATCTCGGATGTGCTGTCGAGACGAGGCTGCGCGGGGGCGCCGACATCGGCCGGCGTCGGCGGAAGTCCTTGTGGAGGGACGTGCGGGAGCCGGCCCTGTGGACGGCTGATGGGCCTACTTCTGCGCTGTCGCGAGGTTGGTGCGCACCGCGGTGTAGGCCGCGAGCTCGGCCGCGACCGGCTGGACCACGAGCTCGTCGGTCACCCGGTGGACGGCCTCGCGCAGCCGGCGGTCCGCCGCGGCGGCCCGACGAGAGGCGGTGACCGAGACCAACCAGCGGCACGCGGCCGCCAGCAGGATCCCGAGGAGCACCCCGCCGAGCAGCATCAACGTCGGGATCGGCACCGGCCCCAGGCCCGGGGCGTCGCCGACCGAGACCTGGAGGTAGCCCAGCACGGCGAGCACCGCCAGCCACAGCCCGCCCGCGAGCGCGGTGGCGATGAGCGCCCACTGGAGGCCCCGCACCACACCGGCCCAGCGAGGGATCGTGGCGACGTCGAGGTCGGTCTCGCCCACGGCCCGGTCCAGGCTGTCACCCAGGTCGGGCAGGCGCGAGGTCGAAGCACGTCGCACGGCGTCGGCCCACGGCCGCCCGAGGCCCGCGGCGGCGTCGTCGGCGAGCGCACGGACCTCGGTGTCGACGCGGGCGCGCTGGACGGGGGTCGTGGCCGGCAGCGACGTGCGCGAGCGACCCGACAACGATTCCGCTGCGTCGCCGAGGTCGAGGTGCAGCCGCTTGAGCGGGTCGGGCTTGAGGCGCGAGAACCACGCCACGACCGGCCAGCCGGTGGCGCGACCGGCGCGCAGCCGGGTCGAGCGCTCGACGGCGTCCACGACCGTGGGGACGCCCGCGGCGTCGGCGAAGGCGTCGTCGAGGTCGGCGATGCGCTGCTCGGACAGGGCCCGGGACTTGCCGTCACCGGAAGCCTCGGCCAGCCGGGCGGCAACGCCGCGGAGGTCGGCCTCGAGCCGTTGCCGGGTCGCCTGCTTGTCGTCGACCCGACGCGCGATCTCGGCGCGCAGCTCGGGCATGCCGATGCCGTGGCGGGCGCTGACCGCGATCACCGGGACCTTCTGGAGACCGTCCTGGTCGAGCAGGCGCCGCACGTCGGCGATCATCGACTCGCGCCGGTCCTCGGGGACGGTGTCGATGTGGTTGAGCACCACGACCATCACGTCGGCGTGCGAGCTCAGCGGCGCGAGGTAGCGGTCGTGGATCGCCGCGTCGGCGTACTTCTGCGGGTCGAGGACCCACACGAGCAGGTCGGTGAGCAGCACCAGCCGGTCGACCTCGAGATGGTGGGAGACCTCGGTGGAGTCGTGGTCGGGCAGGTCGAGGAGGACCACGCCCTCCATCGACGCGTCCTCGCGACGGGTGTCCAGCATGGAGTCACGCGTGGTCTGGTGGCGCGGCGGGATGCCCAGCCACTCCAGCAGCTCGGTCGCCCCCTCGGTGCCCCACACGCAGGCGCTGGCCCACGACGTGGTCGGACGTCGTACGCCGACGGCCGAGAGCTCCAGGCCCGTCAGCGCGTTGAACGTGGAGGACTTGCCGGAGCCGGTCGCCCCCGCGATGCCGACGACCGTGTGCTGGGCGGACAGCTTCAGGCGCCCGGCCGCACGACCGGCGATCGCCTCGGCCTCGTCGACGAGCTCGTCGTCGAGCCGTCCGCGGGCGGCGGCCGCCGCGGTCTCGAGCGCGGTGATCCGCGCCCCGATGTCGGTCCCGCGAGTGACCAGCTTCTTCGCACCTTCGAGCAGGGAGGTCACTCGGGGCCTTTCTTGGACTCGTAACGGAGGTCGTCGATGCGGCGCGAGGCGCCGCGGAGCTGCTCGGCGGCGCCGGCCTGGAGGCCGAGCCCGTCGAGGAGGCTGAGGTAGCGAGCGCGCTCGTCGGCGAAGAGCGCCTGGAGGCGCTGCTCGAGGGAGGTGCGGGCACGCTGCGCGAGGGTGCGCACGGCCTGGTCGCCGAAGACGGCCTCGAGGAGCTTCTGGCCCAGGACCGCCGATCCGCCGGCGATGCCGATCTCAGCGCCGGTGACCCCGACGGTGCTGGCGAAGACGACGACCATCAGCGCGACCGAGAGGCCGTTGACGCCGAAGGCGAGGAAGCGGGCCGTCCCGCGCTTGTCGGCACCCTCGGTGCGGACCATGTCGAGCACGTCGGACTGCCAGTCGCGCACGGCACGCTCGGCCTTGCGGCGCAGGTCGCGCGACGCCCGACCGAGGTCCTGGTCGGCTGCGCCGAGCAGCCCCTGGCCGGCAGCCAGCTGCTGCCAGGAGGCCTCGGCGCGCTCGGCGGCGGCCTCGGCATGCTCGAGGATCAGCGTCTCCAGGCCGGACTCGACCGCGACGGTGACGCGCTCGGCCTGCTGGGGCTTGCCCTTGACGGCGTTGACGACGCGGTCGCGGAACCAGCCGACCTTGGTCTCGAGCGAGCGGAGCAGCTCGCCGGTGCCGACGAACTCCTGCCAGCGGGCGAGCACCTCGCCGCGCAGCAGGGTGCCGTCCGCGGAGGCCGTCATGATCGCGGCGATCGACTCGTCGTAGGCCCGGTCGGCGTCCTCGCGCAGGCGCGCGGCGAGGGCGACCTGCTCGGTGGCGGCGTCCGCCACCCCGTGCGTGCGACGAGCCACCGTGCGGATGGCTCCGTCCAGGGTCTGCTTCACGACCGCACCGCGCGCGTCGGTGTCGATCGCCAGCGAGTCGAGCCACGCGCGGATCTCCGCGACGTGCTCGGCCGGGAGCAGCCCCTCGTCGTCGACCTTGCCCTCGGTGACGGTGAAGAGCGGCGAGTCCTTGAGGCCACGGCTGGCCAGCATGCGGGCGAGGTGCGTCGCCACGGTCTCGATGGCCTCGTCGGGGGTGCGGTCCAGGACGATCGCCACCGCGGTGGAGCGCTCGGCCGCCTGCTTGAGGAAGTCCCACGGGACCTGGTCGGCATAGCGCGCGGCCGAGGTCACGAAGAGCCAGAGGTCGGCCGCCGCGAGGAGCTGGGCGGCGAGCTGGCGGTTGCGCTCCTCGACGGAGTCGACGTCGGGGGCGTCCAGGATCGCCAGACCGGCCGGGATCGCGTCGGTGGCGACCAGCTGGAGCGCGTCGGGGTCGTTGGTGGAGTGCGGGACGCGCTCGAGGTCGGGCAGGAGCCGGTCCTGGCCGAACCACTCGGCGTCGTCGGGGTGGTGCACCAGCACGGGCGAGCGGGTCGTGGGGCGCAGCAGGCCGGGCGTCGTCACCCGGTGGCCCACGAGCGAGTTGACCAGGGTCGACTTGCCGGCGCCGGTGGAGCCGCCGACGACCGCGAGCAGCGGTGCGTCGATGGTCATGAGCCGCGGGATGACGTAGTCCTCGAGCTGGTCGATCATCTCGCGGCGGGCGGTGCGCTGGTCCTCGATGCCGGGCACGTCGAGCGGGAGCTCGGCGTCCTGGAGCGCGCCTCGCAGACGGACCAGCGCGGTGAGCATCTTGTTGCCGGTGTCGCTCATCGTGTCGGCACCACCTGTCCGGGGAAAGCGATGCCGGGTCGCACCGCGTTGATGCGGGACAGGTAGTCCTGACCGCGCAGCTGCCAGTCGGCGGGGGCCGTGCCCCGCAGCAGCCGATGGTGCAAGAACCCGAGCTCGATGGCGGCCTGCTGGTAGTCCTTCATCGCCTCCAGCCCGGCGGGACCACCGTGCTGCTGGGCGTGCTGGCGAGCCGCCCGCCGCGCACGAAGGTCGACGACCCACCCGATGTCGGTGGCCGGGATCAGGCCACGTCGCGACGCGTCGCCGAGGGCGGCCGCGAGCATGGTGCGCTCGGAGCTGCGCATCCACACGCCGAGCCACACGATCCCGACGACGGCCGGGAGCATCAGCACGACGTAGACGCCGGCGAAGCTGGCCAGCCCGAAGACGGTGGAGCCGTTCCACAGGCCGTGGGTGAGCACGGCGAGCGCGTAGCCACCCAGGGGCGCCGCCCAGCGCAGGGCCGGGGTGCGGGTCGTGACCGCGATGCCGACGCCGATGCCGATGAAGGCGGTGAAGAGCGGGTGCGCGAAGGGGCTCAGGACGCAGCGCACGACGAAGAGGACCGTGATGCCGGCGATCCCGCCCGGCGCCATGCCGTCGGCGCCGTTGTAGGCAGCAGCGAGGTAGAGGATGTTCTCGGTGAACGCGAAGCCGATGCCGACCATGCCGGCGTAGACCAGCCCGTCGAGGATGCCGTCGATCTCGGCCCGGCGCCACCAGAGCAGGAGCAGCAGGAAGAGGCCCTTGCTGGCCTCCTCGGTCACCGGCGCGACGATCGCGAGCGACTGGGTGTCGGTGAAGCCGACGACCAGGCCGCCCACCCCGCCGATGAGGATCGCCGCGATGGTGGCCACGAAGGCGCCCCACAGCAGGCCCAGCACGAGCAGGGCCTTGGGCTCGGGCTCGTAGCGGTCCAGCCAGAGGTAGCCGGCGACCAGCGGCCCCACCGGCACGGCCGCGAGAGCGGTCGCCAGGAGGGTGATGGCGGGGGCCCCCGAGAACGCCAGGATCACCAGCGTCAGCAGCGCGCCGAGGCCCACCAGCACGGTCACGACCACCGTGAAGGCGCGGCTGTCACGACGGGGAGCGGGCATGGGGCGAAGCCTAACGTCAGGGGGTCGAAGGGCTCATGTCGGCGCGTAGAGTAACGGCGTGAGCGAGCAGACCACCCCCGAGTCCACCGCATCCGCGAGCGCGAGCGCCGCCGAGCCAGCGACGGAGTCCCACGACCCTGCAGTCCCGGCCGCCTACTCCGCCTTCATGCGCACGGGCTGGGGCGACCGCGAGCTCGACCTCCCGCCGCACCCCGTGACCGACCTCGCGGCGGCCCGTCGGACCCGCCTCGCCGAGGCCTTCCCGGGCGAGCGCCTGGTGCTGCCCTCGGGCACCTACAAGCAGCGCTCCAACGACACCGACTACCGCTTCCGCTCCGACACCGCCCACACCTACTTCTCCGGCAACCAGACCAGCGACGCGGTGCTCGTCCTCGAGGACGGCGAGGCGGTCCTCTACGCCCGCCCCCGCTCGTCGCGCGAGAGCGACGAGTTCTTCCGTGACCGGGTCTACGGCGAGCTCTGGGCCGGACGACGCCCCTCCGCCCACGAGATCTCCTCCTCGCTGGGCATCGAGGTGCGCCACATCGACTCCTTGCCCGAGGCTCTGTCGGCCTCCGGCAAGACGCGCGTCCACCGCGGCGTCTCGTCGTACGTCGACTCGCTGGTCGCCCCCGACGAGACCCTCGACGGCGACCTGGCCCGCGTGGTCTCCGAGATGCGCCTGGTCAAGGACTCCTGGGAGATCGGCGAGCTGCAGGAGGCCTGTGACATCACGACGCTGGGCTTCGAGGACTGCGTCCGCGAGTGGGACAACGTCCTGAAGCACGGCGAGCGTTGGCTGGAGGGCACGTTCTTCCGCCGGGCGCGCACGATGGGCAACGACATCGGCTACGACTCGATCGTCGGCGGGGGCAAGCACGCCACGACGCTGCACTGGATCGAGAACTCCGGCCCGATCACGCCCGGCGAGCTGGTCCTGCTCGACATGGGCGTCGAGGGCCACAACCTCTACACCGCCGACGTCACGCGCACGCTGCCCGTCGACGGCACGTTCACGACGCTGCAGCGCGAGCTCTACGACCTGGTGCTCACCTCGCAGCAGGCCGGCATCGACGCGGTCCGCCCCGGCCTCGCCTTCGCCGACGTGCACGCGGCCTCGATGAGCGTCCTGGCCCACGGCCTCGAGGGCATGGGCCTGCTGCCGGTCTCGGCGCAGGAGGCGCTGGACCCCGAGTCGAAGGTCTATGCCCGCTGGACCCTCCACGGCACCAGCCACATGCTCGGCATGGACGTCCACGACTGCGGTCAGGCCGCTCCCGAGGCCTATGCCAAGGGCACCCTCGCGGCCGGTATGGTCCTCACCGTCGAGCCAGGCCTCTACTTCCAGGAGGACGACCTGCTCGTCCCCGAGGAGCTGCGCGGCATCGGCATCCGCATCGAGGACGACATCCTGGTCACCGACGACGGGTCCACCAACCTGTCGGCGGCGCTCCCCCGCACCTCGGCCGACGTCGAGGCGTGGATGGGGTCGCTCCGACTCTGATCGCAGGAGGCACGCGTGCTCGCGGACCGCTACGACCTCGGGGAGCGTCTGGGCACCGGCGGGATGGCCGACGTCTTCCGCGCGACCGACCGCGTGCTGCACCGTCCCGTGGCGATCAAGGTGCTGCGCGAGACCGCGGGTGACGAGACCGACCGGCTGCGCTTCACCGCCGAGGCGCGCACCCTCGCCCAGCTCAGCCACGTCAACCTGGTGATGGTGCTCGACGCCGGCATGACGACCGACCAGCCCTACCTCGTGATGGAGCTGGTCGAGGGCACCACGCTGTCCGACCGCGCACGCGGCGGGACATTGCCGCCCGACGAGGTCGCCGGGATCGGCGCCGCCCTCGCGGACGCCCTGGCCTACGCCCACGACAAGGGCATCGTCCACCGCGACGTCAAGCCCGCCAACGTCCTGCTCGGTGACGACGGCCGCGTCAAGCTCGCCGACTTCGGCATCGCCCGGCTCATCGGCGACACCGTCCGGCACACCCAGACGGGCCACGCGATCGGCACTGCCGCCTACCTCTCCCCCGAGCAGGTCCGCGGCGACGACCTGACCGCGGCCGCCGACGTCTACTCCCTCGGCCTGGTCCTGCTCGAGGTGCTCACCGGCGAGCGCGCCTATCCCGGCTCCCCCACCGAGTCGGCGCTGGCCCGGCTGAGCCGCTCGCCCGAGGTCCCACCGACGCTGTCGGCGGCCTGGCGCGACCTGCTCACCGACATGACCCTGATGGAAGCGGCCGCCCGTCCCTCGGCAGGCGTGGTCGCCGAGCGGCTGCGGACGCTGGACGGCGATGTCGACGCGGCCGGCGCCACGCTCGTCCTCGACACCGAGCCGACCGTGCGCCGGATGCCTGCCGTGACGCCCGCGCAGGGGCCGTCGGCGACCGACCGCGTCGTCGCGCGCCTGCGCGAGGTCCCGCCCCACGTGCGGGGCGTCGGCGCCGCCATCGCGGCGATCCTGCTGCTCGTCGTGATCGCCGGCGTCGCTGGCGGTGGCGGTGGCTCGGCGGAGGAACCGGCCGATCCCGCCGGAGGGACGGTCCCCGCCGGCACGCCCGCCGAGCTGGAGGGCCCGCTGCAGGACCTCCACGACGCGGTCGGAGGTGTCGAGTGACGAGCCGCCGCCGTCGTACGACGAGGCTCGCGGCAGCGAGCACCGTGGCCCTGCTCGTGCTCACGGGCTGCGGCTCGGAGGACCCTGCGTCGAGCGCCGTCCCGGCTCTGTCGACCCGGCTCGACGACATCGACAGCGCCATCGTCGACGGACGCTATGCGGTCGCGCGCGACGCGCTGGCTGCACTGGGCGAGGACACCGCGGCTGCCGTGGAGGACGGTGACCTCGACCAGGCGCAGGCCGAGCGGATCATCGACGCCGTCCAGGCGTTGACCGAGGCGCTGCCGGCCTCGGCGCCGGACGCCGACCCGACCGAGAGCCCCACGGCGGAGCCGACGGACGAGGCCACCGACGACGAGGACGCCGACGAGTCGGACGAGGACGCCGAGGACACGGGGCAGGGCAAGCCGCCCAAGCCGCCGAAGGGACCGAAGGGTCCCAAGGGAAAGGGCAAGAAGGGTCGCTGACAGACTGCGACCATGTCGACCCTCCTGCGCCGCGCCGGTCTGTCCTCGAGTGCTCTCGTGCTCGCCCTGAGCCTGGCTGCGTGCGGAGGTGACGAGAAGTCCGGCTCCACGGATGCCGGCTCGGACGCGCCGGTGGTGCTGAGCCAGGACGAGGCCGACGGTGCGCTCCTGACCCTCGAGGACGTCGGGGCGGACTTCACCGAGCTCGGCCCGACCGAGAGCGACGACCAGGACCTCGGCTGCCTGAGCGGCCTGACCGCACTGTCCGACCTGAGCGCCGACACGGAAGCGGAGAACAACTTCGAGCTCGAGACGGAGACGTCTCGCCGCAGCATCGTGACCGTGGTCAACTCCTACGCCGACACCGACACGGTCGTGGCCGGCGTCGAGGAGTTCCGCGCGAGCCTCGACGGGTGCGAGACGGTCGAGGTGACCGACCCCGAGAGCGGCACCAACCTCGCCCTGGCCGTCACCGTCGACGAGGCCCCCGGCATCGGCGAGACCGACGACCAGGTGGGCTTCAGCGGCACCGGCTCGGTGTCCGCGCCCGGCAACAGCTACTCCTACGACGTCAGCTTCGTCGTCTCCCGCGTCGACAACGCGCTCAGCGTCGTCGGGCTGATCGACCTGGCCGCTCCCGGCGAGGACGTCCTCGACTCGCTGACCGAGACCGCTCTGGGCCGCCTCGTCGACGCCGTCGGCTGAGCGCCGACCCAGGACGGCTCAGGTGGCGAGCAGCAGGACGAGCAGGACCGGCATGAGGGCCAGCACCGCGTAGCCCTCCGCCTCCAGCGGCGCTCGCCGACCGAGCAGCAGCCACGACGACACCGCGCCTGCCAGCAGCGCCACGCCCACGCCGAACGCGCCGCCGAGCAGCACCGGGAACACGAAGAACCACCCCACGGCCGCCGCGAGCGCGTAGGGCACCCGGGTGCGCCACACGGCGTACGGCACGAGGGGGGCGGTGATCGACTCGATCATCGGCGGCCGGTCGAGCTCGGGGTCCTCGAAACGTGGAGCTGTGCGGCGCCAGCGCGGGTCGTCAGGGGCGGGAAGCTCGTCGGCCATGACTTCCGATCGGCGCGACGGCGCGTCACCTGAGCCTGTCTAGCCGAGCGAGGACGCGTCGAGACCCTCACGGTGGTTGAGGTGCGAGCGCAACGAGCCTCGAAACCACCCGGTGGTCGAGACCAGCTGGACCCCGCGCTTGCGGGGTGGTCAAACGTATGGCCACCGAAGGGGGCTCTCGCTGGCCGAGCCGGACCTTCGGTGGTCGAGCCCGACGAGCGCCAGCGAGGAGGCGTCGAGACCCCAACGCTGGTTGAGGTGCGAGCGCAGCGAGCCTCGCACGGTGGTTGAGGTGCGAGCGCAGCGAGCCTCGAAACCACCCACCGGACGGCGGATACATGTGGAATTGTGCTTGTCAACCGAACGTGTCTTCGACTACACTAGATGCCATGACCACCGTCATCGACCCCCACCAGGTCGACGACGACGCGCCCACACCCACCGACCTCATCACCCTGGTCCGACAGACCCGAGCAGCAGCCGACCAGGCCAACCTCGACCTGTTCCACCTCGCGATCGCATGGGCCCACGCCCACCCCGAGACCCCCGGCGACCAGTCCTGGAAAGCACCCCGCAGCAGCTCCGTGCCGGCCGACGAGCTCGGTGAGCGCGACGACCGCACCCCCGGCACCGGTGACCTCGACGAGGACCAGTGGTTCGGCCTCCCACCCATCGCGTGGAACGCCGCCGCCCCCTTCGCCACCGCCAACAACATGAGCACGAGCGCGGGTCGGGCGTTCATCCGCGACAGCCTCGTCATCCGCCACCGCATGCCGAGGGTGCACGCCAAGGTGTCCGCCGGGAAGGTCCCGATCTGGCGGGCCCACCGCATCGCCCGCGCCGTCCTCGGCACACCCAGAGACGTGGTGGAGCGCGTCGACAAGGCGATCGCTCCGATCGCGGACACCGCGGGGCTCGTCACCGTCGACCGCCTCATCGACGAGGCCAAACTGGAGCTCTACGCCGAGCTCGTCGAGATCGAGTCCTTGGAGGCCCTCGAGCACCGCCACGTCACCCTCGACGAGCGCACCATAGGCCACACCGGGATCGCCACCATGGACATCCGCGCCGACTGGGCCGACCTCGTCGACTTCGACCAAGCCGTCTCCCGTGTCGCGGACGCCCTCAAGAGGGACGGGTCCCCGGAGTCTCTGGACGTCCGCCGCTCCATGGCCGTGGGTGTCCTCGCCGACCCCGCCCGCGCCCTCGCCCTCCTCAACAGCACCGAGCCACCCGCACCCAGCAAGAGCATCGTGGCCTACCTCCACCTCGACACCGACGCCCTCGAAGGCCGCGGGCTCCTCGCCACCGACGAGCACGGCCACACCCTCCTCGCCACCACCGTCCGCGAGTGGCTCGCCCGCCACGACCGACACGTGACCATCCGCCCCGTCCTAGACCTGCGCGGCCACTGCGACGGGGATGGCCACGACGGCTCAGACCCCTACGTCCCGTCGCACATCACCGCCGAGAAGGTCCGACTCCGCAACCCCACCTGCGTCTTCCCTCAGTGCACCAAGAGATCCAGATCCTGCGACCTCGACCACCTCATCGCCCACGCAACGTCAGGCGTGACGTGCGAGTGCAACCTCGCCCCACTCTGCCGACATCACCACCAGCTCAAGACCCATGCCGGCTGGACCTACCAACAACTCACTCCCGGCACCTTCCTCTGGCGCGAACCCCACGGTCAGACCCTCCTCGTCACCCCACACGGCACGAGAGACCTCACCGACCCCTGAGGCACGCGGGTCAGGGGTGCGGGACAGGCTCGGATCATCGCGCCATCCGGAGTGTCACGCGGAGGGTGGTTCGTAGCGTCTAGTAGGTGTGACTGCATCAACCGCTCTCCCCTCTCGGGACTCAGCCCGGAAGGGCGCCATGGCTGCTAACCCGGACCTCGACTTCGACACGCTGGTCCGCATCACGGCACCGGCTCTCCACCGCACCGCCTTGCTGCTGACCGGCGGCGACCACCACCTCGCCGAGGACCTCTTGCAGACCACCTACGTCAAGGTGTGGGTGGCCTGGAAGCGGGTCTCTCGCGCCGACGATCCGGTGGCCTACACCCGCACGGTCCTGACCCGCACCTTCCTCTCCCACCGCCGGCTGCGGCGGTCCTCGGAGCGACCGACGGACGAGCTCGGGCTCTCTGAGTCGCCCGTGCCCGGCGGTGGGCCGGACCCCGTCCTGCGCCTCGACATGGTGGATGCGCTGCGTCGCCTGTCCCCCACGGACCGTGCGGTGGTCGTCCACCGCTACTGGCTCGACCGCAGCGTCGCCGAGACGGCAGCTGACCTGGCGCTGAGCGAGGCCGGCGTGCGCACCCGCAGCAAGCGAGCACTGAGCCGCCTTCGCACGCAGTTCACCGACCTCGACCTCGACCCCAGGGAAGACTCATGAACCTCCATGACCGCATCACACAGGACCTCGACCGCACCGACCGGGCCGGGCCCGACATCGCCCGTCTCACCGCCCATGCTCGCTCGCGCGGAAGGCGCCTCACGCTGCTCCGCAGAGCTGCAGCGACCGGCGTGACGCTCGCAACGATCGCCATCGGCGGCGTCGTGCTCGTCGCGTCTCCCTGGGACGACGGTCGCTCGAGCACCGAGGGCACCGTTGCGACTGACCCGACTGACCCGACGGCCCCCGTCAGCGCCGAGCCAGGGACAGGCCCTGCCACCGCACGCGGGGCCGTCGCTGCCCTCGTGTCCGCGCTCGGTGACGTCACCGACGCGCCGACCTCGGCCTATGTCGGTCAGGACCCGCGTGCCGAGCTCGGCGATAGGGACTACTACGCGCAGGTCCGGCTGGAGGACGACGGTGGCCCGGCCAACGTGGAGATCAACGTGCAGTTCGACGGCGGCTTCAGCGGGGGCTGCACAGAGACCATGGATGAGTGCAGCTCCACGCGACTCCCTGACGGCGCGACGCTCACGTCCTACGTGCTCACCGGCGACAAGACCCCCGGGGACATCCGCAGCGTCGCCGAGCTCGTGCGGGTCGACGGCGTCCGTGTGGTGGTCGTGGCCACCAACAGCATCACGCGCCCAGGAGTGGGCACCTACGTCACTCGCCGCGAGCCCCCACTCACCGGCGACCAGATCCGCTCCATCGTCCAGCAGGACTACTGGGACGAGGAGCTTCCCGTCGTGTTCCTCGACGCGGGCGTGACACTCGAGCCGTTCCGAGCCGCAGCGTCCTAGGGTCAGCCACAACCTTCTGCAGCGGCCGTGACGTCAAGGGGTCGAGAGGGTGATGGTGTGAACGACGACGACAGGTCAGATCCGCCGACGTTCGAGGAGTTCGTGGTGGCTCGATGGACGACGCTCGTGCGGACCGCGCACCTCCTGACCGGCAGCCCGGACCTCGGGGCGGACCTCGTGCAGGAGACCCTGACCAAGGCCTACCCGCGCTGGGACCGGGTGTCTCGTGCGGAGGTGCCGGAGGCCTACGTCCGGCGCATGATGTTCAACGTCTTCATCGATGCACGACGGCGCGACAGCCGTCGCTCGGCGAAGGCTCGGCTCCTGCTGGTCCGGACCGAGCCGTCGTGCTCGGCGGACCCCGGCGAGCGGCTCGACCTGTGGCAGCAGCTGATGATGCTCTCCCCGCGCGAGCGGGCCGTGCTGGTCCTTCGCTACTACGAGGACCTCAAGGAGGTGGAGATCGCCGATGTCCTGGGCATCTCGACAGGTTCGGTCAAGTCATACGCCCATGTCGCGCTCGGCAAGCTGAGGGCGCGCATGCCCGCCGGGGCCACCGACGGCAACGAGAGGAACCGCGATGCGTGATCCGATCGAGCACGACCTCAGGTCGCTCTTCAAGGAGCGGGTGGAGTCGACCCCGCACCCTCCGGTCCCCGAGGCGCTGCTCGGGCTGTCCGCACGGCCGCGCCGCCGCGTGGCTCCGCTTGCTGCAGTGGCCATGATTGCTGCGGTGGCAGTGGTGATGGTCGGCATCAGTGTCGGGAGCGGGTGGCTCACAGGCTCCGAGGCTCCGCCGGCCGGTCAGACCGGTGGGTCCACGGGCGAAGGACCGACCATTCCCTACATCCAGGACGGCGTCCTGCACCGTGCTTCCTCCTCGGCAGCCACCACGGCCGACCAGCTCCGCTGGGCCGGCGACTCCGTGGTCGTCACCGACACCTACTCCAGCCAGGCAGGCGACGGTGTGGCGCGCTCGTGGATGCTGGACGGGAACGAGCTGGTGCCGCTGCCGTTCCTCGACGACTCCGTCGTCGCCCTGAGCCTCGACGGCTCACAGGTGCTCGCCATGAGTCACCCGGACCCGACGACCACGCGTCTCACGACCCACGACCTGGCGCGGGGCACCGAGGTCGGCGTCATCGACCTCGCGGTGCCGGGATCGTGTTGCGAGTCGGGGACCGTCCAGATCCTGGGCTTCGACACCGCGGGCCGCGTCTTCTACAACGAACGCGACCGCAGCTTCGTCTGGGATCCTCGGAGCGCAGAGCCTACGGCCGTCAGGGGGGCGCCGGGCGAGATCGTCCAGGTCGGCACCCAGGGTGTCCTCGCCGTTTCCGGGGACTACGGCTCCTCCACCGAACGCGTCCTGGGCGAGGTCAACGAGCTCGGTGCATTCGAGGGTGGTCGGGAGCTCACGATGCCGGACCCGACCGAGCCGGCCTCCTGGTCGCCGTCGGGCCAGGTCGTGGCCTACACCGCGAGCTCCGGACCGGTGGTGGAGCCCAGCGACGCATCGACCCCTCCAGTGGGTCTCGACGTCGGCGGCATGGTCTTCTCCCACGTCGTGGGCTTCGAGTCCGAGACCGCCCTGCTGCTCGTCGCCCGAGACGGGGACCGCAACAACCTGCTCCGCTGCTCCACTCGCGGCAGCTGTGACGTGCTCGAGGAGATGGGCGGCCCGAATGCGTTGGACGACTGGGTCTTCCCGCTCGACTGACGCCGGCCGCTTCCCGACCGCCCGCAGCACGCGAGTGGCGGCTGCGGCATACTGACCGCGGATCGGGAGATGGGCGGAAGTCGCGTGGGGTGGCCCCCGGTGGTTTCCGGCCGCACGTCCGATCCTCCGCCTCCGTAGCTCAGCTGGATAGAGCAGCGGCCTTCTAATCCGCCGGTCACAGGTTCGAATCCTGTCGGGGGCACCCCGGCCCTGGCAGGCCGCTCAGCACGAACGCCAGGACACCCCGGGCAGGGCGGCCGGGGTGTCCTGGGTCTCATCGGTCAGCCACCTGGAGGGTGGCGGTCCGTCATGGTGCGCTGGTGAACGTCCAGCTGGTGGAGACGAACGGGGTGCCCGCCGCGGCCGACCGGATGGCTGCCGGCCCGCCGGTGAGGGTGACCCGGTAGAGCGTGTTCCGGGCCAGGGCGCCGTTCGGGTTCAACGTGGCCCGGGTGCCGGCCGCGATCGCCGCAGTGGTGAGCACACCCGGGATCACCGCGTTGGTCGTGGCGTCGGTGAGCACGAACGTCGTGCCACTGACTCCGATGACCGCCGGGCTGAAGTTGACCACCAGGTTGGCGCCCCTCGCCACGTTGGTCGCGTTCGGCACCGGTGTGGACGACGCCACGGTGGGCGCCGGTGGGGCGAGCGTGGTGAAGCTCCAGCTCGTCGTGGTGAACGGGATGCCCGTCAGGCTCCTGATCGCCGACGGCCCACCGGTGAGGGTGATCGTGTAGACCGTCCCAGCCGCCAGGTTGGCGTTGGGGTTGAGCCTCATCCGTCGGGCGGCACCGTTGTAGTTGACCGTCGCGGCGATGATCGCCCCGGCCGGGTTGCGCAGCACCACCGTTCCAGTGGTGAAGCCGGCAGCGGCCATCGGCACGTCGAAGATGGCGTCGACGTTGCTGTTGACTGCCACCCCGGTCTCGTTCACACCCGGCGTCCGGCTGGTGATCTGAGGTCCGACGGGAGCCGTCGGGGTCACCGAGTTGGACGGATCCGAGAGCGGACCGGTGCCGATCACGTTGCTGGCCCGCACCCGGAAGGTGTACGCCGTCCCGTTGGTCAGCCCGTTGACCACCCGGCTGGTGGCCGTGCTGGCGATGCCCGTGATGACGGTGCCGTCGCTGATCACGATCTCGTAGCCGGTGACCGCCGGGGAGCCGTCGGCGACCGGAGCGGTCCAGTTGACGGTTGCCGAGGCGTTGCCGGCCGTCGCGACGCCGATCACCGGGGCTGCCGGCGCCGACACGTTGACGACCTCGTCGCTGAACTGGAGGCGCTCGACGCGACTGACGCGGTCCTGGCCGTCAGTCGCCGTGCCGCGGGCGTGCGTCACGGTGATCGCATCGGGGCCGAAGGTGACGTCGTAGTCCGCACGAGGACCGGAGAACACTGCTGTGTCCGTCCCGCCCGAGCCGACCAGGACCTCACGGACCGCCACGATGTTGCCGGGGTCGACAGTGCCTGCGAAGACCGCCTGCTGCAGTGTCGGGCCCGTGAGGGCGCCGGTGCTGGTGCGCAGGTACTGACTGGTCATCGCGCTCTGCAGCGAACCCTCGATGCTGGCACTCCCGATCTCGGAGGCCGGGTCGCTGGGATTGGTGCGCACGCTCAGCCGGACACTGAGGTAGGCGTCGCCGTCGATGACGTCGTCGGCTCCTCGACCCTCGATCAGATCGCTCCCGGCGCCGCCGAGCAGGATGTTGCCGTCACCCCACACGTTGGGTCCGGTGAGGATCGGGCAGTCCTGCGATGCCGACTGCGTCACGACCGTCTCGAGCGGAGTGGCCAGTGGCGGCACCAGGGCGTCGAGACCGCTGATCCGGTCCAGACCCGCCTGGTCCAGCACGTCGCAGCCGATGAAGCCGGCTCCACCGACTCCGCTCGGCACGATGTCGTCGCCGCGCAGGGTGTCGTCGAACTTCCAGCCCGACAGGGCCTCGACCTCGTTGAACTTGTCGCGGACACCCACCTGGAGGATTCCCAGGGGAGGAATCGGCAGGGCCAGGTCCATGTCCTGGGCCTGGGGCTCGCCTTGACCGATCTCCCAGTCGAAGCCGGACGCGCCTGCGACCTTCTCGATGCCGGAACCGCCGACGCCGATGTCGTCGCCACCTTCCATGTCGTAGTCGTCGTCACCACCCTGTCCGATCAGGATGTCGGAGCCGGGCTTCTGCGAGTCGTCCAGGAAGAACAGGTTGCCACTGTCCCCCTGCATGAGGTCCGGCTGGTCACCACCCTCCTCCCAGTCGTTGCCGCTGTCGCCGAAGGCGGCGTCGAGGCTCTGCCCGAGGTAGATGAAGTCGTCACCGTCACCACCGAAGGTCTCGTTGGCGTTGGCTCCACCGTTGGTGAAGTCCTTGCCCTCGCCTCCCATGACGATGTCCAGACCAGGACCGGCGTCGATCGCGTCGTTGCCGGGACCGCCCTTGGGCACGTCGTCGCCTGCCAGGTCCGTGATGATGTCGTCTCCCAGGCCGCCCAGGGCGACGTCGGCTCCTCCGCCACCTTCGATCACGTCGCTTCCGGGGCCTCCCCAGAAGGTGTCGTTGTCGTTGCCGCCCCAGACGCGGTCGGGACCGTCGGTGCCGTTGTAGACGCTCTGGCCGTTGATGCCGGGAGGGTCGACGGAGTTGAACTGGCGGTACTGGATGGTGCCGTCCGGCTTGCGCAGGAGAACGAGGTTCTCGGCGCACTCCGTCGAGGGGTCGTCGACCACGGTGTTGCCGGAGGCGGTGAACCCGGCCGGCGTGCCGGCCAGGTTGCCCAGCTGGAACTTGCAGTCGGCCGTGGCGAACGAGTCGGCCTTCAAGGTGTTCGTGCCCGAGGTGTTGCGCATCATCAGCTCGGCGAACGAGTTGCCCTCCAGCTGCGTGCGCAGGTTCATGCCCGGAGTGCGGGCCAGGTAGTAGAGCCGGTCCCCGTTCTGGAGGTCGGTCATCTGGTTCTCGAACACGTAGTTGAACGTGGTGCCGAGGAGGCCACCGAAGGGAGTAGTGATCTCAGCGAGACCACCCACCCACAGGTCGACGTTGTCGAGACCGGTGATCGACCGGGTCCCGTCGTTGCTCCAGGCGCCGACGCTGTTCATGAACTGCGCGGCGTCCCCCGGGATGTGAAGCTCGCCGAGCACGGGGTTGACGAGTCGCCTCGCGGCGGTGCGCCTCGAGGCCAGGGTGGCGGGACCGTTGTCGGCGGTCTCGTCCTCGACCGTGGTCGGGTCGTCGATCAGCTCACCGTCCGGACCGACGTCGGTCAGGATGGTCGGGTGCTGACCGTAGGCCGCGACGAAGTTGACCAGCGATGCCGGGTGCTTGAGGTTCTCCCCGAAGTCCACCCAGCTGGAGTACGGACGTAGCTGTCCGTCGTTGGTCGCGCCGAACACCTCCCGGCGGAAGACGTTGAGCGGCGGGACGCCCTCGGACCGAGCACGTGTCATGTTGATCGTCGCGAGGTCGAGGGGCAGTCCCAGCAGGTTGTTGCGCAGCGTCTCGGTCACGAACTCGTCGAGCTCGTTGCCGATCTGGTCCGACATGCCCATGATGATGCTGCCCGCGGCCTCCTGCGGGTTGAGCGTGCCGGCGGTCCCACCGTCGGTGTAGGACGCCGGGTTGAGGAACCCGTCCAGCAACGAGATGTCGTTGTCGGTGCCATCGGCGTTCCGCCGGGAGATCGTCTCGGTCAGCATGGAGTGACCGAATCGGTAGACGGCGTGCGCGAACTCGGCCCGGACAGCCGGGTTGAGGTCGGGCTGGGTGAAGGCGAACGGCTCGAAGGGGTTGATCGCGGGCTGCACCTTCCGGGCGAACTCCTCGAAGACCAGGTGCTGGTACTCCATCTCGGTGACGAACCGGGCCGCCTGGAAGAGGCGCTCCCCGTTCCAGGCGCCGTTGACGGCATCCGGAGCACCGGTGTCGAGCTTCCACTGGGCCAACGCGGCCACGCCGCTCACCGAGGTGTCGTTGGTCAGCGTGTTCTTGATGTCGTCGATGAGCCGGTCGTGCTCGGAGTGGAAGACCTGGTGGATCGCGGTCAGGCCGATGTTCTCGTTGACCCGGCCGTCACCGGCGATGAAGTGCGCATCGAGCAGCTCGTCGTCGTACGTCCCTGCGGGCGACGGCGTGTCCAGGCTGTTGCCGGCCGTGTCGTTGCTGTCAGGTCCCGCAGCGGTCGGTGCGGCGCTGTGCGCGATGTCGGTCAGGAACGGGGTGTCGAAGTACCTCACGTTCGAGGGGACGGGCACGGGAGCGGAGGTGTCGCCCTCGACCAGACCGGTCTCGGTGACGTACTGCGGCAGTCCGCGTGCGGGGCCGGGGATGAAGTTGCCGTAAGGGTCCACGGCCAGCATGGGGATGTTGGTCACGTCCGCATCGACGAGCAGCAGCCCGAGCAGGTCCGCTGCCTGTGCCTTGGTCGTGGCCCACGTCGCCATGCCCGTGTCCACGCCGTCACCGGCGAAGACGCCGCCCAGCAGCTTGCCGGTGGAGACCGGACGACCCGCCGAGTTGTTGACGTACTCGCGCAGGAAGGCCTGGTGCGAGGCGTGCGAGCTGTAGGTCTGGCTCTGGTCGACCCAGGGCGAGTCCGTGTTCTTGGTGTCGCGGACGTCGTCGGCGCTCTCGTCGATGGGCGTCGCGGGGTTGTCGCCGACGACACCGTCAGCACCGGGCTGGTTCTTGCCCCGGGTGAGCACCATGAACCGCAGGTTGGGATTGAGGTCGTCGGCGTCACCGAACACGTGGTTGGGGCCGGCAACAAGCGGGTCGTCGTCCTTGAGGGGCACGAACACCGTGCCGCTGCCGCCCTTGACGGTCTGGTCCACGCCGTGGTCGAAGAACTGGCCGAAGAGGGTGAACAGCGAGTTGTACGGCGGCGAGAGTCCGACGTCGGTGGTCACGTTGGGGATGAAGAGCGTCTGGTGCGACGGCGTGCACCCGAGCGGGACCTCGACCACGACGGGGTCGGCCAGGGGGTCGGGGTCAGTCGTGCACGGCACGACCCCCGGGTTGCCCTGGGTCCGGACCGGGAAGCCGGCAGCCGCGACGGCAGCCGGGTTGGTCGAGGTCTGGTCCACGATCAGGTTGCTGACGATGCGGGGCTCGGTGTCGAAGACGTTGCCTTTGGTCTGGGCATAGGTCGTCGTTCCTGGAGGTCCGAAGCCGGCGGGGACGGGGCCCGCAGCCTTGAAGTCGGCGGTCGCCAGGCGCGGGAACAGCTCGTCGGCGGCGCCGATGCGTTCCCGGCCCGGCACGAGGTTGTTGCAGGAACCGTCGACCGTGCGCAGCCCGAACGAGAGCAACGGGCTCGAGAGCTGGTGGGGACCGGTGCCGACCAGTGCGCCGCACGGACCCGTCGCCGACGTGGTGTTGGCGACATGCGCCTCGGCGATCTTGATCTGCTTGAGGATGTAGGCCAGGTCCGAGGGGGTGACGACGAAGCCCTGGCCCACCGTGGGCGCAGCCACTGCAGCCTCTGCCGACGTCGACGCCCCAGGAAGGACGAGGCTCACGACAACCGCGAGGCACGCGGCTGCCGCGACTCTGCTCTTGCGCACGGGCGGCGTAGCGCCCGTGAGTTTCTTGACGATGCGGCGCATGACTAGCCCATCTCGTTGGCGGCCGGAGCCGGAGGGGTACGAAGTGGGGATCACCATCCGCTCGACACCTTGGGAACTCCTTGGAGCTCTGGCGAGGGGCGCCAGAGGATGGTCGAGGGTTTCCCCGCTACCGCGGTGCGGCTCCTCCGGGCGAGAGTCCTCCTCAGCGACAACCAGGTCGCTCGCTGTCCGCTCTCGGGACGGTGTCGGACTCAGGACCCACAAGGTCCGAGGAGGAACACGTAGATGTTGAGCAAGACCAGGATCGGTGCGGCGGCCTTCGTCGTCGCCCTCGGCGGCGCTGCCGCCGTCCCCGGGGTGTCGGCCACCGCTGCCCCCGCCCCCCAGGCCGGCGACACCCAGGCCCCGCTCGTGCAGGCCGCGGAGGCCATCGACGGGCGCTACATCGTGGTCTTCGACCGCGACACCACGCGGGCCGAGGCCACCGACTCGCGTGCGGACGCTCGCAAGGACGGCGCGGAGATCAAGCGCGTCTACACCAACATCGGCGGCTATGCCGCTGCTCTCTCCGACGCCGAGCTGGCCGAGGTCCGCAGCGACCCTGACGTCGCGTTCGTCCAGGAGGACGGTCGCGTCAGCATCGAGGCCACGCAGACCGGCGCCACGTGGGGCCTGGACCGCAGCGACCAGCGTGCTCGCCCGACCAACGGGACCTACACCTACTCCCTCACCGGCTCCGGCGTCCGGGTCTTCGTCATCGACACCGGCATCAACGGATCGCACAGCGAGTTCACCGGTCGCGTGGCCGCCGGCGCCACCGCGATCAACGACGGCCGTGGCACCACCGACTGCAACGGCCACGGCACCCACGTGGCGGGCACCGTCGGCGGCACCCGCTACGGCATCGCCAAGAGCGTCACGCTCGTCCCCGTGCGGGTCCTCGACTGCCAGGGCAGCGGTGCCAACTCCGGCGTCATCGCCGGCATGGACTGGGTGGCCGGCCAGACCGGCGGCGCCCGCGTCGCCAACATGAGCCTCGGCGGTCCCGCCGACGCCGCCACGGACGCCGCCGTCCAGCGCATGGTCTCCGCCGGCGTCACCGTCGTCGTCGCCGCCGGCAACGAGAACCAGAACGCGTGCAACGTCTCCCCGTCGCGGGCGACCAACGCGATCACGGTCGGGGCCACCACCAGCACCGACGCGCGCTCGAGCTTCAGCAACTACGGCTCGTGCGTGGACATCTTCGCGCCCGGCAGCTCCATCACCTCGGCCTGGATCGGGTCCACGACGGCGACCAACACGATCTCGGGCACGTCGATGGCCTCCCCGCACGTCGCGGGTGCCGCGGCGCTGATCCTCCAGGCGTCGCCGTCGGCCTCGCCCGCGACGGTGGCCAGCACGCTGATCGCCAACAGCACCACCGGCGTCGTCACCGGCGCCAACGGCTCGCCCAACCGGTTGCTCTTCACCAACCCCTGACAAGTGACCTGATCAGTGACCTCAGCACTGACCTGATCCATCCCCCGCGCACCGCCCGCCCCTCCCCCCGGGGCGGGCGGTGCTTGCGTCGGGGCAGGCCCATGTGTCCTGACTCTCACCCCGGTCACCCAGCCCTACCCACATCTGGCGATTCAGGCGCGGAGCAGTGCTCATAACCTCGTGACCATGGCTCACACTCTCACTGCCGAGGACCGAGAGATCCTCGCCTTCGAGCGGCACTGGTGGAAGTTCCCGGAGGCCAAGGAGACCCAGACCCGTGAGCGGTTCGGCCTGACGATGGCCCACTACTACAACCGTCTGAACTGGATCATCGAGCAGCCCGAGGCGCTCGAGCTGGACCCGCTCGTCGTACGACGACTGCGGCGTCAGCGCGCCGGTCGGGTGGCCTCGCGCCTGCGCGACTGACCCGGTCCGCTACTCCCCGGCCGGATCCAGGATCCGGAGCCGGTCGGGTGAGAACCCGTGGGTCATGCCCCAGACCACGGCCTGCGAGCGCCGCGTGACGTCGATCTTGCGGTAGGCGGTGCGCACGTAGGTCTTGACCGAGTTGATGCTCAGGTAGGACCGGTCGGCGATCTCCTGGTTGGAGAGCCCCTGGGTGATCAGGGCGATGACCTCGGCCTCGCGGGCACTCAGCCCGTGCTCACGACCAGGCCAGGCGCCGGCGTCTCGAGCCTCGGCGGCCGGCGGCCCGGGACGCACGACGTCGCCTCCGCACACGGCCTCGACGGCCGCGACGACCTCCTCGGCCGTGAAGGCCTTCGACACGTAGCCGCGGGCACCCTTGGCGATCGAGCGGTCGACGAGCTCGGGCTGCACGTTCCAGCTGTAGATGACGACCTTGGCCCGCCCGCCGTGCACGAGGTCCTCGAGGTCGACCCCGTCACCCTGCACCTGACCGAAGGTGTCGTAGAGGATGACGTCGACGTCCTGGGACACCGACATCCCGGCGTCCAGCTCGACCACCGAGACCCGCTCGGAGAAGGGGTCGAGCATCGCCGCCACGCCCGCGACCACGATCTCGTAGTCGTTGACGATCGCCACCCTGATCGGTCCCGCGTGCTCTGCCATGGGGACAGGATATTTCACCCAGGCGGAGGAAGCGTCATCCGACCCTGATTCGTAGGTTGACCTCGTGCGGGAACCCCTGATGACGGCCGCCGACTGGCGTGCCCACCCCGCCTACGGAGCCGTGCCGAGGATCGACCTCCTCGACCCTGCACAGGCCTGGTCGCGCCTGGTCGTCGTCTCCGCCCACCCCGACGACGAGAGCCTCGGCGCCGGCGGGCTCATCGCGGCCGCGCACGCCGCGGGCCTCCGGGTGTACGTCGTCCTCCTCACCGCCGGCGAGGCGTCGCACCAGGGCGCGCCGGGATCGAGCCGGCACGCCCTCGCCACGCTCCGGCTGGCCGAGATGGAGAACGCCCTGGCCCGGCTGGCCCCCGACACGCCCCTGGTGTTCCTCGGCGCGCTCGACGGCCAGGTCGCCGAGGCCGAGAGGGCCATCGCGGACTCCCTCACCGACCTGCTGGGCGAGGCCGAGCACACGCTGCTCGTCGCACCCTGGAGCCGCGACGGCCATCCCGACCACGATGCGGCGGGTCGAGCGGCGCGTGTCGCGGCCGAGCGCTCGGGGGCCCACCTGCTGGAGTACCCCGTGTGGTTCTGGCAGCGGCACACCGCTGACGAGGCGCCGTGGGAGGAGATGGTCTGCCTCCCCCTCAGTGACGAGCTTCGCGAGACCAAGGCGGCCGCCATCCAGTGCCACGCCAGCCAGGTCCGACCTTCGTCGGACAGCCCGGACACCGAGGCCCTCCTGCCCGGTCGGATGCTGTCGCACTTCGCCGGGACCCACGAGCACTTCGTGTGGACCCCGGCGAGCCTCCCGACCACCGAGCCGACCGACGGATAGAACAGCACTGGCCCCGCGCTGTATGAGAGTGCGGGGCCCTCTGCGTCCCTACGAGGGTCTCTACGAGGGTCCTTACGAGGTCGTGCCTGCCACGTAGGCGTCGATCTCGGCGCGCACCGACGCCTTGACGTCGTCGGGGGCGAACGACACGTCGATCGCCGTGCGGGCCAGGTCGGCCACCCCGTCCTCGTCGAGCCCGAGCAGGTCGGCGGCGATCGCGTACTCGCGGTTGAGGTCGGTCGCGAACATCGGCGGGTCGTCGGAGTTGATCGTGACGACCACCCCGGCGTCGACGAACGCCTTGAGCGGGTGCTCGGCCAAGGTCGCGACCGCCCGGGTCGCGACGTTGGACGAGGGACAGACCTCGAGGGGGATCCGGTGCTCGGCCAGGTGCGCGAGCAGGGCCGGGTCGGCGGCCGCGGACGTGCCGTGACCGATGCGCTCGGCACCGAGGAGCCGGATCGCGTGCCAGATCGTCTCGGGCCCGGTGGTCTCCCCCGCGTGCGGCACCGAGCGCAGGCCCGCGGCGCGGGCGGCGTCGAAGTGCGGCTGGAACTGCGGGCGCGGCACCCCGATCTCGGGCCCGCCCAGCCCGAAGCCGACCAGCCCCTCCGTCCGGTGGTCCAGCGCATAGCGCAGCGTGTCGTCGGCGGCGGGCAGTCCCGACTCGCCAGGGATGTCGTAGATCCAGCGCAGGACCAGCCCGAAGTCACGCTCCGCCGCGTGGCGCGCGTCCTCCAGGACCTCGGTGTAGGCCTCGATGGGGATGCCTGCGGCGACCGACGTGTACGGCGTACAGGTCAGCTCCGCGTAGCGCAGCGACTGCCCCTGGGCCATCTCGCGAGCGATCTCGTAGGTGAGGTAGCGCAGGTCCTCCGGGGTGCGGATCAGGTCGACGACCGCGAGGTAGACCTCGACGAAGTGGGCGAAGTCGCGGAACTCGTAGAACGAGCGCAGCTCGTCGAGGTCCGACGGCACCCGCCCCGGGTGGCGTGCGGCCAGCTCACTGACGATGCGGGGGGACGCGGAGCCGACGTGGTGCACGTGCAGCTCCGCCTTGGGCAGACCGGCGATGAAGTCGTTCAGGCTCATCCTGAGGATGCTGCCAGGCCATCACTCGAGCGCCGCCACCAGGTTGTCCACGATCTCCTGCATGGTGCGTCCGTCCTGGAAGAACCGCCCGTCGAGCAGCACCGTCGGGGTGCTGTTGACACCCGCGTCGGCCGCCGCGCTCGTCGCGTCGGTGACCCACTGCTCCTGGGCGCCGTCCTCGATGCCGGGGCGCACGTCGTCCTCGGTCGCGCCCGCCTCGACGGCCTTGGCGACGAGCCAGTCGGCATCCGGGTAGGGGCCGCCCTCGGCCGGCTGGTCGGCGTAGAGCTCGTCGTGGAAGGTCTTGGCGACCTCGGGCCCGGAGACGTCGAGGACCACCGCGAAGGCGTTGGCGGCATCGACGGAGTAGTCGGTCCGCAGCAGGTCGAAGGGCCGGTAGTCGACGTAGACCTTGCCCTCGTCGGCCAGCCTGGCCAGCTCGTCGCCGGAGGCCGCCTCGAGCTGGCCGCAGTAGGGGCAGAGGAAGTCCTCGTAGATCACGACCTGGTGCGGAGCGTCGGGGTCGCCGATCGCGACACCGTGCTCGGTGGACCCCGCAGGTGCCGCCGCGATGTCCTGGGACGAGTCGCGCAGCCTGTTGACCAGGAAGCCGGCCCCGATGACCAGGATCATCGCCACCACGACCCCTCCCACGGCCAGCGCATTGCTGCGTCGCTCCTGTGGTGCTCGGGTCTTGGTGGACATGGACATCACGATCCTTCGGTGGTCACGGTCGTACGACGGAACAACAGGTTGTCGAGCGCCAGGCGGGAGGCGCGCAGCCAGGCGAGGTAGCCGGACAGGGCGAGCAGCGCCGCATCCCGCGCGATCTCCCACGGATAGCTGGAGGTGGCGTCGGGGTCGTAGCCCCCACCGCCGAAGCAGCCGCAGTCGATCTCCAGCCCACGCGCCCAGACCGACACGATGCCGGCGATGAACACCAGGAAGAGGAGCGCGGACACGACCGCCGCCCCCCGGGTGAGGAGCCCCAGGACCAGGGCCACCCCGAGGACGATCTCGACGACCGGCAGGAGGTGGCCCACGGTCCGCGCCGTGGAGGCCGGGAGGATCTCGTAGGCGCGCACGGCCTGCACGCTGGCGTAGGGGTCGGGGAGCTTCACCGCACCGGCGGCGATCCACACGCCTCCGGTGACCAGGCGCGCCAGCAGTCCGAGCCATTCCCTCACGTCTTCGACGCTAGGCCGCCCCCGGGGAGGGACGGAGAGGCGAAGGTCCTTCCCCGACAGGTCTAAGGTGACCTCTCGTGACTGACCGACTGGTGTGGATCGACTGCGAGATGACCGGACTCGACCTGGGAGCGGACGCCCTGATCGAGGTGGCGGCGCTCGTCACGGACTTCGACCTCAACGTGCTCGGCGACGGCATCGACCTGATCATCAAGCCCCCCGCCGAGGCGTTGGAGCAGATGATCGACTTCGTGCGCGACATGCACGAGAAGTCCGGGCTGCTCGAGGAGCTCGAGGGAGGGATCACCCTCGCGGAGGCCGAGGAGCAGGTGCTGGCCTACGTCCAGGAGCACTGCCCCGACGGCTCGCGCCCGCCGCTCGCCGGCAACACGGTCGGCACCGACCGGCTCTTCATCTCCCGCGACATGGCCGACCTCGACGCCTTCCTGCACTACCGGATCGTCGACGTGTCCTCCATCAAGGAGCTCTCGCGCCGCTGGTTCCCCAAGGCCTACTACGCCGCTCCGGCCAAGCGCGGCAACCACCGCGCCCTCGCCGACATCCAGGAGAGCATCGAGGAGCTGCGCTACTACCGCGAGGCCGTCTTCGTGCCCTCCCCCGGGCCCGACTCGACCGCGGCCCGCGCCATCGCCGAGGTCCACGGCGGAGCCCTCACCGGCATCTCGGACCCCGATTCGAGGACCGGCGCCTGATCGGACTACACTCCTCTTCGTTCTGGGCTCAGCCCGGATCGACCTGGTGGGTATAGCTCAGCTGGTAGAGCGCCGCCTTGTGGTGGCGGATGTCGCGGGTTCAAGTCCCGTTACTCACCCCAGTGGTGTCGAGCCCCTGATCAGCGGAAACGCGGTCAGGGGCTCGACTCATTTGCGCCGTGCCCCCCAGCTGGGGGGCACGGCGGGGGGCACCTCGAACAAATTGGGGGGCAGTGACGGGGTCGATTGCACCCAGTCGGACCCTCAGCACGGTGGAGCCGGTCAGCACAACCAACCGACCGGAGTAACCATCATGTGGATCGAGAAGCGCGGCCAGCAGCACCGGGTCTACTGGCGCAACCAGAACCAGACCGGCCCCAAGAAGTCCTTCGAGCCCTTCGGCACCCGCGACCAGGCTGAGCTCTTCCGCCAGCTCGCCCGGGCCAGCAGCCTGCCCCGTGCCGTGGCCTACGTGCGCAACCCGAGCGAGGAGGCGCTGATGGAGCTGCTCGGTCGCCGGCCGTTGTCCAGGCCTGCGGAGACGTCGACGGCGGTGCAGGCGGTTGCCGGCGTGCTGGGGTCCAGCACAGGCGTCGGGGACCGGTACAACCCGAGAGTCGGCGTCACGTTCGCGCACCTGTGGCAGCGCTGGCTCAACAGCCAGCGCCACCTCGAGGAGTCGACCCACGACCTCTACGAGCAGTACGGCCAGAACCACCTGCTGCCGTTCTTCCGCGAGATCGACCTCGGCCTGATCCAGCGCGCCGAGCCGCTCCGAGCCGCCGACGCCGTCCCCGGCACCGTCTACGTCGACGACTGGGTCAGGCAGATGCTGGCCAAGCCCCGGCGCAACAACGCTCAGCGGCCCATCAAGGACTCCAAGCTGAGCATCAAGTTCATCCGCAACGTCCACACCGTGCTGAAGCAGGTCCTCCAGTTCGCGGTCGACGAACGCCCGGCCCTGCTCGAGATCAACCCGGCACGTGAGATCCGGCTGCCCAAGCAGGACCGCCGCGAGATGTTCTTCCTCCAGGACGCGGCGGCCTACGTCGCGCTCCGCGCCGCGATGGACGACCACTTCCGCCCGCTGCTCGACTTCCTGGTCGGCACCGGCGCCCGCTTCGGCGAGGCGGCCGGGCTCCTCGTACGCCACCTGCACCTGGACGTCGACCGGCCCTACGTCGACATCCGCGTGGTGCTGAAGTGGGCACGCAAGAAGTGGAAGCTGGGCCGCCCCAAGACGAAGTCGTCGGTCCGTCGGATCACGCTCTCCCCCAAGCTGGTGGAGGTGCTGCGACCCCTCGTGGACGGCAAGGCCGACGACGAGCACGTGTTCACGATGGTCGAAGGCGGCCCCCTTCACCACGGCAACTTCTACAACCGCTACTTCCGGCCAGCCGTGAAGGTCGCCGGCAAGCCGGTGCCCAGCCGGCTCCGTATCCACGACCTGCGGCACACCCACGCCGCCTGGCTGCTCAGCGACGGCGTCCCGAGCTACGTCGTGCAGCGCCGACTCGGACACAGCAGCAGCCTCACCACCGAGAACGTGTACGGCCACCTCACCCCCGACGCCGACGACCGAACCCTGCGGCTCGTGGACCGGCGCCTCCCCGACTTCTTGGTCCGTGACGACGAAGGTGCGGTGCCGTGCCGGCTCTCGAAGTGGGAGAGCGCCCTCCCCGAGTTCGACGTCGACGACGAGGACGACCTCGCAGCCTGAGCCGGTCCGGACCGGCCGGTCACCGACGGCCAGCCGCGCTCTGTCCCTCCACTCTGAGCTGCCGATCCGGGTGGTGATGGGTGTGCAGGCAGCTGGTCGACGGGTTTTGCGCGCGGCGACGACGCGTCCCTGGTCAGCCGAGTCCGCGCAGAAGGTTTCGCCTTCGGTGTCTCGAGGGTCGGGGACGCTCAGGTGGCACTCGAAGTCGCTGTGTCCCCGGTGTCCGCCGAGTTACTGGCGGGCCTGCTCAACCGCCCGGGGAGGCGGCGACGAGCGCCGACTTGGCCGGGCTGCGCCGTGGTCAGGTGGCGAGCGCCGGGGGGTGATCGTCGAGACCCTGCGATACTACGAGCGCCGCGGCCTCCTGGCGGAGCCGAGTTGCGGCGGTTTCATCGACGCCGTGCCCGGAACTCTAGGGGCACTGCAGACGCTCCGGCGAGGCCATCAGCCCTCGACATCCTCGCCGTCGCCAGCCGGTCGACCGCGGCCTGACCTCAGCCTGCCAGGCAGCCCCTGCACTGATCTACGTGCACCGCCGGCACCGTCCCGGGCGCGTCCCAAGGCAGCGCCACCGCCGCGCCGGACGGCGCCTACGCCTTCGGAACCCGTCTCGATCGCCCGGGCTCGGACCTCGCCGGCTGCGGAGGACCACCGGCGCTCCTCCAGCACCGCGTGCGGCGTCTCGACTCCGAGTAGGCCATGGAAGTCTAGGATCGCCCCGCTGACCCGTCCGCCGGCGCGCACCGCGCGGGGCGATGCCGCCGGGTGCAGCAGGACCTTCTCGTTGGCGGTGCCGGCTGCGGCGACGATGCGGACGAGCAGCCGCTCGGTGGCCACGCCGATGTCGGTGAGCCGCTTGCGGCGAGCCTCTTCCAGCCCACGCCGGTGGTCGTCGACCTCTCCCGGGGACGCGTCAAGCACTCGGTCCAGTTCGAGGACGTCAAGTCCCTCCTGCAGCTGGAACGTCCGCGCCAGCACTGCAAGCCACTCCTGAGTCGTGCCCGCCGCAGCTGCGGTGGCGTCCGCGATGTCAGACACCTTCGCGGCGGACTCGAGCTTGCCAGCCAGGGCGTCGAGCTGGGCCAGCGCATAGCCCTGGACCTCAGCGATGGTCGTCGACAGGTTCTGCACCTTCGACCACGTCACCTCGTCGACCTTGCCCCGTGCTCGGCTGACCGTCATGGCCTCGTCGATCGCCATTCCCGCACCCACCAGTCGCGAGACCACCGAGTCACGTTGCGCACGCAGGACGTCGTCCAGCTTGGCGTCGATGCGCTCCAGGTAGTCGGTGATCTCGTCCATCGTCTGCTGCATGGCCAGCTGCGCCATGACTCCGGCTGCACCGGCGAGCATGGCCGGGTTGGTGAGCCCGGCGCCCGGTCCACGGACGAATTCCACGAAGCCCTTGATCTGCCCCTTCTCACCCTTCAGCACTCCGGTCTGCAAGCCGCTCTTCGAGCTCTCCCTGAGTCCGTGCTTCTTCATCGCCTTGGCCGACTCCTCGCTGAGCTTGACCCAGCGACCCGAGCCCGCAGCGATCTCTGAGCCGGCTTGCGCCGTCGCAGAGCCTGTCGACAACAGTCCACGGAGCCGTGCCACGCCTAGACCCGCGGACGCCGGACCGGCGGCCACCAAGCCCTCTGAGGCGAGGAACTGCTCAATAGCGCTGGGCGCGCCGAACACAGCTAGGCCGCGTTCGTCGGCCACAAGCCGAATCTCGTTGGTCTCCCCGGGCTCATCGCTGCTCACGCGCTCTCCATCATCCTCAGTGCCTCGGTTCTTGCGTTGGGGGCGAGTGTTGCCGCTAGCGCCGACACCTCGGCCCGCAAGTCCTCCGGCGAGGCGGTGAGGTCTACCCGGTGGACGGCGATGGCGGCGTCGGTACCTCTCACTTCGTAAGGCGGCGGAGCGGTCCCGCCGTCGGCGTAGATCAGGTGCCCACTCGTGAGGCCGAGACGCGCGCAGTAGGTGACGAGCTGATAGATGTCGGCGTTCGAGACCTTCCCGGCGTCGTCCAGGACCTTGTACTTGGTGTCCGCGACGCCGCTCCACCCTGTGCCGTCGCCGCGCACCAGGTCGGGCCGGATCACCAGGGTCTCGCGCTGATCGAGCGGCAACGTGACTTGCGCCGACCAGGCCGGATCGATGTCGGCGAGGAGCCGCGCCACGAGGCGCTCGAACAGGTGCGCCATGTTCACGCGGAAGCCATGGACGACGCTCTCCCCGGCGGCGCTCTCCACGCTCACGTGCCGCAGCGTCAGCTCGGCCAGCCCCAGCAGCGCGTGCAGACGCGCGTTCAACCTCGTCGGCTGCCAGGCCGGTAGTCCCGCGCCGGGCACCAGGCGCTCAGCCTCGACCAACATCCGGTTCACCCGCCGCAGATCAGCCTCCGCCCCGGGCGTCAGGCCGGGCAGGGCAAGCAACGCCAAAGCGGCGGACCGGATCAGCCGGTTCTCCGCGGTGTCGACGGTCCACTCGTCCACCGTCACCTCTAGCGGGCTCAGCTGGCCGAATCGTCGTAGGTACTGGTCCCGCAGCCGCACCCGGCCGCGCAGCACGGGCAGCGTCTGGTCCTCGGTGCGGTAGCCCCGCAGCGGGCCTGCTGCGAGCGCGTGCTCGGCCTCCAGCACGAACATCCGAGCAAGGACGGCGGACAGGTCGGCGTTGTCCGCGAGCTCAACCCGCTCGTGATCGACGGCAAGGTCCGCTGCGCCGTCTGACATGGCGAGCAGCCGCAGCACCTGCACCGCTCCGACCTTGGGCGCGACCCGCACCACGAGGTCGCCACGCGCCACGGCTCCGACCCAGTACTCAGCGGTCACCCGCCAGCCCAGCTCGTCGGGGATCACCTTCACCAGCTGCGAGGTGTTCAGCGCCGTAGCCTCGGCGGTGGTGAGGTCGACCGGGTAGAGCGTCTGTCCCTCGGACAGGCGCTCCAGGTCACTGCGCGTCGGCACCGGCTTCACCAATCGGCGTCTCGATGAGCCCGTCCAGCCCAAGGTCGCGCGCCCATGCCGGGAACGGGTACCAGGCATCGACCTGCTGGTGTTTGCCGTAGTGGTGCTCGACAAGCATCGGACGCAGCTCGCGCCGCCACAGCCGATCGAGGGCCGCCGGTGTCTCGACACCGTCCCGCATGAAGTACGACGGCCCGAACGCCAGAGCCGGGTCTAGGCCACGCTTGGCCATCTCGGCGTTGAGGCGGTCCCGTAGGTCGGCCAGGGCGGTCGGGCGGCCGGTGGTCGCGCACCAGCGGTGCAGCATCCCGGCCAGCGCCGGCTCCTCCGACCCCATCGACAGGAACACGAACCGGCGCCGCATCGCAGCGTCAAGCAGCGCGATGGACCGATCAGCGGTGTTCATCGTTCCGATGATGAACAGGTTCGGCGGCAGAGTGAACTGCTCCCCCGCGCTGTACAAGAGCTCGACCGGACGGTTTCGGTACTCCAGCAAGAAGTACAGCTCGCCGAAGACTTTCGCGATGTTGGCGCGGTTGATCTCGTCGATCACCAGCACATACGGCTTGCTCGGGACCTTCTCGGCCTCCTCTGCCAGGCGCTTCAGCGGCCCCGGCATCACTGTGAGTTGGCCAGCCTCGTCGCCCTTAGTTACGGGCCGGAAGCCCTCCACGAAGTCCTCGTACGAGTACGTGGGGTGGAACTGGACGATGCTCCACTGCGTGTCCGTCAGTTCGCACGCGTCGATGAGGGCCTGCACGAGGAACGTCTTGCCGGTCCCCGGAGGACCTTCGAGCACCACCTGGCGCCGCTCGTTCAGGCTGACCAGGAGCTCGGCGATCCACGATGAGTCTGCGTGGTGCAGGCGGGTGGCTAGCGCCTCCTCGTCGCACGCCAGGGCAGCGGGCTCGACAGTTACGGGTTGGTCCTTGGTCTCATCTGAGTCGACCACCGTGGTCGATTCGAGGCCATCGAGATCGTCCAGGTCGTCAGGGCGCTCCGCTTCCTCGTCCTCCGGCCGGAGTTCGGCCAGCGCTCCGGCGAGGTCGGTCAGGTCGAGGACGTCCTCGCCCTTGAACCGCACCCTCGTGCGGATGCTGCCGGGCAGCGCCTTCACCTCGGGCGCAAGGTCCGGGTACCAGGTCACCGCGCGGGTCAGCAGCGTCATGCCGCCGATCGACTGGAGCCGCGCTGGTTCGTCCTGCACCACCCCCAGCCGCAGCGCGCCACCGTCGACGGTCGCCACGAGGTCGCCCTCCGACATCCCGAGGGCGAAGGACAGGACGTCGCGCTTCTTCGCCTCTCGCTTGACCACTTGCAGGTCGCCATAGTGCTCGTCCACCAGGTCACCCAGGGACTTCTGCGACGGCTCCTTCGGCAGCTGAGTCAGCTTGCCGACCGTGATCGACACGATCCCCTGACGCACCCACGTCGGCACCCGGTTCTGCTGGTCGACCTCGCCACGGACCAACCACGCGCGGCCGCCGTCCGCGTCACTCCACGCCTGAAGGAGGGGGGCTTGGTCGTAGCGCACTGCTGCCCCACCGGCCTCGGCCTGCAGGCGAAGCGTGATCGCCTTGAGGTCCTTCTCTACGTCTCCACTCAGCGCATCCGCTTCGGCACCGAGCGCGGTGACGATGGCTTCCCGATCAGCCGAGCGAAGCACGGTGGTGAAGGACTGCGGGTGGACCACGACGCACAACAGCGCCGCGACACGCGGGTCGACACCTGGGGCCGCTCCGGCGAGGTCGCGGAAGGCCCACGGGTCGTCCCAGAGGGCCTCGCGCACGTCCGACGGCTGCTCGTGCCAGTGCACCAGCAGGTGTGCGAACGACGACAGCATCAACCACGGTGTTGCGATCAACCCCTGCCCTGCGTGGACGAAGCCCTGCTCGAGGTGGGCGGACATCTCCCATGGGAGACCTGGCGGGAGCTCGTCTGTCCGCAGGAGCGATCCCCGGACTCGGCTCCTCTTGGTCGACCCGATCATGTCGCTGAGCGGTCCCACCAGGAGAACCCACATCTCCGCGGCCAGCACTCGTGCCGTGTCCGATGCCAGTCCGCGCATGATCGCGTCGGGGGTCGGCTCCGCGACCAAGAAGTCGCGGAGCGACCGGCCCGAAGTGGAGCCCCATGCTTCGAGGCCCGGGGAGAGTGCCGAGTCTCCGCCGCGCCACGCAGCGAGCACTGGCGCACAGGCGCTGGAGGCGTGCACAAACCCACTGCCTCCGTGCGTGACCGCGGCCGATCGCTGCTCGGCAGGCTCCAGCGCAGCCTTCCTTAGGGTGTCCCACTTGTAGTAGGCATCGACTGACGTCTGGAAGAAGTCCTGCGGGTCTTGATGTTCACTGAGCGCTGTCCGTCCTTCGACGGTGGCTCGGAATCCGTCACGGGTGGCGTGCAGCCAGCCGGCGTGTTCGACGTTGGTGGTGAGGTTCCACCCGAGATTCGTCCAGGCGCGGACGGCGCCGCTGTTGGTGAGGCTGGCGTCCCAAGCCGTCAGCGGCTCGCGCGCGGCGCAGGCGTCCTGCAGCTCGGCCTGTGACACAGGCTCGGGCATCCGGACGAGCTCCTCCATCGCGTGCCGGATACGGCGCACGATTCGGACAGGCCAGTCCGGGTCTGGGCCGTCGGGTTCGGGCGATACCCGCGGGTCGACCGGGCTCTCAGTCATGCGGGCCTCTCAATGCGTGATGGAGTCGGGCGCTCGGGGTGACGGGGGCCGTCCCCGGGTGGCGGGTCGAGCGGGGAGACGAACGGCACGCCGGTGGCGGCCGCGCGCGTGAGCGCGTCGTAGGCGGCCAGGACGAGCCGCTTGGTGCGGTACTCCCCCAGGTCACGTTCCTCGACCTTGGCCACCACGAAGAACGAATCGAGCACGTGCTCGGCCTCGGCGCGGGACAGACCGTAGACGTGGAGCATCGCGGCTTCGAGCTCTGCGATGAGCTGGGATCGTCGTTCGGGCAACCAGCGAAACGGCCCGCCGACGGGCGCGCCAGCTGGCAGGACGAGCGCGTCGCGGGCGTACCCGGCCATCCGATGACTGGTGTAGGTCAGCTCCAGCACCCGGGGCCGAACAAAGTCGGCCAGCGTCGCGTCCGCCCACGAGACATCCGCGGTGAAGGTCGCAGGAGTGGGACATGCCAGTTGCTTCACGATGAAGTAGGTCATGCCAGCGCCGCTGAGCTTCTGCCTGGCAACGTAGTCGAAGACCATCGACGACCACACCGCCTGGAGCAGCGGCCCATGGGCCGGCTCAAGGGGAAAAGCAAGCGGAAATTTATGTCCCACGGCAGAGAGCGGCAGTGCGCTGGGCACAAAAGTCCGCGAGTCGCTCGCCCGGGCGATGTCGCGCCACCCGAACAGCCAGTCCCGGTCCCACCACGCCGGCGCCGAGTGGAGGACGGCGTCCTCGTCGACCCAGTAACGGGCAAGCACGTCGGTCTCCGGACCGTCGAGCTGCTCGGGAGTGAGCCGCGGGAGCGTGCCCTTGTTGAGTTGCGCCTGGGTGGCGTGCTCGTAGGTGGCGTGACGATTGTTCCAGTGCGAGAGCATCTTGGCCTCGTACAGCGGCAACAGCGATCGGTCCCCAGTCTCCCAAGCCCAGCCGTCGTAGTCCCCACCTGAGGCGGCACAGTCGTCGGCAGTCATGAACAGGCCGCTGTCGTTGGCCATGTCGAGCAGCCGAACGAACCTCAAGTTCCAGGGGTTCTCGCCGCCGTCTCGGATGAGGACCGGGTGCTTCTTGTAACAACCAAGGGTGATGTCGGCGTCCACCCGGGACCGGAACACCGGCAGGGTTCCGGTGTTGGGGTTGAGGAGCCTGATCTCGTCGGCTGCGACACGAAACCGGCGAGCAGGCACGTCCTGGACGAACCTCGTGTAGAAGGCCAGCGCGACGTCACGAAGAGTCTCACCACCGGACATGCTGGTGACGGCGAAGCGAAATTGGTTGTGCACGCCGGCGAAGATCTTCGCTTCGTTCTCGAAGTCGTAGAACGCTGCGAGCCGGGCGCTGTTGAGTGTGTCAGCGAAGAACGGGGCCGTGGTCGCGTCCGTCGCCAGACCGGTGGGCGTGATGATTCCGCTGCGCCCGTTGGGGGCTAAAACGGCACGGAAGTGTTCGGCGAACACCTGGTAGGTGTTCACGTCGCCAACCCCGGTGAGCGGGTACCGGCCGCTCGTGCGCAGGAACTGGCTCTCGGCCTCGGAGCGGCGCTTGGTGTCGTTGAACTCGACGAACACGGCGTGGCGTTCGCTGCCCTCGAGGGCGGCGATCGCCTTCTTGCGGGCCGCGGCGTTCCTGGCATCGGCGATGTCCTCGGCACGGGTGGCGAAGAATTCCTCTTCCTGGAGCTTGACCCTCTCCCACGGCGGATTTCCCAGGACGGCCGAAAATCCGCCCGTCCAGCCGTAGGTGTCCTCGACAGGGCCGCCGTCGGGGACGTGGAACACCTCGGGGAACTCGAGGTGCCAGTGGAAGAGGCGGTGCCGGGCGGCGATGGCGCGGACGGCGTCAAGCACGGTGTCGTCGGCGGTGCCCGCGGCGACGGTGTCGACGACAACGGTGGTGATCGGCACCGACGCCGGTGTCTTCTCGCCGAGGAAGGCGGCGCACCACGCGTCGGCTGCGAGCCGGTGGCGCAGGGTTTCGGGGTCGTCGTCGAGGGTCGCGTAGCGCTGGGCGGCGAACGTGACCTCATCGAGCGTGGCAGCGGCCCGGAGGGCCTGGTCGACCTCGGTGGTGACGGCACGGGCGCGGGCCGGGTCGAGGTGGGCGGCGCTCTCGCCGAAGAGATCATCCCCGCCCCGGTTGGCGCGCTCAGCCTTGTTGGCCTTCTTCCATCGGGTTGCTACTGCCTTGTCGTCGCCAGTGAGAGCCGTGAAGGCGGCGTCAGGTAAGCCGTCGCTCAACAGCGCGGGGGTGGTGCCGAGGAGGCCATTGCCGACCTTGATGTGGTGGTCGAGGAACGACAGCGGCTTGCCGGGGGTCATGGCGGTGAGCCAGAGGCTGACCTTGGCGAGGTCGGCGGCCATCGGGTTGATGTCTACGCCGTATAGGCAGCTGCCGACCACGTCATGGAGTGCGTCGGAGTAGTCGGTCGGGGTGGGGTCGAGCTCGCCCGTGCGTGCCACCGCGACCCGCAGCGCGATCCGCCGGGCCGCGGCGACCAGGAAATGTGCCGATCCGACAGCCGCGTCGCAGACCTTGAGCGCGAGGAGCGCCTCGGTGCGCTCCTCTGGGGTGCGGGTGTGCTTCTCGACATCGTCGAGCACCGGGTCGAGCGCGGTGTCGAGGACGAGCTCGACCAGCGCGGCGGGGGTGTAGTAGCTGCCGGACGTCTTTCGGTCGTTACCGGCCAGCGTCTCCAGGGAGAACGCGTGGCTGACCGGGTCGTAGCGGGGCACGAGCTCCAGCAGCGACTCGTAGACCGAGCCGAGCTCCTCGGGGCCGAGGTGGGCGAAGTCCACCACGCGTCGCGGCTCGCCCTTGGGTTGCACCACTGACAGCGACCGGACCGCTGAGAGCAGGCCACCGTTGGGGAGTCGGCAGCCGGCGAGCACGTCGGTGGCTGTGGTGCTGAACAGGCCGCCCAAGCCGGGCAGTCCGAGGCGGGGCTCTCCGTCGGACTGACCGAGTGCGTCGAGAACGAAGGTAGCGGCCTGCCACAGGTCGTCGTGTCCGCTGCCGTGTCGCTTCAGCGCCAGGTCGCGAAGGCGAGCGGAGGAGAAGTAGTCCTGGTATCTGGCCCGCTGGTCAGCAGTGGCGCCTGGGGCGAGCAGGGCGTCGCGGTCCTCCGCGACGGCCCAGAACAGCAGGCGGTACACGGTCCGCAGCAGGGCTGCGTGGACATCGGAGAGCCGCACGGTGCCGTCGGCGAGCGAGTCACGCAACTGGGTGTTGGCAGGGTGCTGGAGGAATCCGGTGCCAAGGGTTTCCAGGGCGGTCTCGACGCCGTCGCGCAGCAGGGTAAGCGCGCGCACGCCTTGGCCGATGGCGGTGGTGCGCCATCGCTCCAGCCAGCACGAGCTCGGAGCCGCGCCGTCGGCAACTTCGACGCGGGACTGATGGGCTAGCAGGAAGAGGAGCGCGAACTCGGCGAAGAGCTCGCCGTCGAACATGGCCTCGAGGTCGAACTCGACGTAGGCGAATCCGGTCAGCGTCGTTGAGTCGCGCAGCAGTCGGAGGATGCGGCCATTGGTGACGATCGCCCACAGGTGGTCGTCGGTTCGGTTGAGCAGCTCCTGGACCATCGCATGCGGTGCGCGCGCGGCACCGGCGACCCCGGGGCTGCGCGTGTCAAGGGGCACGCCCCAGCCGAGCTGGTGGATGGGGGTGCTCCCCCACAGGTGGCTGACCGGGTACTGCTTGGCGGCCGTCCCTTCGCCTGCGGTGAGACCGCCGACGGGTGTCGCGGCTACCCGGCCGTAGTCGAGGTCGCCCAGCACCTGGCTCAGCCAGCGTTCCCGGGTGACGGCCACGGCCGGGTCACCCTCGGGGAGCGCGCCGAGGTCGTCTCGGAAGCGTCGGTAGGTGGCGAGCAGATGGGTCCAGGCGCGGGCGGCAGCCTCGCGTGGTGTCTCGGAGCCGAGGTGGTAGTCGTTGCCCTTCAGGCCGTCGAGAGTGCCGGCCAGCACCGCGGTGAGGACGTCATTGGGCAACAAGCCTCCGACGACCCGGATGGCCGTCAGCCTGGCCGTGCTGAGGGTGCCGGCGGGCTGGGTGCTCATGGGGTGCCCCCGGCGGGCATGAGCACCTGCACGCTGAGGACGTCGACGGGTTGTTGGGCGGTGACTGTCAGGCCGCGGCGTGACCGTTCCGCGTCGCGGCCCGTGCCGGCGCGGGCGCGTAGGTGAGCGTCGAGGAGCCGTTGCGCACGGTGCTCGGCCACCTGGGCCAGCACCGGCTGGAGGTCGTCCAGCCCGCGCAGGATGCCGCCCATCCACTGCTGCGCAACCGCGGGAGGAACGTTGCCGGAGGGCTGGGCGCCGACGAGGCGTTCGGCATCCTCGTCGGGCAGCCAAGCGGCGGCCTCCGGTGAGCCCTCAAAGGCAAGGACACAGGCGTCTTCGGCGACCTTCTGCCGAGGCCCGGACGGGGTGGGGAGGGTCAGGTGGAACCGGAGCCGCACCAGTAGCAGCGTCGTGCGGGTGCCGACGGCATCGGTCATCATGACGCCGGCACGACGAGCGGGCCGCTCGTGAGGCGCCACGGTGGGGTCAAGGGCGCTCTCGAGCACGTAGCGGGCGAGCGCCTGCACGGCGGGGTCGGTGCGGGCGATCATGGCGTGGCCGCGGGCGGCAGGTGGGTCGGCGTGGAACGGCAACGGGTCGCGCAGGCCGGACGGGAGGCTGGTGCGGGCGCCGAGAGGCAGTGTGGCCGTGACCGCGGTGAACCCGTCATCGGTGCTGGTGATCGTGGAGCCGAGCGAACTCAGCGACGCGGTGACGAACTGCCGCAGGTCGCCGTGTGATCCGAGGGCTGCCCGGATGTCCTCGACCTGCTGGGCGACCTCCTCTGGCCTGATGGTGTTCTGGGCGAAACGGGCACGGGAGGCCTTCTCCTTCTCGGCGGCCGACGTCCAGGCTCGGTCGAGCTGCGCTGCCTTGGCGTTGAGGTCAAGGTCGAGCATGAGCTGGTCGCGGGACGACTCCCCGCGCAGCAGCAGGCCCTCGGCAAGTGCGTCGATGAGGCCCTGTCCATCGCCAGGGACGGGCACGGCGACGCCGGTGGCCTTTGCGATGGCGCGGTGGCGACGGATGAGGACATCGAGGACGATGCCGTCGATGCCGTTGTCCTCGCCATAGAGCGTGAGCGCGCGAACGATGTCCTTGGGTTGCAGGTAGCGGTCGACGCGGCCTTCCCGCTGTTCGTGCCGTGTTGGGTTCCAGCACAGGTCGTAGTGGACAACCGCCGAGAATCCGTGCTGGAGGTTGACACCCTCAGAAAGGCAGTCGGTGGCGACGAGCACGTGCATGCCGTCGGTGGCGGTGAGCTCGGCGACGCGCCGCTCGCGCTCGGCTGGCGGGAGCTCGCCGGTGACCGCCACGACCGTCACCGGAGCCTTCTTGGTGCCCAGCGTGTCGGTGAGGTGCTCGGCGACGTAGTGGGCGGTGTCGATGAAGCGGCAGAAGACGATGGGGTTGTCACCACCGGCGAGCAGCTTCTTGACCTGCTGGGTGAGACTGCCGATCTTGCGGTCCTGGTCGGGGCCGTGAAGCTCGGAGGCGCGCTTGGCGAAGTCCAGCAGTCGCCGACGCTCAGTGGCGCTGGTGGCGGAGGCAACGTCGTGCCCGTTGTCGGCGTCGGACTCGACGACGGCGCCGGGGGTGGTGTCCATCCCTTCCAGCGACTCCTCGTCGCTCTCGTCGAGGACGGCGGCACGACCGAGGTTGTCGGCCTCGGCGATGGTGGTGGCCTCGCTGTTGGCGGCCCGTGTGCGAAGCGTGGCCTCCGCGGCGCGGGGGCTGGAGGCGAGCGCGCGCAGGAGCGCGAGGACGGACCACCAGCGCACCCGCCCCTTGGCGCTGCCGATGTCCTGCTTGACCTGGTCGCGCGCCCAGGCGAGGACGTCGTCGAAGAGATCGCGGTAGGCCGGCGAGAGGCTGTAGGGGACGTCGAGGGTGAGTCTGTCGCTGGGGAACGGCGTGTCCTCGTCGAGGTAGCGGCGGATGTCGCCGCGCCGGCGCTGGACGAAGTGGCGCGCCAGCAGCTCGCGGCCTCGGGTGCTGACCAGGTCTGCGGTGCCAAGGTCGGGGTGGAGAAGGCCGATGAGGTTGGAGAAGGCTTCTTCGTCACCAGAGTGCGGGGTAGCGGTTGCCAGGATGAGGTGGCGGTTCTGGTCAGCTGCGAGGTCACGCAACAGCTCGTAGCGCTGGTGACGCCCCTTCTGACCCATGCCCGAGCCGGCGACGCTGTTGTGCGCCTCATCGACGATGACCAGCTCGGGGCAGCGAAGCAGGAACTCGTGGCGGCGCCGGTCGGACTTGATGAAGTCCGTCGACACGATGACGTGCGGATAGCGGTCAAAGAGTGATTCGTTCATCATCAGGCCGCGCTCGAGGCCCTTCACGGTGCTTGTCAGCAGCAGCACGGCTTCGATACCGAACTTGGCCGAGAGCTCGCGCTGCCACTGCTCGGCCAGGGCCGGGGAGCACAGCACCGCCATCCGCTGTGCTGAACCCTGGGCAAGGAGCTCGGCGGCGATGAGGCCGGCCTCGATGGTCTTGCCGACGCCGACGTCGTCGGCGATGAGGAGGCGTACGACGTCCTGACGTAGCGCCATGAGCAGTGGGACGTATTGGTAGCTGCGCGGGCTCACCGAGATACCGGCGAGTGAGCGGAACGGACCGGCGCTCGTGGTGAAACCGACGCGCAGCGCGGTGCGCAGCAGGGCAGTTGACGTGCTGTCCCCGAGGTCTTCGAGGGTGGGGGTCGGGAACGTGGCAGCCTCGACGCCCTCGTCAGGAAACACGCCGGCTACGTCGGCGTTGCCGCCGCCAAGGGGTTGGAGAAGCAGGAAGTCGGGCGTCGTGCCCGGCAGGACTACCCACTCCCGGCCGCGGGCTAGGACCAAGCTGCCCACGGCGTGAGTGGTGCTCATCAGGCGGTGCTCCTTCCGCGACCGAAAAGCCACTCGTTCTGGTCGGCGAGGGTGGCCCAGTCGTCGTCGTACCGGAATCTGATCACGAACCATGACGCGTCGGTCAGGCGGGCTTCGGCCTCGCGGTCACGCTGCTGCTGAGTGTCGCTGTCGTGGTGTGGCCCGTCGATGAAAACCGCGACCGGGATGTTGCCGTCGTAGACAAAATCGGGGCGGGCGCGGCAGTCCAGGATGGTGCGCTGGGCGTCGTCGGGGAGACGGCGTCCCGTCGACTGGAGCCAGGTGATGAACCGTGACTCCAGGCTGGAGTCGCCGAGCTTGGTGAGCCAGTCGGCGTGCTCCGCGCGGCGTCGTCCACCGGCGCCTGCCTCGACGCGAGCATCGAGGAGATCGCGCAGGATGTCGACGACGCTGTGCCGATTGATGAGGGTGTGCTCGTACTGGTTGCCGTAGGAGAGGAGGCAGTCGTAGCAGCCGCGCTCGCAACGGACCCGGGCACCGGCGGCGTGCTCGAGGTCAGTCCCGGTCTCGGGGTCGTAGTGGATGATCTCCAGCGCCTTGCGCGCCACGCGCTGGATCGCCTCGGGCTCGTCCACGAGTCGTCGCAAGACGCCGGCGCCGCCTTCGGCCGCTTCGGTGAGCAGCATGCGACCCCGTTCGCCGGTGTCGGGCAGCGCGCGGCTGTCGAGCTCGGAGTCCTCGAGCTGGAACTCGGTCTCGATCGCGCGCTCAAGCGCGGCCCGGAGGGAAACGGCGACCTCGTCGACCAGGTGCGTGGCCGCGCGGAGAACAAGGATGTTGCGGCGATCCTGGACGAAGGGCACGACCTTCTCGCGCTCCTTGACGTCTTGGGCGTCGGGGAGTCCGTCGGTGTCGACCGTGGTGTCGGTGGCTTGCTTGTCGCTGAGCCATCGACCCTCACGAAGGTCGAGCCAGAACCCCCGGTCGTCAGGGTTCTTGCGGCGCCGCCGGCCGACGTTGGTGATCCTCATGTCGGCGGCCTCTGCGTGGGTGAGCTCCAGGATCATGGTGCCGTCGCGCGTCGCCGCAGCGCGGATGCAGTCCGGTGCCCCACCACGGTCGGGGAACCGGTAGGAAACCTCGAGCTCGAAGCCGGAGCGGCGGCGCTCTTCCTCGTCGCTGCTGATGCGCTCGCGGCGGCGGGTGAATACCGTTTGCAGCCGCAGCAGCCCGTACTGGGTTGCGCCTAGACGCTCGCCACAGTTCTCGCACACGTCCGTGCCGACCTGCACCGGGTGGTGGTACCCGCAGCCTGGGCAGCGTTTGGCGATCTCGGTGATCGCACCCCCGCCGCTGGTCTCACCAGGATCGCGGGGCAGCTGGATCCGGGTGACCTCGTAGCGGGCTCCCTCGTGGTAGATCAGGCTGTTTGGTCCAAACTCGGAGATCGCAAGGAACCGCGGCCGCTGGAGGTAGTCGCCGTCATGCTTGCCGCCCCGGCGTGCCGGGATGTAAGCGGCCAGCGGCAACCGCGGGAACGAGTAGCCGGGGAGGAAGCCTTCACTGGCCAAGTAGCGGTAGCTGTAGAAGTCGGTGGCGCCAGCTTCGGAGTCGTCGTTGCGGAGCAGCCGCAGCTGGTTGCGGGCATCGGTGCGTCGCCGCTCGGCGATCGTGCGGTCATACCGGCTTGCTGTCGTGCTGAGCGCGAGCTTGTGTTGCTCATTTGCCTCGGTGAGCGCGGTGCGGTATAGCGTCCGCCACCGGTCGAAGGCGTCATCGAAGGCCTGCGAAGCGCGGGCGACCTGGTCGTGGACCCACGCGTCCGACCACCAGGAAGGATCTCCCCCGTCGAGCTGCCAGGTCTTTCGCAGCCCGGCGAGAACGCGTTCGGCTCGGGTCTGGGCGCGGCGCGCCACGTCGGGCTTGGTCACGGCGCTCCAAAGGTTGGGGAACACCGTGTAGTTGGGGCTGTCGCCGTCGGCGTCCACCAGGGAGGTGATCGAGGACTTCATCGACTCGTTGGTCTCGGCCAGCCAGATGGCGTGCACGTGGGAGCGCACAAGGTCTTCGTTGGTGAGGTCGAGGCGCGGTGCGATCACCGTGCCGGCGACCATCTCGCGGGAGCGGCGGAACCAGTAGCTGTCGTGCGCGTTGCCGGTGGAGCAGTAGGTCAGCACGAGCGCCTGCTGGCCGCTGCGACCGGCCCGGCCGGAGCGCTGGGCGTAGTTGGCCGGGGTGGGCGGCACGTTGCGCAGCGCGACAGCGTTTAGGTCGGAGATGTCGACGCCGAGCTCCATGGTGGGCGAGCAGTAGAGGAGCGGCAGCGCACCCTTGCGGAACTGGCGTTCGCGCTCCAGGCGGTCCTGCTGCGATACCTGCGCGGTGTGCTCACGCGCCAACAGGCCCGCGAAGCCTCGAGCGAGGTCCCGGTACAGCTCGCGGAAGAACGGATTGACCCGGGCGGTCTCCTCTCCGGCGAACGACTTCCGAAGGGGATCACCGGCGCCCGACGTACCGTCGCCGGCGACCCAGCGCAGGGCTCCGGCGTTGATCCTGTATTCGCTTCCGTCGGGGCCCTCGCTCTGCACCAACAGGCCGGCGCGGGTCAGGACCTTGAACATGTCGACGATGACCCGCTCTGAATCCTCGGACTTGAGGGTCCCGTTGTCGGGCAGGCCGGCTACGTCGCGGCGCAGGTACTTGCCGAAAGCGCCCCGACCAGAAACGGCGAGCAGGGCGCGTCGTCCACCTGCCTTGGCAGGGCGCGGGATCGCGACGCCGGCCTCGACCACACGGTCGTCCTCACCCAGGCTCCATGGCTCGATGAGGTGGGCACGGGTGAGGCGCTTGAGGCGCTCGAAGCCGTCCTCCGTGAGGCAGTCGACTGCGATCGCCCGAACGCGGCGCAGCTCGTCGAGCAAGATCTGGCACAGCTCGTGGCGCTGCGCCGGGCTGATCCGATGGAGCAGGTAGGTGCCCTCCCAGGACTCCTCGTCCTCGGCGAGCTCGGGAAGGTCTCGGTAGACGAGCTTGAGCAGGCCGGTCTGCTCGAGGTTGGGCATGGTGACTCGCCAGCCGCGCTGCAGATCGACGTAGAGCTGATACTCCACCGCGGCACGCAGGGCTCGTTCAGCATCCTTCTTCGCACTGAACTTCGCCTCAGGCGCCTGCGCAAAATCGACCATCCGCAGACCGAGGGTGTTCGTGACGACGTCACCCAGCACGTCGTGCGTCAGCCCGGCAGGCCCGGCGTTCACCAGCGCCGCAAACAGGCTGGCGCGCAGTTGCGAGACCTGGACGAAGTCGTTGAAGTGCCCTGCTTGAAGGCTGGCGTCCTGGCGGTTGTCGACGAACGTGAGGAGCTTGCGTGCAGTGGCCGGCAGCTGAGACTCGGGCAGGCTCTTGAGACTGCGAACCAGCGACGCAGACAGCAGCGACACTGCGCTCGAACGACCCTCGGCGTCGAGAGTGGCCAGCTTGCCGAAGTCCTGTCCCCGGACTTGCTCGTAGGAGACACCGCACCGCATGCAGAACGCGAAGGGCGTGGAGACGAACCATGCTTGGAGGCCGGTACGCGTAGCGTCCACTCCACCGTCGGCGCGAAGCCACACCGGCGTCGGCAGGTACTTCTTCTTGCTCTCGATGACCTCGACGCGGTCGGTCTCGGGGTCGGTGACCAGCCATGGCTCGGGGACGCGGTTGATCTCGGTGGCCTTCTCCGGCCAGGGGTAGTCGGAGGAGACGTACAGGTAGCCGGTGACGGCATCGCCCCCGCTGGCATCGGCGTCGCGGCGCGACACGAATTGACTCTCCCCATCGACGGAGGTCCGGGCGACCACGAGGTACTCCTGGCCGCACTCGCGACAGAAGCCCAACGGCAGAAGCGCCTTGTCCGGGTGCCCGGGCACCCGGACCTGGTAGGTGCCGGTGATGTGACGGGTGCTCTCGGGCTCCAGCGACACGTAGACCGTGTCGCCCTTGGAGAGGAACTGATGGAGCCGGAACGCGAAGACCGGCCTCGTGCTGGTCGGGTGCGTGACCGCCGACCCCTCGCGAAGGACGTTGCGGAGCGCCGTCTCGCAGGACGGCTCGTCCAGGCCGGTCTCGTCTGCGAGCGTCTTGGCGGCCTCCGGAAGGGTCGTGGGCGGACGCCGCACCAGCCGATCTTCCCCATCCGCACCCGCTTCGTAGGTCAGTCCGAACGTCGTCTCGATCCAGCTCGTCAGAGGGTCACGCGTGAACGTCTCGAAGAGGCGTTGCTGCTGGCTGACGTTGCCGCGGACCGCGTCGGCCAAGGTGGGGCTGTCGGCGGTGACCTCAGGGGTTGAACGGACGAGCGTCTCCCCCACCACATGCTCCGGGCGGA
Organism: Nocardioides psychrotolerans; assembly: GCF_943371775.1. Taxonomy (GTDB): domain Bacteria; phylum Actinomycetota; class Actinomycetes; order Propionibacteriales; family Nocardioidaceae; genus Nocardioides; species Nocardioides psychrotolerans_A. The sequence continues at coordinate 56,709 of NZ_CALRWD010000017.1, forward strand.
CGTCGGTGCCGAAGAGACGCGTCGCGACGCCGGCCACGACACGAGCTCGCTCCTCGAACGTGCCCTCGCTCGACATGGTGGCACTGGTGCCGATCAGCTGGAGGTCCTCGGCCTCGCACTCGTCGCGGAGGCGTCGGACCAGCATCGCCACGTCGGCGCCCTGGCGACCGCGGTAGGTGTGCAGCTCGTCCAGCGCCAAGAAGCGCAACCCCTGAGCAGCCCTGACCAGCTGGTTGCGCTCGTCCGGACGCGTCAGCACCAGGTCCAGCATCACGTAATTCGTGAGCAGGATGTCCGGCGGGTCGGCGAGGATGCGGCGCCGCTCGTCGGGATTCTCCTGACCTGTGTAGCGGGCAAACGTGACGGGTTCCCCGTCCTCGGGATAGCCGAATCGCAGGAACTTGCGCAGCTCCTCGACCTGGGAGTTGGCCAGTGCGTTCATCGGGTAGACGACGATCGCCTTCACCCCGGGCCGACGGCTACCTCGCTCGGCGTTCTCGCGGAGCACCGCGTCGACGATCGGGACGATGTAGGCAAGCGACTTGCCCGAGCCGGTGCCGGTCGTGAGGACGTAGCTCGCACCTGTCCGGGCGATCTCCACGGCCTGTCGCTGGTGACGATGCAGCACGATCGGGTCGCGACCGGCGTCCTGACGGTCAAGCTTCCGGCGGAAGATGCGTGCGGCCTCAGGGTGTAGCAACCCTTCATCGACGAGCTCAGGGACTGACCCCCCCGTCGCGAATGACGGGTTCAGCCCGACCCATGGGTCGGGCCACTGCACGCCGTCGTCGAACTGCTGGTCGACGAACGCCTTGATGCGCTCATCCCTCACCTCCACGAAGCCCGAGGTGAAAGCGCGGTAGTCCTCGATCACCTGGTCGTGGACCTTGAAGACGTCCATGTCTCCCTCGTCCCACGGGTCACAACCTGCAGGCGTCAACCTACGTCAAGCACCTCATGCAGGCGAGGAATCGGCAAGGGCACGAAGAAGAGTGGGTCGCCATTGCCTGCGAAGAGGAAGAACGGAAACGCCGAGAACAGGCGGAGAACCACATGCTCGCACCGGGCTCGGTGTCCCCGTCGAGAAGCTGCCGGGCGAACTCATGGACCATGTCGCCGCGGGTGCTTGCCGGCAGTAGCAGCCCGCCTGCACCGGCAGCACCGAGCTGGAGCTCGGGGAGCCCGAAAGTGGCAAGGCCGCGGGTGACGGTCTGCTCGCTGCGAGAGTCGTCGGGGTACACAGAGTGCTCCACAAAGAACAGTGGTCCCCGGGCTGACGACATGGTCGACATCTTTCCAGGCTGACCCGCTGCGCTACGGATGTCACCTACCCGCGCAGCCGACCCGATCGTGCACCCGAGGGCGGTCGCGCGCTCATCCCACGCATGACGTTCAGACCCTGTGGTGTCGCCACGCGACGCCCATTGCATGGCGGCTACCTCCGGGCACCGTGATCAAGGAGCACACCTACGCCAACCCCGTCAGATCAGAGGAGCCCCATGAAACTCAACGCCGCGGCTCGGCCCAGCTGGAACGAGGGCTGGGCCCACATCGGGTCCGAAGACATGCTCGCCGCGAAAGCCCTCATCGAACTCTCCGGTGACCTCGCGTCCGACGCCGTCGTTTGGCTCGGCTACCAGCAATTTCCGGTCTACGCCTCCGAAGCCTGGGACGCCGAGCGCATCGGAACCCGGCGGGGTGATCCTATCTTCTTGTACGAAGAGTGGATCGCGGACGTAGACGCCGCGGGTCGCGGGTGGTGCTCATCCGCGGACCGCTTGTTCCACATCGTCGCAGCGCTGCTCGACCCCGAGCGCACCCTCAACCTGCGCGCGACCCTCGGCTACGGCGTGGGGTCGTTGGAGACAGACGTTTGGCGCATCCTCACCGAATGGGGCACTGGTGGGAACAACCGCGACCGAGCCGGACGCCTCAGCGTGGTGCATCGCTGAGGGCGTCACCAGGGACCCGTCGGAGCGGTCGGCAAGCACCACCCGAGACCGGCGGGGGCAAGAACCCGCCGGGGTCCATCTTCACCGGCTTCGGGACTCACTGGGTGTGTCCCTATTGGCTGGGCGCGTCGCACAGGCACCGTGCGGCGCATGCCGTACCCCAGTGACCTGGCCGATGAGCAGTGGAACCTGCTGGAGCCTGTCTTCAACGCGCCGGGCAAGCGGGGCCGCAGGCACGCCGATGATCTCCGGAGCGTGGTGGACGCGATGCTCTACATCGCACAGACCGGCTGCCAGTGGCGCTATCTCCCAGAGTCGTTCGGACCATGGACCCGGGTCTGGTCGCAGTTCCGCCGCTGGTCACGCAACGGGACCTGGGCGCAGGCCCTGACGGTGCTCCATGCCGCCGCGCGCCAACATGACGGAAGGACGGAGCAGACGCCCTCGACGGTCGTCATCGACACCCACCTGGCCCGCGGCGCCTCCAACGGCGGGTACACGTTCCACGACCGAGGCGACCCCTACGGCCGCACCAAGGGCGCGAAGCGAGTCGTGGCCGTCGACGTGACCGGCCTACCGGTGGCCGCGCTGGTGGTGCCCGCCTCGACCCACGAGAACCGGGCCAGCGACCTGATGCTTGAGCACCTGACCCAGCAGGGCGTCGCGGGCCGGCTCGAGCTCGTCTTGGTGAACCGCGGGGTCACTGCGGCCGCCGCGGGGGACCTCAGTCGGGAGCACGACCTCGAGGTCCGCCGGGTCGGGTGGGACGACAAGCAGCCGGTCTTCCGCCCCATTCGGCACGCCTGGCGCGTCGAGGTCGCCCACGGGCGCCTGGGGCGTTCCCGCCGGTTGGCGAAGTCGTTCGAGAACACGACCACCTCGGCGACAGGCTGGCTGCACGTCGCCTGCATCGCCACGACGTTGCGCCACCTCTCCCGTGAACGAACACGGCGACTCCCGGGCGACCTCGCGGCGTGAGCACGCTCGTGCGGACCGCACTCATCGCGGCATGAGCGTGCGTTTGATCGGTGTTCTCTCACCACGTCGGCGTGTGAGCGGCTCTGAAGAACCCCCAGGGCTAGGTGAGCCCGTCGGATGCAATGTCGAGACGGGTGATCTGCGCTTCATCCAGCGTGACCGCCGGTGCTGCCAGAAGGTCGTCGAGTTGCGCACCGGAGGTGGCAGACACGAGCGGTGCTGTCACGGTCGGGCTCTGCATCAGCCAGGCCAGAGCGATGGCGGCGGCCGTGACGTTGTGCTCCTGGGCAATCGCGTCGATGGTGTCGAGCAGTCCCAGTCCCTCGGGTGTGATCAGAGGTCGAACGCCGCCGCCTCTGGCTCGGTCCTCGGTGTCGGCCTCGGTGCGGTACTTCCCCGACAGGAATCCGCCACCGAGAGCCCGGTAGGGAAGCACCGCGAGACCGGCCTCGCTCGCGAGCGGAGCCAACTCCGTCTCGAACGGCTTCCGATGCACCAAACTGTAGTGCGGCTGAAGTGCCACGGGCACGGCCAGGCCGTTGGCGTTGGCCGTGTCGATCCACTCACAGACGGCATCGGCGGTGAAGTTCGATAGCCCGATGGCCCGGATCTTGCCGACCCGAACAAGGGCATCGAACGCCTCCGCCGTCTCCTCGATCGGCGTCTCGTCGTCCTGATAGTGCGCGAAGTACAGGTCGATGTAGTTGGTGCCGAGTCGACGCAGCGACTCTTCGGCGGCAGCAGCCACCTGCGACGCGGACAATCCATCGAAGGGCGGGAGGTTGCCGCACTTCGTTGTCACCACAACCTGGGCACGGTTGTTCCGGGCCCGCATCCAATCGCCAAGGATGACTTCCGACGCGCCGTCGGAGTAGGTGTCGGCGGTGTCAACCAGAACACCTCCGGCTTCGGCGAACTCGTCCAGAACACGATGAGATGCGGCAGCGTCTGTGGTGCGCCCGAACGTGTTGGTCCCGAGTCCAATCGGCACTGCAAGGTCGTCACCCCACCGGCTGCCGGGTGCGCGGTCGATAGGGCGGCCTGCCGCGTCGAGTCGGGTCACGAGTGTCCTCCTAGATGGCTCACGAAGAACGAAGCCAAGCACAGACCACCGACACCAGCCGATGCTTCGGAGTGCGCTGTCATCGGCAGATCCGGTAACTGGCGTCGCCAATAGGGACACACCCAGTCAGACGCCGGCCCTGTCGGCAGCCCTTGACACCCTCGGCTCATGGCAGGCGGCATGGGGAAACGGGGCAGCAACGCCCCATCTCGGACCGCCTCACCCCCGCGCCGACCACACCCCGCCCGACGTCAGGCACTGCTGGCCACCACGCGCCACGACAGGCTTCCCGCGCTGCTCCTCGAGTGGCACAGCATCGACGGCGAGTGGCGAGGGCATGTTGTCCACCCGGTCCAGGACGACCAGGGGTGGGTCGTCGTCAGGGAGCGGAGCCCGCCGGCATTCTCGACCCCTTCGAGGCCAGGTAACGGACGCATCGGTGTCTTGATGTACGGGTCATCTCGCCCGCGCAAGGCGGCGCGCATCTCGTTCGCGGCTTCGCCGCACCCTCACCGGTAGGGACTGTAGGCGGTCCCGGATGCGCCCGTCGAGCGCGGCGGCGAACACGAATCTCTGAACGGTGGGCTTGTGCACCGGTGTCCACATTGCACTGTGGCCGGAGACACCGCGACGACGCCCCACCAGTCGTGGCGCCCTCGACTGATGGGAGACCCTCCGATAGGGCAGATGGCGGGGCTGGCTTCACCCGAACCGGGCGGGGTGCCTCAGCCCACCCCAGGGGTGATTGCGCGGATCCATCCCTGCGGCACAGGTGTAGCCACGCAGCGAGATCGCCGCGAAGACAACGAGTGCTTGGAGAAGCGACATGAACGACCTGACGACCACCCCCACGTCCGACGCGCCGATCACGCTGGCGGTGCAGATCGACCAGCGGCGTGCCCAGCTGCTGTGGCAGAACGCGTCACCTGTTGCTGGATTCGATCTGGCAGACAGGTTCGAGCTGGTCGACAGCGACGACTGCTCCGTCCTGCACGAGGCCGCGGCGTGGGTCGACGGGATGGTGATGTGGTGCGAGGGCACCCTCGAGGCCATCATGCTGACGGCCTACGAGGACGAGCAACGGGTTCACAGCCCACCTTCTGTGGGACCTGACCTGCGGGTCGGACTGGTCCAGCGGCTACGCAGTCCTCACGTCACGTCCCGCCGGCTTCTGATCCGGCACCTGGGTCCGCGCGGATCCAGCAGAGCGCCCGCAATCGGAGGTGGGGAGGAGCGCGTCGCGCTCCTCCCCACCGTTCACGGGTGCACCCCCTAGGGGTGCAGCAAGGTGATTCCCTCGGTCAGGGTGTCCCTCACCTTCTGCTGTGTGTCTCGCCCGAGGGCGATTAGCTTCTCGAGTGCCTTGTGCGCCTGGACGGCGAGACGACCGACCTCGTCGAGCTGGCTGATATCGGCTAGGGCGAGCTCGAAACGCGCCTCGACCTGAGCCAAGTCGACCTCACTGTCGTCGTCCTGCCTGACCTTGAGGAAGGCCACCTGCTCGCGCAGCAACAGGTAGATCAGCGAGACCGTCTCAGGGTTCTCGGCAGACACCACGTAGGCGGTATTGCCGACGCGGAGGAACGCGCCGCCCCCGGGGACCTGCGTGTTCGTGGGGACGACCACGAGTCCGCCGCCGGCGTCGCGCACGCGGCAGCCGTCCTCGATCTCCTGGAGGTGTGCCTTGGCGCTCAGATTCCGTGTTCTGGCTTTCGCCTCCACGACGATCCGGACCTGGCGTCCGTGGCCAGTGATGGCCGGCGACAGCGTGGCGAGGCCGTCGCCAGTGCGACGTGTGGTGCCGCCGACTCCGGGCTGTGCGCCGGTGCGCTCGAAGAAATCTCCGGCCGCTGTGACGATGTCCTGACAAAGGGCCATCGCCTCGTCCTCGTTGGTCGCGCCGATCGCGCGGCTGCTCTTGGCACCGGCAGACTTGGCCACCTGGGCGGCCTCGACCAGGCTTCGCACTAGTGCGAGCTGTTCGCCGAGCTCTCGGCGGGTGCCGTTGAGCTCGTCCAGCAGGTCCTGGCGGAGCATGCGCACCGGACCCTCATGGTCCAGGCTCAGCGCAGCCCTGACGGACTCCGAGTGCCGCGCCAGAGCTGTAGTCAGCTCCTGAAGTCCGGCGCTCTGCACCGTGCGGGCGGCCTCGACCACGCTGGCCTTGACGCTGCCTGCTTGTCCGGCGAGGGCGGCCTCGACCTGCGCGGGCAGGTTCTCCAGGACGGAGCTGGCTGTGCGGGCGACAGCCTCCTCGCCGGCGTGTAGCCGGGTCAGGGTCTGGTCAAGGCTGGCCAGAGCTGCTTCTGACTTGGCGTCCACGCGGTCGGCGAATGTGTCGAGGGTCCGGGTGAGCGACCCGGTGTCGATCCCGGCCGTGCCCATGGACAACGCGACGAGTCCCACGGGAAGCGCGCGGCGCACAAGGTCAGCCGCGGCCTCGGGGCCATGCTCGGACAGTTGGCTTCGGACGAAGGACGCTGCCTCGCCGTGGGTGACGGTGAGGTCATGGATGACCAGGGTCTCCCCGGTCACGCTCACCGGGCCGGAGCCGGTGGGAATGTGGGCGACGCTCACAGCGCACCCCCGATGGCAGCAGGCAGCGGCAGGTCGGTCGGCAGGCCCAGGCGGGCCTTGCGGCAGATCAGGCACGTCTCCGGGGGTGTCTCGGCGACGTGGATGAGCGTCGACTCCCAGACCCAGAGCTCCGTCAGAAGAGCGTCGCTGTCGGGCACACGGTCGGTGAGCGTGTCCTCGACCTGGAGCTGCAGGTTGCGCAGCGACTCCTCGTCGCCGCTTCGGTGGGCGGCCGCGGACGCGGCGCGCTGAGTGAGGTCGACCCACAGTCGCAGGAGACGAGATGCCTCCGGGTCGTGGGGCGGGTTGGGGTTGGCAGCCCGTGCGAGCACGGGCAGCGGCTGGTTTGTTGGTGTCACGGGGACCCTCCAGCGGGTGTCGACCGCAGCAGTAGGGGCCGACTGCCCCCACCGTCAGCGGGGGCTCTGTTGTGGCCCACTTCGACCGTTCGGCGCCGCTCCCTCGAACGCAACCCGCCGGTCCAGATCACTGACACGTTGCGCAGGGAGCTGATTGCGCTCCGGATCGCGACGCGGACCTTCTGATCCCGCCGCACAAGCGGAACCGAATCAGTCCACGACCACCAAGGAAACCCTGTGAACACTCTGAATCGCCCCGGGTCTGATGGAGGCTCTCAATCCATGGAGGATGAGAGTCATGGCAGCACCCAGGAAGTACGGCGACGAGCTGCGTGAGCGCGCAACCCGGATGGCCGTCGAGTTGAGGCGTGATCCTGCAACGAGGTCTGGCGCGA
>NZ_CALRWD010000018.1:0-63659 GCF_943371775.1 Nocardioides psychrotolerans
CCCACGGCGGTGGAGCGCACGGGGTTCATCGGTTTCGATGGTACGGAGGCGTTGTTGTTACGCCAGTCGCTGGGTGCGAAGCCGCAGGGCGTTGAGGATGACGCTGACCGACGACAGGGCCATCGCGGCGGCGGCGACCATGGGTGAGAGCAGCCACCCGAACGCGGGGTAGAGCACGCCCGCGGCGATGGGAATGCCAGCGGCGTTGTAGATGAAGGCGAGCCACAGCCCGCGCCTCGTGTTCTTCATGACGGCGTGGGAGAGCTGGCGGGCGTGGGCGATGCCGTTGAGGTCGCCACGCAACAGGGTGACGCCGGCGGACTCGATGGCAACATCCGTGCCGGTGCCCATCGCGAGGCCGACGTCGGCGGCGGCGAGGGCGGGGGCGTCGTTGACGCCGTCGCCGGCGAACGCAACTACGCGGCCCTCGGTGCGGAGCTTGTTGACGACGTCGGCCTTGTGGTCGGGCAGCACCTCGGCCTCGACCCGGTCGATGCCCAGGTCGGCGGCGACCGCGGCTGCGGTGACCTGGTTGTCGCCGGTGAGCATGATGACCTCGATGCCCTCCTTCCGCAGCGCCGCGAGGGCGGCCGGGGTGGTGTCCTTGACCTGGTCGGCGATGCCGATGACGCCGGCGGGGATGCCGTCCACGGCGACGAGGACGGCGGTCGCGCCGGTGCGACGTAGCCGGTCGGCCTTCTCGGCCAGCACGTCGGCGTTGACGTCCTGGGAGGTGAGGAACCCGGTGGTCCCGATGAGGACCCGTCTGCACTCGACGGTGCCGAGGACGCCCTTGCCGGCCGGGGCGTCGAAGTCAGCCACCTCAGGCAGCCTCTGGGCATCGGTCAGGTCGGCGTGGGCCTTGTCGACGATGGCGCGCGCCAGCGGGTGCTCGGAGCTGTTCTCCACCGCGGCCGCGAGCCGCAGCAGCTCCCCCTCGGTGAGGTCGCGGTAGTTGTCGGCGAGCTCGACGGCGACGACGGCCGGCTTGCCCTCGGTGAGGGTGCCGGTCTTGTCGACCACGACGGTGTCGACCTTCTCCATCCGCTCGAGCGCTTCGGCGTTCTTGATGAGGACACCCATCTGCGCACCACGGCCGACTCCGACCATGATCGACATCGGGGTGGCCAGGCCGAGGGCACACGGGCAGGCAATGATGAGGACACTGACGGCGACGACGAGCGCGTGCGCCAGCTTCGGGTCAGGGCCGACGAGGGCCCAGACGAGGAACGCGAGCACGGCAATGCCGATGACCGTGGGCACGAACACCGCGGAGACCCGGTCGACGGTGCGCTGAATGGGTGCTCTGGACCGTTGGGCTTCGGCGACCATGTTGACGATGCGGGCCAGCATCGTGTCGCGGCCCACCGCGCCTGCGCGCATCAGGAGCATGCCGGTGGTGTTGAGGGTGCCGCCGATGGCGTTGTCGCCGGGGTTCTTGGTGACGGGCATCGACTCCCCGGTGATGAGCGACTCGTCGACGGCGGACTTGCCGTCCTCGACGAGCCCGTCGACGGGGACCTTCTCGCCGGGGCGCACCCGGAGCAGGTCGCCGATCTGGACCTGGTCGAGGGTGACTTCCTCATCCGTACCGTCGTCGCGTACGCGCCGCGCAATCTTGGGTGAGAGGTCCAAAAGTGCCTTGATGGCACCGGAGGTCGCCTCGCGGGCACGGAGCTCGAGGACCTGGCCGAGGAGGACGAGGGTGGTGATGACGGCGGCCGCCTCGAAGTACACCTCGACGGCGCCGTCCTCACGGAACGCTTCGGGGAAGATGCCAGGGGCCAGGGTGGCGACGACGGAGAAAAGCCAGGCGACGCCGGTGCCCATCGCGATGAGCGTGAACATGTTCAGGTTCCGCGTCCGCACCGACGCCCAGCCGCGGACGAAGAACGGCCAACCGGCCCACAGCACCACGGGGGTGGCGAGCACGAGCTGGACCCACGCGGACGTCGTGGCGGGGATGTTGTCGTGCAGCCACGGGATGAGGTCGCGGCCCATGCCGAGGATGAGGACGGGCACGGACAAGGCAACGCCGAACCAGAACCGGCGGGTCATGTCGCGCAGCTCCTGGGACGGGCCGGTGTCGGCCGTGACGATGACGGGTTCGAGAGCCATGCCGCAGATGGGACATGCACCGGGTCCGTTCTGCCGGATCTCAGGGTGCATCGGGCACGTGTACTCCACCGCCTCACCCGAGTCCGGAGTCGGAGCCGTCAGCTGACCGCCGCCTGCGCCGTGATGCCCGTGATGCGCCCGCTGGGTGTCACGCCCGGCGTGGTCCTGCTCGTCGGGCTGGTGGGTGTAGGCGTCGGGGGCGGCAAGGAACCTGTCCTTGCAGCCGGCCGAGCAGAAGTAGAACTGCTCGCCGTCGTGGACGGCGGCATGTTCGGTCGTGGCTGGGTCAACCACCATCCCGCACACCGGGTCGGTGACCTGGCGAGCAGTGGTCGGAGCCGGTTCGTGCTGGTGACTGGTCATGTCTTCTACAATACCCCCAGGGGGTATCCCGTCAACCCTCAACGGTCCCCGGCAAGAGGGGGACGTTGGCCCTAGTGCCCCCGAAGCGGGAGGGCAAGCCTCAAGGGCCAGACACACACCCAGCACCCGTCAAGGAGCCCCGCCATGACCACCTCACTGCCCAAGATCCTCAGCTTCATGTTCCTCACAGTCGGGTTGTCCCTGATGACGACGCCATCAGCGTCCGCTAGCTGTTCTGTCCGGGCACGTTGGGCACGAGGTCGATAGGTGACTTGTCCTTGAGTGAGGTGTGTCCGCGATGGTGATTGTAGAAGTGGAGCCAGGCTGGGTAGCTGGCCAGTCGTTCAGCTTCGGAGCGGTACTCGACGGCGTAGGCCCATTCCTCGAGCAAGGTGCGGTTGAAGCGTTCGACCTTGCCGTTGGTCTGGGGCCGGTAAGGACGGGTCCGGCGGTGCTTGATCTGCTGCCCGGCCAACGTCTTGGCCCACAGTTTCGAGCGATAGCAGGAACCGTTGTCGGTCAGCACGGCGCGCACCTTGATGCCGTGGCGGGCGAACCAGGCGCGGGCGCGTCGCCAGAATCCCACGGCGGTTTCCTTCCGTTCATCGGTGAGGACCTACGAGTAGGCCAGGCGGGTGTGGTCGTCGACGGCGTGGTGAAGGTAGGCGTAGCCACGCGATGGCGAGGCGCCCGCGCGGGCCGCGGTGGTGCGTGCGACGTGAACCCTTCGGTCCTGCTCTGAGCCGCGGCCGTGGATGCGCCAGCCGCCGCCGTCGGGGATCTTCCCGAGCTTCTTGATGTCGATGTGGACGAGGTCGCCGGGCGCATCGTGCAGGTAGTGGTTCGCCTTGGCCCTGGCCCACTTGATCCGTGCCCCGGTGGCTGGGTCGGTCCACTTCAGCCGCGGGCACCGGTGCCGCTGGAGGACCTTGTGGACCGTCGAGGGGTTCAAGCCGAGGTGGTAGGCGATCCGGGCCGGTCCCCACCTGCGGCTGACGCGCAGCCCGAGGATCCGTCGTTCGGTCCGCTTGGTCAGCTGATGCGGACAGCGGTGCGGGCGCGATGAGCGGTCGAGCATGCCGGCGGCCCCGAGGAGCCGATAGCGGTCGGCCCAGCGGCGTGCGGTGGTGACACTGACCGAGAACCGTTCGGCAGCACGAGCCAACGTCCAGCCCTTGTCGACCACCAGCCGAGCCAGCTTCAGCCGCCCGGCTGGTGTGAGAGTCGCGTTCGGATGGGTAGCGTGCGTCATCGAAGACCTCCGAGTCTTGAGGAGTGGTTGCGTGGTAGCTCCACACCTCACTCGGAGGTCTTCGTCATCGCCAAGCAGAAACGCCGTACCTAACGTCCGTCATCAGAACAGCTAGCGCAGGCTCCGAGTTTGGTCATCACGTGCAGTCCTGTGCTCAGGCGATGGGGTTCGACGGCGCTCACAACCCCGGCATGCACACGGGCTTCACGGGGTGGGACCCCATCCACGTCTGCTGAGTCGGCTGCGATGCAGAGCGACTTCTAAACGACTCAAGAGCTGGTCCGGCCGACTCTCGTACGGCCGTCGTATGAGTAACGGCTTAACCAGAGCGGTACCAACGCGGCCGCACCGGCGGCGGGACCGGCAGCTTTGCTGGTTCCACCGCCGCGATTCGGTTGCCACTGGCCCAGTCGGCGTAGGGAGGCGCGCGCCATCCCGCAAGCCGCAAGCCGAACCTCCTGCGACGTCCAACGACATGGCGGCCGCCGCTGACTCCGATCACCGCAAGTGGATCGGCATGCGGGACGCGCCCTCACTGTTGCGCGCCTAGGTCAATCGCTGGGTCAAACGTCCACGCTGTGGCTTCGCGCCATCGCGAAGCTACCTCCAGCCCAGAGCTGCAAAGGTGTTCCGCGCAAAGTCACCGATCAGGGGGCCATCGAGCTCATCGGGTCTGAACCACCGAACCCGATCAACCTCAACCCCGTCGGGTGACAACTCCGCCCCGGGGGCAAGCCGGGCGCCATAGACGATGCTCACGTACGCGCATTGATCACCGTTGGGATAAGTGAGCCGGAACTGGGGTCCACCTATGGCACCGACTAGACCCGTCAACTCAACCTCGACGCCGATTTCTTCTCGGGCGTCGCGGCGGGCCGCGTCAACGGGAGCCTCATCTTCATCGATGGCCCCACCGACCGTGCCGTACGAGCCGAAGTCGGTCTGTCGAACAAGGAGCACCCGACCCTCGTCATCCGTGGGGAGCACGGCGACGGACGGAAGCAGCAGGAGGTCATTGCCAACTTGGGCGCGCAGACGCGCGATGTGGGGTGCTGTAGGCATGGGCCGAAACCTACTGGTCTGAAGATCGCCGCGGTGCGAGCGGGGTGCAGGCCGGTCCGGGCTTCACATGTGTGGGCGCACCGGCCGTCCGCAGTTGACCGACCAACGATCCCGTACCGGGTCCGCGAGCCCACCCCGTACCGAGCGTCCCGGCTCGAGCCATGAGTCCAGAGGCTGGTGCGCGGACCTAGCAGTTGGGCAGATCGTCGAGATTGTTCCTCTGAGTGTTGTCCCGATCTGTCCGCAGGTACTTGCCCCCGCTGACAGTGCGGTCGACGACGACCCGGACTTCAGTCCGTCCGCTGGTCCAGGGAACGTGGTACGTATGCGTACCTGTCTCAATGTCGCGGATGGCTTGTGCCTTTGACACTGGACTCCACGACGAGCCGTCGTTACACAGCGAGGTGATGTCGCCGTCGCTGTTCTTGCCAGTCTTACGAACGGGCCGGTCGGCCATATCGCACCTCCACTTTCCCGCATCAACGAGGTGCGGAGGGGAGGGTTACGCACACCAGCGCGAGTTGACACGCTTCCGCGCGATGCGCGCGCCGTGCGCCGATCGGCCTGGGGGACGGTCGTGGCGCCATGGAGCGCGAGACTCAGCGCCGCGGCGTACCGCCGCGCGGCCGCTGCTGCGGGGTGGTGTCCTGCCGTCCCCGGTCCGCACCTCTCGTCGGGTTGGTCGGGCGCGTCGGGGCGGCTGTGCTCTCGTCGGTGTCGACGGGCAGTTCGAGGCGCGCGACGAGGCGGTAGCGCAGGTCGCGAGCGGGGCTGTCGCTCAGCGGCCTCTCGGCGAGGAGCGCGCGGGTGGCAGCGCTGACGTCGTGGCCCTGGTCTTGGGCTTGCTGCAGCCTCGCCGCGGTGGCCGGCCAGTCGCTCTGCTCCAGCAGGCGCGGGTCGAGCTCGTGCGCCAACGACGCCCACCGCTCGGCCGGCGTCTGCGTCTTCGCGGTCGTGGGCGTCTCGGCAGTGGCAGGTGTCTCTGCGGAGGCAGCGGCGGCGGCTGCGGTGGCCGCCAGCCGGGCGCGGACGTCGCTGCTCTTGTGCAGCTCGGCCGCGGCCGCCTCGCGCGGGTCGGAGTCCCAGGTCTTGACCGCGTTGCGCAGCTCGCGGCGAGCCTCCGTCTCGGAGAGCTGGAGCCGGTCGGCGACTCTCGCGGCGCGCGGCGTCCACAACTTGCTCGGTCGCGCTGAGACGACCCGCATCGCAGCGGCCCGAGCCTGATCGGGGTCCAGGTTGTCGAGCCGCTCGGTGAGCAGCTGGTCGCCGAGCGACTGGAAGGCCGGCTGACCGCTGGCCAGCGCCGTGGTGAGGGCAGCAGCGCCCCGCTGGGCCAGCAGGTCTGCGGGGTCCAGCCCGTCGGGCAGCTGTGCGTACCCGGGGTCGATGCCGTGCGGAGTGAGGAGCCAGAAGTCACGTTCGGCGGCGACCTGCCCTGCGAGATCGGGGTCGGTGGCCACGATCGGGTCGCGTCCGGTGGCGCGGTGAATGGCGGCCAGCTGGGCGGCCTGCTCCTCGGTCAGCGACGTGCCGAGGGGTGCCACGCCGACGTACAAGCCGGCGGTGCTCAGCGTGACGGCGACCGCGTCCATCGGACCCTCGACGATCACCGGTGTCGCGCCCTCGTCGATCGACTCGGGCACCAGGCCGAAGAGCTGCGCGCCCTTGTGGAACAAGGCGGTGTCGGCCGTGTTCAGGTACTTCGGCCCCGCCTTGTCGTCGTCGGTGAGGTCCGGGCGCCGGCGGCCGACGAACCCCAGGATCTCGGGGTGCCCGCCGGTGTTTGGGTTGTGGTGGATCACGGGGAACATGACTCGGTCTCGGAAGCGGTCGATCAGCCGGCCAGTGCGCGCGACGGTCGCGACGCCGACTGCCACCATCTCGTCGTCGCTGACGCCGTGGCGGCGGAGTTGGTCGACCAGCTTCGTCCAGCCTGCGGGGGCCTGGCCGGGACGGAACCGCTGATCGCCGGCGAGGTCGTCGCCTAACCGGCCGGCCAGGTAGTCGCGCCCCCACGAGTCAGTGAACTGCCCCTCGAAGAACGCCAGCGCGAGCTCGTTGACCTCGAGCAAGCGCTCCCGCGAGACGGGGGAGTCGTACCACTCCTCGGCTCGGGATTGCATGAGCCGGAGATCGGCCTCGGTGGGCTCCAACGGGGTGCCGCCGAGGTCGCGGATGTGCGCCGCGATCGTGAGGTCGCCCTCGACGAACCGCTCCTCGGCGACGTCGGCCTGGTCCTCGTCGAACTGGTCGACCTGGTGCTCGTCGACCAGGTGCTCGTCGACGGGGTCGGGCTCTTCGGCCAGGGGCCAGTCGGCCCAGTAGGCTTCGGAGGGGTGGTCGACGAGCGTCGCGGGGTCGACCTCGACGCCGGACCAGAGGTCGTCCGGGGGCTCGTCGTAGTCGTACTCGTGGCCGTACGCGGTGCTCTCGTCGGGAGCCGATTCCAGCGCGATCGAGGTGCGCCAGACAAACGCCTGGCACTCGTCGACGCCGTCCCAGCCGTCGCTGGGCAGCGCGCGCCCGGCACCCAGCAGTGCCTCGAGCTGCCAGCCGCGCTGCAGTCCGTGGTCGACGTTGGAGACCAGGGCCGGCCACCAGCTGCTGGCCTGGATGCTCGCGGCCCGCTCGGGACCGAACAGGTCGGCGAGCCGGTCGGCCCACTCGGTAGTGACGCCCTCGCCATGGGAGCCGTCGCCGATCTGAGCGGCGACCGCCGGTGTCAGCTGGCGTGCCATGCGCCACCACAGCGCGGCCGCGGCGTGCTCGTCGGGCAGCGCCCCGGCCGGGTGGTCGGGGTCGGCGGCGGTACGCAGCAGCTGGTGCGCGGTGACGCCCGCACGTGACATCGCGGCCAGCCGCTCGGCCAGGAGCGGGGTGAACTCGTCGTCGCGGACCTGCGGGGCCAAGGAGTGGAGCAGGTGGCGCCACTCCTTGAGCGCGGGCGTGTGGTCTCCGGTGACAGCGCGGTTGAGGCGTCGCTGCCAGGTCGCGGAGGCCTTCTGCAGTTGCGGGGCACCGGTCGGGCGGCGGTCGTCGGCGGGGACCTGCATGGCCGCGCGCCAGACCTCGACGTCGGCCACCGTGGTGTCGTCCGGGCGTAGGCCGTTCTGCGCCCAGGCCGGGAGCCCGCCCCGGTCCGCCTGGTCGGTGGCGCGGCCGCGGACCTCGCCGGCGATCTCCTCGACCAGCTGTGCGCGCTGGGTCAGGTAGCCGCCCCAGTGCAGGTCGTCGGCCAACCGAGCCGGGATGCCGGGCATCCAGGGCAGCGGGCCGGCGCCGGTGTTACGCAGCCCGGAAGCGTCCAGACGCCAGTCGAGAACGGCGGCGCGGTCGCGGGCGGTGTCGAGCTCGCGGTCGCCGGCGGCGGCCCGGAGCGCTTCGACGGGGTTCTCGCCCGCGGCGCCGAGCAGGAGCAGATGGGCGCGCAGCGTGGGCCACGCCGCCTCGTCTGAGAGACCGGGGGCGAGCTTGTCGACGGCGAGGTCCAGCGCATCGACGAGGTTCGTCTCGGTGCCGTCGACGGAGCGTGTGGTGTCGTGGCGCAGCAGGTTCTCGGCGGCGACGTAGAGGCTGTCGAGGTAGCGCTGGGCTGCCTCGCCGAGCCGGGTGGCGGGATCGGCCTGCTCCCGGATGAGGCTGGTCGCGGACCGTGGGGCGTCGTCGCGAGCCAGGATCGACTCGAGGATGTCGGTCGAGGTGAGCGGTCGGACCAGCGTCGGGTGGATGACCGAGTGGGGGTCGCCGTCGCCGACGACCTCGAGGTAGACGTGGTTGGCCAGGGCACCCCGGGTCATCATCGTGTAGAGCTGCTGGCGCGACTCGGTGCCGGTGGCCAGGCCGTGCATGCTGTCGGCCGTGACGCCCTGGGCGGTGTGGACGGTGCACGCGTAGCCCAGCTCGGTGGCCTGCGCGACGTAGTCGCTGGGCAACCTCACCGTGCGGCCGTGACGGGTGTGCTGGACGGTCAGGTCGCCGTCGTCGTGGATCTCCAGGACGTTCCAGCGGTCGCCGTTCTTGACCCAGTCGGTCGCCGAGGTGCGCAGCCGGCGGTCGTTCTCGCGGGTAATGATGAGCTCGCCGAGCGAGGCCTCGTTGCCGTCGGAGAGGCGGCGCACCCGGCCCGGATCGCTGCCGCTGTCGGCGTCCTGTTGGGCGAGGCGGTGGGCACGAGCCTGTTGGTTCAGCTCGCTGACCAGGTCGCGGGTCGGGGCGAGCATGATCGAGTCCAGCCCGGCGGCACGGTCGGCCTGCCAGGCACCGAAGACGTCTTCGGTCATGGTGGCCAGGTCGCCGACGTGGACGCGGCCGCGGTCGAGGTAGAAGCCGAGCGCCTCGGGCTTGCCCTCGCGCAGCGCCAGTGACGCGCCCCCCTCGGCGGGATCCTTGAACCGCACCAGCTCGCTGAGCTGCAGCGCGCCGTGGGTGGCCTGGATGTCGCGCAGCACGCCGCCGGCGCCGATGGCGGAGAGCTGCTGGTCGTCGCCGACCAGGCGGACGCTGCCGCCACGCTCAAGGATGTAGGAGACGGCAGCGTCCAGCGAGAGGGTGTCGGCCATGCCGGCCTCGTCGATGACCACGAGGGTCGAGGAGTCGATGCCGGCGACCCAGCCCGGAACCGCCGTGCCGGACTCGCGCGCCTGCTGGAGCGAGTGGGTCAGCTTGGCCAGGGTGTCGGTGTGGGTGTCGATCTGGGACCGCAGCGCGTCGGCGGCCGCCGCCGAGGGGGCCAGGCCGACGATGGTGCCGCCGCCGTCTACCCATGCGGTGGCGAGCGCGCGCATCGCGGTGGTCTTGCCGGACCCGGCGGGGGCGATCGCCAGCTGGAGGCGCGCCCCGGATGTCGCCATCTCCCGGACCAGCGTGGCCTGACCGGCGTTGAGAGTGACGCCGTTGGCCGTCGACTCCAGCAACGCGAGGTCGACGGAGGATGCCTCGACGGCGTACCCGTCGTGCCGACCAGCGACGTCGACCAGCCGCTGCTCGGCGGCGAGAACCTTGCTCGAGGTGAACATCTCGGAGCCGGCCTGGGTGTAGACCGAAGCGCCATCGGCCCGACGCAGCTCGACCGGCTCGGTCGTGGTGTCCCACGGCCGAGCCATGCTCATCGAACGTCCGCCGAGGACCTCACCCACGAGCAGGTCGACCACTCGGGCGACCTGGTTGGTCGGGACCTCGGCGCCGCGGACCTGGCGTTGCGCCTCGGCGTAGACGTGCCAGTACTGCCAGGTGCTGCGGCTGCCCTCCATCGTGGCCACGATCCGGTCGGTGGCCTTCGCGAACCACGCCGAGTCGGCCAGCGACCGTGCCGCGCCCGTGGGGTTGAGGGCACCGTGGACCATCTGCTTGACGCGTTGCGGGGTGCCGAGCACCTCGACCGCCTCGCGGTGCCACGCCTCGCGCTGCTCGGCCAGCGACCGCGGCTCGTGCTTGGCCTCGCGGGTCTCCAGCGTCGCCTGCTGGGACAGCTGGATCGTCTCGACCGGGGTGGGCGGGCGGCCGTGGGTTGCCTGGAACGCGGCGGCGAGGACCTTGCGGCGGTCCTCGACGCTGATCCGGCGCTTGGAGAACCTGCGGTTCAGGTCGAGGTCGACGCCGACGATCTCGCGCACCGGGCGCTTGCGGGCGTCTTGGTTGGGGCGCTCGGCGAACCGCACGCCGAGGGCGTCGACCAGGTGCCGCTCCAGGGCGGTGTTGTAGGTCTCGGAGGCCGAGACGACCGCCTTGTGCAGCGGCCTGCCGTCGATGGCCAGCCACTTGCCGTCGAGCGTCTTGACCTTGTTCGAGATGGCCAGGTGCGTGTGCAGGTCCGGGTCGCCGGCGCGAGAGTCGCGGTGGGTGAACGCGGTGCCGAGCAGGCCTTCGACGTCGACCTGGCGTAAGCCGTTGGTGCCTCGGCGGGTGAACAGTGCCTTGGACTCGATGAAGGCGACGGCGTCCTTGATCGCTGCCTGGTGGGCCCGCTCGATCGCCGCGGCGGTCTTCGGGTCGGTGATCGCCCAGAGCACCGAGACGCTCTTGACCGGGGAGAATGTCAGGTCGTAGCCGGCCACGGCGTTGGTCCTCGGGCGGGAGTGCTTGGCAATCGTGGCGGCCAGCTCGCGGGCGTCGGCGGGCTCGCGGCCGTGCTCGGCCCGGAAGAACTCGCGCGCGACGTCGGTGCGGACCTTGGCCCGCTCCGGTGCCGGCACCGGCCAGTCACCGGGCAGCCCGGCCGCCTCGTTCACCGCGGCGATCCGCTTGGCGACCTCGATCCGGAACGGGGAGACGTCGTTCTCGTAGACCTTGTACGGCGTTCCCAGGCGGGCCGCTGCCCTGTAGTCGGCCGCGGTGGGCGAGGGCTGGTCGGGACGACCGATCTGGAGATCGAGCGCCTTGGTGCGCTCGGTGGCCAGCGGGTGGTGCCCGGCGCCGAACAGGTTCTGCATGTGGTCGGCGGTGACCAGGTCGCCGGCGTCCAGGCCCTCCAGGCCGGCCATCCCGGAGCCGATCCACACTCCGGGGGTCTCGCCCTTCTCGGTGTAGTAGCTCGCCAGTCCCGTGTGGCCCTTGTCGGTGGCGTCCAACGCGGCGACCTGACGGGTCAGGTAGTCGTACCCCGAGCCCGCGGTGAGCTTGTGGATGCTCATGGTCACGGGCACCTAGGTCCGATGTGCCGGCGGGGACGATCACCGCGGCGCGGATTTCTTGGCTATTCAATCTATTCACGACACCGAGAATGCAAGAGGTGTGTGGCACTTCGTCTTTCGCGTCGATGTGGGGGGACGCATCGGGCTGAAGTCGGGACTTCGGGGTGTCGGTCAGAGATCGGTCGTTCGGTCAGTCGTGAGTGGTCCTGGGTGCGGCTCTGAGGTCAGGTCGGACCGGTGCATGGGTGGCGTCGTGGGTTGGATTCGCGAGGCCAATCTGACGGGTTGTGGTGGCCGGGGTGATCGCTCCGACGGGCCGGACTGTCCTAGGAGACCAGCAGAGTGCCGACCGGTTAGGGCGAGAAGGAGTGAGGGATCAACCAATGAGCCAGCAGACGATCAAGCAGCAGGCGCGGCGTACGGCACGTGAGGCGGCCGAGCGGCGGCGTCTGGCGCGCGTGGAGAAGGAGCGCCGGATGACGGACTTGGCCGAGCAGGTGATGGTGGCCATCGGCGAGCGCGACCAGGCGGTGATCGACGCCGAGACGCGGGCCGGGGTGGCGCTGCGGGAGTGGACCGAGGTCGAGAGCCAGACGCTGGCCGAGATGGTCGAGTGGTGCGACGGCCTCCTCACGCCGCGTGAGGCGGCGCGGCTGCGGCGGCTCGCTGACGACGGCGACGGCCCCGACGAGAGCGACGACAGCGGCGACGAGGGCCAGGCCGGCGCACGCGCGGCCGAGGCCGGCGACCAGCCCGACCAGCCCGACGGCAAGGCCGGTGCGGCTCTGAAGGGTGACCTGAGCGGGGGAGCAGGTGGCGGCTCGACGGCTGGATGAGGCGGGCCAGGCGGCGCTGGGGTCGGCGTTAGGCGACCCAGTGGTGCTGGCGCGGGATCGCGCCATTATCACCACGGCGCCCGGCAGCGAGTGCCTGTGGTGCACCGGAGGGGTATCGGGCAGGTCCACTCGTAGGCGGCGACGCGAGTGAGTAGCGACGCCGGCGCGGCTAGCGGCCGCCACACGTCCCCGGGGTTCGGCGCTGAAACCGAGCGGATCGGCATCTACTGGAAGCCGTCCCTGTGGGCGTTGGCTCGGTCGGCGTACGTCGCGGACCTCGACCACGACCCGGGTTCGCCAGACGCGTTCGTGTCCTGGCTGGGGCGCGCCCTCGAGCAGCACGCCGAACGGACGCCGGCACAACGCGTCGCGCTCGCTGGGGACCTGCAGCTGCAGAACGTGACGGGATCAGGGTTCACCCGATCCCACCCGCTCCCGGTCCGCACGATCGAGCTCATCGAGGAGGCGGTGATCGCCGACCGGCGCGAGCTCGGCCGAGTGGTCTCGAGGTCGGCGTTCACGGCCGAGGCGGTCGTCGCTGCGGCACAAGCCGCCCGCGAGCGGCTCGGGCGGCCCCTTCCTCCGCCGCCGGCGCGGTTGAGCAACCGGCCACCCCGGCGACCAACGCGCCCTGTTTCGTGACGGAGATCTGGTCGCCCGGTCGGGTAGGGGCCGGGCTGGTGTCGATCTCAGGCCCCGCCCTTGGCCGTTCCCCCGAAGCCACGGCGGGGCTTTCTGCATGTCGTCGCGCCGTTGGTGATCGCTCCCGGCACGCGCACGCACCTAGGGGACCGCAGGCGCACCGTGCGCGTTGCGAAGATCCAGTGCTGATCGAGGAGGAGCGATGTCCACCACCGTCACGTTCGCGGGAACCTGGCCGAGGACCCCGAGCTGCTGCACACCCGCGACGAGAAGCCGTTCGTCAGCTGCCGGGTCATGGTGACCAACCGGACCCGTAATGCCGACGGGGAGTGGGTCGACGGGGAGTGGGTCGACGGGGAGTGGGTCGACGGCGAGCCGACCGCGCACAACGTCAGGGTCTACGGCACTGCGGCGAGCAACCTCTACGACTCCGCCGGCCGGGGCGGCCGGGTGATCGTGCACGGGCTGATGAAGATCGAGACCTGGACCGACCGGGACACCCAGCACAAGCGCACCAAGCAGGTCGTCGAGGTCAGCAACCGGTTCGGCGAGGTGGGCGGGTCGTTCAGGTTCGACGCGGCGCGCGTCGAACGACAGCGTCCGACCCCATCATCGGCGTCGTCATCGATCATGCCCTCGTCGGCGGATGAGAAGCCGGCGGCCGTCGAGCCCGCGGCCGGCTGAGGGGGCCGGTCATGGACCCCGACATCAAGCTGGTCGTCCAGTCACCCGACGAGCTGATCGCCGCGGTGCCCCACGTGCTGGGCTTCAAGCCCGAGGAGTCGATCGTGCTGATGCCCATCACCACGGGGTTGCCGTGTGCGCGCGTCGACCTGCCGAAGACCGCGAGCGACCGCGACGGGGTTAACCGCGCGCTCCGCGGCCCCTACGGCCAGCACGCACGACCGGGCGCGATGGTGGCGCTGGTGTGCGTCACCGAGGACCGCCGATCAGCAGAGCTGGCCAGCCAGCACATCGCCGCCGGCCTGGCCGAGGTCGGGGTAGAAACCAAGCTGCGGCTGTGGGCCGACGGTCACCGTTGGGTCGAGCTCGACACTGGCGCCTGCGGCTATCAGTCCCAGCAGGCAGCCGACCGGATTGCGGCCACCACGGTGCTCGCCGGAGCAGTCCAGCCCGCGGCCAACCGCGACTCGTTGGCAGCCTCCCTCGCCGGCGACCACGAGCCCCTGGCGGCCGTGCTCCCGTCTGCACTCGACGCCGCCGAGAACAGCACCCCTGGTCGCGAGCGTGACTGGGCGCTGGACCGCCTCGAGCAATTCCACACCAACGGGCTACGCCTCAGCGACCCTGAGGCCGCCCGCCTGCTCGTCGCGGTGAAGACCACCGCAACCCGAGACGCCCTATGGGAGGACATGAGCCGCGAGAACACCAGCTCGCACATCGCGCTATGGACCGACCTGACCCGCCGCGCACCCGACGAGATCCGTGCCGCGCCGGCCGCCCTGCTCGGCTTCTCCAGCTGGCTCAAGGGCGACGGGGCGCGCGCCTGGTGCGCGTTGGACCGGGTGCCCGCCGACCAGCCCTACCGGCTGGCCGCGATCGTCGCCTCAGCGCTTCAGAACGGCCTGCATCCCCGAGAGTGGGAGCGCGCCAACGCCACAATGCGCGAGATCGCCGGCGAGCTCGACGAGTCCTACGTGCCCGATCGCCGCTCCGGACGACCAGACCGACGCCTCGACGACCCCGGGATGCGCGGCGGGCTGCGATTGGGCGACGGCCCCAACCGCGCGGCCCCCGGCCGCTGACCTCGACAAGGACCCTCCATGGACCGCACCACGCCTCCCAACCCGCCCGCCAGCGCCGGCGAGCGAAGGCTCGCACGGCTCGTGGTCCCGGCACCCTCCGCCTACCAGCCACACCAACGGATCGACTGGATCCACGACCCCCTACCGCCAGCTGACGCCGACAAGGCCCTCGACGAGACAGACGGCAGAACCCGGAGGCCTCGCTACCCAGACGCGTGAGCCCGGACTGCTCCTTGGAGCGGACGGGACGGCTGCACTGGATGAACCGCGGGCCCGCCACCTGCCGTGGAGACGACGTGACTCGTGAGTCCGAGCCAACGAGGACACGTGACGACGGGCAAACGGAGACCAGCGCGCATATGGCGAGGTGCCAAGCCTCCCTTCGCGGGCCTGCTGCGCCCCGCAAGGATGGACTGGGTACACGCCTGTCAGCTTCGCCGGCTTGTCGAGTAAGACTCGTCAACTGGCGCGCGAGCTCGGCATCACTGGCTGCTACCCAAACGCTTTCGCTTGAAGGGGCCGGTCACTTGTTCGGTTCGCCGATCCCTGGCCCGATCTGGCGTTGCTCACGGGCGTCTGTCGGAGACCCGGAAGTTGCTCGGCGGTGGGCAGGTGGGGGTCGGTCGTGCTAGTTCACAAGAAGGCCGATCAAGCAGGTCCGCCACCTTCGCGTCGATATGCTCGCGAAGCGGCGGAATCGCCGGGGCGCCCAGCCCTGTGGTTTGGGTAGATCCCAGGTTCCGTACACGACGACCCTCGACCTGCGGGATGTCGAGAGACGGCTTCATGGCGACGACGACCGTCGAGGAGGCGACCACCTGCTCGGTCAGCTTCGAGGGGACGTGCGCAGTGTCATCGATCCTGACCTCGGCGAGACTTGCAACCGAGCCTGCGCTCGGTGTCGGCAGGGTTCAGTCCTGCGGACAGTATGGCGGGACGGTCGCCCGCTCGGCGACGTGCCAGCGCTCCGACAAGAGCCGCGACGTCGATAGTTTCGAGCTCGATCTCTACACCAGCAACTAGAGCTGCCGCCGGGTGTGCTCCCGCTGCCTGGTGACCGAGGTGCCAAGAGCCGAACTTCGTCAGGCCTTCCGGACAGTCCCGTCGAGACCTTCGTAGAGGTCGAAGTTCCTCTCGCCGATCATCGCCACGAGTGTGTTGAAGGCGTCGTCGAGCTGGACTTCCTGGGTCAGGTCGTTCGCCTCGTAGGCCCGGATCGATGGCGCGGTGTCGTTGAGGTCGGCCAGAAGGACGTAGAACTTCTCGTACTGCTCGTCGCGGCCGGCTGGGTCTTGTCGTCCGGTGAAGAGTCGGAGCCGGGGCCCGGCGTTGAGGAACGTCGACTTTCTTCGGTCGGTGCCGTCGTGTTCGGCGCCGACGTCAAAGATGAGCAGTGCGGCCAGCACGGCGTAGGGGAACCGGCGGTGCAGTGTGACCGCTTCGTTGAGTAGGTCGGCGCGTCGGTTGGTGAGGTTCTTCTGGAAGTTCTGGGTGCGGGCGTCCTTGAACAGGATGGTCTTGACGCTGACCGCGAGGATTAGGCCGGATTCCTCGGTCGCCCAGGTGACGTCGACCTTCTTGGCGCCGATCCCGCCAGCGAGCCGGCGCTCGGCGCCGCTGCCGCCGGCCTCGCCAGGTCCGGTCGGTCGTGCCCCGTCCATCCCGCGCGCGCGGAGCTCGGCGGAGACGGCGAGTGCGACCGCGGCTGACAGCTTCTCGTTGTAGTTCTTCTTGGTTGCCTGAGCTGCCTCGTTGCCTGGTTTGGACCCACATGCTCGGATCGCGGCGATCAGGCGGTCGTCAATTGCTGCCACGACGGCTCCGAGCTTCGCGGCGCCCAGCGAGCGCGTTACGTGCTGCACGGATCTCGGCGACCTCGGGACGTCGCATCCCGAGTGCCCGGACGAGCAGGACGTCGTCAACGAGCTTGGCGGCTTCGAGGACCTTGCCGGTGCGGAGCTTGCCGGCGACCTGGGGTCGGATGGCCAGGAGGGCGTCGCGTGCCTCGAGCACGGCCGACGGTGAAGGCAGGGCCCATAGATCGGCCTCACCGGGCTCCATCTTCAACATGCCGCCGCCGTAGGCCCGCCCAGTGAACTCGGCGCCGAGCATGGTGACGGAGTTCAGCGCGGCCACGGGGAGGATCTCGCGGGCCAAGGCGCGGTGCGCCGGGCTGAGATATACGCCGTGTACGGAGTTGAGGTGCAGCGCCCCGGCGGTGTTGGTGGTGAGCCGGGGGGTGTCGGCGTTCATGTAGGTCAGCAGCAGGTCGGCCCTGGAGACCAGCGGTACCCGCCACCAGTCTTTGCGGACCCGGCACTTGTAGGCGGTATCGACGCCGTCGGCCTCCCCGAGGGCAATATAGGCGCGAGCCGCATCAGATGGCTCCCCGGGTGGCCGGAACAGCATCGTCCGCTTACCGGTGCGGCCGAGCTCGGTAAGGGCTCGCCCGGAGAGCTCCAGACCGCGCAGGTGGCTGGACCCAGGCGGGGAAACCTTCAGCACCTCGTTCTTGGGCAGGCCGAGCTCCGCGACCCGGCCGGGGCTCAAAGCGAAGTACTTATTGTTGCCCGTGACCATCCCCAGGGTGGTCTTGCCCCAGTCCTTAAGGGCTGAGAACGACCCGTCGAGGATCAACTTGGCGTAGAGGCCGGCGGCTTCGGGGCTGACTGTCGAGCCTGACCACTTCGCGGCTGGGTCCGCCGGCGCCCAGGTCGCCGCTGAGGGCATCTCTAGCGACAGGGCGGCGGCTGTGGGGACCTGGCGGATGCGGGCGTGGTCGGTGCTGCCGCCGTACCCATCGGCCAGGAGAAGGACGGCCTCGGTCTCGGCTTCGTCGAAGACCCGTTCCTCGAACAGCACCAGGTCGACCTGGGCGAAGTTGGCGAAGAGGAACCGCCGCACGGGGGAGGCGTAGTTGGCGTGCAGCAGCTCGGCTGGAAGTACGAAGCCCAGGCGTCCGCCAGGGCAAAGGTTCAGGGCGCCGTGTACCGTGAATGCCGCCCACGAGGAGGCCAGACCTGAAAGTGCGACCCCGCCGCGCAGGGCCGCAGACCGGGCCTTTGCTCGCGCGTCGCCTGCGAAATCCTGGAACCGAATGAAGGGCGGGTTGCCCACGACCGCGGAGTACCGCGGGGCCAGGCCGGTATCGAAGAAGTCGGCCACCGTCATCTCGACCGTGCCGCCGGCCTCGGCTACTCGCTGAGCGCCGATCTGGGCGCTAAAGTCGTGCAGCTCCACCCCGTGCACGTGTGGAGCAGACACGCCAAGGTCCTGGAGCCTGGCTACGGCATGCACGAGAAACTCCGCGTCGCCGGCCGAAGGCTCAAGGATCTCCTCATCCGGAGAGCGGACGGCCCAGTTGACGACGAACGAGGCGATCGCGGGAGGTGTGAAGAACGCGCCACGCGACTTGCGAAGCGTTGCGCTGTCCAGAGGATCACGCGCGCCAGGCTTCACAGACACATCCTGCCCTAACACAGTTGGCCGTCGATGGAGGCCCGCCGCCTGACACCGAAGCGGTCGCCGCTCTCGCGGTCGCGCGAGGGGCTCTCTGCGAGAGGGGTGTCCGCGGAACACCCCTCTCTCCCACGAGACCCTGCACGCGCATGGGCGCAGCTTCTTGATCTGCCCGACGTCGAGGTCGGAGGAGCGCGTCGAGTCTCAGAGGCGCTGTCCTGGCTTGCGAAAGAACGGTTCACTGAACTGCAGCTCTCGACCAGCAGCCTGCGCGCCGGCCGACCGGCCGAGCCCTGCAGCAAACCGGGCACTGGGTGCGGCTACCACCCATCGCGGGCGGAACCTGACAGTGCAGCACTCGTGGTCGCCGAGGGCACGGTCTTCCGCCCACGCGCGCGAAGGCCTGGGCTCGCGACCCGGTCTCGCGGTACGAGGAGTTGGCTGAATTAGACCTCGTGCACGCAGCCACAAATCAGGGCGGCGCCCGCCTAGGTGGTGTTGGATCGACATATGAACCCCGCGACTCGTGCCCTCCTCTCGGAGGCCTTCAGACCCCATCAGATCGGCAGTCGCACCCCGAGCGCTGCGATGCTCGCCTGGTTCATGCTGAACGTTGAACGTCTCGAGGCCGAAGCGGTCGTGGACGCTCTTTGTGACGGCGGCGGAGACAAGGGCATCGATGCCCTCGTGGTCGACGACGACCTCAGTGAGATCACCCTTTACCAGGGCAAGCGCATGGACAGCCCCACCAAGACACAGGGCGACAACGACCTGAAGAATCTGCTGGGCGCCGCACGTTACTTCACAACCGCCGAAACGGTGCGTGGCCTGCTGGAGAGCAAGCCCAACGTCGCGCTACGCAGCCTGCTCCTACGCAACGACGTCGAAGCGAAGATCGCTGCGGGGTACAAAGTCAAGAGACTTGTCTACGTCACCAACGCCCTGCTCGACGCCGCCGGCGCGAGCCTCGTAGCCGCCATGACCGGACAAGACCCGCCGCTCGACGTCTGGCACGGAGACCGCCTTTCAGCCGTCGCTCATCGAGTCCAACGAGCCGACATGCGCGCTGAGACCGTCACGCTTGAGGCGTCTTCGGTTCCGATCGAGGACGACCTTGGTGAAGCTCGACTCGCCATCGCGCTCGTGCCGGCAACACAACTAGTCGACCTGCCAGGAATCGACGACCTGACCCTCTTCAGCCGCAACGTGCGACTTTCCGCAGGCAATACCCGAATTAACAAAGAGCTCGCAGCAGCAGTGTCCAAGCCCGAAGAGCATCGCCTTTTTCCTGCCAGCCACAACGGGATCACTGTCCTCACTCTGGGCCTAACCACCGACGGGCCCACCCTGTCCCTCGAGGCGGTCAGCGTTGTCAACGGTTGCCAGTCCTTGCTTGCCCTCTACAAGGGCCGCGCTGCACTTACCCCTGACCTGAAACTGCTAGTCAAGGTCATCGAGCTCCCCACCGCTGATAGCCAGTTGAGCGACAAGATTACCTACACCGCAAACAACCAGAACGCCGTAAACATCCGTGACCAGCGTTCAACCGACGGCATCCAACTCGATCTTCAGCGCGGGGTAACCGAGAAGTACGGCTCCAAGTTCGGCTACACCATCAAGGTCGGCCAGAAGTCGACAACCGACCGCACACTCGACAACACCCTCGCAGCACAACTCATCACCGCCGCCTACCGGCAGCGACCCTGGGCCGCAGTTCGCAAGGTCCGACTCTTCGACCAGGACTACCACCACGTTTTCGCAGCCGACCTCGACGCCGACAAGCTCTACCTCCTGGAACTGATCAACGAAGCCGTCAACGCTGCACGCGACGACCTTCACGGCGAACTCCGATCCGCGTTCGCCTCGGTGCGATTCACCGTTGTCGCACTCCTCGCCGACGTGCTCCGATTGAACCCCACCGGCACCCAGCTAATGGACGATCCGGGAGGGTGGCTTCCTCATCAGACCGACGAGGTCCTCGGCTTCCTCAGCGACCGAGCCCGCGACGTCGCGCTCAATATCAACGGCTACGTATCCGATGCAGCCACTGCCGCCGCCGAGGACAACACCGACTTCGATGCTAAGACCGTCTTCAAGAGTGCCTCCGGTGTAGCCCCCCTGCGCCGCGAGATCACTACGCTCTCGCGCAGACTCAACACTCGAGACCCTGGCTATCTGTTCGAGCTGGAACCAACGGTCCGCTAGGCCCGCTTCACACCCGCCCGTCCCATCGGCGCGTAGCCCGCTGGGGGAGTCACATCCAGTGGTTGGAGGGCCGACGCGCGTAACGCATGAATGGACAAGTGCCGATTGCAGCCGCGACGATCGGACCATGGCGAAGAAGACGGTTACTCACATCACGGACGATCTCGACGGCTCGAAGGACGCAACTGAGGTCGCGTTCTCCTTCGATGGGGTCGACTACACAATCGACTTGTCGAAGAAGAACACTGCTGCGATGGCGAAGGCTCTGAAGCCCTACCTCGATGCCGCCACCAAGGTCAGCGGTCGCGGCACACGCTCGCGACGCACGAGGAGTACTCGGGCAGTTGGTCCCCGCCGGGACCTCGCCGCCATCCGTAAATGGGCGCGCGACCAAAGCATCGACGTATCCGACCGAGGCCGGATTCCTGCCGCGGTCATCGAGCAATACGACGCAGTCCACTAGCCACTCGAGGTGAACACCGGTCCTGGCGGACCTTTGGTGGAAGAATGTCGGAACGCACGGCGCGTGTCGACCTGCCCTAGGAGAGGCCGAGGTGTGCTGTGGTGGTTCGGCGTTGTCGGGGGGTCGGCTTCACGATTCTCTAGGGCGCGCATCTAGTCGGCAGCGCGGGGGAATCCATGGCTGAGGTCGGAGACATCAGGCTCGGGGACACGATGGTCCACGAGATACCACGAGGCAGCAAGACAACCAACCCAGATCTCCCGGTGATCCTCTCCAACGACCTCACACCGCTGGACGCGGATACTGACCGGTTCATCCGTGACCAAATGCTTGCACCCTTCATCCCCACGGGGCGCGACATCATCGCTTTGCCGGACGGGGGAG
This sequence comes from Nocardioides psychrotolerans, assembly GCF_943371775.1. Taxonomy (GTDB): domain Bacteria; phylum Actinomycetota; class Actinomycetes; order Propionibacteriales; family Nocardioidaceae; genus Nocardioides; species Nocardioides psychrotolerans_A. The sequence goes on from NZ_CALRWD010000018.1 coordinate 21,180, forward strand.
ACGACAGCGGCCTTGAGTTCGAGCTCGTGCCGCGACTGGTGAAGGAGCTGCTGGGCGACACCGCGCTCCTGCCGGGGCACAGTCGAGTCATCGCGGAGCACATGTTTGACAGTCAGCGAGGTGCTGCATCCGCCGGTATCTTTGTCGCCTCAGTTGGCACGTGCAGCGGAGGTCCATGCGTCATCGTCATGAAGGCGGAGCATCAAGAAGGTGTCCGGATGAGGCACCACGGCCAGCCGGGCCAAGTGTCGTTCGACGTCGAGCACATCTCAGAGCTGATTGTCGGGAAGAACTCGAGGGTCTACAAAATCGCGATGCTGTGGGTTCGCGGATTCGACGGTGCGGTGATTGGCAAGATGGTGGACAAGCAGAATGGCGTGGGGTACGCCGACTACTTCCTGCACCGCTTCTTGGGGATGCAGTTGATGTTCGACGCGGAAAAATTGACGAAGGACCTCCTCGAATCGGCGACGCGGCACATCAACGCGCACGTCGACCCCGAGAAGAAGACGCGATACACCCGCGCTCTCGTGGCCTTGATGGAGAGCCCGGAAGACAAGTTGAGCGGGATGCAGTTCATCACCAGGTTCATCGACGCCGAGGACCGAGACGACTTCGAGGCCGCTCTCCCCGCAGAGACTCTTCGGGAGTTCAGCAAGGACGTCACATTGGTCAAGAGCCGTATCGGCGGTCTCGTCTTCGACCTTCAGGACGGCGCAGTTCAAGTCAAGGCAACGAGTGAAGCGGTGGCGAACGGTGATGTCGAGGTCGACGCGACCCACAAGCGCGTCGTGATCAAGGGCGTGCCGGACAACATCTCGCCGTCCGGTCCGCCGAAGAGATGAGGCACGTCGCCTGGTCGGTGGGTCCCACTACATTCAAGTCATCTGATGACTGATCCCACACCTCGCCTCACAGCCCCGGCCGGTCCGACCGCCCCTGCTCCCTCTGACCCCGGAGCGATCTATCGAGCCGCCAAGCCCTACCTCGATGATGCGTTGGACCACTACAAGGGAGCGGTGGAGGAGGCTCTGCGCGGGCGGGTACCCGAGCACTACGTGATCGGCCGCGTGAAGACTGCTCGCAGTCTTATCCGAAAACTGCGCGAGCGTCCGAATGATCCGAGGTCATGGGAGTCGATCACGGATAAGGTCGGTGTCCGGGTCATCTGCACCACGAAAGCCGACTGCAACAATGCTACAGACCTCTTGTGTAGCGGCCCCTGGGCGGTCCGGAAGAAGGAACGGAAGAAGCCTCAGCGACACGATCACTTGTTCTATCCGGGGATCCACCTCGATCTAGAGGCTCCCGAGGTTTTCGACCACACCGGAGCTCCAGTCTTCTGCGAGGTACAGATCCGGACCCGAGCGCAGGACGCCTGGGCGGTCGCGTCACACAAGCTCACGTACAAGGGAGCGATCACTCCGCCTAAGAAGATGCAGCGGCTGGTGGTGCGGCTCACGATCTTCGTCGAAGTGTTTGACGAGGAGATTCATCGGCTCTTCAAGAAGCGCGCGAAACTACCGATGTACGCCGAAGCGCTCGTTCTCGAGCACCTTGAGAGCCGTTACGAGGAGGTGTCAGGGGATCCGGCAGAGGGCGCAAAGGATCTCTCGATCATTGCCATCCTTATGAATGCGTACGACGACGACGAGAAGCCGCGGGTGAGCGAGTTGATCGATGCCTTCTGCTCCTCTCAGGAAGGACTATTAGAATTAGTTCGCGAGCACAGTTTGAACGCAGAGGGCTACCGTGACAGGAGTGACTGGTTGTTTACCCAACCCGAAGTCTTGGTGGTCCTCGAACGAGCACAGGCGAAGAGGCATCGCCTCCTCAGCGCCGTCATGCACACCGACCTCGAAGACATCGTGCGAAGCACGTGCATATCCGCCGGACGGCCCTTGCCCGAGACGTAACGCAGGCGGAGTCTGCTGCACGATCCCGCCCGCCGTATGGCGACGTCGGGGCACCCTAGGGCGATTGCTGAAACTCGGCGGGATCATGGCGTGGCGTGCTGAGGCGGCGGATGCTTTCAACGAGCGTGGCCAGACGCGCCTCTGTGCTCTCACCGCTGTTCGTAATGAGGAGAAATGGGTCGGGCTCGTTGAAGTGGAGGCCCCAGGAGTGGGTTTGGGTGAGTTCTTCCGAGTCGTCGGAGAGGGTGCGCACGTGGAGTGTGACGTTCTCGAGCGTAACGGCGCGGAGTTCGTGCCAAGGCATCCACCTCGCGTGAACCGTTGCCCCCTTGGGCTTCTCCGGGTGGTACCGCCTCCATTCCCAGTGCGTGTCTGCTGACGCGGTCACGGCAGTGAATCCGCGTGCGTTGAAGGCCGCAAGCTCCCACACGTTCTTGCCCTTGTGGCCCGGCTCGTCCCATCGGGCTGAGCACACGATCTCGTCGTCGGGATTCGACCCAGCGAGTGCGACCAGAGCGGCGACGGCCTCGCGCGGCGCCAGGAAGGAGTCGAAGGTCAACGACGTCTCGGGGATGTTGAGGTTCTTTCGTGTCAGTTGCATGCCGCCACTTCAGCACCATGGCGGCCGTTGTGTCGCGGTTTCGCGCGGATGCTGTGTCCCTGAGTCAGCGGAGGGACTGCAGGTCTTGAAGCATCTCGATCGCAAGGTCTGCTCCGATATCGCCGAAGCCGTTCGGCAGAGCATCACGAGGCACAACGAATTCGCCGCCTACACGGATGGTGGCGCCGGGGGAGCGCATGAAGCCCGAGTTCCTGTTGCCAAGGCGCCGTGGATCGCCTTCCCACACCCGGTCGGCATGTACGAGTCCTGCGGCTACGGCTGCGCTGTTGCCGGCGAGATGTGGGAAAGAGTTGGAGAACAGAACAGCGAGGTGGCCTTGCAGTCCTTGCCGATCGATGAGGCAGCCCATGTCGTCGGTCGGCAGCGAGATGAAGGCAGTGGTCGCACCCGGGCGGACCAGGAATCCTCTGAACTTCTCGCTGTGCGGCTCACCGTGGTGTCCCCGTTGAAACGACGGAGGACGGATGACCCATCCCACACCGTTGGACGCACCGACTAACAACGGTTCATCTGCGGCCACGAACCGTGCTTGGCGGGCTTGAGATCCCAGCGCGTCCGCACTTCGCTGCAGGTCGCTCACTCCCTTGTAGGGCACGTCGCCATCCGCGACGAGGTGGAGTTCAAGTACCGGGTTAGATACCTGCACCGGGATCCAGCTCTGCTGGCCAGGAGCTGACCAGCCGGCAGTGGTGCCTGCGGCGTACGGGTTCGCATCGGCAGGCTCGGACAGCCAGGGCACGGATATCGGCCCCGAAGGACGGGTTCGCCGAGCGGACTCGCCGGTGATGCTCAACACTCGGAGCGCCTCGCCGACCGCTTGATTGCACTCGAGCGGGTTGCCGAACGATCGCCAAAACTTCCCATTCACGAAGTCACCGACCTCGGACTTGAACTTTGCCTGTGCAGGCTCGTCAGGCTCGTCCAAGATCTTGTTGAAGACCAAGACGGGGATCCCTCGGTGCCTCGCTCGCGTAAATTCCTCGTGGGTAGGCGATATACCCGAATCGTCGAGCGAGTCGCCGTACTTCGAGCCAAGCAGCAAGATGTACACGTCTGCTTCGTTGACTCCGGCGATGCATGCCTCCCGGCTCGACCTGTTCTGTGCGACGAACTGCTCGAAGAGGAGAGCTTCGTGGTCGAACAGGGACAGGAACGCAGGCAGGGCCGCGCGCTCATCCTTCAACATGTGTGTGACTGACGAGATGAACACCTTCATCGCGGACTGTGGTTCCCTTCGCTCGATCGCTCCTGAATGAGCCTAGGCGCCGGCGCCGACATCGGAGACGGCTGCCTGGTGCGAGGTGCCAGATGACCGAGCAGCAGACCCAGTCGGTCCGACGTCGACGGTGATTGACGGACCGCGGACTAAGGGGTTGGAACGAGCGAAGCAAGCCTCAGGTGTCAGTGGTTGGGGTCTTGCGGCGCGACCAGCTGCTCGGCACGGGCAAGTTGCCGTTGATGACGAGGGTGACGACCACACTGGGGGAGTGGGGCTCAGTCATGCCGTGCTGTTTCGGGGTGAGCATGAACAGGTAGTTCTCGGGGGTGCCGATGGGCAGGACCTTCAGGCTCATGTCCAGGACGACGAGGATGGCGAGGCGGACGCCGTCGGCGGCCGCGTACTGGGCGGGCTGGCCGATGTACTTGGTGGCGGATTCGCGGGTGACAGGCTGGTCGCGGGCGACCTTGAGCTCGGCTGTGATGCCGTCGTGCCGGGTGTCGAGGTACCCGTGGCCGAGCGCCGTGCCACGTTCCACGCGTCCTTCGAGAGTGGGGTCGGCCAGTAGCGCAGCGTGGAGATCGTCGTGGAACTGGCGCTCCTTCACGTACTGGCCCCGGCGGTACTTCTTGTTCCAGGTCATGGCGAGTCCCGCCCGGGAGATCGCGTTGAGGAGCCGTGCGAACGGCTGGAGGTGGTTGTGCGAGTAGCCCGCGGCGGCGAGCTTCTCGTAAATGCCGAGCAGGTGCTCGTCGAAGACCTCGTGCTGGGTGGTGGCGTCGCGGGCCGGGTTGTAGGGGCGGACGCGGAACTCGCGGTGGCCGGCGACGTCGAGCGACTGGCTCTTGGGGTCGCCGTTCTCGTCGGTGCCGCGCCACGTCAGGCGCACCAGTACCGGCGGTGCGGGCTGGGTGGTAGGGACGGCGTACCGGACGTGGAGGCTGCCGGTTCCTTCGAAGGTTTGCGGCTCACCGGTGTGCTGGTGGCGCTGCCAGGTGAGCGCGGGCCGCTGGAGCTCGTTGTCGTTGAGCGCGCTGATGAGCTCGGCATCGAGCCGTTGGACCCACTCCGGCCACGGGTCGGTCTGCACCTGCAGGCTCAGGGTGTGAGTGAGTGCCGGGTCGACGATGGCGGGGCCCGTCAGGAGCGTGTCGTCGATCGAGACGAGGGCGACGGCGACCGTCGCGCTGTCCGGTTCGGGTTCGGCCGGTGGCATCCACGGTTCGGATCCCCGGTGGCGTCGAGGTGGACGGATGAACAGCAACGGTGCCGGGAGACCCGCCGCGGCGAGGCACGCCGTACCCACGTCGAGAGGCGTGGACGCGCTCGGGCCTGAGGCGATGACGGCTTTCAGAGCTCGGGCACGAGGGAACAGTGGGTCGTCGACCCGATGGGCGTCCAAGTCGATCGAGTCGGCGCGGCGACGTGCCGCGGCCCTGTGCGCTGATGCTTGGGTCACGTCAGCATCGAGCAGGAAACCGTCAGCGTCGAGGAGGTGGGAGACAGCGTCGAGAAGCTGACCTGTGATCGCGACACCGTCTCGAGTAGCCGTTCCGGCTCGACCATCCGTTCCTGTCGGTGCGACCTCGCGCTGAAGCAGGGCAGAAAGGACACGCAGGCGCTGGGCACGCGCCCTGAGCCTCATCGCCGGGTCGGGCGGGTCGGACTCAGTGAGTGGGTCGTCGGTCGTAACGGAGGCGATCCTCATGTTGATCGCCGACGAGATGTTGGGCGGGATCGGCGTGTCCAGAAGCGTGCACACGATCGATGCCCGAACCGCCGCGGCCCAGGCGAACGGTTGGAGCCAGCGCAGGTCGTCGTCGGCATGACTCACACAGACGCCGATCGCTGCGGCTACGTCGTCGACGGCCTCAAGGACCGGCGAGTGGGCCGCCCGATCTGGGGCGAGGCTCACGTGGAGGCGCGCGACAGCGGCGGCAAGCGACACCAGCGCGCGTTGTGAGCTGCGCGCCGGCTCATCCGGAATCCGCGCCAACGCACCTTCGAGCAGCGCGACGGCGTCGTTGCGGCGTTCGGCACGAGCGAGGACCTCTGCGTACTCCATCGACCCGTAGTGGGACTCCGGGGAGTGCCTCGCCCCGACCTCAATGACGGCGCCCGCGGGCAGGCCGAGCAGGCCGACGCCGCAGTCGAGGAGCCCTTGCAATGCATCCTCGGCCTCGTCGCGCTGTCGAAGCCCGAAAGTGCTGCGAGGCGCCAACTCCAGCCAGAGGGTCGCCAGTTCAGGTGTGACACGCGCGTCTGGTTGCCATGGCTGCCCGGTCACGTCGTCGGCTTGGTGCCACTCCAGCGTGGGCACCCTGGCAAGTGCCCTCTTCTCCAGCTCCGCTAGAGAGTCGAGATCTGCCACGTGGTGACGCAGGGCCGCGATCGAGGTCAGGAACGTGTCGAGGTGATCCGAGACGTCGATGGCCTCCATCACTGCCGCAGCGTGGAAGACGAGCTGCGGTCGCGATCTCGGGTCCGGCCACGGGAGTTGGCATGCGGCAGTGAGTACGGCGTCAATCATCACGAGGTGTGCGTCTGATACGAGAGCCGGGAGGAGGTCTGCAACGACTGATGGGAGTGCGTGTGTGGCGCCGATGGTGGTCCATGCCTCCAGCGCCGCGGAGCCGAGGAGGGGGTCGACGTCAACGAGGTAGGTCTGGAGGGTGGTAAGGATGGCTTGGAGGACCTTCGGCTGGTGCCCGTGTCGACGTCCGACGTTGCCAAGGGTGTCCAGGAGGGGACGTACCAGATCGGCTCCAAGGTCACCATCACGTTCGCTCGTGATGAGGGTCGTGATGGTGCGACACACCTCCAGCGGGTCGATGGACGATGCGGACTCGACCGCGCTCAGCAGGCGTCGAGCGGACTGGGACAGGCTGCTCGCGCGTCCCCACGCCTCCAGGCCTGCGAGGAAGTCCGGGGGCGCGGTCGAAGTGAGCACGCTCTGGGGTTCGGAGAGCCGGTGGCGTGTCAACGTCACGAACGCACCCAAGGTCGCGTCCAGGTGCCCGGCGAGGGCGCCGCGGTGGTGTCGTCCCATGCGCTCGATGGTCTCGGCGGCCGTGAACGTGACCTTGTGGCCCCACGACTCATCGGTGCGGGCAAGGAGAAACGCGAATGCTGCATCGGTGAGCCCACCGATCTCCTCCGGTGTGGTCACCGGGTCATCCGGACGACGGTGGATGTAGTCGGTGTCGACCAGGTCCAGGGCGTACCGGACCGCACCGACGAGGCCGTCGCGAATCTCTTCGGCCGCGTGCCGGCCTGCATCCTCCAGCAGTACGGAAATGCGGGCTGGTGCGGCAACGAACATCCGCGCCAGCGCCCTCTCGGCCACCGAGACGGTGCCCGGGTCGTAGCTGTCCTCGGGCGGGACACCGAGCGAGACCGCCAGGTTGGGCAACAGGGCGACGGCCAGCTCGAGGTGGGTGGACGCCAGATGCTCGATCGCTCCAGCTGCAGCCCGTCGGTCGAAGTCGGAGACCTCTCGCGGCCGGTACGCCGGGTTCACGATGATGCCCACCACTGCGGGCCGCGGCAGCATCACGCCCAGGTGCGCGACGAGCTTGTCGGGAGCGAGGGTCGCAACGACGCGCAATGGGCCCGGGTCGTTCGCTTCCACGACGGGCGTTGGGCCGGAGTAGTGGTAGTCCTCCGGTGTCTTCGACCCGGCCAGGACCACCACTGCCCAGATGACCGCATCGTCGATCTCGGCGACGCCGACCTGGTCCGGATGGTCGGTCAGGCACCGCCCGGCCTCAAGTGAGGGGAAGCTCCGCAACGAGGCCATGGCAGTCGCGACCAACCGTTCAGTGAGCTCCGGTCGTCGCGACGTGAGGTGACGCAGGGGCTCAAGGAGTTCCGAGATCCCGACGTTCGTCACCGTGTCGAACAGCTCGTCAATGACTGGCTCATCGAACCTGTGCGCCGCACGTCCGGCAACGGTCATCAGCCGTCGCCTCGCCGCTGTAGTCGCACCGACATCGATTTCGACCGCCGGATCCGGGTCGAGCACATCGACATCGTCCAAGATGCTCGCGACCGCTGGGTCTGCCGTGGCTCGCAAACTCTGCCGTCGGTCCACACGGTCGGCTCGCGCCACGCGGCGTTCCCGCAGCTCCGTGTCGTGTGCGGTCTGGTCAGCGTCGGCCTTCTCCCGCCGTGCCAAGGCCTCGGTTTCGAGGTTCGGCAGATGCCCCGTCGGGTTCCTCATGTCGCATCCGACGCAGTGCGCGCCATAGAACTCGAACGTGACATGGTCCAGCCGCATCCCGGTCATGCCGCCGATGGCGATCGGGCACTCCACTCGTCGCGGGTTCAACGGCAGTCCAGTCTCGACCTCCAGCAACCCCCCGCCGCCCCACTCCACGAACCGCATGTGTCGGCAATGATGCAAAGCGAGATCCATGATCCGGGCGTTCTCGCGACCTATCGCCACGTCCTTGGCGAACTCTGCCTCGTCCAACCGTCCTGCTCCGCTCTTGGGTCACCCACTGATGACATCCAGTCTGAAGCACACGACCGACAGCCAGCCCGACACACGGTGGTGTGCCTCTGACTCGGCGGACGGGCACGCCTCGGCCGCGGTCTGAACGGCAACACCGCCGGAGGGTGATGGGTTCCATCTCGAGCATCGCGGCCACATGTATCGACTCGGGTCGCGTCGAAAGTGCCTGAACGTCGCCAACGAGGTGAACGCCTCCATCATCGTCTTGGGCGTGCACCACGCAATCTCAACGCACGTTTGGCCCAGCGGATGTCCGGAGCAATCTCGCCAGTTTGCTCGTCTCCATTGCAGAGCCACGACGCATTCACTTCACCTGGTTCGGGCGCCTCGGGTGTCACACGGGTCGTGCATGGCTCACAGCCTGTCCGACACTCCCGCGAGGAACGTCTGAATCTCAGCATCCTGGGCATCGGAGCCGGGGTTACCGAAGAGAGGAAGGCTGACTGAGCCACCATCGCTAAACACGATCCGCGCGGAGCTGGACCAGGTCCATGCCCGGCCGGACTCGCTGACCCGGCTGATGCGCCGGCACTCTGCCTGCGATATCTCGACTCTGCCCACCTGCTTGATCGAGCGCACCCACCCCTTCGTCTCGTCGGGTTCGTCATCACCAGCAGCGTCGGAGTATGCGGTCCACCCCTCTTTGCCCTTCACCACTGAACCATGAGCGAGAGCGTTCTCTGTCAGCCAGAGGGCTCGCCACTCAGTTGAGCCGTCGTGGGTGTCGCACTGGACGGTCGTGGCCACGGGCTCCGCGCCGCCCGTCAACGAGGACATACACGCCCACAGGGCGACAGGCGCATAGGCTCCAGCCGCGCGGTCGGCCATCCGATCCTGCGCCAACTCGCCAAGCCAACCTTCGGGAATCTCCATGACGGCAGGCTAGCGATGAGGTACGACAGTTCCAGTTCGCCACCGCGTTCCGGCGGACGACCGGCTCGCCGACGCCCGCACCACCCCGGCCGGCCCAAAGACGAACTGACTTGCTTGGAGCGCTGCCCAGGAATTGCCAGCGACCGAACGTGCCGTTTGGCCAGTGCGGAGAGGTATCGGCAGCGGCGTGTTCGCCGTTGGCGACGATCGACGAACTCGCCAACGACAGAGGGCTCCAGGTCGTTGTCTCAGAACACATCGCGTCCTCTCGCCAGAGGATCCGCACTAGCTGCCGTGTCCGGGCATGGTAGAGGGATTCGAACCCTCGGGAGCCGAAGCCCCACCCGCTTATCAGGCGAGCACCATAGGCCGCTCGGTCATACCTCCTCGGTCAGGCGACGTACGAGACGCAACCTCACCTCAAGCGGAACCATGTGCGTCGCGGAGCGGGCCACGCGACGGTGTCGAAGTTATAGCACGGTGGCGCCGACGGCGTGCGACGATCCCGCCTAAGGAAGCCACTGCTCTCGTTGTTCCGGCGGTTCGGGGCGACACACGACGCGTACGGGCGTCAGAACAGGCGTTCGGAGAATGTCTGCAGCACTTGGCTGGGCAAGACGCCGGCGTCGGCGAGTTCCTTGAGGACCGCGGGTCGGAGTTCGTCAGCGTCCGCGCCGCTGAGCAGGCGGCCCTGTAGGGACATCCACACGGCCTCGACCCTCTCGGCGATCTGCTGCACGTCGTCGATCGGGGTGAATGAGAGTTCCTCGACGGCCAGGGCGCGGGCGGCTTCGTGCACCGTGCTCTTGCCGCTGACCAGGAAGATGTGACTTCCCGGCGGAACCTCCTCGTCGAGGTCCTTCGATGCGGCGCGTAGGTGGGTGTTGGCCTGGCGGATGTCGTCGGCGGAGATATCGTTCTCGTCCTTGGCCTCGGACTTCGCCTCCCAGGCCACCCACATCTCGTTGCTCCATCGCCATACCGCGTCGGCGCGGGCTTCGTCGGTTGGCTTGTGCGAGTCAGCGCCGAGGAGCCGACCGAGGGTGACCAGCCCCTGCTCGTACCTGCCCGCCTCGCGCTGGGAGAGGTTGTCCTTCATCTCGGTAACGGCGCGGGTGAGCGCGCGTGGCTTGCCGACGGACTTGGCGTGCGCAATGACGCCGTCGACGGCGAGCTTGTCGAGGCGGGATGCCTCGGCCTCTGCGGTGGCGGCGGTGCCGTCGGCAAGCTGCCGGTTCGGCATCCAGGTGGTGCGCGATGCTGCTGCGTTGGCTGCGCGCATGAGGGCGTCGGCCTGCACTGCGTAGGTCGGGTCGGCGGTTGCCGCGAGCCGTGCCCAGTGCGCGGCGAGGTAGTTCCACAGGGCCTGGTACGGGCGGAGTTCCGCGCCCCCGGCGAGCGCCTGGATGGCGCGCTCGGCCTGTCGCACCGCTTCGCCGAAGTTGCCACGCCACGCGGCGTCGAGAGCTTGGATCTCGTAGGCCGCTGCCGCGTTGAGAGCCTTGGTGTCTTCGGCGTCGTCGGCGTCTGCGTACCGTTCGCGCAGAGTGCGTATCTCGGGCTCGATGTGGGTGTTCCAGGACGGGTCCTGGTCGAGGAACTGGCGGATGGCCGTGCCAACCTCGGCGGCAGGGCGGCGGCTGCTGTTGCGGATGCCGATCTCGAGTTCGGCGCGGATCTCGGGGTGGGTGCCTTGCTGGACCTCCCGGTCACCGGCGAATGCGATGAGGGGTTGGCCGAGGACGACGACCACCGCCCGGTCGTTGGTGTTGCGGGTCGCGCGGCCGGCGCCCTGAGCGAACCGGGTGCGGGTGCGTTCCTGGAGGACCCGCTTCGCGCCGAGGAGCGTTGTGTAGAACTTCTCCTGTGGGTCGGCGCCCACCGGGAGTCCGGCGAACACAATGAGACGGCACTGGTCGTCGGGCAGGTCGATGCCGTCGTAACGGTTCGCGAGGCCGAGGACGGCGCGGGACTCGCTGGTGAAGGGCGCGAGCGTCGTCTCGACGTCGGTCGCGGTGAGGCTCTTGAACCCGGCAGGCACGAGCAGTTGCTTGACCTGGTCCAGGGTGTAGTTCGACGGGGCGAGCAGCAGAGATCGGCCGGCCTCGCGCATCAGGTCGGAGACGAACTGGGCGCGTGCCGCACCTGCCGTCGTGTCACCGCCGGCGCGTGCGAACTCGTTGGTGAGTTCGGGGAACACAAAGAACCGACGCCCGGTGCCGCGCTCGTCCCACCCGGCGGGCACGGCCATGCGAGTGATGCGACGTCGACCGAACGCCCGCTCGAGCTCGCCCCCGGCGCCGATGGTCGCGGAGAGGTACAGCCGCTGCTTGGGTGAGGTGTATGGGTCGTGGGTGCTTGTCGGTGGGAGGAGGGGCCGGATGATCACCTCGTCGGCGCTCGCGAACACGCTGCAGGCGTCAACAGAGTCGCGCACCATCCGCCACGAGTACCTTGCGTTCGTCTGCTGCGCCTGGGTGTCGACGACCTGCGTCAGGGTTGGCAGGTTCGCGGTGACGACCTGAGGGTCGATCAGGTAGCCCTCCGCGCGCGTAGCGGAATCGTGGGTCGCGGCGAGGAGTCGGACGGCGGCGGTGCCGGGAAGGCCGGCCGTGAGCAGCTCCACGATCTGGGTGTACGCGGTGGTGCCGTGGTCGAAGCGGACCGTCCAGGTGTCGGCAATCGCTCCGGCCGCGGCGTGAGCGTCGTCGAAGATCAGGAGGTCTGCGTCGTCGAGCTGGGAGTTGGAGTTGAAGACGGCCTTGTAGTGCGCGACCGCGATCGCCTGCCCCTGGGTGTAGGCGAGCCGGTCGTTGTTGTCCCAGCTCCAGTTCGACCCGGTCAGGTCGACCACGCTGATGCCGGCTGCACGAGCATCAGTGACCGCCTGGCGTGCCAGCTGAAGGGTGGGGCACAGATACACCACGCGCTCGTTGAGGGTCCGGCGACGCCACTCGCCGATCAGCATGCCCACGAGGGTCTTGCCGGCGCCGGTGGGCAGCTCGATCGCCAGGTCCGGATCCGACTGATGATTCAGGTAGTCCCGCAGGATGTCGGCCTGGTGTGCCCACAGGTGCTTCGGGCCGTGCGGCAGACGCGGGAGGTCTCGGAACAGCGCCTCGGGGTTGGCGGCGGGAGTCGGAGTCGTACCGCTCGTGATGAAGGACATGCCTGCTTCCTCGCTCGTGCGGCCCCGGCGGAGGGGTCCCGGGTTGGCCCATGCTTCCGGAAGTGCTCGAGCTATCCAAACCGGTTTCGAGGTGCCCCTCCGCGGCCGGACCTCGCCGCCCCGCTAGGCGCCAGCGAGTTGGCCACCCTTCGCCATCTCGATGACGTGTCCGTCGGGTGTTGGGGTCTGCTGTACGACCTCGTGACAAAATTGATCACGACCGGCGGCAGCACGTGACCGGGGTTGTGGACGGACGAGCGATGAAGGTCGGCCTGCAGTGGTTTTCTTCACTGCGGTCAACATCAGGAAGTTCGTGCTGCGAGCGGCGCGGCTCTCCGACCTGGTCGAGCTCGGCAGCCTGACGCCCCGGGCTGCGGCGTTCCTCGAGGCCTCGGTGCGAGCCGGCCTCAACGTGATGGTTGCGGGCGGCACGCAGACCGGCAAGACGACCATGCTCAACTGCCTCGCTGCCGCGATCCCTGGCGGCGACCGGGTGGTGTCGGCCGAGGAGGTCTTCGAGCTGCGCTTCCCGCACCCCGACTGGGTGCCGCTCCAGACCCGGCAGGCCGGGCTCGAGGGCACGGGGGAGATCCGCTTGCGGGACCTCGTCAAGGAGAGCCTGCGCATGCGGCCCTCCAGGATCATCGTCGGGGAGGTCCGTTCCGAGGAGTGTCTCGACCTGCTGCTGGCGCTCAACGCCGGGCTTCCCGGCATGGGCACGCTCCACGCCAACAGTGCGCGGGAGGCGCTCGTCAAGATGTGCACCCTGCCGCTGCTGGCGGGGGAGAACATCTCGGCCCGCTTCGTCGTCCCCACGGTCGCGAGCTCGGTCGACCTCGTCGTGCACCTCGGCATCGACCGCCACGGGATCCGCCAGGTCGACGAGGTCGTCGGGGTGCCGGGACGCGTGGAGAACGACGTGATCGAGACCGAGACGATCTTCGAGCGGCGCGGGGGAGACCTCGAGCGCGCCAACGGCATGCCACCGCGGCCCGAGCTCTACGAGCGGGCCGGGATCGACGTCCACCGGATCCTGGGGGAGGGGCACTGATGGGGGCGCTCGTCGGGCTCGGGGTGGGGACCGGGCTGCTGCTCGTCTGGTCCGCGTTCTTCGTGCCGCGCCGGGCTGCCCGGCCCGCACGCGGTGTGAGCCTGAGCGCGCAGCTGTTGGCCCGGGCCGGGCTCGGTGACGTCTCCCCGACCGGCTTCGCGCTTCTCTGCCTGGTCTCCGGGACGGTCTGCGCTGTCGTGCTCCAGGCCGTCTCCGGCACCGTTCCGGTGGCGTTGGCATTCGGGGCCATGGGCGCCTACCTCCCGGTCGCGATCGTCGCCGGCCGAGCTCGACGTCGTCAGCGGGAGTTCGCCGAGGTCTGGCCGGAGGCGGTCGACAACCTCGCCTCCGCCGTGCGCGCCGGGCTCTCGCTCCCCGACGCCCTCGCGGGCCTCGCCGTGCGGGGCCCCGAGCCGTTGCGCGATGCCTTCGATGCCTTCGCCCTGGACTACCAGGTGACAGGACGCTTCGGCGACTGCCTCGACCGGCTCAAGGCCCGGCTCGCCGACCCGGTCGGCGACCGCGTCGTCGAGGGGCTGCGCATCGCGCGCGAGGTGGGTGGTGGCGAGCTGGGACGTCTGCTGCGCAACCTCTCGGGCTACCTGCGCGACGAGGCACGCACCCGCTCCGAGCTCGAGGCCCGCCAGGCCTGGACGGTCAACGGCGCCAGGCTCGCGGTGGCCGCGCCGTGGCTGGTGCTGCTGCTGATGTCGCTGCAGTCGGAGGTGATCCGCCGCTACGCCTCACCCGCGGGCGTCGTCGTGCTCGTGGTCGGAGCCTCGCTCTGCCTGGTGGCCTATCGCCTGATGATGCGCATCGGCCGCCTCCCCGTCGAGAGGCGGATCCTGTCGTGACGCTGCTTCTCTGGGGTGCCGTGCTCGGCGCCCTCGCCGGCGCCGGTCTGGTGCTCGTCGTCGCGCGGGTGCGTGTCATCGGCCGCCCACAGCTGGCGACCCGGGTCCTGCCCTACGTCCGCGACCTGCCGCAGGTGGGGCGCTCACCGGCGCTGCGGGTCGCCTCGACCTCGCCGGCGTCGGCAGCCGCCGGGGTCTTCGGCCCGGTCCTGCGCGCGTCGGCGGACGGGGTGGAGCGGGTGCTCGGTGGCTCGGCCTCGGTGCGTCGCCGGCTCCAGCGGGCCGCCATCGACAAGTCCGTGCACGACTTCCGGGTCGAGCAGGTGCTGTGGGGGTTGGCCGGCTTCGTGCTGGTCGCCGCCTACGGCGTGCTCGAGACGATGGCCAACCCCGGTGGTGAGCTCACGCTGGTCGTGCTCTGCGCGATCGGGTTCGCCGGGGGCGTCATCGGGCGCGACAACCACCTCTCGGGCCAGGTCAAGGCACGCGAGCGTCGCATCCTGGCGGAGTTCCCCACGATCGCGGAGATGCTCGCGCTGGCGGTCGCTGCAGGCGAGAGCCCGGTGGCGGCCCTGGACCGCGTCGTACGACGCAGCGGCGGCGAGCTCTCCACCGACCTGGCGCGCGTGCTGGCGGCCGTCCGCACCGGGGAGCCGGTCTCCTCCGCCTTCGACGACCTCGCCGCGGCCAGCGGGCTGAGCCTGGTCTCCCGCTTCGCGCAGGGCATCGCGGTCGCGGTCGAGCGCGGCACCCCGTTGGCCGAGGTGCTGCACGCACAGGCCGCCGACGTGCGCGAAGCAGGGCGACGCGAGCTCATCGAGGTCGCTGCCCGCCGCGAGATCCTGATGATGGTGCCGGTGGTCTTCCTGGTGCTCCCCGTGACCATCCTCTTCGCCTTCTGGCCCGGCGTCGTGGGCCTCGACCTGACCACTCCGTGATGTCTCGAGGAAAGGACCTCATCATGGGCAACACCGCACTGCAGCTGTTCACCCGCCTCCATCTGGCGCTCGTCGCGCCACGCCAGCGCGACGAGCGGGGGGACGTGCCGGGCTGGGTGCTCGTCACCGTCATGTCGGCCGGCATCGTGATGGCGATCTGGGGCGTCGCGCGCCAGGAGCTGACCGCGATGCTGAGGTCGGCGCTCAACTCGGTGCAGTAGTGCTCCACCGGCTGCGCGCCCGCTCCCACCGAGGCGCGGCGGTCGTCGACGTCGTGCTGGTGATCGTCGTCCTCGTGCCGGTCGTGCTCGGGATCGTCCAGGTCGCGTTGGTGATGCTCGTCCGCAACACCCTGGCCGCCGCGGCCTCCGAGGGGGCACGGCTCGCGGCGACGGCCGACCGCGGACCGGCCGAGGGCGTCGCCCTGACGCGCGAGCAGGTCGATCAGGCGGTCTCGGGTCGCTACGCCCAGGACGTGTCCGTGCGCCGGGTGCTCATCGACGGCGCCCCTGCCGTCGAGGTCACCATCCACGCCCGCGTCCCCGCCCTGGGTCTGGGCGGGCCCGCCATCGAGCTCGACGTCACCGGCCACGCGATCGAGGAGCTGCCGTGAGGTGGCACCGGGAGCGCAGCGGCCGTGAGCGTGGCGGCTGTGAGCGTGGCAGTGCCGTCGTCGAGCTGACCTGGCTGGGCATCCTCCTGCTCATCCCGACGCTGTGGATCGTGCTGTCCGTCTTCGAGGTGCAGAAGGGCGCCTTCGGCACGAGCGCGGCCGCGCGGGCGGCGGGACGCGCCTACGCACTGGCACCCACCGATGCCGAGGGCCGGCATCGCGCGGAGCAGGCCGCCCGGCAGGCGCTGGCCGACCAGGGGCTCGAGGACGCACCCCTGACGGTCACGGTCAGCTGCGACTCCCCGGGCACGAGCTGCCACAGCGGGGGAGCGGTCATCACGGTGCACATCTCGTCGCGCGTCGACCTGCCGCTGATGCCGGAGGTCCTCGGCGGGGACAAGCCCAGCTTCGCCCTCGACGCCACCCACGTGGTCCCGATCGGGCAGTACCAGGAGGTCCGGTGACGGCCGCGCCCACCCGTCGTACGCCGAGGGACGAGCGGGGCTCGTCGGTCGTCTTGATCTGCGGTTTCGCGGTCTTCTTGCTGATGACGATCGCGATGGTGATCGACGCGTCCGCGGCCTACCTGCAACGCCAGGGCCTCGACACGCTCGCCGACGGCGCGGCGCTGCGCGGCGCCGACCTCGGCGCGACCGGGACCGACGTCTACGAGGGCGGCGTCGGCCAGGACCGGCTCGAGCTCACCGAGGCGCAGGCCCGCGAGGCGGTGCGCAGCTACCTCGTCGAGGTCGGCGCCCATCGGCGCTTCCCCGGACTCTCCTACGACGTCCGCGTCGAGACCACCCGGGTCGTCGTCGACCTGCGCGCGCCGCTCGACCTGCCGCTGACGGTGCCGGGCTCGCCCGAGCGGCCGGTCGTCGGCGCCACCGGGTCGGCCGTCGTCGCGCCCGGATGACCAACTTCACCCGAAGGGGTGCCTGAGAGGTCTCTTCCTCGCTACGGTCGGGACATGCTCCCTCGGATCCTGGCTGCCCTGACGATGGCGCTGGCCCTCGCAGCGGTGCTCCTGGTCTCCAGCCCCGCCGAGGCGAGGACCCCGGAGCAGGGCTACCAGTCCTCCGCCTTCACCGCGACCAACAAGGCCCGCGTCTCGCACGACCGGGCCAAGGTGAAGGTCAACGGCTGCGTGCAGCGCTTCGCCGTGCGCCAGGCCAAGCGGATGGCGGCCCAGCAGGAGATGTTCCACCAGGACCTCCAACCGATCCTCACGGCTTGCGGGCTGAGCAAGGTCGGGGAGAACGTCGCCTACGGCTACTCCTCGGGCAGGGGTGCGGTCACGAAGGGCTGGATGAGGTCGAAGGGCCACCGGGCCAACATCCTCGACGGCGACTTCGCCCTGCTCGGCATCGGAGCCCGGCGGGGCGCCGACGGCACGTGGTACGCCGCGCAGGTGTTCGGCCGGCGCTGAGCGCCCGTCCCGACGGACCAGGGGCGTCGTCCGATCGGACGATGCGTCGGTCCCACCGGATCACTAGCGTCAGCGCCATGCTCTCTCGGATCGTGGCGGCAGCCGTCCTCCTGCTCGCGGTGCTGGTCGCCAGCCCCACTGCTCCCGCGCAGGCGCGCACGCCCGAGTCGACGTACCAGACCGCCATCACGGTGACCACCAACCAGGCGCGCGTGCTGCGCGACCGGGTCAGGCTGCGCGGCAACAGGTGCGTCCAGGGCTTCGCCGTGCGCCAGGCCAAGCGGATGGCCGCCCAGGAGCGGATGTTCCACCAGGACCTCGGCCCGATCCTCGAGAAGTGCGGGCTGCGCAAGGTGGGGGAGAACGTCGCCTACGGCTACCTCACCGGCGTCCAGCTGGTGCTCCAGGGATGGATGCAGTCGGAGGGCCACCGGGCCAACATCCTCGACCGTCAGTTCCGTCTGCTCGGCAGCGGTGCCCGCCGCAGCGAGGACGGCACCTGGTACGCCGCGCAGGTCTTCGGCCGCAAGGCCTGAGCCCGGATCGACGCGCCAACCTCTGACCCGTAACCTTGCCCCTTGTGGCAGGACCGGATTACGAAACCCAGATCAAGACGCTCCAGGCGACGATGCACACCATCGAGCAGGTGCTCGACATCACCGCGATGCGCACGGAGATCGCCGACCTGGCCGACCAGGTCGCCGCACCCGACCTCTGGGACGACCAGGCCAACGCCACCCGCGTCACCGGCCGCCTCTCCGCGATCCAGGGCGAGGTCGACCGCTTCGAGTCGCTGACCAGCCGCATCGAGGACCTCGAGATCATGCTCGAGCTGAGCGCCGAGGAGGGCGACGAGTCGGCACTGGCCGAGGCCGAGATCGAGCTCAACCGCATCAAGAAGTCCGTCGAGGGCCTCGAGGTGCGCACCCTCCTCAACGGTGAGTACGACGCCCGCGAGGCGCTGGTCTCCATCCGCGCCGGCGCCGGTGGCGTCGACGCCGCCGACTTCGCCGAGACGCTCATGCGGATGTACGTCCGCTGGGCCGAGCAGCACGGCTACGCCGTCGAGGTCTACGAGACCTCCTACGCCGAGGAGGCCGGCCTCAAGTCGGCCACCTTCGCCATCCACGCGCCGTACGCCTATGGCACGTTGAGCGTCGAGGCCGGCACCCACCGCCTCGTGCGGATCAGCCCCTTCGACAACCAGGGTCGCCGCCAGACCAGCTTCGCCGCCGTCGAGGTCGTGCCGGTGCTCGAGCAGACCGACGAGATCGACGTGCCCGACGAGGAGATCCGCGTCGACGTCTACCGCTCCGGTGGTCCGGGCGGCCAGTCGGTCAACACCACCGACTCCGCGGTGCGTCTCACGCACATCCCCACCGGCACGGTCGTGTCCTGCCAGAACGAGAAGTCCCAGCTGCAGAACAAGGCGAGCGCCATGGTCGTGCTCAAGGCCAAGCTGCTCGCGCTCAAGAAGGCCGAGGAGAAGGCCCACCTCGACGGGCTGCGCGGCGACGTGCAGGCCAGCTGGGGCGACCAGATGCGCAACTACGTCCTCAACCCCTACCAGGTCGTCAAGGACCTGCGCACCGGCTACGAGGTCGGCAACCCCAGCTCGGTGTTCGACGGCGACCTCGACGGCTTCCTCGAGGCCGGCATCCGCTGGCGTCGCGGCACCGACAAGGCCGAGGCCAACTAGCGCGCCCTGACTCGGCGGTCAGGGGCGATCAGCGAGCGGCGACGGCGTTGGACCTCATGCCGAGCGGACCGAAGCCCGCGGCGTTGCGGGCGCGCACGGCGAAGCGGTAGCGGCCCGACGGCAGGGCGAGTGACCTGGACCGGAGGCTGGTGCCGACGACCTGGCTGATGAGCGTCCGCACGACCGCGCCAGCGCTGGTGAGCTTGTAGGCGACGATCTGGTAGCCGGTGACAGCCGAGCCACCGGTGCTGGTCGGGGGCTGCCACCGCGCGAGCGCGGTGACGGCTCCGCCACGGGCGCCGGGGCTCGCCTGCCCGATCACCGGCGCACCGGGCGTCGTGACCACGGCAGCCACACCGACACTCGCGGCCGGGCCGGGGCCGACGGTGCTCAAGGCGCGCACCTCGAGGGTGTGGGCGGCCGACGAGACGGCGCCGAAGACGTGGGTGAGCGAGCCGGAGGCCGGTGACCACGCGCCGGCGTCGAGGCGCACCTCGTAGCCGCTGACCGGTCCACCGGTGGTGGGTGCCGTCCAGGTGAGTGCGAGCGTCTGCGCGGCGACGTCGCGGGTCGCGGTCGGGGATCCGGGAGCCCCAGGCGGCACCGGCTCAGGGTCGGGCACGACCACGCCGCCGCAGCCCGTGACCGCGAGCCGATAGGCGCCGAGGCTGCCGTAGTCGTCGTAGCCGCTCGACGGCGAGCCGTTGCCGACGCCGTCGACCACGGCGAAGTAGCTGCCGCTCAGCACGCTCTGCGTCAGGGTGGCGCCGAGACCCGAGACGACGTCGAAGTCGACCGTTGCCGAGGCTGGGTTGGCGGTGGCCAGCACTGTGCCGACGTCGTCGACGAGCTGCACCTGGAGGTCGAGGTCGGGGCTGACCGAGGCGACCGTGCCGATCAGCGTGACGGCGCCCGCGCAGGCGCCGAGCGCGTAGTAGTCGAGGTCGCTCCGCTTCGAGATGTACGCCGGCGCGCCGGTCGGCAGCGCGCTGCTGGCCGTGGCGCGCGTGCCACCGTCCTCGTCCACGCGGTAGGGCGCACCGTTGGCGGCGATGATCGCCACGTCGTCCTCGCCGGAGCGTGTGGCGCCGGTGTAGTCGCCCTTGCTCCACTGGGTGATCGGTCGGCCGTAGCCGGCACCCATGATCGGTGCCCAGGAGCCGTGGCCCGCGTAGTAGTCGGCTCCGCCCTGCCCGTCGTGGTCGAGGCCGAAGTTGTGGCCGACCTCGTGGCTCACGGCCTCGGCGACCGCCTTGGGGTCGTGCATCAGCGCCTGCGGGAAGATCCACGCGGGTTGGAACCGGCTGTGTGCGTCGGGCTCGTCGAAGACGTCCACGAACGCCACGCCGCCGCAGCCGCCGCCGCAGATCGCGTCGATGGCGGCGTCGCTCGGGGTGATCAGCGCGCGGGTGCCGAAGACCTGGTCGCCGGCGCCGGCGCGGGTGATCGCCGCAGCCCCCGGGTCTGCCGTGGTCACGTCGACGTCGAAGGGCGCGTAGTCCTCCGCGACCCGCGCCCACACGTCCTGCACCGTGGCCAGCTCGGCGGCCGAGAAGGACGGGCCGTTGCCGGCGGGGTCCCAGGCCGGGTGGGTGCCGCCGGGGAGCCCGGTGTCGGTGTTCCACTGGGTGGCGCTGACGTCGGCCCCGTCGAAGTCCAGGAAGATCGTGCGCTGGGATCCGGGCTTGCTGTGCAGGGTGAAGCTGCGCCGCAGTGCCTGACGTGATGCGACGCGTGCGTCGGGGGCAGCCGTCGGTGGCTCGATGCCGACCGGTGCCGGGTCGACCACGTAGACCTTGCCGGACGCGCTCGCTCGGTGGGTCGCATCCGGTGCCGGCGCCGAAGCGAGCGACGCGGGGACGGCGAGAGTCGCCAGGCCCGCGGCCACGGAGGTCAGGACGACGACGGTGGCGAGGATCCGCCGGGAGGGATGCTGAGGCACGCGGACACGCTAGGTCCCGGCCGACGCGCGCCGCAGGAGAAGCGGCCGCACATCAGCCGATCGATCAGTCCAGCGGCGCAGCGGACTGGACCACGGCCGCGCACCACCGGCTGGTGCGCTCGGTCAGCTCGGCGACCGGCACTGCGACCGGCGCGGTCAGCTGGCAGGTCAGCCAGGCGTCGCCGAAGAGCCCGCGGAAGGACTGACGGCGACTCCCGCCCTCGGTGCACTCGAGCGCCACGGAGGGCACGCCGTACGACGGCGCGCCGGCGAGCGGCGAGCAGCCGGCGTCGCGGCGGGCCGCCCCGGCGAGCGCCGCGGCCCGCTCGTTGGTCACCGGGGGAGCGAAGACCCACGCCCGGGCGACCGTGCCGTCGGCCGCGCTCCAGGCGCAGCTGAACTCGTGGGCGACGTCGCGCAGCGAGCCCACGATCCGGGCCCGTCGGCCGTTGCCGTAGGCGACCACCTCGTCGACCGGACCGGCCACGGCATCGCTCACGGCGTCCTCGGGGACGGTCGTGCAGAAGTCGGTGCGGGCGACCAGCAGCTCGGTCGTGTCGAGCGACGACAGGCTCACCGGGGCGGGCGGGACGGCGGGCGCGACGGGGGGCGGCTCGTCGCCGCCGACGACCAGGACACCCACCGTGACGGCCACGACCGTCGCCACGAGGGCGATCAGGAGGGTCCGGAGTGCGCGCACCCGCACACGATACGGAGAGAGTGGTGCTAGAAATGCACGGGTGAGCACTCCCGACGCCGTCCGCACCGCCGCGGTCGCCCGCCTCGACACCCTGGGTGACGCCGCCCAGGAGGCCTTCCTGCTGCGGCTGGACCGGTGGTGGCCCGACCTGGACCGGGCGGTGCGCGAGGTCTACCGCGCCACCCCCGACCTGGTCCTGCGTCTCGTGGAGACCGCCGCGGACGCCTACGTCGCGCGCTCGCCCGACCTCCACCGTCTCGACCAGCAGCGGCTGCTGCGCCCCGACTGGATCCAGCAGCCCGACCGGTTCGGCTACGCCTGCTACACCGACCGCTTCGCCGGTGACCTGCCCGGCTTGGGCAAGCGCCTGGACTACCTCGACGAGCTCGGCGTGACCTACCTGCACCTCATGCCGCTGCTCCAGCCGCGCGAGGGTGACAACGACGGCGGATACGCCGTCCAGGACTACGGCGCCGTCCGGGCCGACCTCGGCACGATGGACGACCTGGCCGAGCTCGCCACGCGGCTGCGTGAGCGCGGCATCAGCCTGGTCGTCGACCTGGTGCTCAACCACGTGGCCCGCGAGCACGCCTGGGCCGCGGCGGCACGCGCGGGGGACGAGACCCACCGCGACTACTTCCTGATCCACCCCGACCGCACGCTGCCCGACGCCTACGAGGCGACGCTGCCCGAGGTGTTCCCCGACTTCGCCCCCGGGAGCTTCACCTGGGACGACGAGGCGGTCGGCTGGGTGTGGACCACGTTCAACACCTGGCAGTGGGACCTCAACTGGGCCAACCCCGAGGTGCTGGTGGAGTTCGCCCGCATCGTCCTCGACCTGGCCAACGTCGGCGTCGAGGTGCTGCGTCTCGACGCGATCGCGTTTCTGTGGAAGCGGATGGGCACCACCTGCCAGAACCAGCCGGAGGTCCACTGGATCACCCAGGCTCTGCGCACGGTGGCCAAGATCGCGGCGCCGGCCGTGCTGTTCAAGGCCGAGGCGATCGTCGGTCCGCGTGACCTCGTGCAATACCTCGGCACCGGCCCGCACACCGGGCTGGTCAGCGACCTGGCCTACCACAACAGCCTCATGGTGCAGGTCTGGTCGATGCTCGCCACCCGCAACACCGTGCTCGCCCGGCACGCCCTCGCCGCGCTGCCGCCGACGCCGCCGAGCGGCACGTGGATCACCTACGTCCGCTGCCACGACGACATCGGGTGGGCCATCGACGACCGCGACGCCGCTGCGGTCGGGCTCACCGGGCCCGGGCACCGACATTTCCTCAGCGACTTCTACGCCGGGGAGTTCCCCGGCTCCTGGTCCGAGGGCCTGGTCTTCCAGGCCAACCCGGACACCGGTGACCGGCGCATCAGCGGCACGGCCGCCTCGCTCACCGGTCTCGGCGAGCACGAGCTGGACGCCGACGGCGCGTTGGCCCGGATCTTCCTGGCCCATGCCGTCGTCGCGGGATGGGGCGGGGTCCCGGTGGTGTGGAGCGGCGACGAGCTGGCCCAGCCCAACGACCCCGCGTGGGCCGACGAGCCCGGCCACGAGGATGACAACCGGTGGGCCCACCGCCCCCGCATCGACGAGACCCGGATGGCCCAGCGCGGTCGAGCCGACACCCCGGCCGGTCAGGTGTTCGTCGGCATCGCCCACCTGGCCCGCGTCCGCGCAGCCCTCCCGCAGCTGCACGCGTCCGCCCCTGTGGAGACGCTCACGGACACCGACGACGGCATCCTCGCCGTCGTACGACGTCACGCGAGCGGGCCCTTCGTCGGGCTCTACAACGTGACCGACGAGCACCGGCCCTTCCCGCTCCGGCGCCTGCACGAGGCGGGCCTGGCCACGCCCTACGACGCGATCGGCGGGCACCTGGTCGCCGCCGGCCACGACGGCAACGTCTGGCTGCCGCCCTACGGGGCATGGTGGGTGGTCGAGGCCACAGCCTGACGGGGGTGCGGCCGGGGCGGGGTCCCCAGAAGGGTGCGCCTCTCGGCTAACGTCGTTTCACGTGATTCGCTTCGAGAAGGTCTCCAAGACCTACCCCGGCCCGGGCAAGCCTGCCCTCGACAACGTGTCGATCGACATCGAGAAGGGCGAGTTCGTCTTCCTCGTCGGCACGTCCGGCTCCGGCAAGTCCACCGCGCTGCGCCTGGTGCTGCGCGAGAGCCGCCCCACGTCCGGTCGTGTCTACGTCGCGGGCAAGGAGGTCAACCGGCTGGCCGGGTGGAAGGTCCCGCGGTTGCGCCGCCAGATCGGCACCGTGTTCCAGGACTTCCGTCTCCTGCCCAACAAGACCGTCTCGGAGAACGTCGCCTTCGCGCTCCAGGTGATCGGCAAGTCCCGCAGCGAGATCGACGGCGTCGTCCCCGGCACGCTCGAGCTGGTCGGCCTCGAGGGCAAGGGTGACCGCCTGCCCGACGAGCTGTCCGGCGGTGAGCAGCAGCGCGTCGCCATCGCGCGCGCCTTCGTCAACCGCCCGATGATCCTGATCGCCGACGAGCCCACGGGCAACCTCGACCCCACCACCTCGGCCGGCATCATGAAGCTGCTCGGCCGCATCAACGAGACCGGGACCACCGTGCTGATGGCCACCCACGACGAGTACGTCGTCGACCAGATGCAGAAGCGCGTCATCGAGCTCGACCACGGACGGGTCACCCGCGACGAAGCGCGCGGCGGCTACGGATCGCAGGTGCTCTGATGCAGCTGCGCCACTCGTTCACCGAGCTCCGCCAGGGGCTGCGCCGCAACGTCTCCATGCACATCGCGGTCGTGCTCACCCTCTTCGTCTCGCTGACCCTCGTCGGCCTCGGCGCCATGCTCAACCAGCAGGCCGTCAAGGCGGCCGACCAGTGGGGCAGCGAGCTCCAGATCACCGTCTACCTCTGCCGCGACGGCGATGACAACCCGGCGTGCCTCTCCGAGGTCACCGACCCGCAGAAGCAGCAGATCGCCAGCGTCGTCGAGGACAGCCCCGAGGTCGCCGACTGGTACACCGAGACCAAGGCGCAGGCCTTCGAGAAGGTCAAGGAGCTCTTCGGGCCCGAGCGCTTCGAGGGCCCGGACGCCGCCCTGACGGCCGACGACATGGCCGAGTCGGTCTGGATCACCCTGGAGGACCCCGACGAGTTCGAGGGCATCACCAGCGCGCTGCGGGGCCTGCCCGGCGTGGCCCGGATCCAGGACCTGCGAGACGTGGTCGGCCCGATCCTCAGCTCGATCGACGCGCTCAAGTACGGCGCCATCGGCACGGCCGCGTTCCTCGTGCTCGCCGCCCTGCTCCTCGTGGCCAACACCATCCGCCTCGCGGCACTGGCCAGGCGCAAGGAGATCGGCATCATGCGGCTGGTGGGCGCCTCGACGCTCTACATCGCGCTGCCCTTCCTCATGGAGGCGCTCGTCACCGCCTTCCTCGGCGTGGCGCTGGCCGCCGGCGCCCTCGCGGCGTTCCTGAAGTTCGGGATCATCGACCGCGCGGCGCAGGGCCTGACGTTCATGCCGTGGATCGGCTGGGAGGACTACTACGTGACGCTGATCGGCATCGGGATCGTCGGGCCGGTGCTGACGCTGCTCCCGACACTCCTGCTGACCCGCAAATACATCAAAGTCTGACCTCCAGCCACTACCGTCGAGGCGTTCACTTCCCCGAACGCCGAAGGCTTACCTGTGCGCTACTTCCCCAGCGCAGCACGTCAGCGTGTCGTCGTGGCATCCCTTGCCGCCGCGGCCACGCTGGGCGGGCTCGCGATCCCTCTCGCCAATGCCGACGACGGCCTCAAGGACAAGCAGAAGCGCGTCGAGCAACAGATCGAGAGCGCGCACGACGACCTCGGTGAGGCCAGCAAGCGCGTGCAGCGCACCACGGCCGCGCTCGAGGCGGCGCGCTCGCAGCTGCTGAGCGCCAAGGCCCGCCTCGACGACGTACGCACGAGGCTCGCGGCCGCCCAGGCGCGGGACCGTGAGATGCAGGCCAAGCTGGTGCTGGCCGAGGAGGCCCTCGAGCAGGCACGCGCCGACGTGATCGCTGGTCAGGCCGCGCTCGCGGCCCAGCGGGTGACGGTCGTCAACACGGTCAACGACGTCTACGAGAACGGCGACCCGCAGCTGCTGGCCTTCGCCTCGCTGATGGATGCCGACAGCCCCGAGGACCTGATGCGTCGGATGGAGGCCACCGACGCGGTCGTGGGCAGCCAGGACCGGGCCTACGCGGGGCTGCACGAGGCGGAGATCCTCCTGCGGGTCCGCGAGGGCGAGGTCAGGACCGCCAAGCAGACGATGGAGACGCGTCGCGCCGACGCTGCCGCCAACCTGGCCATGGTGCGCGACCTGCTCGAGGAGGCGCGCGTCGCTAGGGGCAACGTCATCGCACTGCTCCAGACCAACCGCGACGCCCGCGAGAAGGCGCTCGCCGCGCGGGCCAAGGACAAGGACATCCTGGCCGCGCTCAAGCGCCGCGAGGACCGCATCAAGGCGCGGATCCTGGCTGCGGCCGAGGCTGCCGCACGTCGCGGCGGCGGTTACCAGGGCGACACGGGCGGCTTCCTGAGCAACCCGGTCAACGGCTACGTGACCTCGCCCTTCGGATACCGCACCCATCCGATCTACGGCTACTACGGCCTCCACGACGGCACCGACTTCGGCGTCAGCTGCGGGCAGTCGATGTTCGCCGTCGCGGGCGGCACGGTCACCGACATCTACTACTCGTCGGTCTACGGCAACCGGCTCTACCTCAGCCTGGGCCAGGTCAACGGCAAGAACATGACGGTCGTCTACAACCACGCCAGCGGTTACCGCGTCAGCGAGGGGGAGCAGGTCGCGCGTGGCGAGGTCGTCGGCTTCGCCGGCAGCACCGGCTGGTCCACGGGGTGCCACCTGCACTTCACGGTCCTGGTCAACGGTGAGCCCGTCGACCCGATGAACTTCCTCTGACCCGCCACGACCCGGCTGGCGCCAACCCGATTGACCGGCCCTGAGAGACTGGTGGGATGCCAAAGGAACAGGGGCGCAAGATCGTCGCGCAGAACAAGAAGGCGCGACACGACTACGCCATCGAGGACACCTACGAGGCCGGCATGGTCCTGCAGGGCACCGAGGTGAAGTCTCTGCGCATGGGACGCGCGTCGCTGGTCGACGGCTTCGTGGACATCGACGGCCACGAGGCGTGGCTGCACGGCGTCCACATCCCTGAATACACCCAGGGCACCTGGACCAATCACGCCGCCCGCCGCAAGCGCAAGCTGCTGCTCAACCGGGTCGAGATCGACAAGATCGAGCGTCGCGTCAACGAGAAGGGCCTCACGGTCATCCCGCTGTCGCTCTACTTCGTCGACGGTCGCGCGAAGGTCGAGATCGGTCTGGCCAAGGGCAAGAAGTCGTGGGACAAGCGGCACTCCCTCGCCGAGCGCCAGGCCTCCCGCGAGATCGAGCAGGCCGTCGGCCGTCGCCTGAAGGGCATGAGTGACTGAGGACGCACGCTCGGACGGGGCCGCCGTCCGCGCGTTCTGGCAGGGCCTCGGGCTGCCGGGGCTCGTCGACGTGCACGTGCACTTCCTGCCCGAGTCGATCCAGCGCGCGGTCTACGCCGTCTTCGACGCCGCCGGTCCCAAGATCGGGCGCGACTGGCCCATCCGCTACCGCTTCGACCACGAGGAGCGCGTCGAGCTGCTGCGCGACTTCGGCGTACGCCGCTTCTCGACGCTGCCCTACGCCCACAAACCGGGCGTGGCCACCTTCCTCAACGACTGGTCGCGCGACTTCGCGGCCGGGATCCCCGAGGTGCTGTGGTCGGGGACGTTCTTCCCCGAGCCCGACGCCGCGTCGTACGTCGAGGGGCTGGTGGAGGCGGGCGTCGACATCTTCAAGGTCCACGTGCAGGTGGGGGAGTTCCACCTCGACGACCCGCTGCTCGACCCGGTGTGGGGGATCCTCGAGGACGCCGGCACACCGATCGTGATCCACGCGGGCTCCGGCCCGGTCGGCAACGCGTTCACCGGTCCGACCTCGATGCGGCGGGTGCTCGAGCGCTTCCCCCGGCTCTTCGTCGTCGTCGCGCACATGGGGGCGCCGGAGTGCGAGGAGTTCCTGGTGCTCGCCGAGACCTACGAGCGGGTCCACCTCGACACCACGATGGTGTTCACCGACTTCTTCGGTGTGGACTATCCCTCTGCTCTGCTGCCGCGCCTTGCCGAGCTGCAGGACAAGGTGCTGCTCGGCAGTGACTTCCCGACCATCCCCTACCCCTACGTCGAGCAGCTCGACGGGCTGGCCGCGACCGGGTTGGGTGACGACTGGCTGCGAGCGGTCTGCTGGCACAACGGGGTGCGCATCTTCGGGCTCTGAGGCGACACTGTCCCCATGGACATCGCCGCAGCGCTCGCCGACGAACGCCGCGCGATTGCCGACCGCCTCGAGACGCTGACACCCGAGCAGTGGCGGGTGCAGACGCTCTGTCCTGCCTGGGACGTGCACGGCCTGGTCGCCCACCTCGTCGTGCCCTGCGACTTCTCGACCGTCGAGCTGGTGACCACCATGGTCCGTGCGCGCGGTAACCCCGACCGGCTCTCGGTCCTGATGGCCGCCCGTCGTGCCGAGAGGTCCTCGGCAGAGCTGGTGGCCCTGCTGCGGGAGAAGGCCGACTCGCGACTGGCGCCACCGATCATCGGCATCGTCGGGCCCTACACCGACGCCCTGGTGCACCAGCAGGACATCCTGATCCCGCTCGGTCTCACCGACGAGCGTCCGCCGGCGCGCTGGCGGCCCTCGCTCGACTTCCTCGTCTCGGCGAAGGCCCGCATCGGCTTCCTCCCGGGCCGCATCCCGGCGCTGCGCTACGTCGCGACCGACCTCGACTGGTCCCACGACGCGGGCTCCGGCCCGCAGGCCCGCGACGCGGTGCATGCTCCGGCGGCCGCGCTGGCGCTCGCGCTGCTGCGTCGCGAGCCGCGCCTCGACGAGCTGGCCGGCCCCGGCGCCGAGACGTTGCGGGAGTGGGCGCGGGCATAACCGGTAGGGCCTGTCGGTTGTGGCGAGTAGAGTGTCCACATAACTCAAGAGGGGCTGATCGGTTTCGACTTGGGACGTTAGTCCCAGGGGAAGCGGGTCGAGGAGCCAACGTCATCTCGTAAACGATCGTTGGAAACCTATAACTGCCAACGCTAAGCGCAGTTCCTTCGCTCTCGCTGCCTGAGCAGTGATCGAAGCGTCAGACCGGGCATCCGTCTCCGTCCCGGACCCTGGCGTCATCTAGGAGACTTGCTGTTCAACTGACGTCGTGCAGGTTGAACGGGACTTTTGCACGACTGAGCCTGTCGGGGACGTGTCTGTGCGAGCCCCGGGGCCGAGAAAAGCGACATCACTGACTGCACCCGGAGAAGACCTGGTTCGACGCTCGAGGACGCGGGTTCGATTCCCGCCAGCTCCACTGCACCGCCGGTCCCGGTGGGTCACACCACCGAGAGCCAGCCCTCTTGAACAGCAGCCGCCCCGACATCCGTCGGGGCGGCTGCTGTGCGTGCGTCCAGGACCGGCCGTGCGCCGGCTGACGTGGATGGGGCAGCATCGGCGACATGACCGATCTGGCGCTGCTCCGGACGAGCGAGGGAACGGTGAGCCTGCGTCGAGCCGTCATCGAGGACCTGCCGAGCATCGTGGAGCTGCTGACCGACGACCCGCTGGGCGCTGCACGCGACGGGACCGATGGTGCCGACGGACTGCAGGCCTATGTCCGTGCCTTCGAGGCGCTCGACGCAGATCCCGCGCACCTCCTGCTGGTTGCCGAGACCGGCGGCGAGGTCGTGGCGACGACGCAGCTGAGCTTCATCCCGGGACTGTCTCGTCGCGGCGCGCTCCGCGCACAGGTCGAAGGGGTGCGGGTCCGCGCCGACCTGCGCGGCAGCGGCCTGGGCAGAGCCCTCCTCCTGTGGACGAAGGGAGAGGCCGAACGCCGCGGCTGTGCCCTGATCCAGCTCACGAGCGACAAGCAGCGATCCGAGGCGCACCGCTTCTATGCGGGCCTCGGGTTCACCGCTTCGCACGAGGGCTTCAAGCGCGAGCTCTAGCGCAGGACGCGGTGGGATCGATCACCCCGTGAGCGTCGGGCGCCCGGCCCCGATGTGCCTCTCGCGGGCATCTTCCCTAGTCTCCTCTGATGCCTATTCGACCTCACGTCCCACGAGCAGCAATGCTCGCCGCGACCATCGTCACGGGCGCAGCAGTCGGAGCAGGGGGCCTGCAGGCCGCCCCAGGAGCGGCCGTGGAGGCCGCCTCCGAGACCTCCACGCGGGCGCGGCCACCGCAGCCCGGCGAGGCGTTCTCCTTCCGCATCGGCACCCTCAACATCCTCGGCAGCCAGCACCGCGGCCGCGGCGTCAAGCGCGCCACCGCGCTGGCGCACGCCATCCGTGACCGCGGCGTCGACGTCGTCGGCCTCCAGGAGGTCCAGGACGACCAGCTCGCCGCCATCAAGGACAAGCGCCCCGGCTACCGGATCTGGCCCGGCCAGTCCCTGGGCAACCAGGGCGTCCGTCTGCAGATCGCCTGGCGCAAGTCCATGTTCTCCCTCGTCGACACCGGCTCCATCACCACGACGTTCGACCACCAACAGCGCCCCATCCCGTGGGTCCGGCTGGAGAACCGCGCCTCGGGTGGGCAGTTCTACGTCATCGACGTGCACAACTCCCCGCGCGACCAGGAGGGCGCCCGCGACCGCGCCACCCGCGAGCAGATCGAGCTGATCAAGAAGCTCCGCGGGAACGGCAAGCCCGTCTTCATCCTGGGCGACACCAACGAGCACACCGAGTTCGTCTGCCGCGTCGCCGCCAGGACCGGGCTGGTCGCCTCCAACGGGGCCTCGCACGCGGAGTCGCGTCCCGGCGCACCTCGCTCCGGAGGCTGCGACACCGGCTCGGGCCCGATCAAGCTCGACTGGGTGATGGGCACGCCCCGCACGGTCGACTTCTCCCGGCACCGCGTCGACTACGGCGACCCGGTGCGCTCCGCGACGGACCATCCCTTCGTGCACGCTCGGGTCAAGGTCGCCGGGAAGACGAGCCGGGGCTGATGCCCAGCGGCTCGCCCCAGGAGCGCTGGCGCTCGAGCGTGGGCGAGGGTGACGCCGAGCTGGACCAGCGGCTCTCCGCCGAGCTCGACCGCGTCAACGCGGAGGCAACGCGCGGCACCGATGCAGCTCGTGAGCTCACCGTCCAGGTCCTCGACCAGGACGGTGAGCTCGCCGCCGGCATGAGTGGCTGGACCTGGGGCATCGCAGCGGGCATCGCGATGACCTGGGTCCGCGCGACCGCCCGGGGCGAGGGGCTGGGTGCCCGGCTGCTCGCCGACTTCGAGGACGAGGCCCGCAGCCGCGGCTGCACCCATGTCTTCGTCACGTCCTTCACCTTCCAGGCGCCAGGCTTCTACGAGCGCCACGGCTACCGCGAGATCTTGCGGTGGGAGGACGTCCCCGTCGTCGGCGCCGCCGACGTCCACTTCCGCAAGGACCTCTGAGCGAGGCCTAGGGTCAGCACATGGCCGACGTGCACCAGCTCAGCCGGGCGGACGCGCGCCGCATCGCGGTCCGCGCGCAGCTGCTGGACGCCGGGCGACCCGTGGACCTCGTCGAGACGGTGCGCCACCTGACCCTGGTGCAGCTCGACCCGACCAACGCGGTCGCGCCGAGCGCAGACCTGGTGCTGTGGAGCAGGCTCGGGTCGGCGTACGACCCACAGGACCTGGTCGACGCGCTCGACGAGCAGCGGCTCGTGGACTTCGGCGGTGCGGCCCGGGCGGCGGGCGACATGCGCCTCTTCCGCGCCGAGATGGCGCAGTGGCCGGGCGCCGGGGAACAGAAGGACTGGCAGCGGCGGCTGGTCGGCTGGGTCGAGGCCAACGAGGAGTGTCGCCGCGACATCCTGGAGCGCCTGCGCGGCGACGGGCCGCTGCCGGCCAGCGAGCTGCCTGACGCGTGCGTGGTGCCGTGGCCCTCGTCGGGGTGGAACAACAACCGCAACGTGCGGATGATGCTCGAGCAGTTGGTGCAGCGCGGGGAGGTGGCGGTCGCCGGTCGCGACGGCCGCGAGCGGTTGTGGGACCTCGCGGAGCGGATCTACCCGGACGATCCCGTGGTGCCCGCCGACGAGGCGCTGCAGCTGCGCGACGAGGCACGCCTGCGGGGCCTGGGCCTCGCGCGCGCCCGGTCGGCGAAGGTGCCCGGCGAGCCCCACAGCGTCGGCGAGGCGGGCGAGCCGGCCGTGGTCGAGGGCGTCAAGGGGCAGTGGCGCGTCGACCCGGCCCAGCTCGGCCAGCCCTTCGAGGGCAGGACGGCGCTGCTGTCGCCGTTCGACCGGCTCGTCTACGACCGCAGGCGGATGGACGAGGTCTTCGAGTTCGACTACGTGCTGGAGATGTTCAAGCCGGCGTCGCAGCGGATCTGGGGCTACTACGCGCTGCCGGTGCTCCACGACGACCGCCTGGTCGGCAAGCTCGACGCGCGCGCCGACCGCGACGCCGGCGTTTTCGAGGTCGTGGCGCTCCACGAGGATGTGCCCTTCACGAAGGCCATGACGGCCGCGGTGGACCGCGAGGTCGCCGACCTGGCCGGGTGGCTCGGTCTGGACCGCTGATCCTGACCGTCACCCCGGCCGCGTGCGCTCGTTGATCTCCCTGACCGCACCTGAGGGGGTGCGGCGCCGAGGGAGAGGGACCGTCATGCTGCTGGCCGCGTTCGCCCTGGTCGTGCTCGCTGCGGCCTGCGGGATCCTGGTCCGCGCCGGCGCTCCGCGCCCCACGGCGTACGACGAGCCCTCCGCCGGCGCGCTGGCCGAGGTCTGGCGCGAGGCAGCCCTGGCCGAGCGCTCCGAGGTGCGCGATCTCCAGCGGGCGATCGCCGACGCGCTCGAGACCCGCAGCGACCTCTACGCCCACACCGTGCTGCGCTCCGCTCTCGACCGCTCCCACGGCTACGAGCCGGTCCGGGTCAGCCTGTGAGGCGCGCTGCCGTCCTGGTGGCAGCCTCGTTGGCCCTGGCGGTGGGCCTGACCGGCTGCGGCGAGGACGAGGCGGACCTCGCGACGCCCGAGCCGGGGGTGGGAGCGACGGCGTCCGGCATCGACCCCGAGCTGGCCTCGGCCGCCGAAGACGTCGAGCGGCTCGCGGTGCGTCTCGAGGGCTTCCTGCGCGGCGGCACCTACCCCCGGGACCTGGCCGGTGCCGTGGCCTCCCTGGAGGAGGCCGGGCTGGAGCCGAGCGAGGGCAACGAGGTGGCGACCTATGTCTACGACGAGGACGCCGTGGAGTTCCGGCTGTGCGTGGAGGCTCCCGGAGGCGCCTGGGCGACCTACGACACCGCGCCGATGTCGGTGCGCGAGACCGGTGAGGGCGGCTGCCCCGCGGTCTAGGACAGGCGCTCGCGCAGGGCGGCGTCGGCTGCGAGCGACTCCAGCATCGCCGGCAGCCGGTTGACGTCGGACTTGTTCATGACGATCACCCGGAGGCGGGCGATCTCGTCGCGGTCGAGCTCGCTGCTCCACCCGGTCCACAGGACGAAGGGGGTCTCGTCGCCGGCGTCGCGGCGCAGGCCCGCGACCTCGAGGCCCGACAACGGCGGCATGGTCTGGTCGAGCACCGCGGCGTCGTAGTCCTCGGCGGCGAGGAGGTCGAGCGCCTCCTGGCCGCTGGTCGCGGTGTGGACCACCCACCCGCGGAACTCCAGCAGCGTCGACATCATGAAGCGGACGTCCTCGTTGTCGTCCGCGACCAGCACCTTCATGAGGACGAGGCTATGCCCGCCAGCGGGATCGTGAGGACGAAGTCGGAACCTCGTGGCCCGGTGTGGTCCAGCACCAGGTCGCCACCCTGGGCGCGGGCGGCCTGCCGGGACACGTGCAGCCCCAGTCCGTTGCCCCGCGGGTGGGAGCTCGGACCGAAGGCCTCGAAGAGGTGGGGGAGCACGCGGGCCTCGACCCCGACGCCGTCGTCGAGCACGTGCACCGCCGCGTGCCGACCGACCCGCTCGACCCGGAGGACGACCTCGGTCCGGGCTTCGCGCAGCGCGTTGTCCACGAGGTTGTGCAGGATCTGCTCCGTGCGACCCGGGTCGCAGGTGACGACCAGGTCGTCCGCGACGTGCAGGACGACCCGGTCGTGCTGCTGGGCCACGTGCTGGGTCAGGAGCCGCAGGTCGGTGGGCTCCGCGCGAGGCTCGAGGGCGACCCCGGCGGTGAGCCTGGACCAGTCGAGGAACTCGGTGACCAGCCGGCTCAGCCGCTGGGCCCCCGCGCGGGCGCGCTCGGCCATGCGCTCGCGCTGCTCGGGGGTCAGCTCGTCGTGGTCCAGCATCTCCAGGGCCCCGCTGATCACGGCGAGGGGTGTCTGCATGTCGTGGCTGACCCCGGCCAGCACCGTGGCCCGCGCCGCGGTGGCGGAGACCTCGGCGCGCAGGGTCGCCATCTCGAGGCTGGACCGGCACCGGGCGAGCAGCTCCTCGGAGGTGAAGGGCTTGACGACGTAGTCGTCGGCGAGGGCCTCCAGCGCCCCCGTCGCGGCCTCCGCGCCGGCGCGAGCGGAGAGGATGACGACCGGGACGTGGGTGAGGTCGGGATCCGACCGGATCGCGCCCAGCAACCCGATGCCACCCATGCGGGGCATCATCACGTCGGTGACGACGAGGTCCACCGGCTCGCTCGTGAGGACCTCCCAGGCGGCGGCGCCGTCGGGCGCGAGCCGGATCGAGCCCAGGGGGGCCAGCACCCGGGCCACGCGGTCCCGCATCGCCGCGTTGTCCTCGACGACCAGCACGCGCGGGCCCGGGCCGCGGTCGCGCGCTCCGTCGTACGACGGGTGGAGGGCGTCGGCGTCAGGCACCAGGTCGAGCGCGAGGGCGCGGGCCGCGTCGAGCCGTGCCGCGGGGAGCAGGTGCGGCGCGCCGGTGCTGCGACGCAGCGGGATCGTCACGAGGAAGGTCGATCCGGTGCCGACCTCGCTCTCGAGCTCGACCCGGCCGCCGAGGGCGGCGGCCGCGTCGGTCACCAGCGCCAGCCCCAGACCGGTGCCCTCGGCATAGCCGGCGTCCGGGGTCCGGACCCGGTGGAAGCGGTCGAAGACCAGCTCGCGCTCCTCCTCCGGGATCCCGATGCCCGTGTCGGTGACGGTCAGCACGAGCTCCGCCTCGGAGCCGGTGAGCGAGCCGGTGAGGGAGACGGTGACGGAGCCCTCGGGGGTGTACTTGAGGGCGTTGGCCACCAGGTTGAGCAGGATCCTCTCCCAGAGCTCCGGGTCCAGGTC
This sequence comes from Nocardioides psychrotolerans, assembly GCF_943371775.1. Classification (GTDB taxonomy): domain Bacteria; phylum Actinomycetota; class Actinomycetes; order Propionibacteriales; family Nocardioidaceae; genus Nocardioides; species Nocardioides psychrotolerans_A. The sequence goes on from NZ_CALRWD010000018.1 coordinate 56,003, forward strand.
GACGACCCCGATGTCGGGGTCGACGTCGAGGTCGAGCCGCAGTCCCGCGCGGCTCGCGGCGGCCCGGAAAGGTCCGACCAGGTCGGCACTGAGCGCGACCACGTCCGTGGGCTCCCAGGCGGCGACCAGGCTGTCACTCTCGACCCGGGCCACGTCGAGCAGGCCGCCGACCAGGCGCAGCAGCCGGTGCGCGCTGGCGTGCATGACCTCCAGGTCGTCACGCTCCAGCGTCGCGACCCGCCCGGCGAGGACGTCCTCGAGGGGCCCCAGGATGAGCGTCAGGGGCGTGCGGAGCTCGTGGCTCACGCTGGAGAGGAACGACGACTTGGCAGCGTCGATGGCCGCCAGGGCCTCGACACGGGCGCGCTCCTCGGCACGGGCGGAGCCCAGGCCCAGCGCCTGGCCGACCTGGTCGGCGACGAGTCCCAGGAAGCGTCGCTGCTCGTCGTCGGCAGGACGCAGCGGGTGGGGGGAGACCACGAGCACGGCGGTGACGTCGTCGCGTCCGCGGACGGGCAGCGAGAGACGCAGTCGCGGGCGGCCGTCGCCGGGGCTGCTGTCGAGCTCCTCGACCAGCACGTCGTGGTCGCGCCAGGCCCGCACGATCGGGCTGTCGGTGTCCTCGGCGAGGTCCGGGAGCGTGCCGGGAGGGGGGTCGCCGAAGGTGCCGGCCCGGACCAGTCGCTGCGCCGGGTCGGGTCCGCCCGGCAGGTAGATCGCCCCGTGGTGCAGCTCGGCGCCGGCCGTGTCGAGGGTCTCGACGCAGGTCGCGACGGCAGCGGGCACGTCGGCGATGTCGGTGCGCCCCGCGAGCCGGTTGAGCAGGTCGAGGCGACGCGCGGCCACGACCTTCTCGGTGGTGAAGGCGACCACGGTCAGCACGCCGCCGGCCTCGGCGCCGTCCTCGCAGGGGACGTGGGAGTAGGAGAAGGTGAAGAACGCCTCCTCCGGCCCGTTGCCGCGCTCGACGACGAGCGCCAGGTCCTCGTCCCACACCGCTGCCCCGCCCCCGAGGATCGCGGTCTGCATCGGGCCCACCAGGTCCCACACCTCGGCGTACTGCTCCCGCAGGGGGCGACCGAGCGACGCCGGGTGCTTGGCGCCGAGCGTGGGGACGAAGTCGTCGTTGTAGAGCATGACCAGGTCGGGACCCCACGTCAGCAGCATGGGGTAGCGGCTGCGCAGGAGGATGGCCGTCGCCGTCCACAGCGACGACGACCAGCTCGAGATCGGACCGAGCTGCGTCGAGCCCCAGTCGTGCTCGGCGATCAGGCGCGCCATCTCCCCACCGCCGTCGAAGAGCGGGTCCACCGAGCTCCGAGGCAAGGACATGACTCAGGAGATCACGGATCCCGGTGGCGTGCGCGGAGATCGGGAGGATCGGCCGGCAGCGGGGACCGGGTGGCTCGGGGTGGGTCAGACCACCCGGGGTCATGCCTGGTTCACCCGGCGATCTCCGCACCGTCACCTCGCCGCGATCGGATGGGTCCATGACATCTCGGAAGCCCCTGTCCCGACCTGCCCTGCTGCTCGCTGCCCTTGCTGCAGCTCCCGTCCTGGTGGCCGGTCCGGTCGCCGCCGCCCCTGCTCCGGCGCCCGCCCCTGCTCCGGCGCCCGCCTCACACCGCGCCACGACCCAGCTCGCCGAGCCGCTCGTCTTCGGCCACCGTGGCGCGTCCGGCTACCGCCCCGAGCACACGCTGGCCTCCTACCGCCTGGCGATCCAGCTCGGCGCCGACTACATCGAGCCCGACCTCGTCTCGACCAAGGACGGTGTGCTCGTGGCCCGCCACGAGAACGAGATCGGCGGCACGACCGACGTCGCCGACCACCCCGAGTTCGCCGCGCGCCGCACGACGAAGACGATCGACGGCAGGGCCGTCACCGGGTGGTTCACCGAGGACTTCACCCTCGCCGAGCTCAAGACCCTGCGCGCCCAGGAGCGGCTGCCGCAGGTGCGCCCCGACAACACGCGCTACGACGGCCGCTTCGAGGTGCCGACCTTCGCCGAGGTGCTGGCGCTGGTGAAGGAGCAGTCCCGCAAGGCCGGGCGCGTCGTCGGGGTCGCCCCCGAGACCAAGCACCCGACCTACTTCGACTCCATCGGGCTCTCGCTCGAGGAGCCGATGCTGCGTGAGCTCAAGCGAGCCGGGCTGGACAAGAAGAAGTCGAAGGTGCTGATCCAGTCCTTCGAGGTCTCCAACCTGCGCGAGCTCGACCGCCGCACCGACCTGCCGCTCGAGCAGCTCGTCGACGGCAGCGGCGCACCCTACGACCAGGTGGTCGCCGGCACCGGCACGACCTACCGCGACCTGGTCACGCCGGCCGGCCTGCGCCGGATCAGCGCGTACGCCGACTGGGTCGGCCCCACCAAGGACCTGGTCCTGCCCCGCGACGCCGCCGGCGCGACGGGTGCGCCCAGCGACCTGGTCGACGACGCGCACGCCGTCGGCCTGCGGGTGGTGGTCTTCACCCTACGCGACGAGAACCAGTTCATGGCGACCAACTTCCGTCGCGGGGCCGACCCCGACGCCAAGGGCGACATCCGCGCCGAGGTGACGGCCTTCCTCGACGCCGGTGTCGACGGCCTCTTCGCCGACTTCCCCGACTCCGCGGTCGACGCCCGCGAGGCCTGGCTCGACTGATCGCTCCCGGACGACGTCCTCGGGCGCGGTGGCGGCCGGGCGGGCGAGTTAGGTTAACCTAACTCGTTCGTCCGTCCGCGCCCGAGGAGCACCGTGACCACCACCGATGGCCCTGGCGGCCCTGACGGCCCTGCAGCACCGGCCGCCCCCCTGCGCGCCCTCTGGGACCGCTACGGCCGCTACCGCACCCGCTTCACGTGGGCGGTGCTCATGTCGGTGCTCAACAAGGTCGCGGACGTGGCGCCCGAGCTGCTCATCGGCGCGGCCGTCGACGTCGTGGTGCGGGGCGACGACTCGATCGTGGCCGACCTGCTCGGCGTCGACTCGCGCTACACCCAGCTCGCCTGGCTGGCCGGCATCAACGCCGTCATCTGGATCATCGAGTCCGCGAGCGAGTACGTCGCGGCCGTGCTGTGGCGCGGTCTCGCCCAGGGCGTCGAGCACGACCTGCGCGTCGAGGCCTACGACCACGTGCAGCACCTGGACCTCGGCTGGCACGAGTCGCGACCGCAGGGCTCGACGCTGGCGACCCTCAACGACGACGTCAACCAGCTCGAGCGCTTCCTCGACATCGGCTTCCCGGCAATCCTGCAGACCACCCTCAACGTGATCCTGGTGGGCGCGGTCTTCGCCGTCTCGTCGGTGCAGCTGCTGGTGCTCGCCTTCCTGCCGATCCCGCTGATCGTCATCGGCTCGCTGGTCTTCCAGCGCCGCCTCGAGCCGCTCTACGACCGGGTGCGCGGCGCCGTCGCCGACCTGTCCAGCGCGCTGGGCGCCAACCTCGGCGGCATCGCGACGATCAAGGCCTTCACCGCGGAGGACCGCGAGCGCGAGCGCATCGAGGGCGCCTCGGCGGCCTACCGCGACGCCAACGCCGCGGCGATCCGTTCGTCGGCGGCCTTCGTGCCGCTGGTGCGGATGGCGATCCTCGCGGGCTTCACCTTCACCCTGCTGCTCGGCGGCTGGGCCACGCTGCGTGGCGACCTCGAGGTCGGGCTCTACTCGGTGCTGGTCTTCATGACCCAGCGCTTGCTCTGGCCGCTGACCGACGTCGCGACCGTGCTCGACCTCTACCAGCGCGGCCGGGCCTCGGCCGGGCGGATCCTCGCCCTGCTGGCGGTGCCGGTGACGGTCCCCGCCGGGCACACCGTCCTCGCCAGGCCGGTCAGCGGCCGCGTCGAGCTGCGCGGTGTCCGCGCCGGCTACGCCGACGGCCCCGACGTCCTCCACGGCATCGACCTGGTCGTCCCGGCGGGGGAGACCCACGCGATCGTCGGCCCCACCGGGTCGGGCAAGTCGTCGCTGCTGCGCCTCGTGCTCCGCTTCGACGACCCGCGCGAGGGGCAGGTGCTCCTCGACGGCCAGGACGTCCGCGACCTCGACTGGGACTCCCTGCGCGGCTCCATGGGCTACGTCGCCCAGGACGTGTTCCTCTTCGCGGGCACGCTGGCCGACAACATCGCCTACGGCGCGCCCGGCGCGACCCGTGACGACGTACGACGTGCGGCGGCGCAGGCCGCCGCCCTCGACGTCATCGATGCTCTCCCCGAGGGCCTGGACACCCACGTCGGCGAGCGCGGCGTCACCCTGTCAGGAGGCCAGCGCCAGCGCCTCGCGCTCGCCCGGGCCCTGCTCCGCGACCCGGCCCTGCTGGTGCTCGACGAGGCGACGAGCGCCGTCGACAACGAGACCGAGGCGGCGATCCAGCGCTCGCTCGCCGACGTCGCCGCCCGCACCACCGCGCTCGTTGTCGCCCACCGGCTCTCGACCGTGCGTCACGCCGACCGGATCTGGGTGCTCGAGGCCGGCCGCATCGTCGAGAGCGGCACCCACGACGAGCTCATCACCCACGACGGCTCCTACGCCGCGCTGTGGCGGGTGCAGACCGGCGACGCGGTGGCGACTCGCCGCTGAGCCCGGCGGGAACGCCGAGTCGGCGCGATGGTGCAGGCCCGACGCCGAGTCAGCCCGCCGCGTCAGCCCGCGCGAGCGTGACCTCGGCGAGCATCCGGCGCACCGGCCGCTGCCCGAGGGTGGCCAGCGCCACGGCCAGCACCGTCGCGGACACGGTGACCGCGAAGGCCGCGGGGTGACCGTGCAGGTCGGCGAGCCGGCCGGCCACTGTTGAGCCGACGGCATAGCCGATGCCGGTCGCGCCGGCCAGCAGCGTCATGGCCAGTCCCACACGACCGGCGGGCACCGCACGCTCGCCGATGCTGAAGACGCCGATCATGTAGGGCGCCACGCCGAAGCCGAGCAGCAGCACCGTCACGATCAGCCCCGCCACCGAGTCGACGAGCAGCAGCGGCAGCGAGAGCAGCACCAGGGCCGAGGCCGACACCAGCACCCGCCGCTCGTGGCCGACCCGCTCGGAGATCGCCACGGTGGCCAGTCCGGCCAGCACGCTCCCCACGCCCAGGCAGGCGTGGATGATCCCGGCCAGGCCAGGGCGGCCGACCTCGGTCGTGAGGGCGGTCGTGCCGGTCTGGATCGAGCCGAAGAAGAGACCGAGGCAGCCCTGGGCCAGCAGCAGTCCGACGAAGATCGCGGTGAGGATGCGGCCGTCACCGCCGAGCGCCCCGGCCGTGCCCCCGGTCAGGCGGGCCGTCGGGTGCGCTGCGAAGGCGCAGCCGAAGACCGCGAGCAGGGCCGCCGCCAGCAGCATCGCGCCGGAGGGGGAGGCCAGCACGACGACGACCCCGACGAGAGCGGGCCCGAGGACGAACGACGCCTCGTCGGCCGCGCCCTCGTAGGAGAACGCGGCGTCCATCAATCGTGGCTGGCGGTGACCGGTGTCGCGGGTGATCGGGCGCCAGCGCACCCGGGCCAGCGGCCCGACCTGCGGCAGCACGAGGCCGACCAGGCCGGCCGTGGCGATCAGCGATCCGTCTGCGGCGTCGGTGCCCGTCAGGGTGACCAGGGCCACGAGGCCGAGCGCTCCCAGGACCGACTGCACGAGGACGAGGGGACGCTGCCCGACACGGTCGGCGAGCTCGCCGGCCACGGGGGAGCCGATCGCGTTGGCGACCGCGAGCGCCCCTGCGGCGAGGCCGCCGGCGCCGTAGGAGCCGGTGGCGGTGGAGACCAGCAGCATCGTGCCGATCTGGCTCATGCTGAGCGGGAGGCGGCCGAGGAACGCGACCACGACGTAGAGGGGGCCGGCGAGGTCGAAGAGGCGCCGGTAGGAGGCGAGCGGTGACACGTGGGTCCTTGAGGGTAGGCGGCAACAACGCGCCGAACCCACCTCCAAGACGCGCACAACCCTCTGCAGCGTCCACGATACTGGGGGACATGCCCACCTGCGTCTTCTGCGCGATCGTCTCCGGCGAGACCGCGGGCCACGTGGTCCTCGACGAGGACGACTTCGTCGCCTTCCTCGACGTGCGCCCGGTCTTCAAGGGGCACGTGCTGCTGGTCCCGCGCCGGCACGTGGTGACCCTCCCCGACCTTCCCGCGGAGCTCCGCGACGGTTTCCTCGCCGCAGCCCAGCGGATCGCGACCGCCGTGGTCGACGAGCTCGGCGCGCAGGGCAGCTTCGTCGCGATCAACAACACCGTGAGCCAGTCGGTGCCCCACCTGCACCTGCACGTCGTGCCCCGCACCAAGGGCGACGGGCTCCGTGGCTTCTTCTGGCCGCGCACGTCGTACGCCGACGGCGAGCCCGCCGCCTATGCCGCACGCCTGCGTGGAGCCCTGACCTAGCCTCGGAGTCATGAGGCTCCTCCTCGCCACCTTCCTGGTCGCAGCGACCACCGCGTGCACGGCGACGACCGACCAGGCCGAGCGCTCGGCGCCCGGGCTGGCGACCCCGCCGTCCGAGACGCCCGCCTGTGCGGAGGTCCGGGCCGGGATCGCGGCCTTCAACGAGGGCGACTACGACGAGACCGTTGCGCGCTTCGCCGCGGCCGTGCCGCTGGCCGAGGAGCAGGTCGACGGCTCGCAGGAGGCCGACGACCTCCTCGAGGCGATCCGGTGGTACGCCGAGCTGCCGGCCGAGGACTACCCCGAGGCGGCCATCTCCTCGCAGGACTTCGCGACCTACAAGGCGATCACCCTGGGCCAGTGCGACCCGATCGTGCCGACGGAGACCGAACCCCCCGGCACGGAGGTCTGAGCCGCCTCTAGAGTGTCGGGCGTTCCGCACCACAGACGGGTGCACCACCGAGTGGGGCACCGAGACGAGGAGTCATCACCATGGGTCGTTACGACGGACGCATCGTCGTCGTCACCGGAGCCGCGCGCGGCATCGGGTTCGGGACCGCCACGCGGTTCGCCGAGGAGGGCGCGTCGGTCGCGATCATCGACCTCGACGAGTCCGCGGCCGCCGAGGCGGCCGCCAAGCTGCCCCTCGTCGACGGCGCCAAGGCCGTCGGCATCGGCTGCGACGTGAGCAATGGCGAGTCCGCCGAGGCCGCGATCACCCGCGTCGTCACCGAGCTCGGTGGCATCCACGTGCTGGTCAACAACGCCGGCATCACCCGCGACAACCTGCTCTTCAAGATGACCGAGGACGACTGGGACCTGGTCATGGGCGTCCACCTCAAGGGTGCGTTCCTGATGACGAAGGCCGCCCAGAAGCACTTCGTGGAGCAGAAGTACGGCAAGATCCTCAACCTCTCGAGCGTCTCCGCGCTCGGCAACCGCGGCCAGGCCAACTACTCGGCCGCCAAGATGGGCGTGCAGGGCTTCACCCGCACCCTGGGCATCGAGCTCGGCCCGTTCGGCATCAACGCCAACGCCATCGCCCCCGGCTTCATCGCCACGGAGATGACCGACGCGACCGCGGCCCGCCTCAAGATGGACGTCGAGGAGTTCCGCAAGCTCAACGCCGAGGCCAACCCCGTACGCCGCGTCGGCTTCCCTGAGGACATCGCTGCGGCCGCTGCGTTCCTCTGCAGCGACGAGGCGTCCTACATCACCGGTCAGACGCTCTACGTCGACGGCGGCGCCAAGCTCGGCTGACATCCCAGGACACGCGACGCCGCGCCGGGCGCCGAGGTCCCCCCGCGGGG
>NZ_CALRWD010000019.1:0-58126 GCF_943371775.1 Nocardioides psychrotolerans
CCACCGAGGCTCTCACGCTGCTGCGCGGGCTCGGGTTGTCGCACCTCAAGCCCCCGCCACCGCCGCCGCAGGAGCACCTGCCCCGTTGGCGTCGCACGGTGGAGGGCCTGCGGCACTCGATGACCCGCGACGCCGAGGCGATCCACCGCCACTACGACGTGTCCAACGCGTTCTACCGCCATGTCCTCGGACCCTCCATGGCCTACACCTGTGCCGTCTACCCCCACGCCGACGCGACGCTGGAGGAGGCGCAGGCCGAGAAGTTCGACCTGGTCTGCCGCAAGCTCGACCTCAAGCCGGGGCAGCGGTTGCTCGACGTCGGCTGCGGCTGGGGCGGCATGGTCCGCCACGCCGCCCGCGAGCACGGAGTGAAGGCGCTCGGCGTGACGCTCTCGCAGCAGCAGGCCGACTGGGGCAAGGAGGCCGTCGACCGTGACGGTCTCGGCGACCTGGTGGAGATCCGCCACAGCGACTACCGCGACGTGCTCGAGACCGGCTTCGACGCGATCAGCTCCATCGGGCTCACCGAGCACATCGGCGTGCGCCAGTACCCGTCGTACTTCGGCTTCCTGCGTGACCACCTGAAGCCCGAGGGCCGCCTGCTCAACCACTCGATCACGCGCCACCACAACCACCGGGAGGAGACGGGCGCCTTCATCGATCGCTACGTCTTCCCCGACGGGGAGCTCACCGGCTCCGGCACGATCATCACGGAGGCGCAGGACGCCGGGCTGGAGGTCATGCACTCGGAGAACTTCCGCCACCACTACGCCATGACGCTGCGCGACTGGGGCCGCAACCTGGTGGAGAACTGGGATGCCGCCGTCGACGAGGTCGGCGTCGGCACCGCCCGCGTCTGGGGCCTCTACATGTCCGGCTCGCGGCTCGCCTTCGAGTGGAACGAGATCCAGCTCCACCAGGTTCTCGCGGTCCGCACCTCCGACGACGGCGCCGACGGCTTCCCCCTCCGGCCCTCGTGGTGAGCCAGGACCACTAGAGTCCTGGGGTGAGCACCAAGGCCAGGCAGTACGACGCGCAGGTGCTGAGCCGCGCCCGGGTCTCCGACCACCTGTCGCGCATCGTGCTCGGCGGGGCGGGGCTGGCTGACTTCGCCTCGACCGGCATCCCCGACGAGTGGGTCGGTCTGGTCGTGCCCGGACAGTTCCAGAGCCGCTACTACACGGTGCGCTCCTGGGCCGACGGCGAGCTCGTCATCGACGTCGTCGTGCACGACGTGGGGCTCGTGACCGAGTGGGTGCAGGGTGACTGCGTCGGCCAGACCGTGACGCTCACGGAGCCCAAGGGCTCCTTCGCGATGCCCGCCGACGCGGCCTGGGTGATCCTCGTGGGCGACCTGACCGCGATGCCGGCGATGGCGCGCATCACCGGCTCGGTGGCCGTGCCGACCTACGTCTGGGCCGAGGTGCCCGACGACCTAGCGGACTACCTGCCCACCTACAGCTCCGTGCACTGGCTCGACGCCCCCCATGACGGCGAGAGCCGTCTGGCGTCGGTCGTCGAGTCGATCGACTGGCCCGAGGGCGACGGCTACTTCTGGATGGCGGGGGAGTCCGCGCAGATGCGGGCCGTCCGCAAGCACCTGATGCGCGAGCGTCGGCTGCCGAGCTCGGCCTACGACGTCATGGGCTACTGGCGCGGCGTGAGCGCCCGCCAACCGCGTGCGGTCGACCCCGGACCGATCTGGCGCGCGGGCAAGGCAGCAGGCAAGAGCGACGACGAGATCTGGGCCGACTACGACAAGGTGCGAGATGCCTGACCCCGAGCACGACCAGCCCGAGACCCCCCCGACGACCGAGCACAAGAGCGGGTTCGTGTCGTTCGTCGGCCGCCCCAACGCCGGCAAGTCGACGCTCACCAACGCCCTCGTGGGCAGCAAGGTGGTGATCACCTCCTCCAAGCCGCAGACGACGCGCACCGTCGTACGCGGGATCGTGCACCGGCCCGACGCGCAGCTCATCCTGGTCGACACCCCCGGGCTGCATCGACCGCGCACCCTGTTGGGCGAGCGCCTCAACGACCTGGTGAAGACCACGCTCGGCGAGGTCGACGTGGTCGCGGTGTGCCTGCCGGCCAACGAGAAGATCGGCCCCGGCGACCGCTTCATCATCGCCGAGATGGCCAAGGTCAAGCGCACGATCAAGGTCGCCATCGCGACCAAGACCGACCTCGCGACCGGCGAGCAGATCGGCGAGCACCTCCTCGACATCCAGAAGGCCGGCGCCGGCGCCGGCATCGAGTGGGCCGAGATCGTGCCCGTCTCCGCCAAGGCCGGCGACCAGGTCTCGCTCCTCGAGGACCTCCTCGTCGGCCTCCTGCCGGACGGCCCCCAGCTCTACCCCGACGGCGACCTCAGCGATGCGCCCGAGGAGGCGATCGTCGCCGAGCTGATCCGTGAGGCCGCGCTCGAGGGCGTCCGCGACGAGCTCCCGCACTCGATCGCGGTGGTCGTCGAGGAGATGGGGCTGCGCGAGGGCCGCGACGCCGACCGGCCGCTGCTCGACATCCATGCCAACCTCTACGTCGAGCGCGACTCCCAGAAGGGGATCATGATCGGCCACAAGGGCGCCCGCCTGCGCGACGTCGGCAAGGCCGCGAGGCTCCAGATCGAGGCCCTCCTCGGCACCCCGGTCTACCTCGACCTGCACATCAAGATCGCCAAGGACTGGCAGCGCGACCCGCGGCAGCTGCGCAAGCTCGGCTTCTGACGGCCGGGCGAGACCGGTCGCGCGGTGGTCCCGACCCCTGCGGATTGGTCACCAACCGCAACGATCGGGCTGCTGGACCTGCGGTTGGTGACCAATCCGCAACCCCCGGAGCCGATGGCCGGCCTCAGTCCGGCGCCCAGCACCGCCCGTAGGTCTGCCCGGCAGCCCACTGCTCCTTGCTCGGCCCCTCGTAGCCCCACTGGAAGTTGAGCGCGTCGTCGGCGACCGAGCGGCCGGCGTCCTCGCAGGGCGTCTGGCCGGCCTCGCGGACGGCCTCGACGCCGGGATAGCGGCCGTCCTCGAACGGCACGACCTCGATGGCGCGCCACGAGTGCGGCTGGGAGCACAGCACCCGCTCGAAGTCGGGGGAGTCGGGGTCGTCGGTGCCACACATCGCCCAGCGCTCGCGCCCCTCGGGTTGCGCCAGCACGCCGGAGAGGCGTCCGGTCAGCGGGGCGAGGGCGTCCTGGCCCGCAACGGCGATGACGTCGCAGCGGAACCAGTCGGCACCGGCGTCGGACTGCTCGACGGTCGGGGTGAACCACACCGCACGCAGCATGCTCAGGCGTCGGTCGCGCAGCGTCCCCCCCACGAAGTCGGACAGCCGCGCGGGGCAGGCCTCGGCGACCTGGTCCATCACCCGCTGGGAGTCGACGGCGAGGAGGTGGCCGTCGACGAGGGTGTCGAGCGTGCCGACCGCGAAGGTCATCGAGGTGTGCTTGCCGTCGCACGCGGTGGTGGCGGCGGCCGTCGTCGGGGCGAGGGCGTCCTCGAAGGCGAGCCGGTAGCACGCGCGGTCCTCGGGCGCGGGCACCGGCGTGGCCGAGGGGCGCTCGACCGGTGCGCTCGACGAGGGCGCGGCCTCCGGCGACTTCGGGGAGGACCCGTCCGTGCAGGCGCCGAGGATCAGGGACAGCACCAGGACCGGCAGCAGCCGCGTCAGGGCAGCACGACGACGCAGCATCAGTCGGGGGTCCTCGCCCAGCAGACCGAGCGACGGTTGCCCGCCTCCCACTCCGCCTCGTGGAACCAGGTGTAGCCGAAGTCGTAGTCGACGGGGTAGTTGAGCCAGGCCCCCACGGAGTCGGAGCAGAAGTCGCGGGTGGTGACCTCGGCGACGCGGTCACCGGGGTAGGGGTCGGAGGGCTCGCCCAGCTTGATCGTGGTGACCGCGCGCCAGTCGTGCTTCTCGCTGCACGGGATCTTCAGCGAGCCGCTCACCGACTCGCCGGCGACGCACACCATCCAGCGGTCAGAGGGGCGTCCGAGCAGCAGGCCCTCGGCGGTGTCGGGCAGGTCGACGTACTTCTCGCTCTGCTCGCCGCCACCCACGACGTCGCAGCGGTACCAGCGCGCGCCGTCGTCCCAGGCCTTCTCGGACGGGCGGAACCACGCCCAGCTCACGACCGTACGCATCACGAGGCTCTCGTCGGCGCCGAGGAACTTCTCGAACGCCGACGAGCACGTGTCGTAGGCGAAGGACCCGAGCTCGGCGGAGTCGTAGTCGACGTCGGCGAGCTCCTCGGGCAGCTCACCGACCGCAAAGGTCTGCGCCGTGTGCCGCTCGGTGCAGTCGACGACGGTGGTGGCGTTGCTCGGCATCGCGACGTCGTCAGGGGTGAGCAGGCGGCAGGCGCCGAGCTCGGGCACCTCGACGGAGTCGACCTGGTCGGGATCGGTGTTGCGGCCCTGCGCCTCCTCGGCACAGCCCGCGAGCGCCACGACGGACACGAGTCCCAGCAAGGGCATCACGGCCCGTCGGAGCCATGGGTGGACCACCGCGTTCCCTCCCTGGAGCTGCGACCTGACGACGAGCCTGATCGTACCTCCGCCACGCACGGTCAGCGCACGGTGATGACCCGGACCGACCGACTCCCGTCCCGTGCGACGACGACCAGGGAGGCGCGGTCGATCCGACCTGCCCGCAGGGCCGCCGCAGCGGCACCCCTGGCCGTGAGGCGTACGACGTGCCGCCCGGCCGCGACCCGGGTCACGGTCCGAGCGAGCACCGCGCCCTTGCGCAGGCTGGTGCCCGGGACGCGCGAGGCGGCCACGAGCCGCACCGTGAACGTGCGTGCCTTGACGGTGCGCAACGGGACGCTCACGACGGTGCGCGAGCCGGAGCCCGAGACGCTGCCGGTCGAGCCGGCTGCGAAGCCGGGGCTGGTGGGTCCGGTGCTGGTGCTGACCCGGAACGTCGCCGAGCCCGCGTCGTCGGCGGTGTCCGCGTCGGTGCTGCTGGTGCTGACGTGCGCAGTGTTCACGACGTCACGCACCGTGCTCTCGGCGCCGGTCTGGATGCCGAGGCACAGCAGCCCCACCCGTGCCGTCAACGAGGACGCGGTCGGGTTGTGGAAGCGGAAGACCCGGGTCTTGGGCTGCGGGTCGTTGCCCAGGGAGACGAGCCCGAGGTCGACGTCCCACGAGGCGACGATGCCCTTCTCCAGGTCGCCACAGGTCAGCTGCAGCTCCACGGTGGCCCCCGGCGGCACGACCACCGTCCCGTCGAGCTGGTGCAGGTCGAGGTCGTGCGAGTGCCCGGCTGCAGTGCCCAACGAGGTCGAGAGGCAACGGATGCCGAAGGAGACGTCGGCCGACGTGGGCACGTCGACCACGAAGCGCCAGCCGGTGGCGCTGCGCTGGCTGGTGCGCACGACACCGCTGCCGGCGGTGAACGTCCACCCCGGCGCGATCGCGACGCGGCCGGGGCCACAGGTGAGGTCGGTGGTCCAGGCTCCGGCGGCGTAGGTCGCCGTCGAGGTCACGGGCGCCGACACGAGGACGGCGTGCTGGTGGTCCTCGCCGGTCACGGTGGCCGTGCTCAGGCAGACGACGTTCACCTTCGCCTGCATCTGCCCGGTCGCGCCGTTGCGCACCGTGCCGGTCCAGCCCGCGCCGTCAGCGGTCGCGGCGCTGACGAGCACCAGGGCGTCCGCGAAGCCTCCCGTGCCCTGGTCGACCGCGTCGAGCCGGACGCTGCCGTCGGTCGCGAGGTATCCGGACGGGCAGGACACGGTCGAGCTGCTGGTCTGACCGCCCGCGAGGCTGAGGTTGGTCTCGACCTTGGTGACCTCGAGCTGGTGGCTGGCTCCCGTGGTCGTGGCGCTCACGGGATCGACCCGCACGGTGACGGTGGCGACCACCGAGCCGCCGGAGGGCACGCTGCCGAGGGTGCACGTCACGTTCTGCCCGAGGGCGGCGCAGGGAGCGCCGCTGGTCGAGACGTACGTCGTGCCGGCCGGCAGTGCGTCGCTGACGACCACGTCGTCAGCCGCGCCCGGACCCGCGTTGGCGACGGTGAGGGTGTAGGTCACCAGGTCGCCGGGGGAGGCCGTCGTGGTCGTCGTGGTCTTGGTGATCGACAGGTCGGAGCCGCCCGCGACGACGGGAGTGTCGGTTGCGGACGCGTTGTTGCCGGGGTCGATGTCGGGCTCGCTCGTGGAGACGACGGCGTTGGTGACCACCGAGGTGGGGGCGGCGCCGCCGGAGGCGACCGTGGCCTGGATCGCGATGGTGGGCACCACGGCGCCGGGTCCGACGGTGCCGAGGTCACAGACCACGTCGTCGCCGTCGAGGTGGCAGCGCGGGTCGAGCGTCCCGGCGACCACGGTGAGCCCGGTCGGCACGGCGAAACGCACGATCGAGTCGGCGGCCGGCGAGGTGCCGGCGTTGGTCACGTCCAGCAGCCACGTGTACGTCGACCCGGGCACGAGCGTCGCGGGGTCGCCCTGCACGTGGTTGGTGATCTGCAGGTCGACCGGCTTGACGTCGACCGACGAGGTGGCGGTGTCGTTGCCCGTGGTCGGGTCGTTCTCGTGGGCGTGCACGGTGGTGCTGTTGGTCAGCGTGCTGCCAGCCGTCCCGATGTCGGGGCGTGTGCTGATGTGGATCGTGGCGCTGGCGCCGGACGCGAGGGCGCCCACCGTGCAGGTGACCGTCGACGCGCTGGGCAGGCTGACGCACCCAGGATCGGCCGACACGAAGCTCATCCCGGCCGGGAGGTGGTCGACGACGGTGGAGCCGGTGGAGCGCGACGGGCCGTGGTTGGTCACGGTGAGCGTGTAGCCCACGGACCCACCGACCGCGACCGAGGCCACGTCCGCGGTCTTGGCCAGCGACAGGTCGGTCACGGCGACCGTCGGAGCGCTGTCGACCGCGCTGTTGTTGCCGACCAGGCCGTCGCCCCCACCGGCGACCGTCACCGTGTTGGCGACGGTGGCCGGGGCGCTGTCGGTGACGGTCGCGGTCAGCGCGATGTCCGGGAAGGCCGCGCCCGGTGCGAGCGCGTCGGCCCGCGTGCAGGTGATGGTGCCCGCGGCCTGCGAGCAGGTCCAGCCGCTGCCGGAGGCGCTGACGAAGGTCAGCCCGGCGGGCAGCGTGTCCTGGACGGTCACGGTGCCCTGCGACGCGGCCGGTCCGACGTTGCTGACGCCCAGCGCGTAGGTGATGTCCGCTCCGAGCACCAGCGAGCCCGTGTGGGTCTTCGTGACGGTCAGGTCCGGTCCCGCGACCGTCGTGGTCGCCGACGAGGTGGTGGTGAGGGCGGTCCCGAGGCTCGCGGAGTTGAAGCTCGCGGTCGCGGTGTTCGCGATGGTGGTCCCGCTGGCGACGGCCGGCACCGGCCCGTCGACGACCACGTCGAAGACGAGGGTGTAGGTGCTGCCGACGCCGATCGTCCCTCCGGCGCTCGAGCTCGCGCCGGTGCCCAGTCGTGCGACGACGCGGTCGTTGGCGGCGTCGTACTCCGCGACGTCGTCGCCGCTCGCGTCGGTCCGAGCGGTCGCGGTGCCGCCCGGCTGGGTGACGGAGATCGAGCCCGGCTTGTAGGTCGTGTCGGCAGGGACGGGATCGCGAAGGATGAAGCCGGCCGCGCCGTCCTGGCCGTTGTTGACACCGGACACGGTGTAGCGCAGCGTGTCGCCCTGCTCCACGAGTCCGCCGTTGACGTCCGTCACGGTCTTGGTCTGCACGATCTGCGGCGCGTAGAGGTCGGTCGCGAAGGTCACGACCCCGGGAGCGTAGACGTCCCCGGAGGACGTGAGCCCGATCGTCGCGCTGGTCGCACCGTTGGTGATGTAGGCGTTGCCGACCGTCAGCATGGACTGGTCGAAGCCGAGGTTGTTGGCGTAGCTCGGGCTGTTGCCCGTGCGCAGCACTCCGCCGCGGCTGATCTTGGAGTCGAAGAAGTTGGTGGCCGGGTGCTGGGCGTCGCTCAGGGCGATGCCGTTGAGCGTGGCGCTGTCGCCGACCAGGCCGAGGTCGCCCTCGTAGGTCACGAAGCCGACGGTGGTGCTGACGGGGCCGGCGGGCGGGGTCTGGAAGCCGCTCACCGAGATCGTCCCGGAGCCGCTGCCGTTGATCGACTTGAGACCGTCGAAGACGGTGAGGTTGCGGGCGGGCTGGCTGGTGTCGCGGTAGGCGACCACCAGCGACCAGCCACCGAGGCGGTCCGCGCCGGTGCCGGTCTGCAGGTTGGCGACGGTGTAGGTCCCGTTGCCGGCCGCCGCGACACGGGCGGTCACGTCGGCGAAGCCCTGGTAGATGATCGCGCCGTCGTCGACGGTGGTCGCGGTGATCGTGGAGTAGGCGGCGTCGCCGGGAGCCTTCAGCTTGACGGTGCCACGGGCTGCGGCGCTGGGCGCGGCTGATCCTCCGGACCCCGCGGTCACCTCGCCGCCCCAGTAGAGACCCGCGAACAACACGGTCGCCCCCGACGGCAGCGCCAGGGTCGAGCGGCTGGAGTTGAAGGTCGTCGCGTCGCTGTCCACGTCGACGTAGACCATCGAGTAGGCGTTGTTGTTGTAGGCCGCGTTGGCCGTCGCCGTCGGTCCTGCGGCCGTGGCGGTGGTGCATCCGGACGCGCTGGGGTTGCAGGTCATCACCGTGTTGCCGACGATGTCGATGTCGCCGGTGTCGTTGGTGGTGAAGCGTGGCGCGAAGTTGCGGTCGGCGGCGGTGGCCGCGGGTGTGGGAAGGACGGCGAACGCCCCGATGATCAGCAGGATCACGGTCGCTGCACGGGCCCACGGCATGCCGGAGAGCCCCCTCGTCCTTGGCATGGACGACATGATGTGCGGCGCACCGGCCGACCTGAGAAGTCGTTGCCCAATCGTGGCCAGACCGTGGACTAGGTAACAGCCGGGGCGTGCTCCTGTTGCCCGGGTGTGGATCTCCCCTGGGGGATGACTAGACGGGCTCCACCAGAGCCGCCAACGTCCCGCCGAGCTCGTACGCCGCGTCCCGCTGGCCGGCGCCCACGTCACCGAGGACCTCGAGCACCGGCGCGGCCTGCGTCCAGGGCAGGGCCTGGACGATCGACTGCACCGAGCGGACCGCCCCGGTGGTGTCGTAGCGACCGTGCACCCACAACCCGTAGGGCAGCCTGCCGCGACCAGCCGCGCTCGCGGAGCCGTCATCGCCCAGTGCGCCACCAGCCTCGAGGAAGATCGTGTCGAAGAAGTGCTTGAGGGCTCCGGACATGTAGCCGAAGTTGGCCGGCGTCCCGAGCAGGATCCCGTCCGCGGCCGCCACGTCGGCGGCGCTCGCGTCCAGGGCCGCGCGGACGACCACCTCGACGCCCGTCACGGCATCGTCGCGGGTGCCGGCGACGACCGCGTCGGTCAGCGCCCTCACGGCGTCCGTGGGGGAGTGGTGGACCACCAGGAGCCGAGCCACCACGGCCCTCAGGTAGCCATGAACAGGATCATGTCCCGGTCGTAGTCGCGTCCGGGGTGCGCGGAGGCCAGGTGGGCCTGGGTCAGCTCGACGAGGTCGTCCTCGTCGGTGCCGCGGATGACGGTGCCGCACGGGCAGGCGAGGGTGGTCTTCATGGGTCCACTGTGCCATCAGAGGCCGGGACAGGCAGCGGGGTCCACACCATCACCCCCTCGGGTGAGCCCGCGGTGCGGCACTCGCGTGCTTTCCCCTGCCAGGGTTGCACCGTGCCTGAGACCGCCCCTGCCGCGACGCGGACGAGTGCCCCGACAGACGGACCCGCGGAGCCGACGGTCGCCCTGTCTGCCCGGGAGGCCCAGGTCATCGGTCTGATCGTGCAAGGGCTGTCCAACAGCGAGATCGCCACGGCGGCGTTCCTGAGCATCAACTCGGTCAAGACCTACATCCGCACCGCCTACCGCAAGATCGGGGTCACCCGACGCGCGCAGGCCGTGGTGTGGGGCATGACGCACGGCTTCGCGCCCGACCAGGGGAATGGGGCACGGTCGGACTAGGTTGAGTCGGCCCGAGGAGGTGCGTCGATGACCGATGCCGTGGTGTTCCTGGTGGCGGGCCTGTGCCTGCTGCTGGCTGTCGTGCTGCCCCAGGCGCTGCGTCGGGCAGCCGTGTCAGCACCCACGGTCCTGGTGGGCGTCGGCCTCCTGATCGGGCTGTTCCCCATTCCCGAGTCGCTCTCGCTGGACCCCGAGGGAGACCGTGAGCTGATCCTGCACGTCACCGAGCTCACCGTGCTCGTGGCCCTGATGGGAGTGGGGCTGGCGCTCGACCGACCCCTGCGCCCGCGCATCCGCCGCACCTGGGGCTACTGGTCGCCCACCTGGCGCCTGCTGGCGATCGCCATGCCGCTCACCATCGGACTGGTCGCCCTGCTGGGCTGGGCCTACGCCGGGCTGGGACCGGCCACCGCGCTGCTCCTCGGAGCGGTGCTCGCACCCACCGACCCCGTCCTGGCATCCGACGTCCAGGTCGGCGGTCCCATGACAGCGGAGGAGATCGACGAGCTCGAGACGGGGCTGGACTCCGACGACGGCGACACGGCCGAGCGCCTCGACGAGGTGCGCTTCTCCCTGACGTCCGAGGCCGGGCTCAACGACGGTCTGGCCTTCCCCTTCGTCTACCTCGCGATCCTGCTGGCCGCCGGTAGCTTCACGCTCGCCGACGCCGGCACCTGGGTGGGGTGGTACCTCGTCGGCAAGGTCGTCCTCGGCGTCATGGTGGGCCTCGCCTCCGGCTGGGTGCTCTCCCGGGTCGCGTTCCGCTCGAGCCGGCCGTCCCTGCGCCTTGCCGAGCAGGGTGAGCCGCTGCTGGCGCTGGCGGCCCTGCTGGCGTCGTACGGCGCCGCCGAGCTGGTGGGCGGCTACGGGTTCCTCGCCGTGTTCACGTGCGCGATGGCGATGCGCGCCTCCGAGCGCGCCCACGACTACCACCGGGCCATGCACGAGGTCGTGGAACGCCTCGAGCGGCTGTTCACGCTCGCCGTGCTGCTCTTCCTCGGCATCGCGACCACCAACGGCCTGCTGGACGGGCTGGAGGTGTCCGGGGTCGTGGTCGCCCTCGCGCTCATCTTCGTGATCCGTCCCGCCGCGGGCGTGATCGCGCTCGGCCTGCGGCCCAAACCGGCAGCCCAGGCCGGCGGCCTCTCGGCGAGCGACCGGCGAGCCGTGGCGTTCTTCGGCGTGCGTGGGGTCGGGTCGCTCTACTACCTCGCCTACGCCGCGGGGGAGGCCGAGTTCACCGACCTCCCGTGGCTCTGGTCCACGGTCGCCTTCACCATCGTCGCCTCGGTGCTCGTGCACGGCATCGCGGCCACGCCCTGGCTCGACCGCGTCGACCGGCGCCGAGGAGCCTCGGGCCCGGGTCTCGCGGCCCCACGCTAGGAGCGGATCGCGCTTGGGGCCGGTCCGACGGGGTACCGGACCGCATGGACAACGACATGGCACAAGCAGCCCAGGCGGTCGTCGACCGCGTGACCTCCTACCAGGAGAGCGCCCCCGAGGGCACGGTCGAGAAGGAGCTCCGCGACGGACTCACCGAGGCCGGCGTGGACCTCCCCGACGCCGACGTACGCCGACTGGCCGACGCCATCGAGAACCTCGACGAGGGCGACGGCCAGGTGACGGTGGCCGAGGTCCTCGGCTGACCGTCAGGCCACGACTGGCCGTCAGGCCACGACTGGCCGTCAGGCCACGAAGGGGAGCTCGACCCCGAGCTCGTCGCGCAGCCTGGCGAGGATCCTCGCCAGGCGGCGCGAGATCGTCATCTGCGTCACGCCGAGGATCTCGCCGATCTGCTGCTGCGTGAGGCCCTCGGAGTAGGTCATCGCCAGGAGACGACGGTCCTCCGGCTCGAGGTGGCGCAACGGGTTGGCCAGCACCGAGCGTGCGTCGACTGCGTCCACGGCCCTGTCGTCGTCGGTCATCAGGAAGTCGCTCAGCGACTCCAGGCTGTCGGCCTCGACGGCCTGGTCGATCGAGATCGGCTGGAAGCACACGTTGGCGCCCAGCGCCTCGACCACGTCGTCGATCTTGAGGTCGAGCCGCTTGGAGATCTCCAGCGGTGTGGGCGGTCGCCCGTGGGTGGTGCCTTGCTTGTAGGCCTCGAGCACGCGGGACTGGATCTCCTGGATCCGCCGCGGCGGGCGGATGGTCCACCCGTGGTCGCGGAAGTAGCGCTTGACCTCGCCCGTCATCGTGGGCACGGCGTAGGACAGGAAGTCCCGCTCCCGGGCGCAGTCGAACTTCTGGGCCGCGCGCACCAGCGCGAGGCAGGCGACCTGCTCGAGGTCCTCGATGGCGATGCCGCGGTTCTGGTAGCGGCGCGCGATCGCGTGGGCGACCTGGATGTTGAGCACGACGATCTGGTCGAGGATGTCGGTCCGCTGGGGACCCTCCTCCTCGGGGAGGAGAGCGAAGAGCCGTGCGGTCTCGCTGCTGCGCACGTCCCGCGGCACGGGACGACCCGGCATGGTGGTGACGGTCATGGGAACCCTCCCTCTTTCCAGGCCCAGCCTCGCGGAGGCGGGGGTGCGCCCGACACACCCGCGGGGGTGAGTCCTGCAGGGGGGATCAGCAGAGGATTCAGCAGGGGGGATCAGCATCGAAGCGGGCGACGAGGCCGCGCTCACCCGCGCGCACCTCGACGAGCGTCAGCGTCGTGGTCTGCGAGACGTGGTGCACGCGCTCGAGGCTGTCGAGCCGGATGAGCACGTGACCCCCGTCGGTCACGTGGTCGGCAGCCGTGGCCAGGCAGGCGCGGACGAGAGCGAGGGCCGCGGCCGAGTCGTCGGAGGGGGCGACCTCGGGTGCGGCGATCACGACGGCGAAGGTCTCCTGGCACTGCTGCGGAGCGGCGCCGGAGCCGCGCACCTCGACGTCGCCGGCAAGACCGGCCAGGTCCGCATCGAGCATCGTCGACTCCCGGGCCTCCGCGTCGTCGTCGACGCACAGGAGCGGGCGGTTGGCGAGGGTGACGGCCACCAGCCCGAGGTGCTGGGTGGCGGGGGCAAGGTCCAGGACGCGGCCGACGGGGGCGTCGGGGATCAGCTCGGCTGCCCACCGTGACTGCATGGTCGTCCAAGCCCTTGGCGTCATGGGGTTCGGTGCCCGATCACCCGTGGCGCATGCGTCCTGCCGGGCAGGTCAGCCGCGATCGCGCAGCATCCGCACGCCGGCCCAGACGGCCAGTGGGACGCCGACGAGCAGGATGACGAGGACCCACCAGTCGGACTCAGACATCGGCGGGCTGCTGCGTGAGCGAGCGGTTGAGCCGGCGCTCGGAGCCGATCACGGCCATCCGGGCCGACACGTAGCCGCCGATGACGCCGACGAGGACGGCGAGTCCGATGCCCACTACGATGGTCAGGGGCCAGTCGATCATCAGCACGTGCTTCTCCTCGAGACGTCGGTGGCCGCCTCCTACCCCTCCGGTGACGACGCCCAAACGGCCGTGGCCGACAAACACCCGATCGGGTGAGGTCCAGTCCACGGACGAGCGCCACGACCCTTCCGTGCGGGGTCCGCTAAGGTGTCATCAGCATGATGCGCCAGCTTCTCCTTCGCTGCCGCAGCGAGGTCTGAGCCAGAGCCGGACCCCCTCGCTGCGGAGTGAGTGCGTGCGCCCGGCTCGCCTCCTGTTGGCACAGCCCGATCCCGCGAGGAACTCATGACCACCGCAGACCAGCACCCGCACCAGACCAGCCCGCAGCAGCCCAGCGGCATGCCCGTCGGCCGCTATGAGCCGTTCACGCCCGTCGTCCTCTCCGACCGCACCTGGCCGGACAAGGTGATCACCCAGGCACCGCGCTGGTGCGCTGTCGACCTGCGTGACGGCAACCAGGCGCTCATCGACCCGATGTCCCCGGCCCGCAAGCTGACGATGTTCAAGCTGCTCGTCGAGATGGGCTACAAGGAGATCGAGGTCGGGTTCCCGAGCGCGAGCCAGACCGACTTCGACTTCGTGCGCCAGCTCATCGACGATGACCTGATCCCCGACGACGTCACCATCCAGGTGCTGACGCAGGCTCGCGAGGAGCTCATCGAGCGGACCTACGAGTCGATCAGGGGCGCCAAGCAGGCGATCGTTCACCTCTACAACTCGACCTCGACGCTCCAGCGCCGGGTCGTCTTCGGCCTCGACATGGACGGCATCGCCGACATCGCGGTCCAGGGAGCGCGCCTGTGCAAGAAGTACGAGGAGAGCATCCCGGAGACCGAGGTCTTCTACGAGTACAGCCCCGAGTCCTACACCGGCACCGAGCTCGAGTTCGCCGTGCGGGTCTGCAACGAGGTGCTCGAGGTCTTCGAGCCGACTGCCGCCAAACCGGTCATCATCAACCTGCCGGCGACCGTCGAGATGGCCACGCCCAACGTCTACGCCGACTCCATCGAGTGGATGGACCGGCACCTGGCCCACCGTGAGCACGTCGTGCTGTCGCTGCACCCGCACAACGACCGTGGCACCGCTGTGGCCGCGGCTGAGCTGGGCTACCTCGCCGGCGCAGACCGCATCGAGGGCTGCCTGTTCGGCAACGGTGAGCGCACCGGCAACGTCTGCCTGGTCACCCTGGGGCTCAACCTGTTCAGCCAGGGCGTGGACCCTCAGGTCGACTTCTCCGACATCGACGAGATCAGGCGCACGGTCGAGTACTGCAACCAGCTGCCCGTCGCCGAGCGCCACCCCTACGGCGGCGACCTGGTCTACACCGCCTTCTCCGGCTCGCACCAGGACGCGATCAAGAAGGGGTTCGAGGCGATGGAGCGCGACGCGGCGTCGGCCGGCGTCGGTGTCGACGAGCACGCGTGGGCCGTCCCCTACCTGCCGATCGACCCCAAGGACGTGGGCCGCAGCTATGAGGCCGTGATCCGCGTCAACAGCCAGTCCGGCAAGGGCGGCGTCGCCTACATCCTCAAGGCCGAGCACAAGCTCGACCTGCCCCGCCGCGCCCAGATCGAGTTCAGCCGCGTCATCCAGCAGCGCACCGACGCCGAGGGCGGCGAGGTGTCGCCCGAGGAGATCTGGTCGGTCTTCTCCTCGGAGTACCTCGACCGCGAGGCCCCCCTGCGCCTCAACTCCGTGCACACCAGCTCGGCCGCCGGGGAGAAGGACGCCCTCACCGTCAACGTCTACGTCGACGGCGAGATGCGCACCCTCGAGGGCACCGGCAACGGCCCCATCGCCGCCTTCGTCGGGGCGATCAACGAGCTCCCGCGCACGGGCCACGGCGGCAGCTTCGACGTGCGCGTCCTCGACTACCACGAGCACGCGCTCTCCTCGGGCGGCGACGCCATCGCGGCGGCCTACGTCGAGTGCGCGGTGGGGGACACCGTGCTGTGGGGCGTGGGACTGGACGCCAACATCGTCACCGCCTCGCTCAAGGCGGTCGTGAGCGCGGTCAACCGCGGCGCCTGACCGGTGCGGGTCTCGACGCCTCGCCGCAGACGTCGAGACCCGCACCGGCGCTCGGCCGTCGGCTAGATTGCGGTCCATGCTCGTCTCCGAACGCATCGGTCAGTTCTTCCTCGAGACCGACAGCGGTCGAGACCGGCTCGAGTACACCGAGTACGGCGCCGGGGACGCCTGGGTGGTGCTGATCCACGGACAGCTGATGCCGCGCCGGATGCATCAACCGCTGGCGCGGGCACTGGCCGCCCACGGCCTGCACGTCGTGACCGTCGACCTGCTCGGCCACGGCCGCTCCGACCGCCCCGCCGACCCGCTGGCCTACTCGATGACGGCCTTCGGCGAGCAGGTCATCGCGCTGCTGGACCACCTCGGGGCGCCCCAGGCGGTCATCGGGGGCACGTCGCTGGGTGCCAACGTCTCCCTCGAGGTCGCGGTCCTCGCCCCCGAGCGGGTCAAGGGCCTGATCATCGAGATGCCGGTCCTCGACAATGCCGTGGAGGCCGGGATCCTCGCCTTCGCGCCGATCCTCTTCGCCGCCCGCTTCCTGCCCTTCACGATCAACGGCGTACGCCGGGTCACCCGGCCGATCCCGCGCGGGATCGTGCCCTTCTGGGCCGGCATCGTCCTGGACACCCTCGACCAGCGGGCCGACGCCATGGCCGCGGTGGTGCACGGGTTGTTCTTCGGGCGCGTGGCGCCGTCCTCCAAGCAGCGTCGGGCGATCATGGCACCGGCGTTCGTGGTGGGCCACCCGGCCGACCCGATCCACCCCGCGGCCGACGCGGCGATGCTCGCCGAGGAGATGCCCCACGCCGAGTTCGTGCAGGCCCGGAGCATCCTGGAGTGGCGCTTCCGGCCCGAGCGGCTCGATCACGCGGCGGCCGACTTCGCACGCAGGTGCTGGAAGTCACCGCGTCGCAGCCGCCGCACGGGGGCCTGACAGGCACACTGGTCCCGTGCCTCTCTACCGCGACGAGGCGATCGTGCTGCGCACCCACAAGCTGGGGGAGGCCGACCGCATCATCACCCTGCTGACCCGCCACCACGGGCGGGTGCGCGCCGTCGCCAAGGGCGTACGCCGGACCTCGTCGCGCTTCGGCTCCAGGCTGGAGCCCTTCACCCACGTGGACCTCCAGCTGGCCGAGGGGCGCAACCTCGACACGATCACGCAGGCGGAGACCAAGTCGGCCTTCTCCTCCGACCTGGGTGCCGACTACGAGCGCTACACCGCCGGCACCGCGATGCTCGAGACGGCCGAGCGGCTGGTCTCGGAGGAGAAGCAGCCCTCGCTCCAGCAGTTCCTGCTGCTGGTCGGTGGTCTGCGCGCGATGGCGGCCGGGGACCACCGTCCTGGGCAGATCCTCGACTCCTACCTGCTGCGCTCGCTCGCCGTCGCGGGCTACGCGCCGTCGTTCGACGCCTGCGCGCACTGCGGGCTCGAGGGACCGCACCGCTGGTTCAACCCCGCGCAGGGCGGGATGCTCTGCACGACGTGTCGCCTGCCCGGCTCGGCGAGCCCGTCGGCGTCGGCGATCGAGGTCATGGGCGCCCTGCTGGCCGGCGACTGGCCCGTGGTCGAGGCCGCCGAGACGCGCCCGCTGCGCGAGGCGAGCGGGCTGGTCTCGGCGTTCCTGCACTGGCACCTCGAACGAGGCCTGCGCTCGCTGGAGCACGTCGAGCGATAGCGTCGCCCCGTGAAGCGAGCCGTCCGCCAGCCCACCCCGCACCCCTCGGGCGCGCGTCCACCGGCGATCCCGAAGGACCTGGTGCCGAAGCACGTCGCGATCGTGATGGACGGCAACGGGCGCTGGGCCAAGGAGCGCGGGCTGCCGCGCACCAAGGGGCACGAGCAAGGCGAGAGCTCGCTCTTCGACGTCGTCGAGGGTGCGATCGAGATCGGCGTGAAGGCCGTCTCCGCCTACGCGTTCTCGACGGAGAACTGGTCGCGCTCGCCCGACGAGGTGAAGTTCCTCATGGGCTTCAACCGGGACGTGATCAGGCGTCGCCGCAACGAGATGCACGAGCTCGGGGTCCAGGTCCGCTGGGCCGGTCGCGCGCCGCGGCTGTGGAAGTCGGTCATCAAGGAGCTCCAGGTCGCCGAGGAGCTCACCCGGGACAACGACGTGCTGACCCTGACCATGTGCGTCAACTACGGGGGCCGCGCCGAGGTCGCCGACACCGCGCGGGCCATCGCCCGCGACGTCGCGGCGGGGCGGCTGAACCCGGAGAAGGTCGACGAGAAAACCTTCGCGCGCTACCTCTACGTGCCCGAGCAGTCCGACGCCGACCTGGTCTGGCGCACGTCGGGGGAGCAGCGCCTGTCCAACTTCATGCTCTGGCAGGCGGCCTACAGCGAGCTGGTGTTCACCGACATCCTCTGGCCCGACGTCGACCGGCGTGCGCTCTGGGACGCGATCGAGCTCTACGCCCGCCGCGACCGGCGCTACGGCGGCGCGCAGCCCAACCAGGTGTGAGCCCGCGGGGCCCGCTCAGTCGTCCGTGACATCGACGTCCTGCCCCACGATGACCGCGTCGACCCCCCGCAGCTCGGCCCTCACGCTGCTGCCGTCGTAGGGCGCGAGCGCCACCCACACGGCTCGCCCGCCCCAGCTCGGGTCGGTGAGCCGGGCGCCGCTGTAGACCTCCGAGCCGGCCGTCACCTCGAAGGCCGTCGCACCGGGTTGGTCGGGGATCGCCAGGAACACGAAGGGCTGGTCACGCCCGACCATGTCGTCGGCCAGGAAGAAGATGCCGCTGAGGTCGCGCAGGCCGCCCCGCGCGTCGCGGGAACCGGTGGGGCTCTGCGTGGTGATCGCCGAGCCCGGCTGGCCGCTGCTCCAGCAGAAGCGGGTGCCGCACGGGGCGACGTAGAGCGAGCGGTGGCGGGTCACGAGTCCGGAGTAGTCGTAGACCGAGCGGTCGTCGACGAGGATCGGGGTGAGTCCCCGGTCGCCCGTCGCCAGGGCGTTCTGCGGTGGGTGTGGCTCGGTGTCGCGGACCCCGAGACGCAGGCCGTCCGACGTCGGTGTCGCGGGGGAGCCGTTGCCGCACACGGTGGACTGCGACAGCACCCAGGTGTCGTCACGCCGGGTGTAGGTGGAGATGCTGCCCAGCGTCCCGTCGGCGTTGCCGAGGTAGAGGCGGGCGGTGTCGCCGTCCTCGTCGAAGCGCCACCGCGGTGCGCGGTTCTCCTTCGCCACCTGGGCCGGTGTCCGGTCCCGGAGGTCGGGGACGAACTCGTCCTGCGCGCCGGACAGGTCGACGGCCTGCTGCTCGGGACAGGTGAAGACGGTGTCGACCGGCCGGTCCGATGCCACGCGGTCGTCCCCGCCGAGCCGGTCGATGCCGAGCCCCACGCCGGCGACGGCCACCACGAGGGCTGCGGCACCCGCCGTGAGGACCACCGGCGTACGGCGGTGCGCGCGACGCGCCGGGAGTCGCTCGCGGGTCGCGGCGAGAAGCCGTCGCGCGTCCACGTCGAGGGCCTCGGCCTCGTGGCCCAGCGCCTCGGTCAGGCGATCCTCGATGCGGCTCATGACTCCTCCTCACCGAGGGCCGTCGCCAGTGCGGCGAGCCCCCGGGACACCTGGGACTTCACGGTGCCGGGACGGACACCCATGATCTCGGCGACCTGCTCGTGCGGCAGGTCCAGCCAGTAGCGCAGCACCAGCGCCTCCCGCTGGCGCCGTGGCAGTCGGGCCAGCTCGTCGACGACGGCTCGCCGGGACCCGTCGGGGCCGGGCTCGTCGGTCGCGACGGTCACGAGGTGCCGCTTGCGGTCGGCGGTCTGCTGGCGCCTGGCCCGCGAGCGCACCTCGTTGACCACGATCCGGTTGAGGTAGGGGATCGCGTCCTCGCCCGCGACGCGCGACCACGCGGCGTACAGCTTGACGAAGGCCTCCTGCACGACGTCCTCCGCGTCCCGCGCCCCCAACAGGTGCGCCAACCGGGTCAGACGCGCGGCGTGCCCGAGGAAGAGCGCGTCGAAGACGGCCTCGTCGGCCGCGGCACTCCGCCCGCGAGAGCGTGGGGTCACGACGGTCTCCATGCCCCTACCTACGCCGGGCCGGGGCGGAAGGTTGAGCGACTCCTCGATCAGCCGGCGCTGGCGCGCAGCAGCCAGGCAGCCTCGCGGACGGCGTCGGTGTCCTCCGCAGGATGGTCGACGACGTCCTGGGAGGTGACGGTGTCCTCGAGCCGGGTCGGCTCGGGCAGCATCGAGAAGCGATCGGGTCCCTGGGTCACGCTCACACCTCCTGGTGGCACCTCCTGGCGGCACTGCCCCCGAGCCTACGCCGGTCGCGGGACATCGGCCGAGATCACGGTCCGCGTGAAAATGTGCCTCCGTTCTGCGACCCTGGGGCCTCGTGCAGTGGAGGGGCAGGTCGATGTCGCGTCGGGAGAGCACGGTCGTCCACGGGGACCTGACCGCGACGTCCACAGCGGACTCCTTTGCCAGCCCCCGGATCGCCCAGTCGCTCCTGACGATCCTCTTCGCGCTCGACCTGGGTCTGCGCTTCGCCGGCGACGCCTCCAGCGGGCGGTGGCCCCAGGTGGGCGCCGGGATGCTGGCCGTCGTCACGCTCGCGACGTTCGTGACCCGCTGGGAGAAGCTGCCACCCGCCGCCCCGATCGTGGTCGCCGTCGTGGACATCGCCGTGATGGGGCTGACCCGCCTCGACGCCCAGGGTGGCGCCTCGGGGATCCTGCTGGTGCTCCCGGCCATCTACCTCGGCCGCTACCACGGCCGCCGTGGCGTGGCGGTGACCGTCGTGTCCGGGGTGCTGCTCCAAGCGGTGCCCGGCTTCCTCTACTTCGGCAACGACGGGCCCAACCTGTCGCGGACCCTGCTCACCCTGGCGGTCGCGGCGGTGGTCTCTCTCGCGATGGCGTCCGCGGTCAACCGGCTGGAGCACCAGCGCCGGGTCTCGGCCGCGATCGTCGACAGCGTCGACGTCGGGCTGGTCCTGATCGACGCCCGCGGCGTCTACCAGGCGATGAACCGTCGCCACCTCGACTTCATCGAGCTTGCCTACCCGGCCGGCCACCGCGGTCTGGCCGGCCAGCTGGGTCTGGTCTACGGGGCCGACGGGATGACGCTGGTCGCGCGGGAGGACATGCCGACCTTCCGTGCCGCTCAGGGCGAGGAGTTCGACGACCAGCGCATCTGGGTGGGTGACGACGAGATGACGCGCAGGGCCCTGTCGGTCTCGGCGCGCGTGGTGTGGGACGAGAACGACGAGTTCGCGGGTGCGGCGCTCGCCTACAAGGACGTCACCGACTTCATGCGCGCGCTGCAGGTCAAGGACCAGTTCGTCGCGTCGGTCTCCCACGAGCTGCGCACCCCGCTGACCTCGATCCACGGCTACGCACTGCTCCTGCTCGACCAGGAGGACCTGCCCGACCAGACGAGGGCGCACCTCTCGGTGATCAGCCGCAACACCGAGCGTCTCCAGCGGCTCGTCGACGACCTGCTGCACACCGCCCAGTTCGACGAGGACGGGCTCCACGTCGAGCGCTCCGACACCAACATCGCCGAGGTCGTCCGCGACGCGGTGCAGGCGGCCGAGCCGGCGGCCCGCGCCCACGGGGTGTCGCTCAGCGTCGACGCGCCGGCGTCGCTCGTCGTCCGCGTCGACCCGCAGCGCATCGCCCAGGTCGTCGACAACCTGGTCTCCAACGCGGTGAAGTACACCCCTTCCGGAGGTGACATCGCCGTGCGGGTGGGGATGGACGGCACCCGGGTCGAGATCTCCGTCAGCGACACCGGCGTGGGGATCGACGCCGCCGACCGGGACCGGTTGTTCACCCGCTTCTTCCGGGCGCGGCACGCCTCGGAGCGCGAGATCCAGGGCGTCGGCCTCGGGCTCAACATCACCCGCAGCATCGTCGAGGGCCACGGAGGCCGCATCGAGGTCGAGAGCGAGCCAGGGCGGGGGAGCATCTTCCGGGTCCGGCTGCCCGTGGGCGCCGGGGCACGTCCCGCCGACGAGGGGTGAGTCGCGCTCAGCGGCAGGCCGGGCAGGTCCCGAAGATCTCCAGCGTGTGGCTGACGTCGGCGAAGCCGTGCTCGTCGGCCATCGCCCGGGTCCAGCGCTCCACGGCCGGGCCCTCGACCTCGACGGTCGCCCCGCAGGAGCGGCAGACCAGATGGTGGTGGTGCGTGTCCGAGCAGCGTCGGTAGATCGCCTCGCCGTCCTCGGTGCGCAGCAGGTCGACCTCGCCGCCCTCCACCATCCGCTGGAGGCTGCGGTAGACCGTGGCCAGCCCGACCCGCTCGCCGCGCCGGCCCAGCAGCTCGTGGATCTCCTGGGCGGAGCGGAAGTCGTGGAAGGACGCCATCGCCTGGGCGACGGCGATCCGCTGCCGCGTGGGGCGCAGGATGGGCGTGCCGTCGGCGTCAGTGCTCGTCATAGTGCTCCCCGTGCGGTGCGTGCCGGTGGCCGCCGTGGACGTAGTCGACGTGGTCGCCGTGCGGGACGGCCACGTGGCCGCAGTCCGGGCCGTGGTCGTGGGGGTGCTCCCCGACCTCGTGGGAATCGGTCGGCGTCCCGGCGTCCGGAGGCAGCGCCGGGAAGGGTGTGCGCAGCAGCTGTCGGTGCCGCAGCCACGCGCCGAGCGGCCAGGTGATCACGAAGCCGAGCAGTGCGAGCAGCACGATCGTGGACCCTGGCGCCACCCGGGTGCCGGCAGGGGCGAGCGCCGAGAGCGAGAGACCACCCACCGACGCGAACGCGCCGAGCGCCATCGCCGCGAAGAGCGTCGCGCGGAACGACCTGGTCAGCTGCTGGGCGGTGGCCACGGGCACGACCATGAGCGCCGAGACGAGCAGCAGCCCGACGGTGCGCATGGCGATCGTGACGCTCACGGCGGCGAGGACGGCCACGAGCAGGTTGTAGGTGCGCACCTGCAGACCGGCGACCCGCGCGAAGTCCTGGTCCTGGGAGACGGCGAAGAGCTGGGGGGCCAGGCCGACGCCGACGAGGATGACCACGGCCGCGAAGGCCATCGTGAGGTAGACGTCGGCGACGGAGATCGTGGTGATGGACCCGAAGAGGTATTCCTGGAGGTTGGCCGCGCTCTGTCCGGCAAGCCCGGTCAGCAGCACGCCCCCGGCGAGGCCGCCGTAGAAGAGCAGGGCCAGGGCGACGTCGCCGTTGGTATGGCCGCGCTCACGGATGACCTCGATGAGGATCGCCCCGAGGATCGCGACGACGACGGCGGTCCAGGTCGGGGCGATCCCGGTGAGGAGCCCGAGGGCCACGCCGGTGACCGCCACGTGACCGATGCCGTCGCCCAGGAGGGCGAGGCGGCGCTGGACGATGTAGGTGCCGACCGCGGGCGCGGCCATGCCGGTGAACAACGCAGCCAGCAGGGCCCGTTGCATGAACTCGTAGGAGAACAGGTCGAGCATCAGCGTCCCTCCAGCGGGCTGGCGACGTGGGGGACGTGGTCGTGACGCGACCGGCTCCGGTCGTCGGCGCAGTGGTGGTGGGCGTGGGTCTCGCCGAAGCGGGGGTCGTGGACCTGGTGGTCGGCCAGGGGTGCGCCGTCGTAGGCGATGCGACCGTCGCGCATGACCACGGCGCGGGCCACCAGGTCGGCGAGCGGGCCGAGCTCGTGGGCGACCAGGACGATCGTGGCGCCGCGCGACTTCAGCTCGCCGAGGGCGGAGGTGAGGGCCAGCTGGTTGGGCAGGTCGACGCCGGCCGTGGGCTCGTCGAGGAACAGCAGCTCGGGCTCACCGGCCAGCGCGCGGGCGATCAGGACCCGCTGCTGCTGGCCTCCGGAGAGGTGCGAGATGCCGTCACGCGCGCGGTCGGCGAGACCGACGACCTCGAGGGCGTCCCTGATGGCCGTGCGATCCACGCGTGAGAGTGGACGCAGGAGGCGGCGGTGTGTCAGACGCCCCGAGGCGACGACCTCCCACACCGAGGCCGGCACGCCCGAGGTGGCGCCGGTGCGCTGCGGCACGTAGCCGATGCGCTGCCAGTCGTGGAAGCGCTCGAAGGGTGTGCCGTAGAGCTCCAACGATCCGGCGGTCAGGGGACGCAGCCCGGTCAGGGCCCGGATCAGGGTGGTCTTGCCGGAGCCGTTGGCGCCCATCAGGGCCACGAACTCGCCGGTCTCGACACGGAGGTCGATGCCACGCAGGACCGGGCGGCCGCCGATCGCGACCGCCCCGCCCGTGAGTGCGACAGGAGTCACGAGCACCCGTTGGCCTCCGCGAGCTCGGCGAGGTTGGACTCCATGAGGGAGAGGTAGTCCTGGTCGGCCGTCTCGTCGCTCAGGCCCTCGATCGGGTCGAGGACGGCGGTCGCGACCCCGACGTCGGAGGCCAGGGAGTCGGCGATCTTGGTGGTGCCGAGGCGCTCGGCGAAGACCGTGGTGATGCCGTCGCTGGTGATCAGGTCCTGGAGCCGGGCCAGGTCGGCCGGCGTGGGCTCCGCATCGGGGGAGAGTCCTGCGATCGGCTCCATGACGAGACCGTACTTGGTCAGGTAGCCGAAGGCGTCATGGCTCACCACGACCGTCTGGCGCTCGCAGCCGGACAGCGTCTCGCTGTAGCTCGCGTCGAGAGCCTCGAGGTCGGCGCGCAGGTCGTCGGCGTTGGCGGTGTAGGTCTCGGCGTTGTCCGGGTCGACCGCGGACAGGCTCTCGGCGACGGCGTCGCCGAGGTCGGCCATGCGCAGCGGGTCCTGCCAGAAGTGGGGGTCCAGGTCGCTGTGGCCGTGACCGTCGTCGGCGGTGTGCTCCTCGTCCCCGTGGTCGTCCCCGTGCTCGTCCCCGTGCTCGTCGGTGTCCTCGTCCTCCAGCGAGCGCAGGTCGACGACCTCGGCGGCGTCGACGACCTCGCCGGTGGCGTTGGCCTCGACGGAGGAGTCGACGGCCGGCTGGAAGCCGGTCTCGTGGACGACCACGTCGGCATCCACGATCTGGCCGGTGGCGCGCGGGTCGATGTCGAGGTCGTGCGGCTCGCCGCCGGGCTGGGTCAGGTTGGTGACGTCCGCGAGGTCGCCCGCGACCCGGCCGGCGACGTACTGCAGGGGATAGAACGCGGTGACGACCTGGACGCCGTCGCCGGTGTCGGCGCCGCCCTCGGACAGGGCCCCGCAACCGCTCAGGGCCAGTGCTGCGGTGAGCAGGAGCGCGGGGGTGCGGAGGTGCGGGCGACGTCGAAGCTTCATGAGAATCATTCTCAAGGGAATGAGAATCGTTGTCAACTCAGTTCCAGGGCTAGCCTGGGCCCCATGCTGGTGGTCAACAGGTTCCGTGTGCCCGAGAGCGACTGCGACGTCTTCCGGGTGGACCTCGAGACGGCCCGGCAGGTCCTGGCGACGCGCCCGGGCCACCTGGGCAGCCAGGTCGGTCGCAACCTCGACGACCCGACGCTCTGGGTGCTCACCACCACCTGGGAGAACGTCGGTGCCTACCGCCGCGCGCTGTCGTCCTACGACGTCAAGATGGGCGCCGTGCCGCTCCTCAGTCGAGCGGTGGAGGAGCCCAGCGCCTACGAGATCGTGGAGCCGGGGACCGTGCTCAACGTCGAGTCCACGCGATCGTTAGGCTGACCGCTCCAGGACCGGCAGCCAGCCGGCCGAGAAGCAGGAGCTCCCCAACGTGGCATCCAAGCCGGCAACCGCACTCGACCAGGTCGTCTCCCTCTGCAAGCGTCGCGGGTTCGTCTACCCGTGCGGCGAGATCTACGGCGGCACCAAGTCCGCCTGGGACTACGGCCCGCTCGGCGTGGAGCTGAAGGAGAACATCAAGCGTCAGTGGTGGAAGTCGATGGTGACCGCCCGCCAGGACGTCGTGGGTCTCGACTCCAGCGTCATCCTGCCGACCCGCACCTGGGAGGCCTCCGGCCACATCGGCACCTTCAGCGACCCGCTGACCGAGTGCCAGTCGTGCCACAAGCGCTACCGCGCCGACCACATGCAGGAGGACTACGCCTCCAAGAAGGGCATCGAGGACCCCGACACGGTCGACATCAAGGAGCTGGCCTGCCCCAACTGCGGCACCCGCGGCGCCTGGACCGAGCCCCGCCCGTTCAACATGATGCTCAAGACCTACCTCGGCGTCATCGAGGACGAGTCGGGCCTGCACTACCTGCGCCCCGAGACCGCGCAGGGCATCTTCCTCAACTTCGCCAACGTGGTCACGACCAGCCGGCAGAAGCCGCCGTTCGGCATCGCCCAGATGGGCAAGTCGTTCCGCAACGAGATCACCCCTGGCAACTTCATCTTCCGCACCCGCGAGTTCGAGCAGATGGAGATGGAGTACTTCGTCAAGCCCGGTGAGGACGAGGAGATCCACCAGTACTGGATCGACCAGCGCACCGCCTGGTACGTCGACCTCGGCATCGACCCCGACAACCTGCGCCACTTCGAGCACCCGGCCGAGAAGCTCAGCCACTACGCCAAGCGCACCGTCGACATCGAGTACCGCTTCGGCTTCTCCCAGCGCGGCTTCGAGGAGCTCGAGGGCATCGCCAACCGCACCGACTACGACCTGACGCAGCACAGCACGTTCTCCGGCAAGGACCTGTCCTACTTCGACCAGGCCAGCGGCGAGCGCTACGTGCCCTACGTCATCGAGCCCGCAGCCGGTCTCACGCGCTCCCTCATGGCCTTCCTCATCGACGCCTTCGACGTCGACGAGGCGCCCAACACCAAGGGCGGTGTCGACACCCGCACCGTGCTGCGCCTCGACCCGCGCCTGGCGCCGGTCAAGGTCGCGGTGCTGCCGCTGAGCCGCAACGCCGACCTGTCGCCCAAGGCGCGCGACCTGGCGACCGAGCTGCGCAAGCACTGGAACGTCGACTTCGACGACGCCGGCGCGATCGGCAAGCGCTACCGCCGCCAGGACGAGATCGGGACGCCCTACTGCGTCACCGTCGACTTCGACACGATCGACGACCAGGCGGTGACCGTGCGTCACCGCGACTCCATGGAGCAGGAGCGCATCGGTCTCGATCGCATCACGTCCTTCTTCGCGGAGCGATTCCTCGGTTGCTAGTCCGGCGCCCGGTGCACAATGTCGGGGTGAACCGGGTGCGGCGCCGTGCAGGCGTCTTCGTGAGTGTCCTTGCCCTGTCGACCGTCGCCTTCACGGGGTGCTCGGGCGACGCGGAGCCGGAGCCCGACGCGGCTCCGTCCCCGAGCGAGACCTCCGCGGCCCCGGGCTCGGCCTCGGCCACCGAGACGCCGTACCTCCCGGTGCCGGAGGGTGTCGAGCTCACCGCCCAGGGCACGGAGCTCGGCATCGGTGACGAGGCCGTCGTGGCCTACGAGCCGCGCCAGGACATCCTCGGCGTGCTCGGGATCACCGTGGACCGCATCGACAAGACCACGTTCGCGAAGTCCTTCGCGGGCTGGAAGCTGGACGCCGCGACCAAGGCGATGACGCCCTACTTCGTCCAGGCGACGGTCACCAACAATGGCGAGACCGACCTCGGCGGGCGTCCGGTGCCGCTCTACATCGTCGACTCCGCCGACACCCTGGTCGAGTCGTCGACGTTCAAGGGCACCTTCAAGCCCTGCCCGAGCAAGCCGTTCCCGAAGGTCTTCGGTGCCGGCAAGACGATGTCGACCTGCCTGGTCTACCTCGCGCCTGAGGGCACGACGCTCGAGGCCGTCAGCTTCCGCCCGACGCAGGAGTTCAACCCGATCACCTGGACCGGCAAGGTCACCGCGCCCCGGAAGGACAAGCCGAAGGGTGACAAGGGCGCCGGCGAGGGCAAGACTGGCGAGCGCTCGACCAAGGGCGGCACGCGCGCCGGCTGACCGGCGCCTTCCCAGGAGGACCACCGCATGGATCTCGTACGACGAACGCTCGCGGTGGTCTCCAGCCTCGCCGTCGGGCTCACGCTGGTCGCCGCATCGACAGCGACCGCTGCTGCCCGCGAGAGCGTCGACGCGGGCAGCCTCCCGACCGGGCCCCGGCCGGCTGTGGCCTACCTCGAGGGTCGCACCCTGCACCTGCCGTCGGGCAGCAACCAGGTGCTGCCCTTCCCGGCCTCCCACGCGGGCTCGCTCTCGCTGTTGGGCCCCAGCCCCCAGGGCTGGGTCGTGCTCGACCGCTTCGGTGGCTCCGCCCGCCTCTTCAAGGTCAAGAACGGCGCCAAGACGTCCTTCTGGCGCACCGGCGACCTGTCGGCCTACTCGTGGCGCCTCGGTGTCAACGGCAAGCGCGTGTTCCAGCTCTACACCGACCGCAGTGCCGTCTCCTCGGCCGTGGTCTTCGACCTCGCGGGTCGACGGGTGGCCTCGACGTCCTTCCCGGGCTACGCCACGCTGCTCGCCTTCACCGGCGACCGTGCCGTCGTGGTCGGCACCAAGACCTGGGACTGGCTGATCGGCTCGCCCAAGTCGGCGATCTCGGTCGACCGGGCTCCGGCCGCCGACATCCGCAAGAACATCCTCTTCCTGCCCGACGAGGCCGGGACCGGGGTCGGCCCCACGACGCTCGGCCTGCCCGACGCGCCGGAGTGGGTGGCGTCGTTCCAGCCGCGCGCGGTCTCGCCCGACGGCTCCTACGTGGTCGGGCTGAGCCCCAACGGCAAGAGCGTCCAGGTGCGCGACATGGTCGGCGGCTTCCTCGTGCGCAGCCTCACGATCCAGCACCGGTCGGGCTTCCCGTTGCTGTGGGAGAGCGACACCGCCGTCGTGCTGGGAGTGAAGACCGCCCAGGGGCGGGCGCTGGTCCGCTGCAAGGTGACCGGGCCATGCAAGCGCGCCACCCCCTTCTCCGCCGGGGCGCGCCCGATCACCGTCTCCTTCCAGCCCCACTACTTCGGCGACTGAGGTCGGCGCCCGAGGTGGGGCCGGGGAGTTTTGGAGGGTCGCCGGGTCGGCGGCGAGAATGACGCCATGCCCGCAGCGCCCGTCCTCCCCTCGTCCCTGACCCTCGGGTCCGTGACCGTCGACACCCCGGTGGTGCTGGCGCCGATGGCCGGGATCACCAACGCCGCCTACCGGCGTCTGTGCGCCGAGCAGGGCGCCGGCCTCTACGTCTGCGAGATGATCACCTCGCGCGGTCTCGTCGAGCGCGACGAGCACACCCTCGACATGCTGGTCTTCGACGAGCTCGAGACCACCCGCTCGGTCCAGCTCTACGGCACCGACCCGGTCTACGTCGGGAAGGCCGCCGAGATCCTCTGCGGCGAGTTCGGCGTGGCCCACATCGACCTCAACTTCGGCTGCCCCGTCCCCAAGGTCACCCGCAAGGGCGGGGGAGGGGCCCTGCCGTGGAAGCGGGGGCTGCTCGGCCAGATCCTCGAGGCCGCGGTCGCCGCCGCGACCCCCTACGACGTCCCGGTCACCATGAAGACCCGCAAGGGCATCGACGACGACCACCTGACCTACCTCGACGCCGGCCGGATCGCCCAGGAGACCGGGGTCGCGGCGATCGCGCTGCACGGGCGCACGGTCGCGCAGGCCTACTCCGGCCAGGCCGACTGGGACGCGATCGGCGCCCTCGTCGAGCACGTCGACATCCCGGTCCTCGGCAACGGCGACATCTGGGAGGCCGCCGACGCGCTGCGCATGGTCGAGCAGACCGGTGTCGCCGGGGTGGTCGTCGGCCGTGGGTGCCTGGGTCGGCCCTGGCTCTTCCGCGACCTCGCCGCCGCCTTCGCCGGCGAGCAGGTGGCGACCCTGCCGACGCTCGGCGAGGTCTCCGCGATGATGCGTCGGCACGCCGAGCTCCTGTGCCAGCACATGGGGGAGGAGCGGGGGTGCAAGGAGTTCCGCAAGCACGTCTCGTGGTACCTCAAGGGCTTCGCCGCGGGTGGTCACATGCGCCGCTCGCTGGCGCTCGTCGAGACGCTCGCCAGCCTCGAAGCGCTCCTGGTCGAGCTCGACCCGGACGAGGCGTTCCCGGTCGCCGAGCTCGGCTCTCCGCGCGGTCGCCAGGGGTCGCCCCGCGACCGTGTGGTGCTGCCCGAGGGGTGGCTCGACGACGCCGACGGAGCCGGCTCGCACGTCCGTGAGGATGCCTCCGAGACCACCGGCGGATGACTCCCGGGTGAGCGCCGGGTGACTGGGAACACCCCGTAAATCCTTGTCCGGGATGAGGACAGGCCCCCGGGACTGTGCTTCACTCGATCTTCGTGCCTGCCGCTCACCCTGCGGCGGGCACCCGTCTTGTCCTCAACAGCAAAGGATCAGCGCTGTGGCAGATCATCGCCACAAGCGGGACACCAATGCCCGCCGCAAGCCCCGTGCCGTCGTCATCGCCGGCCCCCTCGCCTTCCTGGCGACCGCCTCCGCAGTGACCCTGGGAGTCCTCACCAGCGAGCCCGCGAGCAGCGACCTGCCGGCCGCCGCAGCCGCCCCCTCGAGCGCGCCGAGCGCCTCGGAGTCGGCAGACCTGGCCCTGGACGCCGACCGTCGCAGCCGCACGGTCAGCCGCGGCGCCTCCCGCGGCGAGCTCACCAGCCTCCTGTCCAAGTCGGAGATGGTGATGTCGCAGGAGTCCACGCGCAAGGCGATCAAGAACGCCGACCGCCGCCTGTGGACGACCACGACCCTCAACCTTTGGGACGAGCCGGGCAAGAAGGCGCGCCAGGTGGGGGAGATCGAGGCCGGCGAGAAGGTCCTGGTGACGGGTCGCGAGCTCTACGGTCGCGACGAGATCGTCGTCGACGGCACGTCGCGCTGGGTCACCACCGGCTACCTCTCGGCCGAGGAGCCCGCCACCCTCGGCGGCGCCTGCACCAACGGCACCTCCGTGCCCAGCGGCGTCAGCCCCAACATCGTGGCCGTCCACGCGGCGGTCTGCGCCAACTTCCCCGAGATCACCACCTACGGCACCTTCCGCAGCGACGGTGAGCACAGCCAGGGTCTGGCCGTCGACATCATGGTGTCCGGCGACCGGGGCTGGGAAGTCGCCGAGTTCGTCCGCGAGAACTACGAGGCCCTCGGCGTCAGCTACCTGATCTACTCCCAGCAGATCTGGTCCGTCGAGCGTGCCGGCGAGGGTTGGCGTGGCATGGAGGACCGTGGCTCCACCACGGCCAACCACTACGACCACGTGCACGTCACGACCTACTGACACCCCGGCGCGGTCTGCCGCGAGGCGGTCCGTGCCACACTGCGGCATGCCTCGGCCACGCGTGCTCGCCATCATCCAGGCCGGCGGCGCCGGTGGCCGGATGGACGTCCTGACCCGGGAGCGGGCCAAGCCCGCGCTCCCGTTCGCCGGGGTGTTCCAGCTGGTCGACCTCCCGCTGTCCAACCTGACCCACAGCGGCATCAGCGACGTGTGGCTGTCCGTGCAGTTCCAGGGCTCGACGCTCGAGGAGCAGGTGGCCAACGGTCGACCGTGGGACCTCGACCGCACGCGGGGCGGGCTGCGCCTGCTGATGCCCGAGGAGGGCACCGGCAGCCTCGACGAGGAGGGCTTCGCCCGCGGCAACGCCGACGAGCTGTTCCGCATCCGTGACCAGGTCGCGGGCTTCGCGCCCGACGTCCTGCTGGTCATGAGCGCCGACCACGTCTACCACCTCGACTACAACGACGTGGTGGACGCGCACCTCGAGGGTGGCGCCGAGTGCACGATCGTCACGACCGAGGTGCCGGTCAGCGAGGCGGGCGACCACGCGGTCGTCGAGGTCGGCGACGGCGGGCGGGTGACCGGGTTCGCCTACAAGCCCGAGGAGCCGGAGACCGGCACCATCGCCACCGAGGTCTTCGCCTACGACCCCGTCGTGCTGGTCGAGGTCCTCGAGGAGCTGCACCGCGAGCTCTCGGCCGACAGCGAGGCGGGGGACACCGGGCTGGAGGACTTCGGCGACCACCTGCTCCCGCGCCTCGTCGGGCGCGGCCGCACCATCGCCCACCCGCTCGACGGCTACTGGCGCGACCTCGGGCAGCCTCACCTCTACCTGCGGGCACACCAGGACTTCCTGGTCGACGACCACGACGTGCTCGGGCGTGCGGACTGGCCGGTCCTCACCCGTCAGCCGGCCCGGGCACCGGCCCGGTTGCTCGAGGGCGCTGACGTCGTCGACAGCCTCCTGAGCAACGGCTCCACCGTCGCCGGCGTCGTACGCCGCAGCGTGCTGGGGCCCGACGTCGTCGTCGAGGCCGGGGCCGAGGTGCACGACAGCGTCGTCTTCGCGCGCACCGTCGTGCGGGCCGGCGCAGAGGTGCACTGGAGCATCGTGGACAGCGACTGCGAGGTCGGCCCCGACGCCCGCGTGGGCGAGTCGGGAGTCGACGGCACGGAGGACTCCGACGTCGTCACCCTGGTCGGCCGGGGCTCGACCGTCGGCGAGGGGGCGGTGCTGCAGGCCGGCAGCCGCCTCGAGCCCGGCACCACCGCCTGAGCCCGGGGGCGCGTCGGTCTAGGCTCGCGCCGATGGATCCCCTCGACCTCTACGACGCCACGGCGCGCGAGCGCGTCGTGGACGAGCCGCCCAAGCGGGTGGACGCCCCGGTGCGCACACCGTTCGAGCGCGACCGCGCCCGAGTGGTCCACGCGGCCGCGTCGCGACGCCTGGCCGCCAAGACCCAGGTGGTCGGCCCGCAGAGCGACGACTTCACGCGCAACCGGCTCACCCACAGCCTCGAGGTGGCCCAGGTCGCGCGCGACCTCTCGCGTGCACTCGGCAGCCTGCCCGACATCGCCGAGACCGCGGCGCTCGCCCACGACCTCGGCCACCCGCCGTTCGGCCACAACGGTGAGCGGGTGCTCGCCGACCTCAGCGACGCCTGTGGCGGTTTCGAGGGCAACGCGCAGACGTTGCGCATCCTGAGCCGCCTGGAGTCCAAGACCTTCGACGCCGACGGTCGTTCGGTCGGGCTCAACCTGACCCGCGCCACCCTCGACGCCTGCACCAAGTACCCCTGGCACCGCGGTGGCGGTCCCGATCCCCTCAAGTTCGGCGTCTACGCCGACGACGACGCCGTCTTCACGTGGCTGCGCAGAGGTGCAGCCATGGACGCAGGCGGAGTCCGGCAGTGCCTCGAGGCGCAGATCATGGACCTCGCCGACGACGTCGCCTACTCCGTCCACGACGTCGAGGACGGCACGGTCGCCGGACGCATCGACCTGACCGCGATGGACCTGCCGGCCGTGTGGGCGACGGTCCGCGACTGGTACCTCCCCGACGCCCGCGACGACGAGCTGGACGACGTGCTGGCCGGCCTGCGCACGCAGGGCAGCTGGCCGACGACGCCCTACGACGGGAGCAGGCGCAGCCTGGCCGCCCTCAAGAACCTCACGAGCGACCTGATCGGTCGCTTCTGCGGCGCGGCGCAGCACGCCACCTTCGCCGCTGGGGCGGGCCCGTTCGTCCGCTATGAGGGGGCCCTCGTGGTGCCGCAGCGCACGCTGCTCGAGATGGCCGTGCTCAAGGGCATCGCGGCCCACTACGTCATGCAGGCCGAGGACCGGTTGGCGGCGATGGCCCGTGAGCGGGAGCTGATGATGGAGCTCGTCGCCATCCTCGTCCACCGCGCGCCGCACGAGCTGGAGCGGCCCTTCGTCGATGACTTCGAGGCCGCCGCCGACGATGCGGCCCGGTTGCGCGTGGTCGTCGACCAGGTCGCCTCCCTGACCGACGCCAGCGCCGTCGCCTGGCACACCCGCCTGCGCAGGAGGCGTTCGTGAGCGCGCCACTGGTCTGGCTGCCCTTCGACCCCGCCGACCTGGGCGATCCTCCGGAAGGGCTGCGCTACGAGGTGGTCGATCCGACCCGCGAGGTCCCCGCCTCGGTGGGGGAGGTGTCGTTCTACGTCCCGCCCTACCGCCTGGACCCCTCGGTCGCCGCGGTGCTGCCGCGGATGACCTCGTTGGAGGTCGTGCAGACGCTCACCGCCGGCGTCGACAACGTCCGCCCGCACCTGCCCGAGGGGGTCCGACTGTGCAGCGGCCGCGGCATCCACGACGCGTCCACGGCCGAGCTCACCCTCACGCTGCTCCTCGCGTCGCTGCGCGGCGTGCCCGACTTCGTGCGCGCGCAGGACCGTCACGCGTGGGCGCCGGAGTGGCGACCGGCGCTCGCCGACCGGCACGTGCTGCTGGTCGGCCACGGCGCGATCGGGCAGGCGATCGAGGCACGGCTGCTGCCCTTCGAGGTCACGGTCACCAAGGTGGCGCGCACCGCCCGGGGCGACGTGCGGGCCATCGCGGACCTGCCCTCCCTGCTGCCCGACGCCGACGTGGTGATCCTGATCGTGCCGCTCACCGAGAGCACGCGCAGGCTCGTCGACGCCGCGTTCCTCGCCGCGATGAAGGACGGCGCGCTCCTGGTCAACATGGCCCGCGGCGCGGTCGTCGTCACCGACGACCTCGTGGCAGCCCTCCACTCCGGGCGCATCACCGCAGCCGTCGACGTCGTCGACCCCGAGCCTCTGCCGGCCGACAGCCCGCTCTGGGACGCCCCCGGCCTGCTCGTGTCGCCGCACGTCGGTGGTGCGAGCAGCGCCATGTGGCCCCGGGCCCATCGGCTGGTCCGCGACCAGCTGCACCGCTACGCCGCGGGGGAGCCCCTGTGGAACGTCCTGTCCGCCGACCGATGACCTCGCCGTAGGATCGACCCGTGGCAGGCCGGATCCGCGAGGACGACATCGCTGAAGTGCGCGAGAAGGCTCGCATCGACGACATCGTGTCGTCCTACGTCACGCTCCGCAACGCCGGCGGCGGCTCGATGAAGGGGTTGTGTCCCTTCCACGACGAGAAGTCGCCGTCGTTCCACGTCACGCCGAGCCGGGGATTCTTCCACTGTTTCGGCTGCCAGGAAGGCGGCGACGTCATCACCTTCCTGATGAAGATCGACGGCCTCACCTTCTCCGAGTCCGTCGAGCGGTTGGCCGACAAGGTCGGCGTCCAGCTGCGCCGCGAGGACGGCGACGTGCGCGAGGAGCGGCCCAAGGGTCCGCCGCGCGCGCGGCTCATCGAGGCCAACAAGGTGGCCCAGGCGTTCTACGCCGAGCAGCTGCTGACCCCCGACTCCGCGGCCGGGCGCCAGTTCCTCCAGGAGCGCGGCTTCGACCAGGCAGCCGCCGAGCGCTTCGGCATGGGGTTCGCGCCGCGCGACGGCGAGGCGATCCTGTCCCACCTGCGGGGCAAGGGCTTCAGCCAGGACGAGATGGTCTCGGTGGGACTGGTCGCGATCGGCCGGTCCGCCTACGACCGCTTCCGCGGTCGGCTGCTGTGGCCGATCCGCGACGCGACCGGCGACACCATCGGCTTCGGCGCCCGACGGATCTTCGACGACGACAAGATCGACGCCAAATACCTCAACACCCCCGAGACCCCGCTCTACAAGAAGAGCCAGGTCCTCTACGGCATCGACCTCGCCCGCCGCGAGATCGCCCGGTCGTCCCAGGCCGTCGTGGTCGAGGGCTACACCGACGTCATGGCCTGCCACCTCGCCGGCGTCGGCACCGCGGTGGCCTCCTGCGGCACGGCGTTCGGCGAAGAGCACACACGGGTCCTCCGCCGCTTCCTGCACGACCACGAGGAGTTCCGCGGCGAGGTCATCTTCACCTTCGACGGCGACCAGGCGGGGCAGAACGCCGCGCTCAAGACCTTCGCCGGCGACCAGAACTTCGTCTCCCAGACCTACGTCGCCGTCGAGCCCGACGGCCTCGACCCGTGCGACGTGCGCATCAAGAAGGGCGACGCCGCTGTGCGCGAGCTCGTCGCCCGCCGCGTGCCGCTCTACCGGTTCGTGCTGACCAACGTGGTCGGCAAGTACGACC
Source organism: Nocardioides psychrotolerans (assembly GCF_943371775.1). Lineage (GTDB taxonomy): Bacteria > Actinomycetota > Actinomycetes > Propionibacteriales > Nocardioidaceae > Nocardioides > Nocardioides psychrotolerans_A. Next base: position 35,078 of record NZ_CALRWD010000019.1, read on the forward strand.
TCGACCGCGCCGACGGTCGGGTCGACGCGCTGCGCGAGAGCGCCAAGCTCGTCTCCAGCATCCGCGACAAGTCGAAGGTCGACGCGTTCGCCCGGGAGATCGCCGGGATGATCGGCATCGACATGGAGGAGGCCCGCGCGGAGGTACGCCGTGCGGCCAACCGGCCAGCGCGCCAGGACGACCGGAGCAACGGATCACGCCGCCCCGAGCAGGCACCGCCGACCGAGACTCCGGCTGCGGCCCCCCGTGCCGCCGTGCCCGACCTCCGCGACCCGCGCTTCACCATCGAGCGCGAGACCCTCAAGCTCGTCATCCAGCATCCGATGGCCATCGGACGCACGACCACCGACATCGGGCCCAACGACTTCACCCACCCGACCTACCGCGGCGTCTGGGAGCTCGTCGAGGCAGCGGGCGGCCTGGCTGCAGGCTCGTCCGACCCGGGCTGGTCGACGCGGCTGCGCGACGCGGCCACCGACCCGGCGGTCTCCTCGGCCATCAGCGCGCTCGGCGTCGAGCCCCTGATGCGCGAGCCCGATGCCGCCTACGTCGGCCTCTACGTCTTCAAGCTCCTCGAGCTCACGGCCCAGCGCCGCATCGCCGAGGTCAAGTCGCGACTGCAGCGCACCAACCCGGTCGAGCACCCGGCCGACTACAACAAGATGTTCGGTGAGCTCGCCGCCCTGGAGCAGCACCGCCGCACGCTGCGAGACCGCATGACGGGGTCCCCGTGAGGCCGGCCCTGCGCTGGCGTCGAGAGCGACCCGATCTCCAGGTGCGTCCCGGGGAGCAGGTCCTGGCGTGGGCCACCGACGCCACCGGTGAGGTCGTGGGGGGCACCCGCGACGCGCTCTACGTCCCGGCCGCCGACGGTGCCCGGATCCCGTGGGAGGAGGTCGAGGCCGCCGACTGGGACCTCGACACCTCCACCCTGACCGTCCGCGAGGTGGGCTCGTGGGGACTCACGCGACCCGAGCACCAGATCACGATCGCGGAGCCCGGTCGACTCCTCGAGCTGGTCCGCGAGCGGGTGACGGCCAGCATCGTCCTCCAGCGTCACGTGGCCGTGACCGGCCGACGCGGCGTGCGCGTCATCGCCCGACGGGCACCGCACGGCCGCACCGACCTCTCCTGGTTCTTCGAGTACGACGAGGGGATCGACCCCGAGGACCCGTCCGTGCAGGCGTCGGCCGAGGCGGCGCTGGCGGCCGCCCAGAGCGAGGTCGAGCCCGGCTGAGCGCTGTGGCGGAGCCCGATTTCGACACCGGCCCCGGCCTTGCTAATGTTCTATCGCTGTCCAGAGATGGTCAGCCCGATCCCCTGTAGCTCAACTGGCAGAGCATTCGACTGTTAATCGGAGGGTTGTTGGTTCGAGTCCAACCGGGGGAGCACGAGAAGGGCCTCTGACCTGCGGAAACGCGGGTCAGAGGCCCTTCTGCATGTGCGTGGGACCGGGGACGGCCGTCGGCGGCCCAACGTTCAGCGACCCATCCCGGGGCATTCATCCCGGGTTCGCCGTCCTCCACGAGGCTTCCTGCGCCCCCTTCGCGCGTTGGCTCGGCAGCGCATCGACGAAAAGAAGTGTCTCGCGTGCCCAGATCCCGGCCTCGTCTGCTTGCCCTGCTCACCTCGATCTCGCTCTCCCTCGCGGGCCTGATCTCCGTGGCCGCCCCCGCGAACGCGGCTGACGGCGACGTGAGGATCAGCGAGTTCTCCTCCAACAACCCCGACTTCGTCGAGCTGGTCAACACCGGGGCGGGGGCGGTCGACCTGTCCGGGTGGGTGCTGAAGGACAGCACGGAGAACAACTCCTACACGTTCCCCGCGGGCAGCTCGATCGCTGCCGGCGGGCTCCTGGCCCTCAGCGGTGAGGGCGTGACGTTCGCGTTCGGCCTGGGCAACGGCGACGCGGTGCGCCTCTTCAGCGACAGCCACCTGAGCACGCCGCTGGACTCCTACACCTACCCGGCCCACCCGGCGGCCGGCAAGAGCTACAGCCGGTGCCCGGGCAGCACCGACTTCGTCGTCGTGACGGCCTCACCCGGGACCGCCAACGCCTGTGCGACCCCCGACAGCGCCGTGCGGATCAACGAGCGCACGTCGAACAACCCGGACTTCGTCGAGCTGGTCAACACCGGTGCCGGTGCGGTCGACCTCTCCGGGTGGGTGCTGAAGGACAACGGCGACAACAACTCCTACACCTTCCCGCTCGGCAGCTCGATCGCCGCAGGTGAGCTCCTGGCCCTCAGTGGTGAGGGAGTCACGTTCGCGTTCGGCCTGGGCAACGGCGACGCGGTGCGTCTCTTCAGCGACAGCGACCTGAGCACGCCCCTGGACTCCTACACCTACCCGGCCCACCCGGCGGCCGGCAAGAGCTACGGCCGCTGCCCGAGCGGCAGCGGTGACTTCGAGGTCACCGCCACGGCCACGAAGGGTGCCGCCAACGTGTGTGCGCCCCCCGCCGGCGCGGAGAACATCAAGAGCAACGAGGTCCAGTCCGACCCGGCCGACCTGGTCGAGCTGACCAACATCGGCGAGACCAGCGTCGACATCTCCGGCTACGTGCTGAAGGACAACGACGACACGCACGTCTTCGCCGTCCCGGCCGGCACCAGCCTGGCAGCGCACGGCTACGTCGTCCTCGACGTCAACCCGTCCTTCGGCCTGGGCAAGGGTGACTCGGTCCGGCTCTACCCGCCCAACCAGGCCAGCCTGCTCGACTCCACCACCTACCCGGCGAACACGCACGCCACCAACTGGGGCCGCTGCCCCGACGGCACCGGTGACTTCGGCGTCGTGACCGACACCCTCGGCGCGGCCAACGGCTGCACGGGCGCCCCGTCCGGCCCGCCGGACGTGGTCATCAACGAGGTCGAGTCCAACGGTGACCAGGTCGCCGACTGGGTGGAGCTCAAGAACCGGTCCGCCGTCCCCGTGAGCGTGTCCGGCTGGCGCATCCTCGACAACGACCCGTCCCACGCGGCGACCCCGGTCGTCATCCCGGCCGGGACGAGCATCCCCGCCGGTGGCCACTACGCCATCTACACCGAGATCTCCCAGAGCCCGGGCTTCGGCCTCGGCGGCGCCGACAGCGTCACGCTCCTCCTGGCCGACGGTGCCACCCAGGTGGACACCACCTCGTGGACGGTCCACGCCACCACGACCCGAGGCAGGTGCCCGGACGGGACGGGTGACTTCCGCGACACGACCGCCTCCACCCGCGGCCTGCCCAACGCGTGCAGCCCGATCCGCATCAACGAGGTGGAGAGCGCCGACGGGACGCCGGGCGACTGGGTGGAGCTGGCGAACATCTCAGCCACCTCGGTCGACGTCTCGGGCTACGTCGTCAAGGACGACGACGACGCGCACGCCTACACGATCCCGGCGACGACCAGCATCGCCGCCAAGGGCTACCTGGTCCTCGACGAGAGCGTCCTCGGGTTCGCTCTCGACGCCGCCGACAGGGTCCGCCTGTTCGGCCCCGACGGCACGACCCTGATCGAGCAACACGGCTGGGCCACGACCGCCACCCAGTCCTACGCCCGCTGCAAGGACGGCCTGGGCGACTTCAAGGACTCCCGGGTGCCGACCAAGGGATCGACGAACTCCTGCCCGGGCCTGGAGACGGCACCGTGGCCCGGTGCCCAGACGGTCACCACCGCCGACCTGGCCGGAACCTTCGTGCAGGACCTGTCCGGTCTGGTCTTCGACCCGGCCGACCCGGACGTCCTGTGGGCGGCGCAGAACAAGCTCGGCACCCTCTTCAAGCTGACCCGCGACGGCGACAGCTTCGTCCCGGCCAGCGGCTGGCCGAAGAACCCGACGTACGTCGGCGGCACCGGTGCCCCGGACACCGAGGGCATCACCATCGGCCCCGACGGCTTCGTCTACCTCGCCTCCGAGCGCAACAACGCCGCCAGCGGTGTGAGCCGGATGTCGATCCTGCGCTACGACCCGTCGGCTGCCGGACCCACCTTCGCCGCGACCAACGAGTGGAACCTCACCAGCCAGATCCCAGCAGCCGGAGCCAACCTCGGACTCGAGGGAGTCGCCTTCGTGCCCGACAGCTTCCTGACGTCCAACGGCTTCAAGGACCAGAGCACGGGCGCGCTGTACAGCCCGGCGACCTACCCGCAGCACGGCACCGGGCTCTACTTCGTGGCCATCGAGGACACCGGCGACCTGATCGCCTTCGCCCTCGACTCCGACGGCACCACCTCGCACAAGATCGCCACGATCGACAGCGGCTTCGAGCACCTCGCCGACGTCGGTTTCGATCCCGAGCGGCAGCGGGTGTGGGCCGTGACCGACGACACCCATGACGGCCGGACCTCGTTGCTGAAGATCGACGGCACGGGAGCCTTCGTCGTCGACAGCGCCTACGACCGGCCCGTGGGGATGCCCAACCTCAACAACGAAGGCCTCGCCATCGCACCGCAGTCGCGCTGCGTCGGAGGCACGAAGGAGGTGCTCTGGTCCGACGACGGTGACACCGACGGACACTCCCTGCGCCGCGGCACGATCAGCTGCACCGTGCCGACCCCACCTGCACAGCCGCAGGTGGTGACCTTCACCTCGCAGCCGCCCGTCACCCCGGTCGTCGGCCAGACCTGGACCGTCACGACGCAGGGCGGGGCGTCGGGCAACCCCGTCACCCTCGCCGCAAGCGGCGCCTGCACCGTGACCGGCACGACCGTGACGTTCAGCGATCCGGGCACCTGCACCGTCAACGCGGCCCAGCAGGGCAACGCGTCCTACGAGCCCGGCTCGGCCGTCCGGACCATCACGGTGACGAGGGCGGCCACCACCACCTCGCTGACGACCGGCGCCACCGCGCAGCGCGCGACGGTCGCACCGGTCGCTCCCGGCGCCGGCACACCGACCGGCACGGTCACGTTCACGGCGAACGGGACCGGGATCGGCAGCGCCACGCTGGACGGCGGAGTCGCCACCCTCGACCAGGCCCTGCCCGCCGGCACGACGGAGGTGACGGCGACCTACGTCGGCGACAGCGACTTCACCGGCTCGAGCGGAAGCGCCGACGTGGTCATCTCGGACCCGACGATCACGGCGGAGCTCTCGTCGCCTCGTCCTGCTTCGGGCTGGTGGACCGGTCGTGTGACGGTGACGTTCGCCTGCACCCCGGGCAGCGCACCGATCACGGGCACCTGCCCGGCTCCGGTGACCTTCGACGCGGACGGAGCCGACCAGTCGGTGACCCGCGTGATCACTGCCAGCGACGGCGGAGCCGCCACCGTGCGGATCAGCAACGTCGACATCGACGGCACAGCGCCCCGGGTCGCGGTCAAGGGTGTGCGTGACGGCGTGACCTACCGGCAGGGCGCCGTGCCGAGGGCCAGGTGCCAGGCCTTCGACCGGCTCTCGGGCGTGGGCTCGTGCACCCTGAGGCGCCAGGTGGACATGACCGCCTACGGCAAGCGCGTGGTCGTCACGGCCACGGCGCTCGACGTGGCCGGCAACGAGGCGACCGACCGGCTCGTCTACAAGATCAGGAGCAGGAGGAACTAGGAGGCGGGCGCTCAGGCGAGAGCCAGGAAGAGCTTCTCCATCTTCTTGATGTCGACCCCGTCGAGGCCGTCGCCGGCCTCCAGGCACTGCTGCAGGCCGGTGGCGACGATCGCGTAGCCGCTGCGGCTCAGCGCCTTGTTGACGGCGGCCAGCTGGGTGAGCACGGTCTCGCAGGAGGAGCCCTCCTCCATCATCCGGATCACGCTGGCCAGGTGGCCGTGGGCGCGCTTCATCCGCAGGATGATCGCCTTGATGTCATCGGGCTCGAGGTCCATCGTGTGTCCGTCCTGGGGCTGCTCGGCAGTGATTTCCTGTGATTAGACCATCACCGGGCGACTGCGCGCCGGGTGCCTGGCAAATTCGATCCGACTCCGCAGCACCGAAGCGTCGCGCTACTCGTCGCCGGCCCAGCCCATGGGGAAGACCTCGAAGGATGCGGCGAGGGCGACGCCGAGGCGCTGGCCGGCCTGGCGGGCGAAGCCCTCGAGGAACTCGCGGCCGTCGAAGTGCTCCCAGCCGAGCCCGGCGATGTAGGCGCCGTGGGCCTCGAGCGAGGCGACGCCGAGGTCGAAGGTGTCGGTGGTGTCGACCCCGTGCGTCGCGTCGGGGGAGCCGGCCGCCCACACCTCGCGCACCCCACCCCACGGCTCGAGGCCGTCGACGAGCTGCTCGGCGAAGACCCACCGGTTGCCGGCGTCGCGCACCGCGTCCAGCACGGCCCGACCGACGGCGATGTGGTCGGCCTGGTTGAGGTTGCGCCCTCCGAAGGTGTCGCGGAAGTTGCCGGTCACGACGATATCGGGACGGAAGCGACGCACCTCGAGGGCGATCGCGCGCCGCAACCCCACGCCGTACTCGAGGATCCCGTCGGGGAAGCCCAGGAAGGTCACCTCGGGCACCCCCACGATGCGGGCGGACTCGACCTGCTCGGCCTCGCGGACCGGGCGGCACTCGTCGGGGGCCAGGGCGTCGATGCCGGCCTCGCCGCTGGTCACCATGCAGTAGCCGACGGTCTTGCCCTGGCCGGTCCAGCGGGCCACCGCGGCGGCGCTGCCGAACTCGAGGTCGTCGGGATGGGCGACGACGCACAGCATGCGGGACCAGGTCTCGTCGAGCGTCTGGAGGGGCGTGGGGGTGTCCATGCCCTCGAGCATGCCCCCCGACATGGGGGAGGGCCAGGGATGACGTGACACGGATCTCGCCCACCCGATGCTATTTTTGGGCGGCTCCACTCGGGACCGGGCCTCCACATCACTCTCCTCGACGGGGTCGCATGTCTGACCAGGCTGACGACGCAGCGCGCCGCGGGGTCCGTCGCGCGCAGCGACCGGCCCGCTCGTTCACGCTGCGCCGACCCGTCGGCTCTCCTCCCAGCGGCGGCTCGCGGGCGCTGCGCAGCGACCGACGTCGCGTGCGCGGCCTGCCCGGCACGCTCGGCATGACGCTGCTCGGCGCCGTCCTGCCCGGCTCGGGCTACCTCTACGCCGGACGCCGGGCGCTGGGCGCGCTCGTCCTGGTGGCCTGGCTCGCCCTGCTCGGCGGGGTGGCGTGGTACTTCGGTCGCGACCTGCGCACCGCCATCGACTTCGCACTCGACCCCACCCGGCTCAAGATCGCCGCCGTGCTCTTCGGGGTGGGCGTGGCGATCTGGTCGTTCGTGGTGTTCACGTCCTACCGGCTCGTGCGTCCCCGGGTGCGGCCGCGAGCGCACACCGTCGCCGGCAACCTGGTCGTCGGGATCCTGTGCCTGACCGCGGTCGTGCCGGCGACCTACGCCTCCCGCTACGCCGTCGCCCAGGCCGACCTGGTCGAGACCGTCTTCCAGGACAACGTCAGCGCCACCACGCCGAAGGGCGTGACCAAGGAGGACCCGTGGGGCGGGCTCGACCGGGTCAACGTCCTGCTGCTCGGCGGTGACGGGGGCGAGGGTCGCACCGGGGTGCGCACCGACACGGTGATCCTGGTCAGCATGAACACCACGACCGGCAAGACGGTCATGTTCAGCCTGCCGCGCAACATGATGTACGCCGAGTTCCCCGAGGACAGCCCGCTGCACGACCTCTACCCCGAGGGCTACGGCTCGGGCGGCACCGAGGACCCGGGTTTCTACATGCTCAACGCGATCTACGGCCAGATCCCCGAGCGGCACCCGGGAGTCCTGGGCAAGAGCGACAACGAGGGTGCCGACGCGATCAAGCAGGCCGTGGAGGGAAGCCTCGGCATCCCGGTCGACTACTACCTGCTGGTCAACCTCGCCGGCTTCCGCGAGATCGTCGACGCCATGGGCGGTGTGACGGTCAACATCAACGAGCCGGTGGCCATCGAGGGCAACACCGACGCGGGCATCCCGCCCGTCGGCTACCTCGAGCCCGGGCCTTCCCAGCACCTCGACGGCTATCACGCCCTGTGGTTCGCGCGCGGTCGCTACGGTTCCGACGACTATGCCCGGATGGACCGCCAGCGGTGCATGGTCGACGCGCTCGTCGAGGCCGCCAACCCCACCAACCTGCTGCGTCGCTACCTCGACCTCGCCGAGGCCGGCAAGGACATCGTCACCACCGACATCCCGCTCGACCTCGCGCCCGCCTTCGTCGAGCTCGCGCTCGACGTCAAGGGTGCCAAGGTGCGCTCGGTGGTCTTCAAGGCCTCCGAGCAGTTCTTCTCCGGCGACCCCGACTACGACTACGTGCGCTCGGTCGTCGAGAAGGCGATCCAGCCCAAGAAGCGCGAGCCCGGCGCCCCCAAGCCCTCCAACGGCGTCGAGGAGACCACCGACGCCTGTGCCTACGCACCGACCGGGGAGACCGTCACCGCTTCCGAGTGAGTGGGCTCACGGCCACGGGACCGGTGGGGCTGCTCGGCGTGGGCACCGGGAGATCACAGCTCCCGACGATCGAGGTCCGCATGTTCTTCTTCTTCAGCAACCGGCTCGGTTGTGCGGGCTCGTTGCTCGTCTCCCTGGCCCTGAGTGCCCTCCTGGTCCTCGTCCTCCTCCTCGTGAACCGCTGAGGCGCACCATGACCTTCCTGCTCCGTGTCCTCCTCTGGGGCGGCTACGCCCCGCCCCGCCTCGGCCGGCACCGGTCGCTCGGATCCTGGTCCGAGCCCCACGACGCCGACCGCTAGGGTCGTCGTCGTCCCGAGCGGTGTCACGGCGCCGGGACGAGGGGCGGTAGCTCAGTCGGTCAGAGCAGAGGACTCATAATCCTTGGGTCGTGGGTTCGAGCCCCACCCGCCCTACTCCCGAGCGCGACCTCGACATCCCTCCGTCGAGCACAATTCGTCGCAGACGGCCCTCACACGAGACGATGACACGTCACGTTCCGGGGAGCGGCGGAGGAGGGGACCATGACGCAGCAGGACGCGGACACGAGCGCGCCGACGTTCGACCACTACGCGCGCCTGGTCCGTCGCCTGCTCCACGTGCCGATCGGGCTGGTCTCCCTCGTCGAGCCGGACCGTCAGGTCTTCCGCGGGGCCGCCGGACTGCCCGGCCCGCTCGACGAGGTGCGGGAGACGCCCCTGTCCCACTCCTTCTGCCAGTACGTCGTCAAGGACGCGAGCCCGCTGGTGATCGGCGACGCCCGCCTCGATGCGCGCCTGGCCGGCAACCTGGCGATCGAGGAGCTCGACGTCATCGCCTACGCCGGCTGGCCCCTCACCGACGTCCGGGGCGAGGTGATCGGGTCGCTCTGCGCCATCGACTCGACCCCCCGGACCTGGACGTCCGAGGAGCTCGCGACGCTCGAGGACCTCGCGGTCGCGTGCTCGGCCGAGCTGGGGGAGCGGGAGCGCCAGCAGGCGACGGCGGCGGCCCTGGCTGCCGCCGAGGAGCTGCACGAGCGCAGCCGCGCCCTCCTCGCCCTGAGCACCGGGCTGGCCGCGACCGACACCCTGGCCGCCGTCGCCGAGTCGGTGGCGACCGTCAGCCGCGAGCAGCTGGGCTGCCAGCGCGCCGGCATGTGGCTGCGCGCCTCCGAGCTCGTCGTCGGTCCCGGCACCGGGGGCCCCTACGGCGTCTCGACGGCTGCCAAGGCCGCCGGTGAGACCCTCACCTTCATCGAGGACACCGCCTCCAGCTGGCGCTCCGCCGCCCGCTTCGCCGAGCTGCCGCTCGGCCTCGACAACCCCCTGGGTGCAGCCCTGACCGACCAGAGCCCGGTCTTCTTCGCCACCCGGGCCGCCCAGAACGAGCGCTACCCCCACCTGGCCAACCCCGCCCAGCTCGGCGAGGCGCGAGCCTTCGTGCCGCTCGTGGCCGGCGGGCGGGCCTACGGTGCGCTCGCGCTGGTCTGGCCGACGGAGCGGACCTTCTCCGAGCAGGACCGCATCACGATCGAGGCACTCGCGTCCTACACCGCCCAGGCCGTGCAGCGGGCGATCCTGCTCGAGGACCGCTCCGACGTCGCGCTGACGCTCCAGAACGCGATGCTCACCCGCCTCCCGGAGCCGCCGCACCTCGACCTGGCGGCGCGCTACCGCCCCGCCGGTGCCCGCGAGCAGGTCGGCGGTGACTGGTACGACGCGGTCGTCACCCGGGCCGGGTGGACCGACCTGATGATCGGTGACGTCATCGGCCACGACATCGAGGCCGCGGCCGTCATGGGCCAGCTGCGCAGCATGCTCCGGATGGCGTCCTGGATGTCGAGCGGGGCGCCGTCGCACGACCTCCAGCGTCTCGACCTCGCCATGCGCGACCTCGGCCTGGAGACGATCGCGAGCGCCGTCCTCGCCCGGGTCGAGGAGGTCGACGTGGACGGTCAGGCGACCTGGCGTCTGCGGTGGAGCAACGCGGGCCACCTGCCGCCGCTCCTGGTCGGGCCCGACGGCTCCGCGCGCTTCCTCGACAGCCCATCCGGCAGCTCACCCCTCCTCGGGGTCGCCCCCGAGACCGTGCGCCACGACGACGACGCTCCGGTCCTTGCCGGATCCCTGCTGCTGCTCTACACCGACGGACTCCTCGAGCGCCGCAGCGAGTCCCTCGACGTGGGGCTCGCTCGCCTGCGTGACCTGGCCTCGAGGACGTCGACGAGCGACCTCGACGCCTTCCTCGACCAGCTCCTCGAGGAGCTGGGCGGTGACAGCCGGGGCCTGGAGGACGACGTCGCCCTGCTCGCGGTGCGGTTCGGCTCGCTCCAGCCCTAGGAGGCGGTGTACGTCGCCTGGTAGCTGCTCAGCAACGCGCGGCCCTCGTCGAGGGCGGCCTCGAGCGGACCGAGGAGGTCGACGGCACCGTCGGTGGTGCCGGAGTCGCCGAGCCACTCGAGCTCGCGCGCCGCTGCGGCCGACGTCACGACGCCGAGGTTGAGCGCGCTGCCGGCGAGCTTGTGCGCGGCCTGCCGCATCTGGTCGGCGTCGCCCGCCAGCACGTGCTCGCGGATGGTCTCGACCGCGGTGACGGAGTTGGTCCGGAAGTTGTTGATCGCCCGGTCCAGATAGCTGGTGTTGCCCGGGTCGAGGTCGCGCAGCATGTCGAGCCGCTCGACGTCGAGGCCGTCGATGGGCGGGGTAGGCGGGAGCACGAGGACATCATCGCCCACGGGAGGCTCCTCGTGAGGCTTTCCGGCCCACCGTGCCAGCGCTTCGCCCAAGGCACCCGGGTCGACCGGCTTGGTGAGGTAGTCGTCCATGCCCGCCTCGAGGCACCGCTCGCGCTCCCCGTCGACGGCGGCGGCCGTCATCGCGATCACCGGCGTACGACGCCCGCCACCCTCGATCTCCCGCAGGGCACGGGTCGCGGCGTAGCCGTCCATGCGGGGCATCTGCACGTCCATCAGCACCACGTCGAAGGCGCGGCGGGCGAGCACCTCGAGGGCGGCGAGCCCGTCGTCGGCGAGCTCGACGGTGTAGCCCATGGACTCCAGCAGCCCGCCCGCGACCATCTGGTTGACCGCGTTGTCCTCGACCACGAGCACGTGCTGCCCGCGGTGGTGCTTCTCCGCAGGTGCCGCCGGCCGGGGTGCGACCAGGGGACGCGGCGCGCTGACGGCGACGCTCGCCATCGAGGCGGTGAACGTGAAGGTGCTGCCGCTCGGCACGTGGGGGCTGTAGGAGATCGTGCCTCCCAGCGCCTCGACGATCTCCTTGGAGATGGCCAGCCCGAGGCCGGTGCCGCCGTAGAGGCGGGTGGTGGAGGAGTCGGCCTGGGTGAACGGCGCGAAGAGCCCGGGCACCTCCTCGGGGGCGATGCCGATCCCGGTGTCGCTCACCTCCACCGTCAGCACGAAGCCGTCATCCCGCGGGGCTGCGCGTGCGCAGGCGCGCACCTCGCCCACGTCGGTGAACTTCACGGCGTTGGACAGCAGGTTGGACAGCACCTGGGCCAGCCGCGTCGGGTCGCCGCCGAGCCGCTCGGGCACGCTGTCGTCACACTCGACGACGAGTCCGATGCCCTTGCTGCGAGCGGCTTCTGCCATCACGCTGGCCACTTCGTCGAGGAGTGGGCGGAGCTCGAAGTCGACCTGCTCCAGCTCGAGCCTGCCGGCCTCGATCTTGGAGAAGTCGAGCACGTCGTTGATGACGCTCATCAAGGCCCTGCTGGCGACCTGGACACCGGCGGCGAGCCGCTGCTGCTCGGGGTCGAGCGCGGTCCTCATGAGGAGGTCGTTGAGGCCGATCACGCCGTTGAGCGGGGTGCGGATCTCGTGGCTCATCGTCGCGAGGAACTCCGACTTCTGTCGTGAGGCCTCCATCGCGTCGTCGCGTGCGTCGGCGAGCACCCGCTGGGTGTGCTCCCGCTCCGCGACCTGGCCGAGCTGGAGCGCGATCGACTCGACCATGTCCTGGATCATCTGGTGGCGGTAGAGCGGCGGGTCGGAGGCGATGGTGACGATGGCGTGGACCACGTCGTCGTACATCACGTTGAAGGCGATCGTGAGCCGATCCTCGCTCCACACCGTGGCGCGGGCCAGGTGGGCCCGGGTCGCCAGCGCGAGCTCGCGGGCGGTCTCCTCGGGGGTCCGCTGGTCGGCCTCGCGGTCGGCATCGGTGATGTAGAGCGGCGCGACGGTGCCGTCGTCGGCCACGGTGAAGGCTCGCGCCCGTCGCCAGTCGTCGTGCAGCACCACCAGGCTGCGGGCGTGGCTGAGCACGTCGGTGAGCGTGTGCGCCTCGTTGGCGGCGCTCGCCACGGTCTGCATGAGCACGTTCTGGCGGAGGAGGTCGAGCAGGGCGATCTCGGCCTCCTTCACCTCGGTGATGTCCTGGTGCGTGCCGGACATCGAGAGGACCTCGCCGTTGTCGTCGCGACGCACGATCCCGCGTCCGCGTGTCCAGATCCAGTCGTCCCTGCCGCGGATGCGCGCGACGAAGACGAACTCCTCGCCAGTCTCGATCGACGTGGCCACCGACTCCTCGACCGTGGCCAGGTCGTCGGGGTGCACCATCGCGAGGAAGAGGGCGTAGGTGTGGGGGAAGGTCTCGTCCGTGAGGCCGTAGATCTCGCTGAGCCACGCCGACGCGGTGATCTTGTCGGCCACCAGGTCCCAGTCCCAGCTGCCGACGCGGGCGATGCGCTGTGCCTCGGCCAGGCGCTCGCGGCTCGCCTCGAGCTCGTTGATGGTGGCCCGGCGGTCCGTGAACTCCGAGATCCGGTGCAGGATCGCGGTGATCGAGCCGTCGGGGGAGCGCAGGGCGCTCTCGCGCACCAGGATCCAGGTGGTGGAGCCGTCGTGCCGGACGAACTGGCACTCCACCTCGTTGTCGTTGAGCTCGCCGCGCCGCACGCCGACGAGGTGCTCGTCGAACTGGGCGCGTCCCTGCTGGTCGAGGGTGTCGAAGACCGTGACGCGCATGAAGTCGTCGCGGGGCACGCCGTACATCCGGGCGAGCTCGGCGTTGGCGTAGAGCGTGTTGCCCTGGAGGTCGAAGACCCAGATCCCGTCAGGAGACGTCTCCACGATGTCGCGGTAGAGCTCCGGGAGGTCCATCACGCCTCTCCGGAGATGAGGTACTCGCCGTCGACGTAGGCGAGCGCCAGGTCGATGTCCTCGGTGCGGGTCTCGGTGGTGCGCCCGGTGTCGTAGTCGTAGCGGTAGGTGTAGGAGACCGTCAGGTTCTCCGCATCGGCCGAGATGTTGAGCACCTCGACGTTGCTCACCGACCCCCAGAAGTCGTCGTAGCCGGGGCTCTGGGCCTGGAAGCCGGGGGTCAGCAACCGGAAGCCGGCCGCGGGGTCGCTGCTCGCCGTCCGGAGGTAGTCCTCGGTGAAGCTGACGATGCCCCGGGCGGTCGGCTGGTCGGCCGGGGCGGACGTCGGCGACGACGGTGACGAGGCCGAGGTGGAGGGGGTGCCGCTCTGGCCGGTGCCGTCACCGCGGTCGAGCCCGACGAGGACGCCGATGACCGTGAGCAGCGCGACGACCACGACGCCCACCAGGATCGGCAGCAGCCGTGAGGGACGTCGGGACGGTCGACCGCCCGGGTCGGCGGTGGGCTGGGGCAGGATCCGGGACATGACCTGGGTCGAGGACGACCCCGTGTCGGCCGCGAGCGTACGACGGGCGGGCACCGGCCGTGGGGGAGTCGCCGAGGGGCCGGCGCGGAGGAAGTCCACGACCTGTTGCATCGACCAGCGACCCCCGGGGTCGACGGTCATGCTCGAGTCGAGCACGGGGGTGAGCCAACCGGCGGTGTCGAGCCGGGGCGGCTCCTCGTGCACGATCCGGTAGAGGCCGCCGATGACGTTGTCGCCGATGTCGTAGGGCGGCGCGCCGGCCAGCGCGTGGAAGAGCGTCGCGCCCAGCGACCAGACGTCGCTCAGGTCGGTGGCCTGTCGCCCGGACGCGACCTCGGGGGAGATGTAGGCCGGGGAGCCCGTGACCAGACCGGTCTGTGTCAATGACGCATCCGCCTCGGCACGGGCGATGCCGAAGTCCGAGAGCTTCACCTGGCCGTCGGGCGTGACCAGGATGTTGGAGGGCTTGACGTCGCGGTGGACGATCCCGGCCTCGTGCGCTGCGGCCAGCGCCTCCGCGGCCTGCGCGACGATCGCGGCTGCCTGGTCCACGGGGAGTGCGCCGCTGGTCCGGACGAGCTCGGCGAGCGTGCTGCCCTCGACGTACTCCATCACCAGCCACTGCGCGTCGTCCTCGTCGACGAGGTCGAACACCGCGACCACGTGCGGGTGGTTGAGCCGCGCCGCCAGGCGCGCCTCACGCTCGGCGCGCAGGAGGTCGGGGCTGCTGCCACCGGGCGCCATGCCGATGCGCTTGATCGCGACCTGACGTCCGAGCACCTCGTCGCGCCCGAGCCAGACCGCGCCCATGCCTCCTCGCCCGATCTCCCGGTCGAGCGAGTACCTGCCTGCGATCACTGCGTCCTCCTCCGGCCCAACCCTAGTAGTCGAATACCCGTTGGGCGCCCCGTACGTCGATACGGCAGGCTGGTGCCCGGCAGCACCGGACCCGAAAGGCTTGTCGTGACCCTCGATCCCACCCTCCTGGACGACCTCGAGTGGCGCGGCCTCATCGCGCACTCGACGGACCTGGACGCCCTCCGTGAGGCGTTCAGCAGCGGGAGCGTGCGGTTCTACGTCGGTTTCGACCCCACCGCGCCGAGCCTCCACATGGGTCACCTCGTGCAGATCCTCACGGCCAAGCGTTTGCAGGACGCCGGGCACACGCCCTTCGCGCTCGTGGGCGGCGCCACCGGGATGATCGGCGATCCCAAGGAGGCGGGCGAGCGGGTGATGAACACCGCCGAGACCGTCCAGGAGTGGGTCGGGCGGGTGCGCAGCCAGATCGAGCCGTTCCTCTCCTTCGAGGGCGACAACGCCGCCACGATGGTCAACAACCTCGACTGGACCGCGCCGATGTCGACGATCGACTTCCTGCGCGACATCGGCAAGCACTTCCCCGTCAACCGGATGCTCGCCCGCGACGTCGTCCGCACCCGCCTCGAGTCCGGCATCAGCTACACCGAGTTCAGCTATGTGCTGCTCCAGTCCATGGACTACCTCAACCTGCACCGCGACCACGGTGTGACCCTGCAGTTCGGCGGCTCCGACCAGTGGGGCAACCTCACGGCCGGCGTCGAGCTGATCCGTCGCACCGACGGGCACAAGGTGCACGCGATCGCGACACCGCTGATGACCAAGGCCGACGGCACCAAGTACGGCAAGACCGACGGTGGCGCCCTCTGGCTCGATCCGGACATGCTCTCGCCCTACGCCTTCCACCAGTTCTGGCTCAACGCCGAGGACGAGAAGATCGGTGAGCTCCTGCGCGTCTTCACCTTCCTGTCGCGCGAGGAGATCGAGGCCCTGGAGGCTCGGCACGCCGAGAAGCCGTTCCTCCGGGAGGGTCAGAAGACCCTGGCCGACGAGGTGACGGCCCTCGTGCACGGAGCCGTGGAGATGGAGCAGGCGAAGGCCGCTGCCGCTGCGCTGTTCGGTGGCGGTGAGCTGACGGGCCTGTCCACGGCGACCCTGGCGGCCGCCCTGCAGGAGACCGGCACGGCGCGGGTCGACCGGGCAGCCGGGATCCCGGGGGTGGTGGACCTGCTCGTGGAGACCGGGCTCGCCAAGAGCAAGGGTGAGGCTCGTCGTACGGTCTCGGAGGGCGGCGCCTACCTCAACAACGTCCGGGTCGACGACCCCGACGCGGTGCCCACGGAGGCCGACCTGATCGGTGGGTCCTGGCTGGTCCTGCGCCGGGGCAAGAAGAAGTTCGCCGGCGTCGAGGTCGTCTGAGCCCATGACCGAGGACGCGCGCTGGCTCTCCGGACTGGAGGAGCAGGCGCGCGCCCGGCTCTCCGGTCCCGTCTTCGAGTACGTCGCACAGGGGGCGCGCGAGGGCCGCACCGCGGCGAGGGCCGTCGACACCTGGTCGTCGGTCGAGCTCCACCCCCACGTCCTGCGCGACGTGACCGACGTGGAGCTCGGGACCGACCTGCTGGGCACGGGGGTGGGTGTGCCCTGGGGCGTGGCCCCCACGACGCTGCAGCGGGCTGTGCACCCTGACGGGGAGCTGGCGATGGCGCGGGCGACCGCGGAGGCCGGCGGGGTCATGGTGGTCTCGTCCAACGCCGGCACCAGGTTCTCGCTGATCGGCGACACCGGAGTGCACTGGTGGCTCCAGGCATACCTTCCCGCGGACCGGACGTTGGCGGTGCCGATGCTGGACCGTGCGGTGGCGGCCGGCGCCTCCGCGGTGGTCCTCACGGTGGACACACCGGTGGTCGGCACCAAGTACCCCACGGGTCGCGTCGTCTGGGACGTGGTGGACCCCGCGCAGCTGCGGGTCAACTTCGATGCCGGGCACGACGACCAGCCGGGGTCCGACAAGGCACTCGACCTGGGGCCCCACGACCTCGACTGGCTCGCGGAGCACACCGGGCTGCCGGTCGTCGTGAAGGGCGTCCTCCGACCCGACGACGCCGTGCGCTGCGTCCAGGCCGGCGCACGAGCGGTGTGGGTCTCCAACCACGGCGGACGGCAGCTGGACCGAGCAGTGTCGACGGCCGCCGTCGTGCGCGACGTGATCGCGGCCGTGGGGGACCAGGCCCAGGTCTACGTCGACGGGGGAGTGCGGTCGGGACTCGACGTGGTCGCGGCGCTGTCCCTGGGTGCGGATGCGGTCTTCCTGGGCCGGCTGGCGCTCTATGCGCTCACGGATGGTGAACCAGGAGTGGCCCGGATGCATCGGGAAGTGGGCTCCCAGGTGGTCGAGACGATGCGTCTCTGCGGCTGTCGCACCCTGGCGGACGTGGCCGCCCTCAGCGCCCCACCAGCCCCAAACCGCCTCTGACCTGCGCAAACGCGATTGTGGCCCGCGTCACGTCCACTCGATTTGGCACTTCTGAGGAACTCCTCTAATGTTTTCCATGTCGCCAGGGAGCGGCGGGGAGCAAGACCGAGAGGTCGGGCTCCCGGCCCCGAGGTAGACACCCACCAGAATCCTTCACCGGATGATCGTCACCGGCTTCGAGCCACAGACGAGAGCCCGGGGAAGAGTCGTGTGGGAACCAGTGTCCTAGGGGCGACGGGAAACCGTCAACTCTGGTGTGCGTCTGATCTTTGAGAACTCAACAGTGTGTCATAGTCGATGAATTAGTTTGTATGCCCTCATCTTAATTGTTTGTGGGTTTGTTTTTTCGGCAGTTAATGATTCTGGCAATTGTCAGTTTTGTTTTTTGTCGGGTTTGAATTTTCTACGGAGAGTTTGATCCTGGCTCAGGACGAACGCTGGCGGCGTGCTTAACACATGCAAGTCGAGCGGTAAGGCCCTTTCGGGGGTACACGAGCGGCGAACGGGTGAGTAACACGTGAGTAATCTGCCCTCCACTTGGGGATAAGCTTCGGAAACGGGGTCTAATACCTGATACGACGACTACCTGCATGGGTTGGTCGTGGAAAGTTTTTTCGGTGGAGGATGTGCTCGCGGCCTATCAGCTTGTTGGTGGGGTAATGGCCTACCAAGGCTTCGACGGGTAGCCGGCCTGAGAGGGTGACCGGCCACACTGGGACTGAGACACGGCCCAGACTCCTACGGGAGGCAGCAGTGGGGAATATTGGACAATGGGCGGAAGCCTGATCCAGCAACGCCGCGTGAGGGATGACGGCCTTCGGGTTGTAAACCTCTTTCAGTACCGACGAAGCGCCCGTTGTGGGTGGTGACGGTAGGTACAGAAGAAGCACCGGCCAACTACGTGCCAGCAGCCGCGGTAATACGTAGGGTGCGAGCGTTGTCCGGAATTATTGGGCGTAAAGGGCTCGTAGGCGGTTTGTCGCGTCGGGAGTGAAAACACCGGGCTTAACTCGGTGCCTGCTTTCGATACGGGCAGACTAGAGGTATGCAGGGGAGAACGGAATTCCTGGTGTAGCGGTGAAATGCGCAGATATCAGGAGGAACACCGGTGGCGAAGGCGGTTCTCTGGGCATTACCTGACGCTGAGGAGCGAAAGTGTGGGGAGCGAACAGGATTAGATACCCTGGTAGTCCACACCGTAAACGTTGGGCGCTAGGTGTGGGGCCTATTCCATGGGTTCCGTGCCGCAGCTAACGCATTAAGCGCCCCGCCTGGGGAGTACGGCCGCAAGGCTAAAACTCAAAGGAATTGACGGGGGCCCGCACAAGCGGCGGAGCATGCGGATTAATTCGATGCAACGCGAAGAACCTTACCTGGGTTTGACATATGCCGGAAAGCCCCAGAGATGGGGCCCCTTTTAGTCGGTATACAGGTGGTGCATGGCTGTCGTCAGCTCGTGTCGTGAGATGTTGGGTTAAGTCCCGCAACGAGCGCAACCCTCGTTCTATGTTGCCAGCACGTAATGGTGGGGACTCATAGGAGACTGCCGGGGTCAACTCGGAGGAAGGTGGGGATGACGTCAAGTCATCATGCCCCTTATGTCCAGGGCTTCACGCATGCTACAATGGCCGGTACAAAGGGCTGCGATGCTGTAAGGCGGAGCGAATCCCAAAAAGCCGGTCTCAGTTCGGATTGGGGTCTGCAACTCGACCCCATGAAGTCGGAGTCGCTAGTAATCGCAGATCAGCAACGCTGCGGTGAATACGTTCCCGGGCCTTGTACACACCGCCCGTCACGTCACGAAAGTCGGCAACACCCGAAGCCGGTGGCCCAACCCTTGTGGAGGGAGCCGTCGAAGGTGGGGCTGGCGATTGGGACGAAGTCGTAACAAGGTAGCCGTACCGGAAGGTGCGGCTGGATCACCTCCTTTCTAAGGAGCACACGCCCCGCACGCCTGGCATCCGTCCAGGTGGCAATGGTGGTGTTCACTAGTGGAATCATCGATGAACGCTGAAGCTGGCGTGTGGCATCTCTGAGTACGGCCCTCAACGTGAGTTGTGGGTGTGGAAAACGGGGTGTATGCGCGTGGGTGGAGGAGTTGACACACTGTTGGGCCCTGAGAGATCAGGCCGGCCCCCTGTTGGGGGGTGTTGGGTCTGGTGTTTTCTTGGTGTTTGAAACTTTGATAGTGGACGCGAGCATCTACATGATGACCGCAGACGTCACCCAGGATCTGGGATCGGCTTTCGGGCTGGTTGCGGGTTGGTGGGTGGGTTTTGTGTGTTGTTGTGTGTTTGTTTTTGTAGTGTGTGTCTTTGTTGTTTTTGTTGAGTGTTTGTGTTGACAAGCTGTAAAGGGCACACGGTGGATGCCTTGGCATCGAGAGCCGATGAAGGACGTTGGAGCCTGCGATAAGCCCTGGGGAGTTGGCAACCGAGCTGTGATCCGGGGGTGTCCGAATGGGGAAACCCAGCTGGAGTCATGTCCAGTTACCCACATCTGAATAAAATAGGGTGTGTGGAGGGAACGTGGGGAAGTGAAACATCTCAGTACCCATAGGAAGAGAAAACAAAAGTGATTCCGAGAGTAGTGGCGAGCGAAATCGGATGAGGCTAAACCATGTGCGTGTGATACCCGGCAGGGGTTGCGCATGTGGGGTTGTGGGAGCATTCATATTCGTCTGCCGGCGGATGAGACAGTAAGAAAACCAAAGTGAAGTCCAAGCCCATTGGAAAGTGGCGCCGTAGAGGGTGATAGCCCCGTAAGTGTAAGCTTTGGTCTGTCGAGTGATTTCCCAAGTAACACGGAACTCCTGAAATTCCGTGTGAATCTGGCGGGACCACCCGTTAAGCCTAAATACTTCTCGATGACCGATAGCGGACTAGTACCGTGAGGGAAAGGTGAAAAGTACCCCTGGCGGGGAGTGAAATAGTACCTGAAACCGTGTGCCTACAATCCGTCAGAGCGGTCCCTTCGGGGGTTGTGATGGCGTGCCTTTTGAAGAATGAGCCTGCGAGTTAGCGTTGTGTTGCGAGGTTAACCCGTGTGGGGTAGCCGTAGCGAAAGCGAGTCCGAATAGGGCGTTTGAGTAGCACGATCTAGACCCGAAGCGAAGTGATCTATCCATGGGCAGGTTGAAGCGCGGGTAAGACCGCGTGGAGGACCGAACCCACTTAGGTTGAAAACTGAGGGGATGACCTGTGGATAGGGGTGAAAGGCCAATCAAACTTCGTGATAGCTGGTTCTCCCCGAAATGCATTTAGGTGCAGCGTTGCGTGTTTCTTGCCGGAGGTAGAGCACTGGATAGCTAATGGGCCCTACCAGGTTACTGACGTTAGCCAAACTCCGAATGCCGGTAAGTGAGAGCGCAGCAGTGAGACAGTGGGGGATAAGCTCCATTGTCGAGAGGGAAACAGCCCAGACCATCAGCTAAGGCCCCTAAGCGGTGACTAAGTGGAAAAGGATGTGGAGTCGCAGTGACAACCAGGAGGTTGGCTTGGAAGCAGCCACCCTTGAAAGAGTGCGTAATAGCTCACTGGTCAAGTGATTCCGCGCCGACAATGTAGCGGGGCTCAAGTCATCCGCCGAAGCTATGGCATTCACATATATAACTTAGCCTTCGTGGTTCAGGTGTGTGGATGGGTAGGGGAGCGTCGTGTCGCGGGTGAAGCATCGGAGTGATCCAGGTGTGGACGCGACACGAGTGAGAATGCAGGCATGAGTAGCGAATGAAGAGTGAGAAACTCTTCCGCCGAATGATCAAGGGTTCCAGGGTCAAGCTAATCTGCCCTGGGTAAGTCGGGACCTAAGGCGAGGCCGACAGGCGTAGTCGATGGACAACGGGTTGATATTCCCGTACCGGCAAAGTAGCGCCCATGATGAACCCGGTGATGCTAACCATCCGAAACTCATTGGACCGGACCCTTCGGGGCGAGGCTGGTGAGCGTAGCGTGGGATCCGAACCGGTAGTAGTCAAGCGATGGGGTGACGCAGGAAGGTAGACCAGCCGTGGCGATGGTTGTCCACGGGTAAGCAGGTAGGGTGTGTTCTAGGCAAATCCGGAACACTGTCTTTGATGACGTGCCTGAGACGTGATGCCGACCCCGTATGGGGGAAGTGGTTGATCCTATGCTGTCGAGAAAAACCTCTAGCGAGCTATACGCCGCCCGTACCCCAAACCGACTCAGGTGATCAGGTAGAGAATACTAAGGCGATCGAGCGAACCATGGTTAAGGAACTCGGCAAAATGCCCCCGTAACTTCGGGAGAAGGGGGGCCCGAACCGTCAAGGCTCTTGCAGCCGGCAGCGGGGAGGGCCGCAGAGACCAGGCCCAAGCGACTGTTTACTAAAAACACAGGTCCGTGCGAAGTTGTAAGACGATGTATACGGACTGACTCCTGCCCGGTGCTGGAAGGTTAAGGGGACCGGTCAACCACGCAAGTGGTGAAGCTGAGAACTTAAGCCCCAGTAAACGGCGGTGGTAACTATAACCATCCTAAGGTAGCGAAATTCCTTGTCGGGTAAGTTCCGACCTGCACGAATGGAGTAACGACTTGGGCGCTGTCTCAACCGTGGACTCGGCGAAATTGCACTACGAGTAAAGATGCTCGTTACGCGCGGCAGGACGGAAAGACCCCGGGACCTTTACTATAGTTTGGTATTGGTGTTTGGTTCGGCTTGTGTAGGATAGGTGGGAGACTGTGAAGCGGCCACGCCAGTGGTTGTGGAGTCAACGTTGAAATACCACTCTGGTCGTACTAGATATCTAACCTAGGTCCGTAATCCGGATCAGGGACAGTGCCTGATGGGTAGTTTAACTGGGGCGGTTGCCTCCTAAAATGTAACGGAGGCGCTCAAAGGTTCCCTCAGCCTGGTTGGCAATCAGGTGGCGAGTGTAAGTGCACAAGGGAGCTTGACTGTGAGACAGACATGTCGAGCAGGGACGAAAGTCGGAACTAGTGATCCGGCGCCAGCAGGTGGAAGCGGCGTCGCTCAACGGATAAAAGGTACCCCGGGGATAACAGGCTGATCTTCCCCAAGAGTCCATATCGACGGGATGGTTTGGCACCTCGATGTCGGCTCGTCGCATCCTGGGGCTGGAGTAGGTCCCAAGGGTTGGGCTGTTCGCCCATTAAAGCGGCACGCGAGCTGGGTTTAGAACGTCGTGAGACAGTTCGGTCCCTATCCGCCGCGCGCGCAGGAAACTTGAGAAAGGCTGTCCCTAGTACGAGAGGACCGGGATGGACGAACCTCTGGTGTGCCAGTTGTCCCGCCAGGGGCACGGCTGGTTAGCTACGTTCGGAAGTGATAACCGCTGAATGCATCTAAGCGGGAAGCACGTTTCAAGATGAGGTTTCCCACCACGTAAGTGGGTAAGGCCCCCAACAGATTATTGGGTTGATAGGCCGGAGGTATACAGCAGCAATGCCCAGCCGACCGGTACTAATAGGCCGAGGGCTTGTCTCACAAACCCTCAACTGAAACCACAATTCCGCGCACTACGAAACAACAACCCCTAGGGTTTGTTCGCGTCCACATCAAAGACCACCCGGTCTTCGCCACCACGACCCATCTTGGGTCGTCGACAGGCGGGGTATGCGGGTCATAGAGTTACGGCGGTCATAGCGGCAGGGAAACACCCGGTCCCATCCCGAACCCGGAAGTTAAGCCTGCCAGCGCCAATGGTACTGCAGTCGAGAGGCTGTGGGAGAGTAGGACGCCGCCGGACAAATATTGCGCAGGGCCACCTCACACGAGGTGGCCCTGCTGCTATT